>CBDCGJ010000007.1:0-90549 GCA_965216645.1 Alphaproteobacteria bacterium | reverse complement strand
CAACGGTGTCGCCAACCTGCACAACGCCAAGAAAGCGAATTCCGGCGTCGTCAATATCATCGGCGAGCACGCTACTTACCATATCGGCTACAACGCGCCGCTGACAGCCGACATCGAAGGGCATCGCCCGCCCGGTCTCGCACTGGGTGAAGACGTCGCCGGACTCGCGCGGCATCGCCGCCGACGGCGCGCGCGCCATCGAAGAGGCCTCGAAAACGCCCGGTCGGATCGCCAGCCTGATACTGCCTGCCGATACCGCCTGGGGCCCGGCGGACGGCGTAGCGGAAACGGCCGCGGCAGCGGCGAAAGTTGCTCCTGACGCCGACGCGGTCAAAGCGGCAGCAGAACTGCTGACGAAAGACGCACCGGCCACTCTGCTGCTCGGCGGCGGCGCCTTGACCGCCAAGGCCTTGGATTACGCCGGCCGTATCGCGGCGAAGACAGGTGCGGGTATCCTGACCGAGGGCGCCAACACGAAACTGGAACGTGGTGCCGGCCTCGTTCAAGTCAACCGCATTCCCTATGTTGTCGAAATGGCGTTGGAGGTCATGAAACAGGCGGGCAATCTTGTTCTTGTCGGGTCGCGGGCCCCGGTGGCCTTCTTCGCCTATCCCAACAAACCGAGCCTGCTGACGCCGGATGACGCCGAGGTAACGGAACTCGCCCCCTTGAGCGCCGATCTGGAAGCCGCGTTGGAAGCATTGGCGCAGGAATTGGACGCTTTGAACACAGAACCTGCGAATGTCGCGGCGACCCACCGGCCGGCATTGCCGACGGGCCCGATCTCTCCCGAGACCATCGCGCCCGTATTAGGTGCTTTATTGCCGGAAAATGCGATCGTCGTGGACGAAAGCGTGACCACCGGCCGCCAATTTTTCGGCGAGACCGCCGGTGCCCCGCCGCATGTTTGGCTGAACAATCGGGGCGGTTCCATCGGATACGGTATGCCGGTGGCGATCGGCGCCGCCATTGCCTGTCCGGATCGAAAAGTCATCGCGCTCGAAGGCGACGGCAGCGCGATGTATACGGTCCAATCGCTCTGGACCATGGCGCGCGAAAATCTGGACATCACAATCCTCGTATTCGCCAACCGCAGCTACAGCATCCTGCGTGGCGAACTCACGAATGTTGGTGTCCAAAATCCAGGTCCCAGAGCCGTAGACATGTTGACCCTGGACCGCCCGCACCTCGATTGGGTCGATATGGCCAAAGGCATGGGCGTCCCCGGCCAGCAAGTGAACGACGCGGCCGCCTTGGCGACGGCATTCGAAAACGGCCTTGCCACCGACGGCCCTTATCTGATCGAATTATTGATGTAAAGGATCAGGCGCTGCGCTCATCCAACAGATGATCGTAGAGGGTGTGCAGAGCATGGGTCATTCGATATCGACAGGCCCGTCGATATTCGTCGGATAAATCCTCCCAGGCCTGGTCCGGCCAACCCAGTCCGTGTTCGCCGGCCTCGTAAAACGCCCTAGCGCAGATTTCCACAGCATCGAAATGGTCCGGACCGTCAAATAATCTAATTATTTTTGTCATACTATTCTCCTTTTAAGTGTATTACTGTACGCTTATTTGTTGGGCCCTGTTTTTCTGCGCGCACGCGCGGCGATACTGAGGTCTCGCAACGCCAATGCCATTCGGCGGCAGATTTCGTCGCGGTAGGATCGAGGCGTTTCTTCCCATGGAAGCTGGGGCCAAAGCAGACCGTTACCGGCGGCTTCGTACCAAGCACGGGCGCAGATTTCGACGGCATCGTGATAGATTTGGCGGGTTAGATTGGTATTCATGATCATCCTGAAACGCTTTGGTTTATTAATTTTCGTATATTACAAGCAAAAATATGTGAACAAAAGGGGAATATTAATCCATATTCGTTTCCCCTCGACCGGACTCGCAAAGCCGCTATAATCCGCGCCTTTGCGGAACATCAACCAAAGGCGGCGGAAAAATGGCGGCAGGAAGCGCTGCGCGAGGGATCGTCGCGGCAGGACATGAAGCCACCGCGGATGCGGCGGTCGAGATCCTGCGGGCGGGCGGCAACGCATTCGACGCAGTCGTCGCCGCTTTGGCGGCGGCCTGTGTTGTCGAGCCGGTCCTTGCCAGCCTTGGCGGTGGCGGCTTCGCCCTCGCGGTCGACGGGCGGGGAAACGCCAAACTATTCGACTTTTTTGCCCAAACGCCCGGTCGCGTGCGTCCGACGGACGAACTCGACTTCCAACCCGTCATGGCCGATTTCGGCACGGTGCAGCAGGAATTTCACACTGGGTTCGGCGCCGCTGCAACGCCTGGAATGGTCGCCGGTTTATTCAGATTACAACGCGACCTCGGTCGGCTCCCGATGCGCGAGTTGGTCGCACCGGCCACCGCATTGGCCCGGGAGGGTGTTCCCGTGGCGCCAAATCAAGCCTTTATCAAACGTGCCGTCGCTCCGATCTTGCTTTTTTCCGATAGCGCGAAAACGACTTTCGAAAGTCTGCAAAAACCCGGCGAGACCTTACAAGAATCCGAATTGCTGCGTCTGCCGGCTTTGGCCGATTGCCTCGAAAGTCTGGCCATCGAGGGTGAACGGCTGTTCTATGAGGGTGAAATCGCAACCATGATCGAGCGTATGGCCGTCGAACGGGGCGGCAGCGTGACGCGGGAGGACCTCGCGGCCTATAGTGTAGTGCTCCGGTCGCCGTTGCGCCGGCGTTTCGCCGAATATGAGATATTAGGCAATCCGGCGCCCTCTTCCGGCGGCCCGCTCATTACGTTCGCTTTGGCGCTGGCCGAAGACGTTTTGGCGGGCGATACCGCGCCTAACCCGCTCTGGTTTGCGACCCTCGCCAACATCATGGCGCGCACCAATGATGCCCGCCGGAGCACTGGCCTGGACCTCGGTTGCGACAACGACCGCGTCACCGCCTTGTTGGCCGAACCTCACCTCGCCGCCCACCGCCGGGCCATCGCCGGCCGCGCCTTGAAAACCGGCGGCACGACCCATGTCAGTGTGATCGACGCGGACGGCAACGCCGTCGCCGCCACCGTATCCAACGGCGAAGGATGCGGTCATGTCCTGCCCGATGCCGGCTTCATGTTGAACAATATGCTTGGCGAAGAAGATATTAATCCACAAGGGTTTTTTAACTGGCAACCGAACACGCGCATCTCGTCGATGATGGCCCCGACCGTGGTCAACCGAGGCAGAGAATGGCGCCTCGCCCTGGGCAGCGGCGGCTCAAACCGGATCCGCACGGCTATTTTACAGGTATTGTGCAATATCCTCGGCTTCGGGCAGTCCGTGAACGACGCGATCGAAGCTCCGCGGTTGCACTACGAGCGCGGCGTTCTGAACGTGGAGGCGGGATTTTCGGAGGACATCGTCAATGCCCTCACCGTCGAATTCGACAAAAACGAGTTCTGGCCGGATCGCAACTTCTTTTTCGGCGGCGTCCATGGCACCCTGATCGACACGAAGCGCGGCATGACAGGGGCCGGTGACCCCCGCCGAGGCGGGGTGGCGAAAACGGCCTGATTGGCACTAGATCACGGAGAATAGGTTGATGGGACGGCTTGTCGACGGTCAATGGGTGGCGAAAGGACCGGATCCGCGCCGCCGAGACGGCGAATTCAAACGGGCAGACACTCAGTTTCGAAACTGGATCACGTCCGGCAGCAATTCCGATTTCCCGCCGGAATCAGGGCGTTACCACCTCTATGTCAGCCATGCCTGCCCGTGGGCCCATCGCACCATGATCTACCGCGCTCTGAAGGGGTTAACGGACGCCATTGATCACACTTATGTCGATCCATTGATGTTGGAAAACGGTTGGGCCATTCCCGATAATGCCGGACCGGTTTCAGGCGCGAAATACATGCACCACGTATATCTGGCCGCGGACAAACATTATACAGGTCAGTGTAGTGTCCCGGTGTTATGGGACAAGACACGACACACGATCGTTTCCAACGAATCTTCGGAAATAATCCGTATGTTGAATAGCGGATTCGTCGGCATCGCAGGCAACGAGGTCGACTTTTCGCCTGTTGAAAAACGCACCGAGATCGACGACATCAATGCCCTTACCTACGAAAACATCAACAATGGCGTCTATCGCTGCGGGTTCGCCACCAGTCAGGAAGCCTACGAAGCCGCGTTCGAACGCTTGTTCGATGCGCTGGACAAAATCGAAAACATTCTGGCGCGTCAACGCTACCTGGTCGGCGACGAGATAACAGAAGCGGACTGGAGGCTGTTCCCGACCTTGATTCGTTTCGACGCCGTGTACTACGGGCACTTCAAGTGCAATAGACAGCGATTGGAGGAGTTTTCGAACCTGTCGAACTATACCCGTGATCTCTATCAACAACCCGGAATCGCCGAAACAGTGTATATAGATAAAATAAAACTGCACTATTACGGTAGCCATGAAACAGTCAACCCAACCCGAATTGTCCCGGCAGGGCCGAGGTTGGATTTTTCCACCGCCCATGACCGTGATCGATTTTAGGCCATTCCCTAAAATTTTGTTCAATTTTGGAACATACGCCGCGACTCGAGGCTGAATTCACGAATGGAAGGATTTTCGACCGATCTTGCCAAGATCGCGCTCCGACCGAACGCCAATATAGGAGTCGGAACGAATTCGACTTGCAGCAACGTGGTCAATTACCTGCTTGGTCTAAAACTTGCGTGTCGTACGTGCGACTGAACAATATTCCGGCTGCCCGAATAACCGGGTCTCTAAAGACAGTAAGACATACGGGGCCGATTAGGGGATTGAGACATGCAAAGTAGAATTTTGGCTGCTCAAATCGCCCTCGGCAACTTTTTTCGCTCCACATCCGGAAACTCCGGTGTCGAATATGCGCTGATCACCGCGGGAATTGCCATTGCCATATTGGCCGTCGTCTTCACCGCCGGAAATTCTGTCGAGAAGTTCTTTGCGTTCTTGGCCAACGAACTACAATCCGCGGCGGAAAAAGCCGGACCGGGTTGATTCGAGTCGCATCACCTTCAGCTCATTTTCTTTCACCCACATCTCCATAATCTGTTGACGCAGGCGATCGGCTGTGGCTAGATATTGTGGGTTGTGGGCAACAGCTAACTAGATGTAGCGATTAGCTGGAACTACTGTCCAACTAAAAATCAAATTGCCCTGTGCGGATTTGTGCCGCCGCATAGGGGGAGTCTGGCATGAGTCTATTCGACGGGGAAAGAGTAAATGCGTATCGAGCGTTTTTTTACCGAAGAGGGAAAGTCACCCTACGCCAAAATCGAGTTCACGACCGCAACCAGCGAAATACGCAATCCGGACGGATCGCTTGTATTTAAGCTGGACGACATTGAAGTCCCCGCCGATTGGTCGCAGGTCGCCTGCGACATTATCGCGCAAAAATACTTCCGGAAGGCCGGCGTGCCGAGCGATTTACGTGCCGTGGAAGAAGCCGATGTGCCGGATTGGCTATGGCGCCACGAAGCAGCCGACGACAGCGACAACAGCGGTGAAATCAGCGCAAAGCAAGTCTTCGGCCGCTTGGCGGGGACTTGGACATATTGGGGCTGGAAAGGCGGCTATTTCGATTCGGAAGGGGACGCCCGCGCCTTCTATGACGAAATGCGCTTCATGCTGGCACGCCAAATGGCGGCACCTAATTCGCCGCAATGGTTCAATACCGGGCTACATTGGGCCTATGGCATAGACGGACCGGCGCAAGGGCATTTTTATGTGGATTATCAGAGCGGTAAGCTGCAAGCTTCAGAGTCCGCTTACGAACACCCTCAACCCCATGCCTGCTTCATTCAATCCGTGGCAGACGATCTGGTGAACGATGGCGGGATCATGGATTTGTGGGTGCGTGAAGCCCGTCTGTTCAAATATGGGTCCGGCACCGGCAGCAATTTCTCGAACCTACGCGGCGGCGGCGAGCCGCTGTCGGGCGGCGGCAAATCCTCAGGATTGATGAGCTTCCTGAAAATCGGCGACCGGGCCGCCGGCGCCATCAAATCCGGCGGCACAACACGCCGGGCGGCGAAGATGGTCATTGTCGATGTCGATCACCCGGATATCGAGGAATATGTCAACTGGAAGGTGTTGGAGGAACAGAAGGTTGCGTCATTGGTCGCCGGATCGCGACTGACCAATACGCATCTGAACGAAATCATGTCAGCCTGCACTGACGGTAACGGCGATAACCGGTTTGAAATAAACGAAAATCCGGCATTGAGAAAAGCGGTGATCGCGGCGCGAAAATGCCTGATTCCCGAAAATTACATCAAGCGCACCATCGACTTCGCCCGCCAAGGCTACACCGAGATCGAGTTTCCGACCTACGACACCGATTGGGATTCCGATGCCTATCTGACGGTTTCGGGTCAAAACTCCAACAATACCGTGAGGGTAACGGACCGATACCTGTCCGCCGTCGAATCCGGCGCGGATTGGGAACTGTTCGAACGCACAACCGGCAAGCTGTCGAAAACCGTCGGCGCGCGGGATCTTTGGGAGCAGATCGCACACGCCGCCTGGGCCTGCGCGGATCCCGGATTGCAGTACGATACGACGATCAACAACTGGCATACCTGTCCGGAAGGCGGGTCGATACGGGCGTCGAACCCCTGCTCCGAGTATATGTTTTTGGACGACACCGCCTGTAATTTGGCCTCCCTCAACCTATTGGCTTTCTTGGACGAGGCCGGTGCGTTCGACCTGGACGGTTATCGTCATGCCGTAAGATTATGGACCGTCGTTCTGGAGATTTCCGTCTTGATGGCGCAATTCCCATCCCGCGAAATCGCCCAGCTTTCCTACGAATACCGCACCCTGGGTCTCGGTTACGCCAATATCGGCGGTTTGCTGATGGCCTTGGGTCATTCCTACGACAGTGACGAAGGGCGCTCGATTTGCGGTGCCTTGACCGCGATTATGACCGGCGTTGCTTATGCCACCTCGGCCGAAATGGCGAAGGAATTAGGCGCCTTCCCCCGGTATGGGGATAACGAAGCGCATATGCTCCGCGTAATGCGCAATCACCGCCGCGCCGCCCACGGAAAGACGTCAGGCTACGAAAGCTTGAACATCGCGCCCGTGCCACTGGATCGGGACAATTGCAAACTGCCGGGATTGGCCGAGGCGGCAGCCGAAGCGTGGGATCGGGCGTTGGAACTGGGGAAAGCGCACGGCTATCGCAACGCCCAAGCGTCCGTTATCGCCCCCACAGGAACCATCGGCTTGGTAATGGACTGCGACACCACCGGCATCGAACCCGATTTTGCCTTGGTGAAGTTCAAGAAATTAGCCGGCGGCGGCTACTTCAAAATCATCAATCGGTTGGTCCCTCGAGCGCTGGGTCGTCTGGGCTATACCGATGAAACGATTGACGAAATCATCGCCTACGCGGTGGGTCGTTCGACCTTGATCGGCGCGCCTGCAATCAATCACGACAGTCTGCGCGAAAAGGGTTTCGGCGACGCGCAATTGACCGCGTTGGAAGGCGCGTTGGAAGCGACATTCGACATCAAATTCGCTTTCAACAAATGGAATCTCGGCGAGGAGTTTTGCCGCGAAACCCTTGGCATCGATGACACGCAACTCGATGACTATGCCTTCGACATGCTACGCCATCTCGGATTTTCGTCGGACGAAATCGAGGCCGCGAACATCTTTGTCTGCGGCGCCATGACCTTGGAAGGCGCCCCAGGTCTGAAGGACGAGCATCTGCCGATCTTCGACTGCGCCAATCCCTGCGGACGCATCGGCAAGCGGTTCCTTTCGGTCGACAGCCATATCCGTATGATGGCGGCAGCCCAACCATTCATTTCCGGCGCCATCTCGAAGACCATTAACATGCCGAATTCAGCGTCGGTGGAAGATTGCAAGGATGCCTATCTCGCGTCCTGGAAACTCGGCCTGAAGGCGAATGCCTTGTATCGGGACGGCTCCAAGCTCTCGCAGCCCCTCTCCTCCGCCCTGATCGACGAAAGCGATCTGTCGGAAGAAGAGGAGAGCATCGCCGAACTGGTCGCAGCACAGGCACCCGCGGCGGTCTTGACGGAACGCGTCGTCGAACGCATCGCCAAAAGACGCAAGCTGCCCTCCCGCCGCAAAGGCTACACGCAAAAAGCGATCGTCGGCGGCCACAAGGTCTACCTCCGTACCGGCGAGTACGAGGATGGTAGCCTGGGCGAGATATTCGTCGATATGCATAAGGAAGGCGCCGCTTTCCGCAGTCTCATGAACAATTTCGCCATCGCCATTTCCATTGCCCTGCAATACGGCGTTCCTATGGAGGAATTCGTCGAGGCGTACACCTTCACGCGGTTCGAACCAAGCGGCATGGTCGAGGGCAATGACGCCATTCGCATGTCCACATCCGTTTTGGACTATATCTTCCGGGAATTGGCGATCTCGTATCTCAATCGTGAAGATCTCGCGCATGCCAATATCGAGGATTTGCGCCCGGACGCGCTTGGTGCGGGAGACGCGGAAGCGGATCTTGAAGAGGCGACCGACAACGCCGCCCTGAACGCCGTCGAAAACCTGGCGTCCAAGGGGTTCATCCGTGGCGCGCAGCTTTACGTGGTCCGCGGCGGCAATGACGAATCCTTCGAAAATATGGAGACCGAAGGCAGTCTGCAGGCGGCGGCACAAGCGAATGTCGGCGGAGCGGTCGCCATGACTACCGAGTTCGTCGAAGACGCGGGCGCCAAATTCGATCAAATTCGCGAAGCTCGCATGAAGGGTTACGAGGGAGATGCCTGTGGCGAATGCGGCAATTTCACCCTGGTCCGTAACGGTACATGCATGAAATGTAACACCTGCGGCGCGACCAGCGGATGCAGTTGATGCAGAATTTCCGCTTCAAATGCAGCAATTTGATGCGGGAATGTCACGGCACGAAAATAAATTAACCAAGATAGGCCAGGGGTTTTTTCTGCATCCCGCAATATGGTATAATTATCGCGGTGCCAACGCTTCCGACATGCTGTGCTGCAGGACAGAGCAAGCCGGGTGTGTAGAGTAATGACGTATTGATTGGACAAGCGAAAGCACGTGTTACAGGTTCATCGTGCCAATAATAGCGACGACCGGCGCAGACTCTATGAGTTCCGCTACCGTGTTCATGTCGACGAACTCGGGCTGGAGCCGCAGGGAACATTCCACAAACTTCACGCGGTTAGGGACGATTTTGACGTCAATGCCGATCTGTACTTCCTCTCGGATGGCAAGGAAGTCGTCGGTTCGATCCGCGTCCTGGTCTGCGATGCCCCTCTGCTGCCGCGGAATTTAGTCGAGGGCTACGAGCTTAGACAGTTTTCCGATTATGATCCGGCCACCCTTTGCATGTCGGACCAAGCCATTATCGCGCCGGATTGGCGGCAGGGCCCGGCCTCTTCGATCCTCGCCAGCGCAAAGTATAAACAACTGCGAAATCAAGGTATTAAGTTCGAATTCTGCAACGTAGCCCCGTCGCTCGTACCGTTCTTCGAGCAACTTGGATATCGTCGGTATACCAAGAACATGGTCGATCCGATGGACGGATTGCGCACGCCTCTGGTGCTGGTTCTGGAAGACGCCGAGCACTTGAAGAAGGTCGGGTCCCCATTCGCGGAAGTCGCCGGCGATTTCGATAACAGCGAGACGGACGCCAAATGGTTGGCGGAGAAGTTTGCAGAGGCGGGCAACGGCGCTGTTCCGCCTTTGGAAGATTCCGAAGCGCTATGGAACAGCGTCACCACTCAGTTGCATCAAACCCCTCTAGTCGGGATACCGCTGTTCAACGGCCTCGAAGTGACGGAAGCTCAGCGCCTGATCAAGAATGGCGTAACCATCAACCTAAACGCCGGTGAAAAACTGGTGCGCCAAGGCGATCTGGGCAATGAAATGTATATCATTCTCAGTGGCGCCGTGGAAGTGACGCGCAACGACCAACATATCACCGACCTCGGGGTCGGCGATGTGATCGGTGAAATCAGCTTCCTTTCGGAAGTACCTCGAACCGCCGATGTGGTCGTTAGTCAGGATGGCGAATTCTTCGTGCTGACCCAGGACATGTTCCATAAGACAATGAAAAGCATGCCTGAATTGGCGGCCAGAGCGCTTTTCAACCTGTCATTGATCCTCTGTGGCCGGCTGCAGCAAAGCACGGAAAGCTGGATCGACGGCCTAACCGACCTGGATTAACTCCGACCAATCCGGATCAATCTTCCGCTTTCTTCTCCGGCGGCACCACTGTACGGATATGCAATTCGCGGAGTTGTTGCATGCTGACCTCCGCCGGCGCGCCCATCATCAGGTCTTGAGCTTGTTGGTTCATCGGGAACAGAATAACCTCCCGAATATTGGGTTCGTTCGCCAGAAGCATGACGATGCGGTCGATGCCCGGCGCGATGCCGCCATGGGGCGGCGCGCCATAGCGAAACGCGTTCAACATACCGGAGAACCGCTCTTCGACATCCTGGGCCGAGTAGCCGGCGATTTCGAATGCCTTGATCATAATATCCGGACGATGATTTCGGATCGCACCGGACGACAGTTCCACCCCATTGCAGACAATGTCGTACTGAAAACCGAGCACATCCAGCGGATCCTGATTTTCCAGCGCCTCGAGCCCGCCTTGCGGCATGGAAAATGGGTTGTGGGAGAAGTCGATCTTGCGCTGGGCTTCATCGAATTCGAACATCGGGAAATCGACGATCCAACAAAACCGAAAGATGTCCGGCTCCACCATGTCCAGGTCGTCGGCTATCTTCAATCGGGCCTTTCCGGCAAGCGAGGCTGCGGCATCCGCCTTATCGCAAGCGAAAAATAGGCCGTCTCCGTCACCGACACCGGCGAGTTCCTTCAGTTTGGAAAGCCTCGTGTCGTCCAGCCGATTGGCGATCGGTCCCCGCCCGGCGCCGTCGACGAAGCTGATCCAGCCCATACCGGGAGCGCCCTCCTCGCGGGCCCAATCGTTCATTTTGTCGAAGAAACTACGCGGCTGCCCGGCGGCTCCCGGCGCCGGGATTGCCCGCACCACGGACCCGGCCGCGACCGCCTTCGCAAACAACTGGAAGTCCGAGCCGTCGAAGACTTCCGAAACGTCGCTGATTTCGATAGCGATGCGCAGATCCGGCTTGTCGCTGCCATATTTCAGCATCGCCTCCTTATAGGGAATGCGTGGAAACGGCCGCGGCGGCACGGTGCGGCCCTCAGCGAACTCTTCGAACACGCCGTGCAACACCGGCTCGACCGCCTGGAACACATCTTCCTGCTCCACGAACGACATCTCGATATCGAGTTGATAGAATTCGCCCGGGCTGCGGTCGGCGCGGGCGTCCTCGTCACGGAAGCAAGGGGCGATTTGATAGTAGCGATCGAACCCCGCCATCATGACCAGTTGCTTGAACTGCTGTGGCGCTTGCGGCAGCGCGTAAAACTGCCCGGGATGCATTCGGCTCGGCACCAGGAAATCGCGCGCGCCCTCGGGCGAGGATGCGGTCAAAATCGGTGTCTGGAAGTCTTGAAACCCCTGCTCCTCCATGCGCCGGCGGATCGAGGAAATGATCTTGCCGCGCAGTTGGATGTTTCGATGCATGACCTCCCGCCGCAAGTCGAGGAAGCGAAAGCGCAGCCGGGTTTCCTCCGGATATTGCTGATCGCCATAGACCGGCATCGGCAGCTCGGCGGCTTCGGACAGGACCTCGCAATTGGCGATACGGATCTCGACTTCGCCGGTCGGCAAATTATCGTTGACGGTATCGTCGCTCCGCGCTTCCACCTTGCCGTCGATGCGGACAACGCTCTCGGCGCGTATCCGCTCGATGATCTGGAAATCCGGGCAGTCGGGCTCAGCAACGATTTGGGTCAAGCCGAAATGATCTCTGAGATCGATGAAAATGAGACCGCCATGATCCCGCCGACGGTGCACCCAGCCGGAGATCCGAACAGTTTCGCCAACATGCTGGCGACGCAACTCACTGCAGTTGTGGGTCCGATATTTATGCATAACTGCTTACTTTCCGATGACGCTGTCGATTCGCCGCCGCGGCTCCCCCTCGATCTGACGAACCGGGCCGAAACGCGGCGCCAAAGCACACATTGGCACGGCGTTTGTCAAGGCCTGGCGGGCGTTTGGTGAGATTTTCGCCGTCGCGCCTCGATTCCGGGGGACGACGCCGGGCGAATGGTGTATAGCTTGCCCCGATGTCAGTAAAGTTACCGAAGTCTGAGTTAAATCTCGATCTTATCGATACCACGGCGGAACTGGCCGCGCTTTGCCGCAAGCTACGGCAAGGCGAATATGTGGCCGTCGATACGGAATTCATTCGCGACCGGACGTTTTGGCCACGGCTCTGTCTGATCCAGTTGGGCGGCAGTGGCGAAGCCCGGGCAATTGACGCCTTGGCGGAAGATCTGGACATGACGCCTTTATTCGACCTTCTCAACGATGAGAATGTCGTCAAGGTCTTCCACGCGGCGCGCCAGGATCTGGAAATCTTCTACCATCTGTCCGGACGGGTTCCCCATCCGATCTTCGATACCCAAGTCGCGGCCATGGTCTGCGGTTTCGGCGATTCGGTCGGTTACGACAAACTCGCCGCCCGGCTGGCCGGTGCCCGGATCGACAAGACCTCGCAATTCACAGACTGGGCCCGCCGCCCGCTCAAGGCGACGCAAATCGGCTATGCGATCTCCGATGTCCATTTTCTGCAGCCGATCTACGATTCGCTGAAGAAGCAGCTGGGCGAGAACGGCCGTAGTTCCTGGCTGGACGAGGAGATGGCGGTTTTAACCACGGCGGAAACATACAAACTGCATCCTGAGGAAGCCTGGCGCCGGATCAAGATCCGCAGCCGAAATAAGGAATATCTCGGCATTATCAAAGAAGTCTCCGCCTGGCGCGAGGAACGGGCGCAGACACGGGATCAACCGCGCAATCACATCCTGCGCGACGAAGCGATCCAGGAACTGGCGGCGGAAAAACCGCGTGATCTCGGCGAACTGCAACGCTTGCGCGCGGTGCCAAAAGGCCTTGCAAAGAACAGCGTTGGCAAGAGCCTACTGGATGCCGTTTCACGCGGCCGCGCCCTATCCAAGGATCAATTGCCAAAACTCCGCCCGCCCGAGTCGTTGCCCAAAGGGTTGGGGCCCGCGGTCGATCTATTGAAGGTATTGTTGAAATATCGTTGCGAACAGCATGGCGTGTCGCAACGCTTGATCGCTTCCGTGGCGGATTTGGAACGGCTGGCCGGCAACGGCAACGGCGATCAGATGGTGCTGCGTGGCTGGCGCCGGGAGATATTCGGCAACGACGCCGTCGCGTTGATGGAGGGGCGTATCGCCATGGCCCTCGACGGGAAACGAGTTCGCATCATCGAGCATTCGCCCGATTAACCGATGACGGCGACGTCCGGCCGTTTGTCTAAAGCGTCCGCGAGATGCCGAAACCGATTTTCGACAATCTCGCCGAACAACGACGCTTCGCTGTTTTGGATCTCAAGTCGTAGTTCCTCGTCGGTCGACCGCACAGCGAAATGGCGGAGCAATTCGAGTTGGCCGCCCGACAATGTCAGCGCCAAACGCAAGGCCAAACCGACTCGGCGTGCCTGCTTCGATGCCTCCTTGCCGATCAACTTCTGCGCCTCTTTCGTCAGTCCGCGGCCGCCGACATGGCTGTATCGCGAACGCAAGGCCAAGGCGAGGTAACAGCGTTCCCAGTGATCGATACCGACCAGAGGCGAACGAAGGGTTTCCATAATCGCGTAATCGGCGCGGAACTCCGGATGAACGCGCCAACCGAAATCGCACATGATGCTGGCCGCCAGACGAAGACGCGCGTGCCGCTCGTCCTCATCCTGGAACAATGGGCTCAGCCAATCGAACAAATACTCGCCTTGGGGTTCGAAACGGGCATTGCGTCGACCCATCACGCGGCAGGCTTCGATCAACGGATCCCGCCGCCGCATGGTCTTATCGAGGGCGGAAAACAAAACGCCTTCGCGCACGCCATAAGCGGAGAAACATATTCGCGCCGGTCCGACCAACTTAATGAACCGCGACAAAACCAGTGCGGACAAGGGCAACGTCCGGGCCCTTTCCCGCGGTACGCCATCCACATTTGCGACGCTGCCGGGGCTTAACCGGGACAGCAATCTGCAAAGGTCGCGTATCTCATCGGCATCGACGGTATAGCCATGAACAATATGCAGCGGATAATCGTTCTGTAGCATATGTACCCGTCCGATCGCACGCCAGGAGCCGCCGACCACGTGAAAGTCGCAGGTTCTCTCGGGTTCGCCGAAGAGGAAATTGACCGATCGCAATTGTGCGTCGATATAGCCGCTTAGGTTCTGCGGATCGTGCGCCGAGAGGCGAAGCGCCCCCAGGGGTAGCGTCACGCCCTTACTCCGTTTGCCGGCGCGTACCGGCACCAACTCCAAGCTGCCGCCGCCCAAATCCCCAACGATGCCCGTGGCCGACGGCATACCGCTCAATACGCCGAGGGCTGCTAGTTTACCTTCCCGGCCGCCGGATAGGACACGGATGTCGATGCCGCAGTCGCGTTCCAAGGCCTCCACGAAGGCCGGCCCGTTCTCCGCCTCGCGCGCCGCCGCGGTCGCAAAGACATGCAGCGCACCCACATTCATGCGGCGGGTCAGGCGGATATAACGCTCGATCGTCTGCCGCGCACGCTCCATATTTTTTTCTCGCATGCGCCCGGTTTCCGCCAATCCCTCGCCAAGGCAGCAGACATTCTTTTCGTTGAATATCGGCGCCGGCGCGCGCGAGAAGCTCTCATAGACCACCAGACGGATCGAATTCGAACCGATATCGATTACGGCGACCGGTCGCTCCGCCGCCTCCACCGCTGTCCTCGGCGCCGGTTTCAATTGCTTGACAACCTCACGCATCAATCGAGTTCGATCGGCCGCAATGCATCATCGTCTTGCAACGCGCTGCCCCGGCCCGATAGGCTCGGATTGGTCATGAAGTATTCATGCGCACTGAACAGAGCGTTTGCTTCGTGGATTGGCTCGCTCAGCGACATCCTGTCATAGCGTCCGTTCGGTCCCATCTGCCAGCTCTGCCGACGATCCTTCAGGTTGGCCAGCATGATCTGATCGAGAATTTGCGCATGCACGGTTGGGTTCTCGACCGGCACCATGGCCTCGACCCGCCGGTCGAAATTGCGTGGCATCCAATCGGCGGAGGAGATAAAGACCTTGGCCTCTGTCGACGGCAGTCCATGACCAGCGCCAAAACAGACAATACGGCTATGTTCCAGAAACCGGCCGATAATACTTTTCACGCGAATATTTTCCGATAGCCCGGGTACGCCGGCGCGCAGGCAGCAAATGCCGCGGACCACCAAATCGATCTGCACACCCGCGTTGGAGGCACGATAGAGCGCTTCGATCGTTTCCGCATCCACCAATGAGTTTACTTTCAGCCAGATCGCGGCTGGGCGACCGGCCTTGGCATGGCCGATTTCCTCTTCGATCATGCGCAGAATCTCGCTACGGATGCCATGCGGCGAGGTGATCAGCTTGCGGTAACCGCGCGGCTCGGCATAACCGGTCATAAAATTGAACAGCTTCGCGGCGTCCATCGCCAAATCGGGATCCGCGGTGAAGAAAGACAGGTCCGTATAGATTTTAGCGTTCTGCGGATGGTAGTTGCCGGTGCCGAAATGAGAGTAGGTGGTCAGCCCGTCGCCCTCACGCCGAACCACCAACGAAACTTTTGCATGGGTTTTCAGGTCGATGAAACCGTAGACCACGTGAACGCCGACGCGCTCCATATCCCGGGCCCAGCGGATGTTCGCTTCTTCGTCGAAGCGCGCCTTCAGCTCGACAAGCGCGGTGACCGATTTCCCCGCCTCCGCCGCATTGATCAACGCCGTGACGATCGGCGAATCCTCGGAGGTTCGATAGAGCGTCTGTTTGATCGACACCACGTTCGGATCGCGCGCCGCTTGCGCGATAAACTGGACCACCACGTCGAAGCTTTCGTAAGGATGGTGGACGACAATGTCTTTCAGCCGGATCGCCGCGAAGCAATCGCCGCCGGTATCCCTGATACGTTCCGGGAACCGCGGTAGGTAGGCGGGGAACTTCAGTTCTGGCCGTCCCATCGAGAAAATGATGCCGATATCCGAGAGCCCCAGCAAACCCTCAGCCAGGACGACGTCGCGTTGATGGACCTGCAGTTCGCGGGCGACATAGCGTTGCAGCGCGGGGCTGGAACTGGAATCGAACCATATGCTGATCACGCTGCCACGGCGCCGGCGCTTCAAGGCCGACTGGAAATATCGAACGAGATCCTCGGCTTCCTCCTCGATTTCGATATCGCTGTCGCGGATGACGCGGAATAAGCCCCGTTCCAACGTGTCATATCCGGGATAGAAGCTGTCGAGGAACAGGGAAACCAGGTTCTCCAAGCTGATGTAACGCGCATCATCGCCCGGCAGCAAAATGAAACGGTCGAGTAATTGCGGCAATGGCACCAACGCTTTCATTGCATTGCCGTCGCTGCGGCGGCGCATTTCCAGGATCATTGCCAAGCCGAGATTCTGCATGAAGGGAAACGGGTGCGCCGGGTCGATCGCCAGCGGTGTCAGCACTGGAAACACCTGCTGCAGGAAATATTCTTCCAACCACGCCCTATCCGCTTCGTTCAGCTCGTCCGGCGCAACGACGGCGATACCGTTCTCCTTCAATTCCTGCTTCAACTCATTCCAGCACCGCGCCTGGCCGGCGATCAGGTTGCCCGCCATATCGTGAATGGCCGCCAATTGCTGTTCCGGTGTCAGACCGTCATCACTGACCTGATCGACGTCCTCTCGCACCTGACCATGCAAACCGGCAACGCGGACCATATAGAACTCGTCCAGGTTAGAGCCGGAGATCGAGAGGAAATTGAGCCGCGCAAGGAGCGGATGTTCGGTGTTGAACGCTTCCTCCAAAACCCGATGATTGAACGCCAGCCAGGAGAGTTCGCGGTTGATCAGACGATCGTCGTCGCCGCACAGAACAGGTCCGGTTTCGAAGGGAACCTCGATATCGACGGCGGCTTCGCTCATGATCCTCTTCCCGCTCTCCGACAGTTATTCCACTTTAGTCCAGATCTGCGACTTCCCGAACAGCGAGATGCCGACATAGCCGCGCACCTCCAGACGGCCGTCGGGCAGCAACGTCATGGTGCAGCTGTAGGTCTTGCCGTCTTCCGGATTGTAAATCTCGCCGTCTTCCCACTTGTTCTTTTCGCTCGATGGGACAAATCCGGACAACAATTTCAAGCCGATGATCTTGCGGCTACGCAGTTTCTCGTCCGGATTGTTGGTGTCCGTCTTCGGCTCTTTCTTATCGTTCAAAGGCTCCTTCAACCAAATGATTTCGCCGCAGAGTTTCTTACCGCATTCACTTATTTCCACTCGGGACTTTTCCTCTTTCGTGGCCCAAATGCCGACCACATTGGCCAGCGCCGCGCCCGAAAAGATCGACAGAGAGACGAACAGGGAAAGAACCAAAAGGATACGCTGCATGACATTTCTCCAATATCACATCGTGCCTGGATAACCGCCGCCATCCATCATGATTTGCTGCCCCGTCATATAACCGACATGCGCGCTACAGAGGAAGGCGCACATGGCGCCGAACTCGTCTGCCTCGCCGACCCGACCGGCCGGATTACGCGCTTCCGACCGCGCCCGCGCCTCGTCGATCGTGATCCCCTCATCCCTCGCGGCGAATTCCCAGCCCGCTTTCAATCGATCCGTGGCGAAAGGTCCAGGCAGCAGATTATTGATCACGACATTGTGGCGCACCGTCTTGCGCGACAGGCCGGCAACAAAACCGGTCAGGCCGGCGCGCGCGCCGTTCGACAGACAAAGCTCATCAATCGGATTTTTGACCGCCGCCGACGTAATGTTGACGATCCGGCCGAAGCCGCGCGCGATCATCCCGTCCACGGTGCCCTTGATCAGCTCGATTGGCGTGATCATGTTACCGTTCACCGCCTTTTGCCAATCTTCAGGCGTGAAATCTCGGAAATCGCCGCGCGGCGGCCCGCCGGCATTGGTAACCAGGATATCCGGATCCGAACAGGCGGCCAACACTTGGGCCCGTCCCTCCGCGCTGGTGATGTCGCAAGCAACCGGCGTGACCGAAACGCCGGTGGCATCCGCGATCTCTTCGGCCGCCGCCGCCAGGGTCTCGGCCGTACGCGCGTTGATCACAAGGTCGACACCTTCTTGTGCCAGCGCCAAGGCGCTGGCTTTACCCAAGCCTTTGCTGGCTGCGCAAACTATAGCTTTCCGGCCTGCGATCCCCAGATCCATTCAACATTCCTCCAAAGGCAATTCCAACACGTCCCGCGCCAGCGCAATCGTGACACGGCGATGTTGGCGGAGCGCCGCTTGATCCAGACGGTCGGCTAAGTGACCGGCGGCCTGGAACGAACGATCCATACGCTTCAGTAAATAACCTATCACATCCGGCGCCACGGCGAGCTGGCGATCTCGAAACAACTTGATCAACACACCGCCGAGCAGTTCGTCGCTGGCTTGCCCGATCGCGACTGCCGACGCGCCGTTCAGCCGCGAGGCCAGATCGGCCAATTCGATCGGCCATTGATTAGGCGGCGCCTTGCCCGTCAGCAACATGCCGCGGCCATGTTCCCGCACCGCGTTGAAGAGGTGGAACAGTCCGGCCTCGTCCGAAATACTATCCGCGTCGTCTAGAATGAGCGGTCCTAGACCGGCGAGTTCGAGCGGATCGCTGCTCGACAGATCGTCCGCCGACACCGGCACCGCGCCCTGGGCGGCCATAAAGACGTGGCAAAGGTGGCTTTTGCCGCAACCGGCAGGGCCATAAAGGATAAGCGTTTTCCCCGGCCAATTCGGCCATCGATCAAGCCAGGCGACGGCCTCGCGGTTGCAATCCGCGATCATGAAATCCGACCGCCCCCGCGCGACCCGGTGCGGCAGGTCGAGAGCCATCTGCACGGTCATTGGGCCGACTCTTCATCGCTGACTTCGCTCGCTTCCCCCAAAAACAGACCGCTCGAGACATATCTCTGGATCGAATAGCGCACCAGCACGCCGATCACAGCTGTGATCGGAATTGACATCAGAACGCCAACAAAACCAAAAAGCGTACCGCCGGCGAACAATCCGAAGATCACCCATACCGGATGCAAACCGACCCGATTGCCCAGCAATTTCGGCGTCAGGAAATTACCCTCGAGAACTTGGCCGGCGACAAAGATGGAACCGACGATGGCGATCTGAACAAAGTCCGGCCAAAACTGGGTGAACGCGGTCAGCATGGACAATGTCAACCCGACGATCACGCCAACGAACGGAATGAACGACACCAAGCCGGCGATCAATCCGATTACAAGACCAAAATCCAACCCGACCAGGGTGAGCCCTATGGCGTAGAACGTGCCCAATAACAGACAAACCATGCCCTGCCCGCGCACGAAGCCGGACAATACACTGTGTATCTCCGCCAGGACTTTTTTGATCTCCAGCTCCAGATGGCGAGGCAACCAACTTTCCACCTTGGCAACCATGTGGTCCCAATCGCGCAGGAGATAGAAAGCAATGAGCGGAGAAATCAGCACCAGCGAGAGAATATTGAAAAACGCCAAACCGCTCGACCATACGCTTTCCAACAGACCGGCAATGACGCCGCCCGCCTTTTCCGTAATCGCGTCGATGATCGCCTGTGCATCGGATTCGACATCGACGACCAGGTCGAAATCATCCGCCGTTTCACTGATTTGGGAGATGATCATGTCCCAGCCCTTGGCCAATAAATTCGGCAGGGATTGGGCGAAGCCGATGATCTGCTCGAACAGAACCGGCAACAGCATGACGACGCAAACGGTCAATATCGCGAAGAACAGCGTCAGCACGATCAAGGTCGCGAAACCGCGGCCGATGCGCCGTTCTTCCAGTTTATCGACCACGGGATCGAGAATGTAAGCGATGGCCAAGCCGACGATAAAGGGGAACAGAATATCGCTCAACAGCGCGATGCCCAGCAGAACTACCCCGAGCGCAATCGACCAATAAAGCCACTGGCGGGCCGGTGACATGCTAGTTCCCTTCGATATCGGCGACTTGCTGTGTCCAGTTGATCAAATAGCTGCCGCCGGAAACGACCGTCGTTATCGCCACGACGATCATCAATGGCCAAAGTAATATTGCGAGTTCGGACCAGTTATATCCTTCAATGGCGAGGACCAAACCCGCTAATGCAATCTGCGCCGCCGTATTGATTTTCGAACTCCAGATCGGCGCGATTTTCAATTGGTAATCCAGGGTGAAGAGTAACAAAGCGCCGCCGATAATCAACAAGTCTCTTGAAACCACAAGAATAACCAGCCACGTCGGCAGCAGATCGCTTGCCCCCAACGCCACATAAATGGCGACCAGTAGGACCTTGTCCGAAATCGGATCCAGATAGGCGCCGATCATCGTTTGGGCGTTGAAGCGCTTGGCGATAAAACCGTCGACCGCATCGGAAATGCCCGCGACGATAAACAAGACGAAGGCGGTGGCCAGTTCGTCGGACAGAATAAGCCAGACCACGATCGGCGTGGCCAACAACCGCATGAGCGAAATGATATTCGGGATATTCTGTGTCACCGGCCTGTGTCCGATGTCAATTCGGGGGAGACAACGCTAATTGCCAGCCGCCCTTGTCATCAACGAATAAATTGAGATCCCGCTGCGCCAAGGCCGCCCGCAGTCCGTCTACACCGCCGGTAAACTCCAGCTCCAACTCCGCTCGGTCTTGGGTCAAACTTAAGATGGTAAGTCGGCTCAAACTCGGTTCCGCGGCCAAGGCACGACGGATTTTCGCCCATTGGCCGGGATTCGTAATCGTGACCGCAACGCTAATCGCCTCGCCCTCGTTGAACCTCAGAGCCGTCGCGTCCTTCCACTTGTCGATGAGGCTCTCAGCCAAAAGTGCTGCCGCTTGGTCGTAGAGGGCCGCATTGGATGCGTCGGCATTGCCGTTGACGGTCACCTCGACGCTGTCCTGCTCGTCATCCTCATACAGGGTTCCGACGGCCCGCAATGTCTTGCCGCTACCCGTCTCGCCGGGTATGGCGCGGGCGATAAACAGCCTGTCGACGCCGTATCGTTCGGCCAACGCTCCCATCGCCTGTTTGTCGGCGGCCAGCGCGGCGGAGGCGGACATTGTCGTGATATCCCTCAAATCGCCGAGCGGTAGAAACATCGGCACCAAACCATACGCGTCGTCATTGCGCGCGCCCCAGGCTGTCAGCCAATCGTTCTGACCGTCGAACAAAATAGCAGTATCTTCGGAGACAAGAACCGGCAGGATCAATACCGGTTTCGCCCGGCTTTCGGAAAACGGCACCCTCTCGGACTTCAACAGACGACGCACGGCCAATTCCGAAAACAACACGTTGAAGGTGGCGAGATACTGCGTCGACGAACTCTTTTCGCCATCCAAGGCATAAGTTTCCACCAAACCGCCGATTTCCGCGTCGGACAATCGCCGCAACCCGCTTTTGGCCGCTTTTGGCACGAGACGGTCGAGCAACCGATCCAGGGCCGCCCGCCGGCCTTCCGCCAACCCGGTTTGCCGTGCCTTGACCGGATTATCCGCCGTCGCGTCGATGGCGACGTCGCGGACCTCGAACAAAGCCCCCGGCTCCACCGGCTGGGCAGCGAGACCTGTCGACAGACTGATCGCGAAACAGGTCGCATAAATGGCAGTCAGAATTGTTCGTATCATGGCTTTCCACTTTTGAACGCCGATCAAATTTGCTACGAAATGCGCATTAAAACCGAAGACCAAATTCGGTCAACCTATCATTCACGGGGCTCGGGATACCATCAACAGCTACACGTATAAATCCGCGGGCGTGGATATCGATGCCGGCGCCGCTTTAGTAGAGGCGATTAAGCCGCTTGCGGCGTCGACCGCCCGTCCTGGCAGCGATGCCGGACTGGGCGGCTTTGCCGGCGTTTTCGATTTGGCGGC
The DNA here is from genome assembly GCA_965216645.1 of Alphaproteobacteria bacterium. Taxonomy (GTDB): domain Bacteria; phylum Pseudomonadota; class Alphaproteobacteria; genus CBDCGJ01. The sequence goes on along the minus strand of CBDCGJ010000007.1, from coordinate 68,552 downwards.
GGCCGGTTATAAGGATCCGCTTCTATTGGCCGCCAACGACGGTGTCGGAACCAAATTGAAACTGGCCATCGCCGCAGCCAAGCACGACACGGTCGGGATCGATCTTGTCGCCATGTGCGTCAACGATCTGGTCGTACAGGGCGCGGAACCGCTGCTGTTTCTCGACTATTACGCCACCGGTAAACTCGACGTCGAAGCCGGCCGGCAAGTTGTCGCGGGGATCGCCGAGGGTTGCCGGCAAGCCGGCTGCGCCCTGCTCGGTGGCGAAACGGCGGAAATGCCGGGCCTTTATGCGGAGGGCGACTATGATCTCGCCGGGTTTGCCCTAGGCGCGGTCGAACGCGGCGCACTTCTCGACGGCCAGCAAGTGTCCGCCGGCGACAAATTGATCGGGCTGCGCAGCAGCGGGCTGCATTCCAACGGCTTTTCCCTGGTTCGTCGTCTTGTGGACGACTTCGGACTGGATCTCGCGGCCCCGGCTCCCTTTCAAGCCGACTTGCCGTTGGCCGACGCGTTATTGACCCCGACCAGGATTTACGTCAGTAGCTGCCTGTCCGCGGTCCGCGCCGGCAAAGTCAAGGCCCTGGCCCATATTACCGGCGGCGGGTTTGTGGAAAACATCCCGCGCGTGTTGCCGGACAACTGCGCGGCCTTGGTCGACGCCACGCGTTGGCGCCCCGATCCTGTCTTTAAATGGTTGTCGGATCTAGGCGGGATTGCGGCGGGAGAAATGGCTCGAACCTTCAATTGCGGCATCGGCATGGTCGCGGTGGTCGATGCTGCGGATTTGGATGAGGTAAGGGAGAATTTCGAAGCGTCGGGCGAAACCGCCTTGGAAATCGGTAAGATTGTCGCCATATCCGAGCACGAGGTTAACGTGAAGATCGAAGGGCTCTCGTTCTAATGCGTAAGGCAAAAGTTGGTATCTTGATATCCGGTCGCGGCAGTAACATGTCCGCCTTGATCGACGCCGCGCAAGCCGAGGACTATCCGGCGCATATCGCGCTGGTCATTTCCAATGTGGCCGACGCGCCCGGTCTGGCAAAGGCCGAAGCGGCTGGCATCGCCACCCGAGTGATCAAGCATCAAAGCTATCAGGACCGGGAAACCTTTGATGACGCGATCAGCGCGGCTCTCCGCGACGCCGGCGTGGAGGTTGTCTGCCTAGCCGGCTTCATGCGGATCCTGACGAAGGAGTTCGTTCAACGTTGGAAGGATCGAGTGATCAACATCCACCCCTCCCTGCTACCTGCCTTCAAGGGCACCAACGTGCACCATCGGGTGCTGGACGCCGGCGTGAAAATATCAGGATGCACCGTGCATTACATACGCGCGGAAATGGATGAAGGGCCCGTCATCGCCCAGGCCGCCGTGCCGGTCCTGCCGGGCGATGACGCCGATAGTTTGGCTGAAAGGGTTTTGATGGCGGAGCATCGCCTCTACCCGCTCGCCCTTAGCCTTGTTGCCAGCGGCAACGCCCGTGTCGCCAGCGAGCGGGTGTCCCTTACCAATACGAACGGCGCCGAAAGCGAGATGTTCAATCCGGTTTCGGTAAACTTCTAATCGTTAAGCCGAACGGCGCAGAACGACATATCAGCCGACGATTTCGGTTTCGGCAAACCAGTAGGCGATCTCTACCGCCGCGGTCTCCGGCGCATCGGAGCCGTGCACGGAGTTTGCTTCGATACTCTCGGCAAAGTCTTTTCGAATGGTGCCGTCGGCGGCCTCGGCCGGATTGGTCGCCCCCATGACTTCCCGATTTTTGGCGATCGCGTCCTCGCCTTCGAGTACCTGCACGACCACCGGACCGGAGGTCATGAAATCGCAGAGGGAACCGAAAAACGGCCGCTCTTTATGCACGGCATAGAATCCTTCGGCCTGTTGCCGGGTCATCCAAATCCGCTTCGACGCGATCACCCGCAAGCCAGCGCCCTCCAACCGTGCGGTGATTTTGCCGGTCAAATTACGTTTCGTGGCGTCCGGCTTAATGATGGAAAAAGTGCGCTCGATGGCCATTTCTGTCATCTTCCTTGTGTTGAAATATCTTTGCGACGGACCGCGGTGCCGGCGCTTGAGCGGCCTTATATCGACTTCGCGCCGGCGGAGCAACCGTGCTAAACAAGCCGGCCATGCTCGACATCAGAAACCTGACATACCGCATTGGCGGGCGCGATCTGATCACGAACTGCTCGGTTCAAATTCCGGCCGGTCATCATGTCGGCATGGTCGGCCGCAACGGTGTCGGCAAGTCGACGCTCCTTCGATTGATCCTGGACGAACTCCAGGCCGATGACGGCGAGATCAGCATGCCGAGAAACCTCCGCGTCGGTGCTGTCGCTCAGGAAGCGCCAGGCGGGCCGGAAAGCATCGTCGATACTGTCCTAGCCGCCGACACCGAACGCCATAATCTATTGGCAGAGCTCGATACCGATCCCGAGGCCGGAAGGATGGCGGAAATCCACGAACGGCTGGTCGACATCGACGCATATGGCGCGCCTTCCCGCGCGGCGACAATCCTGGCCGGGCTCGGTTTCGACGAAGCCGCGCAACGAAGACCTTGCGAAGAATATTCCGGCGGCTGGCGGATGCGCGTCGCTTTGGCCGCCGCGCTTTTCCTGGCGCCGGACCTTCTTCTACTGGACGAACCGACCAACTATCTCGATATCGAAGGCGCCATGTGGCTCGAAGGTTTCCTCCGCAGCTATCGGCATACCGTCCTGCTGGTCAGCCATGATCGGGAACTGTTGAATCGCGCGGTCGACCATATTCTGCACATCGAGCCGACCGCTTTCACGCTCTATCGCGGTGGCTACGATCAGTTCGACCGGCAACGGCGTGAGCGCGCTGTCCTTCAGGAAAAGGCGCGGGCGCGGCAAGAAGCGCAGCGCAAGCATATCCAGCAATTTGTCGACCGGTTCCGCTACAAAGCGTCAAAAGCCCGACAGGCGCAAAGCCGTCTGAAGGCGCTGGCCCGAATGGAACCCATCGCCGCCGCGCTTGTCGACCCATCGGTCAGCTTCGCCATTCCGGACGGCAAGCAATTGGCACCGCCCCTAGTCTCGGCGGAAGGGGTCCAGGTCGGATATCGGCCCGGCGAGCCGGTGCTGAAAGACCTGAACTTCACCATCGGCAACGATGATCGGATCGCCTTGTTGGGTCAAAACGGTAATGGTAAATCGACATTCGCCAAACTGCTGGCCGGCCGACTGGAACCGATGGCCGGTCATTTGCACCGCAATCATCGCCTGAGCGCGGCGTTTTTCGCCCAGCATCAAATCGAGGACCTGCGTCCACAGGATACCGCGATCGATCACCTTCGCCGCCTTCGCCCCGACGCGTCGGAAACCGAATTGCGTAGTCACCTGGGCGGCTATGGCTTGATCCAAGATCGTGCCACGACGGCGGCCGAAAACCTCTCGGGTGGAGAGAAATCCCGCCTGGTTTTGGCTCTGATTACCGAAGCCAAGCCGCAACTCTTGATTTTGGACGAACCGACGAATCATCTCGACGTGGACGCGCGCGAAGCATTGATTCAGGCTCTGAACCAGTTCAGCGGCAGTGTAATCCTAATCAGCCACGATCGGCATTTTGTGGAATTGGTCGCCGATCGGCTTTGGCTAGTGGCTGGTGGAACCGTGAACGTATTCGACGGTGACGTGTCCGACTACCAAAATCGCCTGTTTCGCCCCCGCCGGGCAGCAACGCCGCACCAAAAACCGACGATACCCGTTCAGGTAAAGAAGAAGAATGCGGCAGCGAAAAGGGCCAATTTGGCCCCCTTGCGTCGCCAACTATCCAGCTATAGAATGCGAAATATCCCTGACTGAAACTCATTTACGGGCAGTTGGAAGCGCTGATGGCCGATCCCAAGTCCTACCGCAGCGGCGAAGTCGATGCCGCCGAACTAAGCCGGCAGCAAGGATTGGCGTCACAAAACTTGATCGATTGGAAAAAGAATGGCTCGCTTTAATGGAATCACTCGAAGCGGAAAAATCCGCCTAAGACGAGTTTTTTCGGGCAGTTCGCGGACCGTTACATGACGGACACGTTTGCCAATATGGTACCTAAATTAACAAACTATTCGTTGATATTTTTGGCGAATCCGCATATCCATATGAAGTGCCCCCGATTGGCGGCATGGACGAAATATTTTACTGACTGGATCAGGGACGTTAGCAATGAACACAACAGTAAAGGCCGCCTTTACCGGCCTCGTTGCGCTTGTATTAACTGCATGCGCAGGTTCTGAACTCGATAGGGTCACAGGGTCTAACACCGACGGGTAGCGATTTTACCAAGCACTCTATGCGGAGTATATTGACCTGGCTCAAAGCGAATATGCGGAAGCGCATTACGGCGCGGCGGATGATTATGCCCGCCGGGGCCGCTCAAGCCGCCGAAGTGCAGCGCGCCGCAACCGTACAACCCGGCCGATTTCGACTTGCCGCGGGATAGCGTCGACGAGATCAAGGCCGCCCATGCCCGCCTGCTCGACGCCTTGAGCCGTGGCGGCGCGGAGGCCGCGCCCAAAGACATGGCGCACGCCCAGGCGATGATGGATTGCTGGATGAAGAGCAGGAAGAAAATCATCAACCGGAAGACATCGCCCGCTGCCGCGCCAACTTCCTCGCTGCGATGGAGCGTGTCGAAGCCGCGCTGAAGCCTGAAGAAAAGGTGATGAAGCCGGTTCCGCCGAAGCCGGACGATCAGCAGTTCATTGTCTACTTCGACTTCGACAAGGCCGATTTGACGCAGCAAGCCGAGACCATCATCTCGAAAGCGGTTCAGTTCGCCAACTCCGTTGACTCGCAGATCCGCCTGCGCGGTCACACCGACTTGTCCGGTTCAGCCGATTACAACCTGGGTCTGTCGGAACGACGCAACGAAAGCGTGATCCTCAAGATGCTGGACATCGGCGCGAAAGCCAATACGGTCCGTGCGGTCGCACTCGGCGAAACCGAGCCGGCAGTACCGACCGAGGACGGCGTTCGCCATCCGAAGAACCGGCGTGTTGAGATTGTCGTATCGCCTGTGAAATAGTCGGTACGCATAACACGCGAAAAATTGGGGTGCCGGGTGCTCTACCGGCACCCCTTTTTCTTGTCTTGATTTAAGCCGAACAATTATCGATGTGGAGAGATAACATGGACAAAGCTTCCGTTGTTGAAATGACCCAACTGGCTCTTTCGATATTCGTTGAGTACGGCATTAAGGTTGTTGGCGCCCTGGCTATCCTGATTGTCGGATGGATTGCCGCGCGCTGGGTGAAGTCGACGGTCTTGAGGATTCTGAGCCGCGGCGACCGCGTCGACGATATGGTCCGGACTTTGGCGGCAAGCGCCGCCCGTTACTTGGTTCTGGCAGTTACGGTCATCACCGTTCTCGGTCAATTTGGCGTCCAGACAGCCAGCCTTATCGCTGTTCTCGGCACCATGGGTCTTGCAATCGGCCTTGCCATGCAAGGCACGTTAAGCAATGTTGCCGCCGGTGTCATGCTCCTGTTGTTCCGACCGTTTAATATCGGCGATTTCGTTGAAACCGCCGGCGTTTCAGGTACGGTGAAGACGCTCAACCTATTCACAACGGAACTAACCACAGCCGACAATGTGCATATCATCGCGCCGAACAGCCATATCTGGGGGTGCGGCGGGTGAAAAATTTCAGCTACCACGACACGCGCCGTCTAGATATGGCCATGAGCATTTCCTACGACGACGATATCAATAAGGCGATCGAGGGTAACTGAAAAGGTCATCAAGGCTGACGAGCGTTGCCATGATGAGCCAGCCCATTTGATCGCGGTATCTGAGCTCGCCGATAGCTCCGTCAACCTTGTCATTCGAGTATGGTGCGACAGAACCGATTATTGGGCCCTGAAATTCGACATGACAAAAACGCTGAAGGAAGCGTTTGACGCCGCCGATCTGACCATCCCATTCCCGCAAACGGTGATCCATCAAGCCGAACAAGCCGACGCGGCCTAATCCTTGGCTTCGTACCGCCCACCGGCCCGCCTAAAAGACGGCAGCTGTGGGCGGTCGAGGACAAGGCGCTGACATGAGGATACGCTGGGCAACCGTAAGCGCGCTCGCTGTACCGGGCGGCGCAAAGGTATGGCTCGCCAATCCGCCAAATAAAGGGTGTTGTAGCCCTGATAGAGTAAAACGCTGTTCTAGATATGAAACACGGAAATGGAAGGCGCCGGCGCCGAAAGATTGCAGAAACCGATGGCCAACAAGAGACTGTGGAACGCGCGTCCGACGTCCGGCCATGGATTTTTCCAGCGAGCTCGGTACCATGCAGTAATCGTCCATCGTCCAAGATCCGACAAACTGGGTCATTTCGCCGGATAAAGTATCAGGATCGAATCTGACATGACGTTTCGCCACGCTTACGACCTGCGCGCGATGATCAGCGAAAATCTCTCCCGATTTCAGCGTCGCCGTTACGACGGCCGAAGAATTGAAGCATTCGGCGGTCGCCGTCGGCATTGCCGCCAATAAAGCAGGACAATGCACTCTAATATTGACCCGCCGCACTTCCCGGCTCCGGAACCATGCCGGACAGTGGGCTTTCCCGGGTGGACGTCTGGATTCGGGTGAGATCGATATCGACGCCGCACGTCGAGAACTTGAGGAAGAGATAAACCTGTCCGCACCGGAACAAGCAATCCTTGGCAGGTTGGACGACTTCGTGACCAGTACCGGATATTTGATCACTCCCCTCGTGCTTTGGCTCGACGATATTTCGGCAATGAAAGCCAACCCAGACGAAGTCGCCTCAATCCATCAAATCGACTTTACGGAACTGTCCCGACCCGATTCTCCCCAATTCGTGGCCAAAGGCCCGGATCGCCCGCCGATTATCCGAATGCTTTTCGGTGATACCCGCATCCATGCCCCAACGGCGGCGATTATGTATCAATTTCGCGAAGTTGCCTTACGCGGAAAAAGCTTGCGGGTCGCGCATCTCGGCCAACCGGATTGGGTCAATGCGGCCGGGCGAGAAGCGGCGTTAGCGTCTATTTAAGGTTTTCATAATATAGATATCTCGACAGAGCGCGGCACATCTTCTGTCGATGACAGTATTCGGATAGGCCGCCGGTACTGTGGAGTGAAATTATGTCGATCAAAAATTTTGCAAATATCAAAATTGGCCCGAAACTGATCTCGGCGTTCCTCGTCATAGGAATTCTACCCTTCGCCGTGTCGGGGTATTGCAAATCTCGTCAATATGTCAGGCACCCTCGAAACGCGTGCCTTTAATCAATTGGAGGGCATTCGAGCCGTCAAAAAAGCGCAAATCGAGAAATTCCTCGACGACCGCCATAACGACATGAAAGTCCTCGCCGAGACGGTCAGCGTGTTGGAACGGGAAGGCCGCGCCAAGCTGTCCGCAGTCCGGCAGATCAAGAAATCCGCCGTCGAAAGCTATTTCGAAACCATCCGTTCTCAGGTCATCACGCTTTCGCAAAATCGTATGATCGTCGACGCGACACGGCGTTTCCGGTCGCACTTCCACAATTATGTCGACGAACGCGCGCTCAGCCCCGAGCAACTCGAAAGCATGAAACGGCGGCTGCGGACCTACTATGACAACGAATATCTGCCGGAATATCAGAACCAAAACGGCAGCGAAGGTCCGTCCGTGGACGAGATTTTCGCCAAGATGGACAGCACGGCGATCGCGCTGCAATACGAGTATATACGCGCCAACAAGCATCCGCTGGGCAACAAACATCAATTGGACGAGGCGAGCGACGGGCACCCTGTACAGCACCGTGCACGCGCAAATCCACCCCCCGGTCCGTGACTATTTGGAGCGTTTTTCCTATTACGACATTTTCATCGCCGACGCGAAGACCGGTCACATCATCTATTCGGTCTTCAAGGAGCTCGACTATGGAACGTCGCTGCTAAACGGGCGCTTGGGCAGAGAGCGGCATCGGCGAGGCGTTCCGCGCGGGCCTGAAATTGGAGAAGACAACCGACTACGCTCTGATCGACTATGCGCTCTACACGCCATCCTACGATGCGCCGGCGAGTTTCATTTCATCGCCGATCTTCGATGGCGGCGAGATCGTCGGGGTGCTGATTTTCCAGATGCCCTTGGACAAGATCACAGAGGTGATGTCGGAGCGCGCGGGCCTTGGCAAGACCGGCGAAACCTATTTGGTCGGCCCCGACAATCTAATGCGGTCGGACTCTTATCTGGATCCGAAAAACTATTCGGTCGTGGCCTCTTTCCGTAATCCGGCGAAGGGTACGATCAACACCGAGGCAACCCGCAACGCCCTTGCCGGCAAGGCCGATACCAAGATCATTACGGACTATAACGGCAACCCCGTCCTGTCGTCCTATACGCCGGTGGATGTCGGCGGACATACATGGGCGCTGATTGCAGAGATCGACGTGGCGGAGGCTTTCGTTCCCGCCAGTGAAGACGGCAAGTCCTATTTCTCGAACTATGTCGATCTTTACGGCTATTACGACCTGTTTCTGATGAACCCGGACGGCCATATCTTCTATACGGTGGCTAAGGAGGCCGATTACCAGACCAATATCGTCGACGGCAAATTCAAAGACTCGGGTCTTGGAAAATTGGTTCGCGAAGTGTTGAGTTCCGGTGCCTATGGGGTCTCAGACTTCGAACCCTACGCGCCAAGCGCAGACGAACCGGCGGCGTTTATTGCCCAGCCGGTGATGATTGACGGAAAAAGTAGCCGTCGTCGTCGCACTGCAACTGTCGCTGGACGCCATTAACAGCGTCATGCAACAGCGCGAAGGCATGGGCCGAACCGGAGAAACCTATCTGGTCGGTCAGGACAAACTTATGCGGTCAGACTCCTTCCTTGATCCCGAAGGGCACAGCGTCAAAAACTCGTTCGCCAATCCGGATACCGGACGCGTCCGATACCGATGCCGCGAATAAGGCATTGGCTGGCGAAACCGGTTCGGAAATCGTGATTGACTATAATGGCAATCCGGTCCTCTCCGCCTATGCCCCATTGAAGGTTTCCGACAAGATCACCTGGGCGCTGATGGCTGAAATCGACGAGGCCGAAGCCTTCGAATCGGTCGTTCGGATGAAATGGATCATGGCGATCATGGCCCTCGTCCGGCATTGCCGCGATTGCCATGGCCGGATATCTCATGGCCCGCTCGATCAGTCGCCCGGTGACCGAGATGACCGCCGCGATGTCCGAGTTGGCGGGCGGAAACAAAGAGGTCGAGATCCCCGGCCAGGATCGTCAAGATGAGATTGGCGACATGGCGGACGCGGTCGACGTCTTCAAACAAAACATGATCCGCAACGAGGAAATGATGGCGGTCGAGGAAGCGCAACGGGCCCGAACGCGAGAAGCGTGCCCAGCATATAGAACGGATCACCGACGAGTTCGATGCGCAGGTCGGCGACATTCTCCACACGGTGTCCCAGCGCGGCCACGGAACTTGATTCGACCGCCAAATCGATGGCTTCCACAGCCGACAGTGCGACCGGCCAAGCCACTGCCGCCGCGTCCGCGTCCAAGGAAGCCAGTTCCAACGTACAGATGGTGGCGGCGGCGACAGAGCAATTGTCCAGTTCGATCTCCGAGATCAATCAGCAGGCCAACGAGTCGATCAACATCACCAACAATGCGGTTGAAAAAAGTCGAGGTGACCAATTTCTCCGTCACCAGTCTCAGCGATGCCGCGCATCGCATTGGCGACGTCGTGCAGTTGATCAACGACATTGCCAGCCAAACCAATCTGCTGGCGCTGAACGCAACGATCGAGGCGGCCCGTGCCGGCGAAGCGGGCAAGGGTTTCGCCGTGGTCGCGGCCGAGGTGAAAAACCTGGCCACCCAAACCGCGAACGCGACCGAGGAGATCACCAATCAAATCGCCTCGATGCAAGAGGAAACGGACGGAACAGTCAAATCCATCCAGGAAATCAGCGGTGTGATCGAACAAGTCAATGGGATCGTCACGTCGATTTCCGCGGCTGTCGAGCAGCAAGGGTCGGCAACGGCCGAGATCAGCCGCAACGTCCAGGAGGCGGCGGCTGGCACCGAGCAGATGTCGACGAATATCATTAGCGTCAACGACGCGGCAAACGATACTGGCACGGCGGCGCAGGAAGTTCAGGTCGCGGCCAGTGACGTCTCGCAGCAGGCGGAAGCGCTGAAATCCGTGGTCGAGAAGTTTTTGGCCAACGTTAAAGCAGCTTAAGTCAGCCTCGATCTTCTCGCTTGACGCTGTCGCCCGCCGCATCCTCCTCGAAAAGGATGCGGTGGGCGGCGCCGTCCAGGTCCTCGAACTGACCGTTGCGTAGGGCCCAGTAGAAGGCACCGAGGCCAACAAGCCCAACCAGAAGCGCGGCTGGAATCAGATAAGCGATCACGTCCATCGGCGGCCTCCGAAACGCCAACGCAACCGCAATGCATTACCGGTCACCAACAGCGAAGAGGTCGACATAGCGACGGCGGCGATCAACGGTGTGACCAGCCCGACAACCGCCATCGGAACGGCGATGACGTTGTAGAGCAACGCCACGGCGAAGTTCTGCAGGATCAAGCGACGCGCGCCACGCGCGATGGCCATCGTTTTCGGCAATTGCGCGAGACTTGGATTTTGAAACACGAAATCCGAGGCGGCCTGACTGACATCTGCGCCGCGTGCGAACGCGCCGGACACGAACGCCGCGCCGAGTGCCGGCGCATCGTTGAGTCCGTCGCCAATCATCAGGACACGATGACCGCCCGCCTTCAGGGCTTCCAGCCGCTCGACTTTATCCGCCGGCTGGCAATCGCCGTGCCAATCGTCGATCGCCAATTCGGCCGCCACCCGTGATACGACAGCTGTGTTGTCGCCCGACAGCAGGGCGACCCGGTATCCATTCTGCCGCAATCGGGAAATCGTCTCTTTTGCGTCGGGCTTCGCTTGATCGCGGAATCTGAAACAGACCGGCGGTCGGTCGGGCGCGGCGAGCCAAATCTCGCTATCGACCTGTATCTCCGCCACCGCCACACCGCAATGCAGGCGGTTGCCGAGCCGAACTTCGCCGATACCCGAGACTTGTGCAATCAACCCGTCACCGGGCAGCTCGCGGACATCTACATGCCGCGCTGGACTCCCGACCGCCTCGATCAATGCGCGGGACAAAGGATGGCGGCTGGACGCCGCCAGCATGGCGGCCAACTGGCGATCGGGCTCTGAAATCTCGTCGAGATTGACCAGCACCGGCCGGCCTTCTGTAAGAGTGCCTGTCTTGTCGAAAACGACCGTGTCCGCCAGCGCGAGCTTTTCTATACCATCGGCGGTTTTCACCAGCACACCGAGCCGCAATAACAATCCGCTCGCCACGACCTGAACCGCAGGGACGGCCAGCCCGAGCGCGCATGGGCAGGTAATGATGAGGACCGCGATCGCGTGGAACAAGGCAGTCTGCCAACCCACCGTGCTGAACAGCAGCCATCCCAGGAACGTCGCCAAGCCCAACAGATGCACAACGGGGGCGTAGATCCGCGCCGCCTGATCGGCCAATCGGACATAGCGGGCGCGACCCTGTTCCGCCACCTCCAGAAGACGAACGATCTCCGCCAACAAGGTGTCGTCCCCGGTCGCGGTCACACGCAAAATAACCTCGCCACCCATGACGGTCGCGCCGGCATAGAGTTGTTGTCCTTGGCCGGTCGCTTGCGGCATGCTTTCGCCCGTGATCAGACTGTTGTCGATTTCCGCCTTGCCGCTTTCCGCCACACCGTCGGCCGGCAAAGTATCGCCGGCCGCTACCGCGACCCGAACACCTTCCCTAAGCTCGCGCACAGGTACCGCCTTGCGCCGCCCGTCTTCGGTTATGACCGTCGCGGCCGTGGCGCCCAAGCTCAAAAGATTCTGCGCCGCGTCGCTGGCCCGGCCGCGGGCGCGTCGATCCAAGTAGCGGCCGATCAATAAGAAGAACAGCAACATCACGCAGGCGTCGAAATAGACCTGCTCCGCCCCCCGGATCGTCTCCGCCAAGCTCATCCCCGCCGCCAACAATACGGCCAGCGAGATCGGCACATCCATATTCAGTCGCGCGTTTCTTAAAGCCCCCGCCGCGGATTGGAAAAACGGCTGCCCCGAAAAGGCGACCACCGGTAGCGCGATAAGAGCGGAGATCCAATGGAGCAGGCCACGGGTCGCCGGTCCCATATCGCCGCCAAGCCCCGACCAGACGGCGACGGACAAAATCATCACATTGACGGCCGCGAAACCGGCAACCGCCAACGCCCAAAGCAATCGCTTGTCCGCCGCCGCGCCGCCGATGCGGAGCAGTTCCGGATCGAATGGCGTTACCCGATAGTCCTTGGCTGCCAGGGTGGCGACGATTTCCGGGCCCGTGATCCGCCGGTCATCCCAGGTGACAGTCAGCCGCTTGGTCGACAGGTTGACCCGCGCGGCTTCCACACCCGGCAACGCATGCAAGCTGTCCTCAATCGTCTTCATGCAGGCCGGGCATTGCATATTCTCGACGATCAAATGCAATGTGGCCGAATTGGCCGACGCCTTGCGCACATAGTCGCCGGGATCGAAATCCTGGATATGGGCTACTTCAACCATAGCCGCTGCTCATAGCGGTGACGCTCGCCGGCGGCATTCACCGCCTCCAACTTTAAATCCCATTGGCCAGCTTTGGCGGCCACAAATTCAACGCCGTAGCCCTCATCCTTCGCCGATAGCGCGATTTCTTTGTCAAACCCCGCCAGGGTCGGACGATGTAAGATGCCCGTTACGTTGAGCCCGGAGATTGGCCGGCCCGATTTGTCCCGAACGACGACATAGATGCGGCCGCGGTTTTGTCCCAAAGCCTCGAACTTTCCATCGACCGACCACCCGAGCGCTTTCTGCGCAGCAGCGTCCTGCAGAACTTGGTCATACTTAAGTCCGCGTTCATACGGTTTGTCGACAACCAGCCCGGTCCAACTATCGAAGGCAAGCCAGGCCAAGGCGCCATTCGCGGCAAAGATAACGCCGAAGAAACCGAGCAGTATGTACAGCACGTGGCGGCCGGTGATTTTTCGCCCAGCGTCATGTTGTTGCGGAAAATCGCTCATTTTCCAGGCCCCCGGAAAACCGCCTCAAGCTCGTAGATCTTACCATCGTTTTCATCCAGCAGCCGGAAACTGAAGGGTGTGGACGCGCGTCGCATGTCCTGGTCGTCGGAAACCACGAACAGACGCAGGCTCAACACCGAATCCGGCGCGATCGAGACGGGAACGAAGATATCGGGATGTTGCTGACCGGGCAGGAACAGCTTCGCATTCTTCAAAGCGCTGGCGCTCAAGATCATATTGCGTTCCCGCGGCAGCATATTGCGCACCTTGAGCGTGTAGCCATTGCGGATACCGCCATCCGTCAATTGGACGAACAGCGGATTGCGGTCGTGCAGAACATTGGCTTCGAAGGTCGAGCGCGTCGCCAGGGCAAACAACATGCCAACACCGATCAGACACCATAGGGCGAAATAGATCACCGTCCGGGGCCGGATCCAATGGGTTTCCTGAACGGTCTCGCCTTCCGCCCGCAATTGGTTACGTCGGTGGGTATCGTAGGCGATCAGATTGCCGGGCCGGCCAATGCGCTCCATCACCGTGTTACAAGCATCGATGCAAAGGCCGCAGGTGATGCACTCGAGTTGTTGACCGTCGCGGATATCGATCCCCATGGGACAGACGACGACACATTGATTGCAAGCGACGCAGTCGCCTAAAGGCTCCTCCGCCGGATTCCGTTTCGTTCGCAACGAACCGCGCGGTTCCCCTCGCCAGTCCCGGTAGTTGATGATGAGCGTATCCTCATCCACCATGGCGCCCTGGATGCGCGGCCAGGGGCACATATAGGTGCATACCTGCTCCCGCATGAAGCCGCCCAAGGTGTATGTGGTGAAGGCTAGAATGGCGATGGTTAAATAGGCCACCGGCGGGGCTTGCAAGGTGACCAGATTAACCAGCAGGGTCGGCGCGTCAGCGAAATAGAAGACCCAGGCGCCCCCCGTCAATACCGCGATGACCAGCCAAATCAGATGCTTCGTCACCCGCTTACGGATCTTGTCGAAACTCCACGGCGCGCGATCGAGGCGAATGCGTTTGTTGCGGTCGCCTTCGACCCAGCGCTCGACCGCCAAGAAAAGGTCGACCCATACGGTCTGCGGGCAGGCATAACCGCACCAAGCGCGACCGACAACGGATGCGGTCAGGAACAGCCCGATGCCGGCCATAATTAGAAGACCGGCCACATAGTAAAGCTCGTGTGGCCAAATCTCGATGAAGAAGAAGAAAAACCGCCGGCCCGGGAAATCAATCAGGATGGCCTGACTTGGCGCGTCAGGCCCGCGGTCCCAGCGCAGCCAAGGGGCGATATAGTAGACCGCCAGAGTGGCGATCATGATGTACCATTTGAACTGCCGGAAGGTGCCGTGGACCCGCTTGGGATGGATCTTGACCCGCTTCTTGTACATCGGCTGGTCATCGGCCGAGCGGGATTCCCGGCTGTTGACCGGCTTCACATCAACGAAGAACTCGTCGGACTTGGCCTCCGACATCTGTTTTCCCCTGCGGTTTCAGCGCTTGGCGGTCGCCCTACTCCCCGCCGCCAAGCGAATGTACATAGAGCGTCAGTTGTTTGAGCGTCGCATCGTCCAAACGGCCGGCCCAGGCCGGCATAACGCCGTATCGAGAATTGGAAATCGTCTGCGTAACTGTCTCCCGGTCGCCGCCGTAAAGCCAGATTTGATCGCTTAATCGCGGCGCACCCTGCTCCCGATCGCCCTCGCCATTGGCGCCGTGACAAGCCGCGCAATTCTCTTCATACAGCGGTGCGCCCTTGCCGGCCAAAGCGGCATCATGATCGGAATTCGAGAGCGATAGCACGAACTCGGTGACTTGCGCGATCTGCTCCCGGTCCAACACCTCGTCGGTGAGGAATTTCGGCATCTCGGATAACCGCGTTTCCTCATTGCCCTCGTCGCGGATGCCATAGGCGATCGTCGCGTAGATGTCGGCCATGCTGCCACCCCAAAGCCAATGATCGTCATTGAGATTTGGGTAGCCCGGCGCGCCCGCGGCACCGGAGCCGTGACATTGCGAGCAATTCACCGCGAACGCCGATCGGCCGCCAGCCACGGCGAATGCCATCAAGTTGGCATCTTCGCGGATGTCCTCCAGCGACATGGCCGCGATTTTCTCAAGTCTTTCTGCCTGTGCCGCCCGCGCCGCCGTCATTTCCTCGGCCAACTCGCCGCGCGAGGAATAACCGAGCACGCCCTTCGTGTAGCTCGAGATCAGCGGAAATGTCGGATAGGCAATCCAGTATCCGATCGACCAGACGATGGTGGCGTAAAAAATCCACAACCACCAACGCGGCAGCGGCGTGTTCAATTCCTTGATGCCGTCCCAGACATGTCCGGTGGTTTCGGTACCGCTGATTTCGTCAGTTTCGATATTTGTCGCCATAACAGGGCCTCAATCGCGTTTCAGCGGCAATTCCGCCGCCTCGTCATATTTTTTCTTCGAACCCGGTCGGAAGGTGAAGAACACCACGCCGAGGAACAGCAGAACGAAATAGACCAACCCCCAAGTGCCGACGCTGGCGCGAATTGTTTCGTAATCCATGGCTGCCTCCTACCTCAAAATGTCGCCTTCGGCCTTGAAGCTCGAGAAGTCGACCATGGTGCCGAGCACTTGCAAATAAGCCACCATGGCGTCCATCTCAGTCAGGCGGTTGGGGTTGCCGTCGAAATCGCGCACCAACGCGCCGGGATAGCGGGCTTGCAACTGCTCCGCTTCATCGCTGTCCGGGTCGCTGGCTTGCGCCAGCAGATCCTGCTTGGCCTTGGCGATCATTTCCTCGCTATAGGGCACGCCGTAAATCGACTGCACCGACAGTTGACTGGCGATCTCCGGCGCCCGCAGGTCGTTGGCGGCGAGCCATGGATAGCCGGGCATGATCGATTCCGGCACCAAGGAACGCGGATCGATCATATGGGTGACATGCCATTCGTCCGAGTAACGGCCACCGACCCGGGCCAGGTCCGGCCCCGTCCTCTTTGAGCCCCACTGGAACGGCCGGTCGTACATACTCTCCGCCGCCAGCGAATAAGGGCCGTAGCGCTCCACCTCGTCGCGGAACGGTCGTACCATTTGACTGTGACAGTTGTAGCACCCTTCACGGACATAGATGTTCCGGCCCGCCAGTTCCAAGGGCGTGTAAGGCCGTACGCCGCTGACCTTCTCGATCGTCGTCTCGAGGTAGAAGAGCGGGATGATCTCGACGATGCCGCCAATGGCCACGACAATCACAATACCGATGACCAACAGAATCGAGTTCTTCTCAAAGACCTTATGGCGATCGAACATGCTGCTCATATCGGACACCCTCCCCTTAAGCTTGCTGCGTCTGCACGGCGGGAGCCGGCGTCGCCGCTTCCTTACCGCGGGCCGTGCACCAGACGTTGTAGGCCATCAACAGTGCACCCAGCAGATAGACGGCACCGCCCAGGACCCGAAGCACGTTCAACGGATGCTTCGCTTCAACGGATTCGGCAAAGCTGTATTGCAGAAAGCCGAGCTCGTCATAGGCGCGCCACATCAATCCTTCCATGATGCCGCTGACCCACATGGCCGAGGCGTAGATGACAATACCGATGGTGGCGAGCCAGAAGTGCCAATTGACCAAGCGTAGGCTGTAAAGCTCCTTACGGCCCCACAGTTTCGGTGCCAGGAAATAGATCGCACCGAAGCTGACCATGCCGACCCAACCAAGCGCGCCCGAATGGACGTGGCCGATGGTCCAGTCGGTATAGTGGCTCAGCGAATTCACTGCCTTGATCGACATCATCGGACCTTCGAAGGTACTCATGCCATAGAAGGCGATGGAGGCGACCATGATGCGCAACACCGGATCGGTGCGCAGCTTGTCCCAGGCGCCGGACAAAGTCATCAGGCCGTTGATCATGCCACCCCAACTGGGCATCCACAGCATGATTGAAAAAGTCATGCCCAGGGTCTGCGCCCAATCCGGCAGTGCGGTGTAGTGAAGATGGTGCGGGCCGGCCCAGATATACATAAAGACCAGGGCCCAGAAGTGGATGATCGATAGCCGGTAGCTGTAAACCGGCCGCTCCACCCGCTTCGGCACGAAGTAATACATGATTCCAAGAAAGCCGGCGGTCAGGAAGAAGCCGACCGCGTTGTGGCCATACCACCATTGGATCATTGCGTCCTGGACGCCGGCCCAGAGGATATAGCTCTTGGTGCCGAAGATTGAAACCGGTATGGTCGCGTTGTTGCCCAGATGCAGAACGGCGACCGTCACGATGAAGGCCAGATAGAACCAATTGGCGACGTAGATATGCGGCTCTTCCCGCTTCCACAGGGTCGCCAGGTAAACCAGCAGATAAACCACCCAAACGATGGTCAGCCAAAGGTCGACATACCATTCCGGCTCCGCATATTCCTTACCCTGCGTGACGCCTAGCAAGTAGCCGGTGGCGGCAAGGACAATGAACATGTTGTAGCCCCAGAATACGAACCAGGGCGCGATCCGACCCGCAATCCGGGCACCGCAAGTGCGTTGCACGACGTAGAAACTCGTGGTCAACAGGACATTGCCGCCGAAGGCAAAAATCACCGCCGAGGTATGCAAGGGCCGTAGCCGGCCGAAACTTGTAAAGGGCAGATCGAAATTCAGCGCCGGATACGCCAGCTGTCCGGCGATAACAACGCCGACTAAAAGACCGACCACACCCCAGAATACCGATGCGACGAGCGCGAATTTGACGATCTTGTCGTTGTACTTCCCGTCATCGTCATCCCAGCCGCGTATCAACAGGAAAATACCGACAAGGAAAAACAGCGCCAGCAAGCCGGCGTGAAACGCCATGACACCATCGACGGCTTTCGACGCCACGAAGGCGCAAAGTAGAGCACCGATACCAAATAGACCACCAACCACCCAATCGATCGTCCCACCGCCTTTTGGTGCCCCGACATCCGTCATCTTGCTGATCCTCCAATACGGCCCCAAGCGACCTTAGTCGCTCCAAAATCAAATTCGCTCGTATGCTAACGACGTTTACTCTACAACCCCCACCTGTGGGCAATTGTACAATTTGTCGCAGGTGAAACTAAATACAGACGGTCTAACCGCGGTCATCCTATCGCGGACCTAATATTATCCAAGCCTAAAATTTCAGAATTCTCGAACGTTGCGGTTGTGACAGGCCGTCCAACTCGCTAATAAAGCCGACCGATCTCAGATTTCAGCCATTAATGCTGTTCGACAGCGAAAGGAAAGCGAGTAAAAAATGATCAATCCCATGAGCCTGGAAGGGCGCAATATCGTCATTACGGGCGCAGGCCAAGGCATTGGCGAAGCGACGGCCCGCTTGGTCGTCGATCTAGGCGGCAAAGCGATCCTGACCGACATTCAAGAAGATAAACTGCAGGCTGTCGCCGATTCTCTGGGCGACGCGGCCGACGCAACGGCCGGTAATGTCGCCGACCCCGGATTTGTCCAAGACTTCATCAATGGCGCGGTAGCCAAGCACGGCGCCATCCACGGCCTCATGAACAATGCCGGTATTGTCCGCGCGGCGATGATCCATAAAATGTCGTTCGAGGTTTGGCAGCAGGTCATCGATGTCAATTTGACCGGCGTGTATCTTTGTCTGCAAGCGGTCGGTCGCCACATGATCGAACGCGCCAAGGACGGTGACGACAGCCCCGGCGCGATCGTCAACGTCTCGTCCATCGCCGGACGCCGCGGCACGATCGGTCAGATCAACTATGGCGCCGCCAAGGCCGGTGTGCTCGGTATCACCATGAGTGCCGCGAAGGAATGGGGCCGCTATGGCATCCGCACGAACAGCGTTTGCTTCGGCGTGGTCGAAACCGAAATGACTGAGACCATTCGCGGACCGAAGTTCCGCGACGGCGCCATGGCGCCGATCGTGCTGCAACGTTTCTCGACCCCGGAAGAGGTCGTGAAGGGCGTGTGCTTTCTGCTCTCCGACGCCGCCAGCTACATTACCGGCCAACACCTCTCCATCGACGGTGGGGCGCATATCGGTTACTAGGTTCGACAATTGTTGCCGTCATTCCGAGCCAACAATATGTGTGCCGGAATGGCGGCGGTCCGAAAAACAGTGAATTCATGAAGCCACTCGAACTCTTTTACGACTTTTCGTCGACCAATGCGTATTTCGCGGCCTTTCTGGCGCCGGAGATGTGTCGGCGGATCGGCGCCGAGTTACGCTGGCATCCTTATCACCTCGGCACCGTGTTTCGCCGCCGCGGTCACGACGTCATGCGGGATCACGGCGACGAAAAACTATCCTATCTCTGGCAGGATCATTTGCGTTGGTCGGAAAAGACCGGGCTACCGTTCAATAAGCCCAGCCGCTTCCCGATCAAGACGTCCCTGGCCCTTCGCGGCAGCTTGGTCATGCGTCGGGCGAACAAGGAAACCGCCTACATCCAAGCGGTCATGCAGGCTTATTGGATCGATGACGCCGACATTGCGTCGCCCGATGTGCTGGCGGAAATTGTCACAGGCCTCGACGAACATGGCGGCGGTTTTCTGGCGGCGGCGGACCGCGACGATATCCGCGGTCAATTGGCGCAAGTTACCGACAACGGCATCGCGCGCGGCGCGTTTGGCGCGCCGATGTTCTTCGTCGGGGATGAGATGTTCTGGGGCAAGGACCGGCTGGATTTCGTTGAAGATGCCCTCAAGGCCTCTTAGTTCAAGATCAGGGTCAGGTCGTCGAAACGTCCGCCCTTAAACCCGGTCAATAATTTGATCCGCACGGTATCGCCTGGCTTAACGCCGATATCCGCGTAACTGAGCGCGACGTCGATTTTCGCGCCGTCGATGCGACCACGGCCACCTTTCCAGGACAAGGGATGGACCGACTTGTATCGTTTTCTCGCCGCGAACCAGAGTTGCGGTTCGATTTCGCTACGATGGCCGGAAATATTCTTACCCGGCACATCGCCGGCGCAAACCGAACCGCCGTCAAATTCCTTGCAGATAAAAACGTCCGCTTTTACCTCGAAACCGCCTTGCTTGGCGCCGAACGGTTTGCCGCCGGTGGCGGCGTCGTTGTCGGTGTCGATCGCCAACGTGACGACCCGATCCGCCATATTGGATTTCAAATAACCGACCACGTCGCCGCTTGCGGTCAGCGTCATGCCCAGCGATTTACCGTCGCTCCTGAATTTTGCCACGGTCATCGTCAGTTCGTTAGGATCGCCAGACTTCGTCGGCTTTATTTCCGCTTCGCCCTTCGCACCGGCAGCTGACATCGGGGATGTTGCGATAGTCGACACAAATGCCGCAATCAAGAAGATCAAGAGTCTAAAACACCGCATATCTTCAATCCCCGGAACTAACGTCAACAACCCGACCCCAGTAATGTAACAACGTTCTTGTTTTCACCGCAAAAAATTAACCGACCGTCTCATACATGCGAAAATCGCTTCGCATCGTGTCCAATGCGGAAACTCGTCACCAACCTGGGCGATATTCCATTTCCCTTTCTGGGCTGCTTGTTGGGCGAAAACCGAATTGGCTATAAAGTCCGTGCGCGTCTCGCGTACGCAATGTCCAGCGTTTTAACGTGTCATATGCCGGGTCGCCCATAATTTCACGCATCAGCCATTTCGATAGGCCCTTCCCTTGATGCGCATCGATGACAAAGACGTCGCAGATATATCCGAACGTTGCGCGGTCGCTGACGACCCGGGCAAACGCCACCTGACGATCTCGAAAGAAAATGCCAAAGCAATCTGAATTCTGGATCGATTTCGCGATGACCTCGCGCGACCGGTTAGGAGACCAGTAGGCGTTTTTTAGATAGTCGGAAATGAAATCCAAATCCATTTCCTCCCGATCGGTCGAAACTCGGTAATCATTTGTCATCGAAATCAGCCGCAATCCACATAAAAATCTTAAGCTTGCCACATAAAAACTAAGCTTGAATGAATGAAATGATCGGTCCCATTGTCACTTCCGGATCCAATTGTATGGCCGGGTATGGAAGTGTCCGAAAAGCAATATCTTGCTTATCCAAATAAGAACGCGTTTGCGACAAGTCGCTGACGGTGACACCGAATCCCGCAACGCAAGGTAAGTAGGGAGGCGATGCGCCCGGCGCCCATTCGCCCAGCGCTGCTGGTGACATCACATAGACCCGTCCGCGCGGCAGGTCGATTGCCAAGGTTTCCGGCGCCTTCCCTCTCGCCGAGGTGCCGAGAAGACGGGAGAGCCGTCCGGCAGCAGCTACAGGGTCGTCGGCGCAAAACACGACTTCCTGCATGGCAACGGCGCCGTTCGGATGATCCAATAGGTGCGGCTGCCAGAGCACGTCCCTAGTCAAATGCTCGATGAAGATCAAATAGGCTTCCGGTATAACGCCGTCGTCGAGATAGATGTTGGCAAAGCGGGCGCGCCGGGTTTCGGCCCCTTCCGGCCCGAAACTGGCGTCCCGTTCCAACATCGAAATCTGCTGCACGCCTGGATTACGGTCGGCCAGGACTTCACGCGCCGCCGGCGCGTCCTTGAGGCCGAAGGCAACGATATGCACGCCCTGATACTTCTCTAGAAACGGCGTGGCATGATTGGGCAAGCCGGCATCCGTGACACCGAGCAACTCGAGATACCCACTCTGAAACATAGCGCAGTTGTTACCGGAACCCAGTGGCTTTACCGGCCCGCCAGGCTCATAACTGCCGGCATGGATCGAACGGGGCGTCAGCGTGAATCCGAGCCGACTGTAGACCCGCTGGACCTCGTCGAGATCGTGAACGGCGACGCCGACATGATCGAGTTCGAGCGGCAGTTCTGTCATTAGTCCGCCGCGTCCGCTTGCTCCGGCGGATCGACAACCTTGGTCCCGAAGTCCGCCGGCGACACGATTTCAAGCACCTCGAAATCCTCCGAACAGGCAATCTCCCGATGTTTCAACATCGGTGTCTGAAGAATGCAATCGCCGGCTTCAATACGCCGCACGCCCTGGCCGTCATACTCGAACTCGGCCCAACCCTTGAGCACAAAGACGAATTGGAAAGTACACTCATGTAAATGCCAGGACTGGACATCGTCTTCCGCTTTTTTGCCGTTGGCGCGGATGACATGCGCGATGAAATCGCCATGCGTGCCGTCCTTGATACCTAGATCGCGATAGTCGAAAATCTTGCGCAGGCCCGGCTTCCACTCCGCCTCGGCGGCGCGATTGTGGACGTAATTCCAGTTTATTGTCATCTCCCATATCCCCTTTGTTTTGCTTAATTCGACGTCATCATTATAGAAAGGGTCGCAGTTCATTCAAAGGATTCCCATGCTCACCATCGCCCAACGCCGGGTCGGTCTCGACGACCCACATAATTGTACCGATTTGAACGACGTGCATTGCATTCTTGAAGCCGTCTTCGACACCTTGGTTCGCCGCGGTCCCGACAACCGATTTCTCCCCGGTTTGGCGGCCCGCTGGTCCGTAAGCGACGACGCCCGTCATTGGCGGTTCGACTTACATGCGGACCTGCGCTTTCACAATGGCGAGCCTCTGGACGCGGCCGCGGTCTGCTACAATCTGGAACGGATGTCCCGCCCGGATATGGGTGTCACCCTGGGCGCGCCCGGTGTCTATGCACAATATTTGAACGGCGCTGTGTTTACTTCGGTGAGCTCGACCCAAATCGACATCGAACTGGCCGCACCGATGGCTGATCTCCTCGATATCCTCGTCTATGGCTACATTATTGCGCCAGGCAGCGAGGACGGCGGGCGACCCATCGGTAGCGGGGCCTATCTCCTGGAGCATGTCGAAGACGGCATAGACATTCGCGCACGGGCGAATGAAAGTTATTTCGACGACCCGCTCATTCATGAATTCGTGCACTGGCGCTGCTACGATACACCGGAGGAGCGTCTCGCCGCACTCGAGAGCGGTGCAGTGCAAATCGCCAACGATCTGCCGGCGAGCGCCGTTGCAACAAAGGGCTGGACGGCATTCCCCTATATGTCGCCAACGACATACATCTATCTGCTGAATTGCGCCCGGCCGGCCCTGCAAGAACCCGCGGTTCGACGCGCCCTCAACCAGGCGATCGACCGCGAGCGCCTGGTCGATCATGTGCTTGACGGAGCGGGCCAGCCACTGGTCGGGTTTTTGAGCCCCGCGCATTTCGGCTTCGACCCATCCGCCGAGATACCGTCCGCGGCAACGGACGTTCTCGCCGGCTTGACGTTGGAGATGGACAGCCCGACCAGCCTGCCGGACGAAGCCGAAATGTTGAGCCAAGAACTGGTCCGTCAACTCTCTGACGCCGGCGTGTCGATCAACGTCACTTACCATGAAGATCGATTGGATTACGCCCATCGCGTACGTAAGAAGCAGATCGGCGATCTCTGCGTCTTCGATTCGAGTCCCCTCAGCACCTACCGCGTCTTGCGCGAAAAGATCGATTCCCGTTGGGCTGGTTCCTGGTGGCAAGGCTACACCAATGCCGACGTCGAAGCTCTCATCGATCGCGCCGCTAGCACCGTGACCGAGGAATCCCGTGCCGCGCTATTCCGCCATTGCTACCGCTTGCTGCAAGACGATCCGCCTTGGCTCTTTCTTTACAATCACCGCCAGCTGTTGGGCATTGCCGGCAATCGGCCCGATTGGCAAATGCGGCCCGACGGCGTTCTCGACATCAAATCGCTACCGGCAATTTCGTGACTTCTCGGAAGCGGATGCGGTCCGCGATTTCAGCCGGGCCGGTCAGGTGGAGACCAGGAAACCGGTCGAACAGTTTTTGAAACGCGATCGCGGCTTCGATCCGGGCAAGCGAATTACCGGCACAGATATGGATGCCGAGGCCGAAGGACAGGTGCCGATTTGGACGGCGGCCGATGTCGAACCTGTCCGGGTCGGGAAATTGAGCCGGATCGCGATTACCCCCGGCAATCATCAGATGCGCGGTGGTCCCAGCTGCCAACGACATCCCGCCCACGTCGCAATCGACAAGCGCCCGACGGTTGTTGATCTGGATCGGCGGATGAAAGCGCAAGACTTCTTCGACGCAACTATCGATCAAACCCCGATCGTCGCGAAGGCGCTGCAATTCCTCTTGATGACGAAGTATCTCATGCACGCCATGAGAAATCATGTTCGTCGAGGTCTCATGCCCGGCATTGAGCATGAAAATACATTGGTGCAGCAGCTCGAGCTCCGTCAGCTTCTCACCGTCCTCCTCCGCATCGATCAGGGCCGTCAGCACCTCGCCGTCGGCACCGTCGCCGGGCCTCTGCCGCCGATCTTCCACGAGATCGCGTAAATAGGCTTTGAAATCGACCACCGACTGATTGCCTTTGTCGAGCTGTGCCGGTGTAAGCGTCGGTTCCAGGGCCGTCAGGATGGCGACGGCCCAGTCCCGGATCAGAGCCCAATCCCGCTGCGGCACGCCCAGCATGATGCAGATCACTTCGATCGGCAGCTTGAAGGAGAAATCCTCCACCACATCCATCTCGCCTTTGTCTTCGAACGCGTCGAGATAGCCGTCAACCATGAATTCGATACGGGGTTTCATGGCAGCGAGGGATTTGCGGGTGAAGGCGGCCTGGAATAGGCCGCGGATACGAGTATGATCCGGCGGGTCGGTGAACACAACGCTAGTCGTATGGTGCTCGTAAAGCGGGCTATCGCCAAATTTGGGTTTGAATTCGATCTTCTTGTCGGAACTCCAGACCTTGGGGTTTCGATAGACCGCCGCCAAGTCGGCATAGCGGGTCAACATTACGCTGCCGTCGGGTAGATGATGCACTGGCCGTCGCTCTCTAAGCTCCGCCAGATAACGATACGGATCGGCGACAAAGTCCGCCGGTACATTCATCAAATCGAAGTCGTCGATCATCTCAACCTACGAAAAACATAGTCGGACGAATATCCATTTTAGACAATAACTTGGTGCCCCAATATCGCCACCATTCCGTCAACCGCCCGACATAGGCGGCAGATAGTCTTTCACACTAACATGGGGATACGGATGCGTCTATTTGCTCTAATAATTTGCTTTGTTTTTGCGGGCATCAGAAGTCAATCTCTTGTGGCCGACGGACTGCAAGAGGAATTGAACCAAGGCGGCTTCGCGTCGGGTGCGTCACTTTTCATAAGAGTTTTCAAAACGGAGAGAGTGCTGGAGGTCTGGCTGAAAAAAAGCGGACGTTTCGCGCTCTTTAAGATGTATCCGATCTGCGCCTATTCCGGCGATCTCGGCCCGAAACTGAGGGAAGGCGACCGGCAAAGTCCGGAAGGCTTCTACCGTATCGGCCCGAAACAACTACACCCTGGCAGCCGCTTCCATCGCGCCTTCAATTTAGGATACCCGAACGCCTACGACCGATCCCACGGTCGCACCGGTTCATTTCTCATGGTCCATGGTAATTGCGTATCGATCGGCTGTTATGCCATGACCGATCCGGGCATCGACCAAATATACCAACTTGCCGAGGCGGCCCTCGCCAATGGTCAATCGGCGTTTCAGGTACACATATTTCCGTTCCGCTTCGATGCTCCCTACGCCCCTAGATTCGACGGACATCGATGGGCAAGTTTTTGGGATAACCTGCGGGAAGGGTATGCGCTTTTCGAGCAAACCAGAAGAGTGCCGAACATCCGCGTCCGCAATGGACGCTATGAGTTTCGCTAAGCGATTCGGCGCTTTCTATTCCGCCAGGATTTGGTCACGAGCGGTTTCAAGCAACTCTTCCATCTCGCGCCGAATGCGATGCTCTGACATCTCGACGCCGCGTTCCTTGAAATCGGCATCGACTTTTTCGAACACATCCTCGTCGCCGGGGCGATCGAAATCGGAGGCAATCACTTCCTTCGCATATGCTTCGGCCGCGTCTCCGCTAAGCCCGAAGTGCTCCGCCGCCCATAAACCCAGGAGTTTGTTGCGCCGCGCCATGATCTTGAACTCGGTCTCCTTGTCGTGGGCGTATTTGGCCTCGTGGGCTTTTTGCTGTTTGTCAAAGGTGCTCATCAGCTTCAACTCCTGACTTCATGTGGCGGTATCGGGCTATATTATCCCTTTCATATCTAAGCCGGATAGGGCCAGAAATCCAGTCCAAGCGGCGATTGTATCGCGACCTCAATTCGGTTATGTTCCGGGCGCTGATATGGCGACCGAAATTCATCCGATACCGCATCCCCCCGCTCGCGACGGTGGACGCGTTTCAAGCAAAGCGAAATCCGATGTCACGTCGTAGGAAGGTCTACGAGGGTAAGGCCAAAGTCCTTTTCGAGGGGCCCGAGCCCGGCACGCTTGTCCAGTATTTCAAGGACGACGCCACCGCCTTCAACAACGAGAAGAAGGGCGTCATCACCGGTAAAGGCGTGCTGAACAACCGGATCAGCGAACATATCATGACGCGACTGAGCGAGCTTGGCATTCCGACGCATTTCGTGCGGCGCCTCAACATGCGCGAACAACTGATACGGGAAGTGGAGATTATTCCCGTCGAAGTTATCGTTCGAAACGTCGCCGCCGGCACTTTGGCCAACCGGCTCGGCCTGAAGGAAGGCACGCCGTTGCCCAGGTCGATTGTCGAATTCTGTTACAAGTCGGACGAACTGGGCGACCCGATGGTCACCGAAGAACATATCACCTGTTTCGGCTGGGCCAGTCCGCCGGAGATCGATGAGATCATGGCCATGTCACTCAGGATCAACGATATGCTTTTCGGTCTGTTCTCGGGTGTCGGCATTCGCCTTATCGACTTCAAATTGGAATTCGGCCGTCTCTACAATGGCGACGAAATGCGTATCGTCCTGGCAGACGAAATCAGCCCGGACAGTTGCCGCCTTTGGGATATGGCCAGCAATGAGAAACTGGACAAAGATCGTTTTCGGCGCGATTTGGGCGGCGTGGCCGAAGCCTATCAAGAAGTCGCCCGCCGGTTGGGCATCCTACCTGACGCCGGACCCAACGACATGAAAGGCCCGGTGGCGATCCAGTAATTCGTAGAGGATAGTTTCGCGTGAAAGCTCGAGTACATATCTACCTGAAAAACGGTGTCTTAGACCCCCAGGGAAAGGCGATTTCCAAATCGCTCGACCATCTTGGATTCGATGGCGTACAGGACGTGCGCCAAGGCAAAATGATCGAACTCGACCTGACAGAGCAGGATCGCGACAAGGCCGAGGCGGCCGTGGATGCCATGTGCAGGCAGTTGCTCGCCAACACCGTCATCGAAAACTACACCATCGAAATGGTCGAATGAGCGGATCAGTCAGAACTACCGGGTCGGGAGCGTTAGGGTGAAATCGGCGGTTGTTGTTTTTCCCGGATCCAATTGCGACCGGGACGTCAAAGTGGCGCTGGAACAAGCGACCAATCAGCCGGTCCATATGGTCTGGCACGGCGATACCTCCTTGCCCGACGTGGACCTTATCGTATTGCCGGGCGGCTTTTCGTACGGCGACTATCTGCGTAGCGGCGCCATGGCCGCCAATTCGCCGATCATGAGTGACGTTGTCGCTAGAGCCAACAAAGGCGTCCCCGTATTGGGTATCTGCAACGGATTTCAAATTTTGGTCGAGAGCGCCCTGTTGCCGGGTGCCCTAATATCCAATGCGGGACTGAAATATGTCTGCCGCGACGTCCATTTGAAAGTCGAAAATAGCCAAACGGTCTTCACCGCCGGATACGGCGACGGCGATATTCTCCGTGTACCGGTCGCGCATCATGATGGCCAGTATTTCGCCGACGACGACATACTCGACGAATTGGAGGCGAACGATCAGGTCGCATTCAGGTATATCTCGGGCGATACCCATGGTCCGGCCAATCCGAACGGGTCGGCGCGGGATATCGCCGGCGTCTTCAACGCATCCAAAACCGTGCTCGGCATGATGCCCCATCCGGAGCGTGCCAGCGACGCCCTGCATGGCGGAGAAGACGGCCGCGCGTTGTTTAAAGGTTTGGTGGACGCATTGGCATGACGATTGCGATGAAGAACACGCCCAAACTGGCGGCCGAAACGATCACGGATCATGGCCTCTCCGAAGAAGAGTACTCCATCATCGTCCAATCGTTGGGTCGGGAACCGAATTTGACGGAACTCGGCATTTTTTCGGTGATGTGGAGCGAGCATTGCTCCTACAAGTCCTCCAAGATCTGGCTGAAGACATTGCCTACCGAAGCGCCCTGGGTGATTTGCGGCCCGGGTGAAAATGCCGGGATTATCGATATCGGTGACGGCAAAGCGGCAATCTTCAAGATGGAAAGCCACAATCACCCGTCCTTCATCGAGCCCTATCAGGGTGCGGCCACCGGCGTCGGCGGCATTTTGCGCGACGTCTTCACCATGGGCGCGCGTCCGGTTGCCAATATGAATGCCCTTCGGTTCGGCGATCCGGACCACCCGAAAACCCGGCACTTGATCGACGGTGTCGTTGCCGGCATCGGCGGCTACGGCAATTGCGTCGGCGTACCGACAGTGGGTGGCGAAACGAATTTCGACGCAGCCTACAACGGCAACATTCTGGTCAATGCCATGACCGTCGGTATCGCGGAGCAAGACAAGATTT
This sequence comes from Alphaproteobacteria bacterium, assembly GCA_965216645.1. Classification (GTDB taxonomy): domain Bacteria; phylum Pseudomonadota; class Alphaproteobacteria; genus CBDCGJ01. Next base: position 39,947 of record CBDCGJ010000007.1, on the reverse strand, counting down.
TCTATTCCGCGGCCGCCGGCGTCGGCAATCCCGTGGTCTATGTGGGCTCAAAAACCGGCCGCGACGGCATCCACGGCGCCACCATGGCCTCGGCCGAGTTCGACAACGATTCCGATGAGAAGCGGCCGACCGTCCAAGTCGGCGATCCCTTCACCGAGAAGCTGTTGATCGAAGCCTGCCTCGAACTGATGGCGACCGACGCCATCGTCGCGATCCAAGACATGGGCGCGGCTGGTCTGACCTGCTCCTCGGTTGAGATGGCGGACAAAGGCGGCGTCGGCATTGAGCTGAACCTGGACCACGTGCCGCAACGCGAAGCGAACATGAGCGCTTATGAGATCATGCTGTCCGAAAGTCAGGAACGCATGCTTATGGTTTTGAACCCCGGCGCCGAAGAAACCGCGCGCGCGATCTTCGAGAAATGGGAGCTCGATTTCGCCGTGGTTGGCCACATCACCGACGATCTGCGCTTCAAGGGCTACATGGACGGCAAGCCGGTTTTCGACATTCCCGTTCGCCCGCTGGTCGACGAGTCGCCGGAACTTGACCGCCCTTGGCAGCCGACTGAGATCGCCGCTCCCGCCGAACCGATTGCATGCGACAAACCGCCATTGACGCTTCTGCAGGAGCTGATGGCCTCGCCGCATCTCGCATCCAAGCGCTGGATCTGGGAACAGTACGACTACACCGTCATGGCCGATACCGTGGCCAAGCCCGGCGGGGACGCGGCCATCGTCCGTATTCACGGCAGCGACCGCGGTTTAGCTATCAGCACGGACTGTACGCCGCGCTATTGCTATGCCGACCCCAAAGCCGGCGGCGCCCAAGCGGTCGCCGAGGCCTGGCGCAACCTGACGGCCGTCGGCGCGCAACCATTGGCGATCACCAATTGCCTGAACTTCGGCAATCCGGAGAAGCCGGACGTGATGGGTCAGTTCGTCGGCTGTATCGAAGGCATGAGAGAGGCCTGTACCGCCCTCGACTTCCCCGTCGTTTCCGGTAATGTGTCACTGTACAACGAAACCAACGGCCGTGCGATCCTGCCGACGCCGGCGATCGGCGGTGTCGGGCTGATCGACGATTTGAGCACGGTCGTGAGCAGCGCCATCAGCACCGAAGGCCTCGCCCTATTGGTCGTCGGCGGGCCAAGCGGTCATCTTGGCCAGTCGTTGCTGCAAAATCATGTCAATGGCGCGCGCTCCGGCCCGCCGCCGGTGGTGGATTTGGCGCTGGAGCGCGCCATCGGCGATACGATCCGCGAACTGATCCGCGATGGCTTGGTCATCGACTGCCATGACGTCGCCGATGGCGGCGTGTTGGTTGCTGTGGCTGAAATGGCGATCGCCGGCGATATCGGTATCGATCTAAAACTCGATCGCGAACAAGCCGAGGACCTCGAGCTTCTGTTCGGTGAAAGCCAAAGCCGTTACGTTCTGACCTGTCGTGCCGAGAATACCTCCACTATCAAAGCGCGCCTGGAAACCGCTGGCGGCCAACTCTCCATCAGGGGCGAAACCGGCGGCGATACCTTGACCCTCGACGGAACGGTACATATATCGTTAAAATCACTGCGAGACGCCAACGAAGATTGGCTGCCGTCCTACATGGCCGGATAGGATCTGAGTAAGGTTTCTGAACTTTGGAGTACGCCGAATGGCGATGGATGCTGGCGAAATCACCAAGCTGATCAAGGCGGGCATACCCGATGCGGATGTCGAAATCGAAGATCTGCGCGGTGACGGCGACCATTACGCCGCTCGCGTCACGTCCGCCGCCTTTCAAGGGAAATCACGGGTTCAGCAACACCAAATGGTCTATCAGGCCCTGCAAGGACGGATGGGGGGTCAACTCCATGCTCTGGCACTGCAAACCGCGGTGCCGGAGGAGTGACCAGCGGGACATTGGCAAGGGACGAAATGCTATGAGTGACAATCCTGTTCAGGAAAAGATCAAAACCACAATCGACGGCGACGATGTCGTTCTGTTTATGAAGGGCACGCCCGTCTTTCCGCAATGCGGATTCTCTTCCGTCGTGGTTCAAATCTTGAGCCATCTTGAAGTACCGTTTTCCAGCGTCAATGTGCTGGAAGACATGAGCGTGCGCGAAGGCATCAAAGAATTCAGCAATTGGCCGACCATCCCGCAGCTTTACGTGAAGGGCGAGTTCGTGGGCGGCTGCGATATCCTGCGCGAGATGTTCGAGACCGGCGAATTGCAGGACATGCTGAAAGACAAGGGCGTACAGGTGAAGGCGGCGTAATGGCCAAACCTATGGTTGCCGGAATCCCGGACTACCACGCCCACGTCTATTTCGACGCCGAAAAGCGGGAGGCCGCGATGGCCTTGCGCGAGGAGGTTGTGGAGAAATTCGATGTCGATATGGGCCGCTGGCACGAACGCAATGTCGGCCCGCATCCGCGTTGGAGTTACCAAATTCTATTTGCGCAGGAACTGTTTTCGACGCTGGTTCCGTGGTTGATGCTGAACCGGCGCGGCTGCACCATATTCCTGCATCCCAATACGGGTAACGATCTTGAAGACCATCGCGACCATCCAATTTGGATGGGCGAAATGCTGGACCTCAAGCTGGAGATTTTTGAAGAATAGTAGACTAGAGATAGCATTTACGTGATAACTTAACTGATATAAGTGTAGTCACACGTGCTAATTCACGTTGGTACGAGATGCAACTTCAGTCTGACGACAATCATGTCGATATTTTGACTCAGCTGTATATCGATACAGTCTGCCAGTTGTTAAATCGAAATGCGATATCCGTTCAATGCTTTGCAGGCCTCTCGGGCTGGCGCGATCTGACATTGGAATTCAATTCGGAAGCGCCGCTGGCACGTCATCTCGACCCCGAGCTGTTTGATCTCACCGAAAGTAACAGCGGCTGGATACTACTTGAGCAAAATCGCAGTCCCGTAGCTTGGGTCGCGATGCGTCACGACATTATCGACGACTATAAGGATTACATCGCGAAAGGGTATCTTTGGAGCCCGAAACATCATAGAGAAACCGTTCCTTTGCCTAATTTCCGGTTTCCTCCCGAGCGGGTGAATATTTCTGGATCTATTGTTCACTCTGGCGGAGCATATTTACAGAAAACTCATCGCAAGCAGGAGTACGGAGGAGCACGGCTTTCAGCCCACTTCACGCGGTTGATCAGAGCACACGGTATTACACGATTTCAACCTGACTGGTTGACAGGCCAATTAATCTCGGATGCTTTGATCTCACGAGAATTTGGCACTAAGTATTACGGCTACTCACATAGCTTTCCGATTTCCGTCGGATATTTCCCTTACACGAATGACGAACGAAATGTCTGGTTAAACTGTAGCTCAATAAATGAACAAATGATGGATTTTCGAAAAGAGCTATGCCGCTTCTGGCTTCAACATGACGATTGAACCGACGACCATATCGCCCGAAAAGTACGGCAATTCTAATCGCCGCATCGCTGCTTCACGTCGACTGCCTTTGAAATTCAGTTGACGAACAACATAACCGTATTTCGGTTTTCTTTGTTCGATAAGGTCGTCTTGAACTTGCTCAATGAGTTCAGCAAACTTTCTGATAGGAAAATCCATGATTGATGTGTTTGTGTCGTCCCGGCCTGACAGCTCCGTCATACGCGGCGCATAACGTTTGAATCTAGTCCCCCCTTCGCCGCCAAACTCAAAAATGTGCAGCCACGGTTCAATATCCTCCCGGTTCAGAGCAGCGAAGTTGAAATCTGAAAGGGAGGGGTTTTCCAAATCGTACCAAGCGCGGAGCAACGCACGAAAGCTCGACGTTTCGTACTTCCACGCTACATCTTTCGCTATTTGTTGATGCAAAATCCTATTTTCCCAATGGTCTCTGGCGGCAAAATGTTGTTCAAAACCCTCCGTCAATCGGTGGCCGTCGATGTCTACATAACCATTTGGACGACGAGACATTGTCTGCCAATCGACGAGGTCGGATTTGTTCTCCGGAACCGCAAGTCCTTGGCCTCTGACGTATCGCTGACATTGCTGTCGGCGAGGACAACTTTTTTCCAAACATGTCGAGAAATCGCTGAGAAGCCGTTGCGAATCGTTTAGATCGTCTCGGTCCAGCAACCTGCGGGCACGCCGAAAGACCCGACGGCAGGGTGCAAAAACTTGTGTTTGATCCTGAACTGACATGGGTGAAAATTATCTCAGCTAATGATGTACGCGTATATAGTTACAAAACACGATTCGATATTAAACTATTTCAATACGGAATATATTTCTTTCAAACGCTGGCGGTTACACTACCGGACCTGAGGGATTCGGTACAGACATTACAGGTTGCAATAATTATCTAATATTAGTTGCTTAGAATATTAAAACCGCCAACGCTATACGAGAATAAAGAAAAGGCCCGCGATGCGGGCCTCATTCCATTGCAATACTTGATAGTTTTCGATGTATCAACGCGAATAATACTCAACCACCAAGTTCGGTTCCATCTGGACCGGGTAAGGCACGTCGGCCAAACTCGGCATGCGGAGAAAAACACCCCGCATCTTGTTGTGGTCAACGTCGAGATAATCCGGAATATCCCGCTCCGGCGAATCGACCGCTTCCAATACCAGGTTCATTTGGCGGGAGCGCTCCCGGACCTCGATGACATCGCCTTCCTTGACCCGATAGCTTGGAATGTTGACCCGCCGACCGTTGACCATGACATGTCCATGGTTGACGAATTGTCGCGCCGAGAACACGGTCGGAACGAACTTCGCCCGATAAATCACGGCGTCCAGTCGGCTTTCCAAGAGACCAATCAAGTTCTCACTCGTGTCGCCCTTACGCCGCACGGCGTCATCATAAGTCCGACGGAACTGCTTTTCCGTGATGTTGCCGTAGTAGCCACGCAGTTTCTGCTTGGCGAGCAGCTGCGTACCGTAGTCGGATGGCTTGCGTCGGCGTTGACCATGTTGACCGGGCCCGTAGTCGCGGATATTGACCGGGCTTTTCGGCCGCCCCCAAAGGTTTTCGCCCAGTCGGCGGTTTAGTTTGTATTTCGACCTTAGCCGTTTCGTCATGAACGATCTCTCTAACGCTTAACCGATTGAACGGAAACCAATATCAAACGCGCGCCGAGCCTGGGCGCGCGATAGCGGGTGCACTATACGCACTGGCTTTTCGATGTCAACAAAATGTCCGGGGAAAATCACCTATTCTCCGCGTTTTCGAATCAAGGCGCTGACGATACCTTGCAGCGTCCTTAAATCCTGGTCCGTCGGTGCGAGACGTTGAAACATATTGCGTATATTCCGCTTCATGGCTGGCGCTTTCTCCGGCGGGTTAAGAAATCCACCGACCTCCAACTCACCCTCCAACCGCTCGAAGAAAAACGTCAAATCCGCCCGGGCCGCTGGCGCATGCCGCGGATCGGCCGTAGTTTCCGGCTGCTGTGTCACACCGGTCTGGTACCATTCATAACCCAACAGCAAAACGGCCTGCGCGATATTGAGAGATGAGAATGCCGGGTTGGCGGGGATATGCACCAGATAATCCGCCGCCACGACATCGTCATTGTCCAATCCGGCCCGCTCCCCCCCGAACAAAAGCGCGCAACGGTGTCCGGCAGAGATCCGAAGGCGCAGGTCGGCCGCGGCCTCCTTCGGGGTCATGTGCGGCTTCACCATATCGCGCCGTCGCGCCGTCGTGGCATAGACCACCTGGCGATCGGCAATGGCAGCGTTCGTATCCGGGAAGACCTCAGCCTCGTCCAGGACCTGATCGGCCCGGCTGGCCATGGCGCGGGCTTTCTCGTTGGGCCAACCATCGCGCGGCGCAACGAGACGCAGGGTCGTGAGACCGAAGTTCGTCATGGCCCGCGCGCAGGCGCCAATGTTCTCGCCCATTTGCGGCTTGACTAGGATGACGGCAGGAGTTGCCGCGTCAGCAATCGTTTTGGTTTTGTCGGTTCCGGCCAAGGCGCCGCCTATTCGGCCGCCACCGCGGCATCCGCGCCATCACGGAACAGTTTGTAGATAATACTATCCATCAAGGCCTGAAAAGAAGCGTCAACGATATTGGCGGAAACGCCCACCGTAAACCAACGATCGCCGCGGCTGTTGGCGCTTTCGATCAGCACCCGGGTCACCGCACCCGTGCCGCCATCCAGAATACGGACCTTGTAATCGACCAAATGCAGATTGGCGATGATCGGCGCGTACGGACCGATATCTTTGCGCAGCGCATTATCGAGCGCATTGACCGGACCGTTGCCCTCAGCCACGGACATGATCTCGCGGCCGCCGATTTTCAACTTCACCGTCGCTTCCGAAACAGTAACCAATTCACCGACCGCGTTGTGGCGATGTTCGACGAGCACTCGGAAGCTGTTGACATCGAAATAGTCCGGCACCTGTCCTAGCGAACGCCGCACCATAAGCTCGAAGCTCGCTTCCGCGCCGTCGTAGGAATATCCCTCGAATTCGCGTTGTTTGACGTCCGCCAGAAGTTGGTCAACCCGCCGATCCTTCGGGTCGATCTCGATGCCGATTTCCTTCAATCGGGCCAGAACATTGGAGCGGCCGGACTGGTTCGAAACTAAGATCACGCGTTCGTTGCCCACGCTTTCCGGTTTGACATGCTCGTATGTCTTCGGGTTTTTCTGCAGGGCGGAAACATGCAGACCCGCTTTCGACGCGAATGCCGACGCGCCTACATAGGGCGCCTGCCGGTTGGGCGCGCGATTTAGCAGTTCATCCAGCAGGTGAGAAACATTCTTCAATTGCTTAAGGCCGGCCTCGTCCACGCCCGTCTCGTATGCTTCCGCGAAATCCGCCTTCAGCGCCAATGTCGGAATCAGAGAAATCAGATTGGCATTGCCGCAGCGTTCGCCCAATCCGTTCAGGCTGCCCTGCACCATGCGGGCACCGGCCCGCACCGCCGCCAAGCTGTTGGCCACCGCGTTCTCCGTGTCGTTATGGCAGTGAATACCGATACGGTCGTTGGGCAGGCTCCCCGCCACTGTCCCCACGATGCGTTCGATTTCATGAGGCAATGTCCCGCCGTTGGTATCGCAAAGCACGACCCATCTGGCGCCGGCATCAAGCGCCGATTTCAGGCAATCGAGCGCGAATTGCGGATTGGCCTTGTAACCGTCGAAAAAATGCTCCGCATCGAATAATGCTTCCTTATGCCGGTTGACGATCGCCGCCATGGAGTCGCCGACCAGATCGACCGCTTCATTGAGCGGAATTTCCAGGCCGACATCGACATGGAAGTCCCAGGTCTTGCCGACCAAACAGACAGCCTGCGTGCCGGCACCCAGGACTTGCGCCAAGCCGGGATCGTTTTCGGCACTGCGGCCCGGCCGTTTGGTCATACCGAAGGCCGTATTCTTGGCCCGACGCAATTTCGGCACGCTTTCGAAGTAGCTGGTATCTGTCGGATTGGCCCCCGGCCAGCCGCCTTCGATGTAATCGACACCAAGTCCATCTAGGGCCAGAGCAATATTGCGCTTATCCTCGACCGAGAAATCCACGCCGGGGGTTTGTGCCCCGTCGCGAAGCGTCGTGTCGAAGAGATAGATGCGGTCCTTGCTCATGATCCCCAAACCCCTGGACTAGCCGGTACGGCGCCAGCCCGTACCGTCCGGTCCGTCTTCCAAAACAATGCCTTGCGCCGCCAGATCGTCCCGAATTCGGTCGGCGGCGGTAAAATCATGCGCCTTCCTAGCCGCATTTCGGTCCGCGATCAAACGTTCAATGGCATCAGGGTCCAAACCATCGCTTTCCGGCACGCCTTTGAACCATGCGTCGGCAGTCATATGCAAGACGCCGAGGATGTTGCCGGCCGCTTTCAATTCGGCAGCGGCGGCGGCATCTCCAGCCATGGCTCGGTCCGATAAAGCATGCATATGGGCGATGGCCTGTGGCGTATTGAGGTCGTCGTTCAAGGCATCGATGACGGGGTTCGGGAGCCGATCCGACGGCTCGACATCGCCGACCGCCCGATACCAGCGATCCAGGATACTGTGCGCCGAGGTCACGCCGTCATGAGTAAAATCCAGCGGTTGCCGGTAGTGCGTTGCCATCAAGCCAAGCCGCAGGGCCTCGCCCGGATATTGTTGCCGGAGCTCGTGGATGATCAGGAAGTTGCCCAAAGATTTGGACATCTTCTGCCCCCCGACGATAACAAAACCATTATGCATCCAGTATTTTGCCAACGGCGCCCCATCATGTGCGCATTGTGACTGAGCAATCTCATTCTGATGGTGCGGAAAGATCAGATCCAAACCGCCGCCATGAATGTCGAATGTTGTTCCCAAATGCTTCTTACCCATGGCCGAGCATTCGATATGCCAGCCGGGCCGGCCGCGACCCCAGGGGCTGTCCCAGCCCTGTACATCCGGATCCGAAGGCTTCCACAATACGAAGTCGGTTGGGTTTCTCTTGTAAGGCGCCACTTCGACACGGGCGCCGACAATCAGTTCGTCACGGCTTTTCCGGGAAAACTTGCCGTAGTCCGGCATCGACGTCGTATCGAACAACACATGACCGTCCGCCGCATAGGCATGGCCCTTCCGCATAAGCGCGTCGATGATCTCGATCATCTCTGCGACATGATCTGTCGCTTTAGGCTCGACGTCCGGCGGCAGGGCATTCAGGACCGCGATATCGTCGTGAAACTGTTGCGTGGTCCGTGCCGTCAATTCGAAGATGGACACATCCTCTTCCCGCGCTCGAGCAATGATCTTGTCCTCGATATCGGTAATATTTCGGACATAAGTCACCTTCGGATATTGCAGTCGCAGCAACCGGGCCAAGGTATCGAAAACCACGATCGGCCGGGCGTTACCGATATGGGCATAGTCATAGACTGTCGGTCCGCAGACATAGAGGCGCACATGGGCCGGGTCGAGCGGTTCGAACAGCGTTTTCTCACGCGTCAGCGTGTCATAAATATGCAAGGGCATTTTTGAATTTCCCGATCGTTCGCCGCGGTTTGTACCGCAAGGAATGCTTTCATCTGTTGTCTACTAAGGGCGGAAATTGGTTCGGCCCTATCGACATCGCCTCTCAAGCATCGCGAAATCCGTTCGTAATCGGGTAGCGGCGGTCGCGGCCGAAATTCCGTCGGGTGATCTTCACCCCCGGCGGCGCTTGCCGACGCTTGTATTCGGCGACGTATAACAGATGCTGAATGCGCTTGACTAGGTTTAAATCATGACCGCGCGCCACCACATCTGTGACGCTCATCTCTTCCTCGACCAGGCTGTTGAGAATATCGTCCAGTTGATCGTAGGGCGGTAGTGAATCCTCGTCTTTCTGATCCGGGCGCAGCTCCGCGGTCGGCGGTTTAGTGATCGTGTTCTCCGGAATGACACGGCCTGGCGGCCCCAGCACATCGTCCGGTAGGTGCTGATTACGCCAACGACACAGGTCGAAGACCATGGTCTTATAGACATCCTTCAAGACCGAATAGCCACCGCACATATCGCCATAGATGGTCGCGTAACCGACGGACATTTCCGACTTGTTGCCGGTAGTTAGCACCATATGTCCGAACTTGTTGGACAGCGCCATAAGGGTCAATCCGCGCGCGCGGGACTGAATATTCTCCTCCGTGATATCGACTTCCCGCCCGTCGAAGATCGGCGCCAGCATGCCTTCAAAGGCTTGCACGGCCGGATGAATGGAAATGTTGTCGAGGCGAATGCCGAGAAAGCGGGCGCAGTCGTTGGCATCCACATTGCTGTCGTCGCTGGTGTACTGCGACGGCAATTTGACGCACCAGACCCGGTCCGGCCCCAAAGCGTCCACGGCTACCGCGGCACTTAATGCGGAATCGATGCCGCCCGAAAGACCCAGAACGACGCCGGGAAACTTGTTTTTGTTCACATAATCGCGCAACCCCAAAACCATCGCCCGGTAGACTTCCGATAGGCCGTCATCCAGGTCGACTTTTTCGCCGTCCTCGCAACGCCAATTGCCGTCGCTCTGGCGCCGCCAATGGGTCAGCGTAATCACTTCCTCGAACATTGGCATCTGGACGGCGAGAGACTTGTCCGCATTGAGGACGAGCGAACCGCCATCGAATACCAATTCGTCCTGCCCGCCGACTTGATTGACATACGCCATGGGCAAGCCGGATTCGACCACGCGCGCCACGATATGACCTAAACGCTCGTCGAACTTGTTGGCCTCGAACGGAGAGCCGTTGATCACCACCAGCATTTCCGCCCCGGTTTCAACGACGCACTCGACGACTTCCGGCGTCCAGATATCCTCGCAAATAGGAACACCGACGCGGACGCCGCGAATGTTCATCGGACCGGGCGGCTCGCCGGCCTCGAAAACCCGCTTTTCGTCAAACACGCCATAATTCGGCAGATCGTATTTGAAACGCAACGACTGCACGTCGCCGTCGTCGAGATAGGCGATGGCATTGTAAAGCTCGCCCTTCTCCCGCCAAGGCGTGCCGATCAATATGCCGGGTTGATCGTCGCGCGTCAGCGCCGCCAGTTCGCGGACAACATCTTCCACGCTGTCCTGCAACGCCGGTTTTAGGACTAGATCCTCAGGCGGATAGCCGACGATAAAAAGCTCTGTGAAGACGACAAGATCGGCCCCCATGCGGGACGCTTCCGCGTGAGCCCGACGAACCTTTTCCGCATTTCCGGCGATGTCGCCAACCGTCGGATTCAACTGCGCCAGAGCTATGGCAAGTTGGTTTATCATGATTGCTATTTAGTTTAATTGCCCGTCCCGCGACAAGGGCTTCTATGTCGGCTGTTTTGAAACTGTTACTGCATAGTCGGGTTCAATTCGTGAGGAGCTCCGGCGGTCGATCGGTGCTTCTCCACGCCAGCGCTTGGCGCGCTCAATTCGCTCCGCCGGTAGCGTGATATAAACCGTCGTCCCTTTCTTCGGCTGAGATTCAACCGTCACTTCACCATTATGCATTTCCGTAAGGCTCTTCACCAAGGACAAACCAAGACCCGTCCCTTTATGCACACGAGAAAATGACGACTCTAGCTGAGTGAACGGTGTCATCGCCTTGACGACCTCGTCCTCCGTCATACCGACACCGGTGTCTTTCACCCAAAACACTAGGTCACCCCAGTCGGCCATGGCAACGCGGACACCCACTTCTGCCCCTTTTTCGGAGAATTTCACCGCATTGGAAATTAGATTGAGAGATATCTGCCGCATCGCCCTTTCGTCTGCCCAAATCAAGGGGAGATCCTTTTGGCAATCAAGTTTAAGTGTCACGGCCGCATTCTCAGCCGGCTGTTTCAAAATTCGGCAGGCGCGATCGAGTACATCAGCCATATCGACCGGTTGTTCCCGCAACACAAACTTGCCCGCCTCAATCTTGGACATATCGAGAATGTCGTTAATCATGCTCATCAGGTGATGGCTGCTGTCCAGAATATCGGCGACAAATTCGCGATACTCTTCGGACCCAAGGGCACCGAAGGACTGCTTGTCCATGACTTCCGCCATACCGATGACGCCATTTAACGGCGTCCGTAGTTCATGGGACATATGAGCAAGAAAATCCGACTTCGCCTGATTTGCCCGTTCCGCTTGCTCGCGCGCGCGCTGGGCTTCCTCTTGCGCTTTTTTTTGCTCCACCTGCAAGCGGTTCCGTTCCAACAAGCTGTCGCGGAATAAAGATAAGGTATGCGCCATGGCACCGATCTCATCTTGCCCAGGCGTAGGGAGTTCGGCCTCCAGATTACCGGTTGTGATCTCGCTAATCGCGACTGTAAGTTCGCCCAGCGGTTTCGTGATCGAGCGGAGCACCACTATCGTGCTGCCCAACCAAAACAGTGAAGCCAGAACAACAAACGCCAATGACAAATTGATTGCTACAGCGGCATTTAAATCCGCTTTTCGCAATTTGGTTACGGCCTGCTCCTCCAAATTGGCCACGATCCGCGTGGTCAGAACATCAATGGTTTCGATATGCGGTAAAGCCGCTTGCCAAAGTTCTCCCGCTTTTGTTGTCTGGCCCTTGTCAAACGCTACATTCATGGATTCCGCGGATTGCCAGAGTGTCGCAAGCTCCTGAGCGATTTTCTCCACCGCCACAGGATGTCGGTTTTTTAGGATACTTAGGTGGCCTTTCAGTTCTTTGTCTGCCTTTGCGGCGAGCAACCACATGGCCTGATGGTTTTTTCTATCCATATTGGCCAGCGCGAATCTCAATCCGCTGAACTCCCGACTTGCGGCATGGACCACCTTGAGTGCATTGACGGTTTCGGTGCTTTCGACCAAGACCCTCTTATCCTTCGTCAAAACGTCCCGAAGGTAGAGATGCATACCCACCGGCACCGAAAGCAACACCGTCGACAAGATGATCAGCCGGCTCATTATACTGATACGGCTTAGCCACATTTGACCGATGATCCTTTCGTGAAGCGCGCGATTCTCGCGACAGCATACGCTAGTCTGCTAGTCCTTAAAACTACCGTGCCGACCGGCACCCTGCGCGAATCTGGCGGCTCCGGACATGGCTTCCCTCTCTTTGGCTTCGTGCGCGCACACGGTTTCGAACTGAATTGCCTCGTCCAAAGCGATACCATCCTGGGCGAGCATGCTGCGCCGATCAGAACGAAGGGCGATTTGCGGGAAGCCGGCCATTTGCAAGGCCAAGTCCTCCGCCGCCTTTCGCGATTCACCTTTGGCGACAACCCGTGTCACCAAACCGATTTCCTTCGCCTCCTGGGCTCCGACGGCACGGCCTGTCAAAAGCATATCTAGCGCCGGTCCCATGCCGACGACACGCGGCAAACGGACGGTTGTGCCATCGCTCATCGGGACACCCCAGCGCCGCGAAAACACGCCGAAGACCGCGCTCTCTTCGGCAATGCGGATGTCGCAGTAAAGGGCGAGCCCCAGTCCCCCAGCGCATGCGTGTCCGGCGACCGCCGCGATCAAAGGCTTCGTTAAGGGCTTATGGGTCGGCCCGGCCGGATCGCCGGCCCAAGCCTTGTAGTCGTTGCGGCCGGATAACTCCTTCAAATCGGCGCCAGCGCAAAACGCCCCCTCCGCGCCGGTCAAAACCGCGATGCAGGCATCTTTGTCCGCGTCAAAATCATGAAATGCCTGTGCCAAATCCGCCGCCGCCTCCTGGTCAAGCGCATTGCGAACTTCTGGCCTATTTATCACTATCGTCGTAACGGGACCGTTGATTTCAACTAATATTTTAGATGGCATGAATATTTCCTACGAATCTCATCTTATTTTTGCTGTAAGACTTGATAAATATCACGACATATTGGCTATTGTCAGGCTATCGTTATTTGATTAGTTCAGTGTCCTTCAGGAGAGGTTTGCAACGTGATTGAAAAAAACAAGCAAGTTTTGTTCGCAAGTCGGCCCATTGGTTGGGTAACAGACGATAATTTCCGGTTTGTCCAACGCGAATTGGAACTACCTGAAGGTAATGACGTGCTTGTACGCAACATTTATCTCTCGGTCGACCCATATATGCGCGGGCGTATGAACGCACAACAAACCTACGCGGATGGATTTCAGCTCGGCAAAGTCCTAACAGGTGAAGTGGTTGGTCAAGTTGAGATGTCCGACAACCCGGACTTCAAGGTCGGCGACTTCGTCATCGGCTATCTGGGTTGGGAGGAATTTAGCTACTGCCCCGGCGGCCGTGGATTAAGCAAAATCGACCCTAAAAGAGCACCCCTATCCTATTTCTTAGGCGTAATGGGCATGCCTGGCAGAACAGCCTATTTTGGCTTCTTGAAAATTGGCGAACCGAGAAGCGGGGAGACGGTATATATCTCCGCCGCATCCGGCGCCGTGGGCCAAATCGTTGGACAAATCGCCAAAATGAAGGGCTGCCGCGTAACCGGCAGTGCCGGCAGCGACAGCAAGGTCGCCTATTTGCGCGAGCAATTGAATTTCGATGCCGCCTTCAACTACAAAACCGTAGGGAATTTCAGTACCGCGCTGCAGGAGGCTTGTCCTGACGGCATCGACGTGTATTTCGAGAATGTCGGCGGCGAAATGTTGGACGAAGTGCTGATGCAAGCCAACTTTCATGCTCGTATCGTCGCTTGCGGCATGGTCAGCCAATACAATCTGACGGAACGATATGGCGTGAAGAATCTCTTCAACGTAGTCGGAAAGCGCATCCGCATGCAGGGATTTATCGTCTCCGATTTCGACGATCAGCGCGCGGAATTCGAAAAATCGATGTCGGCTTGGCTGAAAAACGGTGAAATCAAGTATGTCGAAGATGTCGTCCAAGGTCTCGATAACGCACCTTCCGCCTTTATTGGCATGTTGAAAGGCGAGAACATGGGCAAACGTGTTGTCCAAATCAGTAAAGATCCGACGAAGTAGCGATCCCCGTCTGGACCATTGCGTCCTGTCCATATTGATGGATGCTATCGAGCATGTAACTCGGTCTGCCGCTTGTCGAGATCACCTTAAGGGGGCAACTCCGCCCGACCCGGATCTTCGCGCTCGCGACAATCTAGAGCAGATTTATCGAACACAGATTCATTTACGGGATTCCCGTTTGAGCCGTTCCATGATTCTATCTTTGCGTTGATTCGCAAGGAGGAACAATGTCTCAAAGTTACAGCACAGACCTGCGCCAACGGGTACTTTCCGCGATTTCGGGTGGTCTCTCAACTCATAAAGCAGCGGCTCGTTTCGATATTGGCGTGTCGACGGCAGGTCGCTGGTATCGCCGCTATCGAGATTACGGAGAAACGGAGGCGCGCAAGCAGGGGCAACCTGGCGGCTCCAAACTTGATCGTCATGAGGACTATATTCTGGGCCTGGTCGCGGACCGGCCGGACATCGCACTCTACGAGATCGCCGAGCGCCTTGAGGCGGAGCACAACGTCTCGGTCTGTCCGGCAACGGTCTGTAATTTTTTCAAGAAGCGCGGTATCACGTTCAAAAAAAGACAGCGCATGCAGCGGAACAAGAACGCGCGGACGTGAAAGCCCGGCGCGAACTCTGGTTTGAGGCTCAGCCCGACCTTGATCCCGAAAAGCTTGTCTTTGTCGATGAAACCGGCGCCTCCACCAAGATGGCGCGGCGGCGCGGACGGTCCAAACGGGGCGAACGCTGCCGCGACGCCATTCCCCACGGGCATTGGAAAACAACCACTTTTACCGCCGGGTTGCGTCTCGACAGCTTGGTCGCACCCATGGTGCTGGATGGGCCGATGAACGGCGACGCCTTTATCGCCTACACCGAACAAGTGCTTGCCCCGGAACTCAAGCCGGGGGATGTGGTCATCATGGACAACCTGCCCGCCCACAAAGTCACCGGCGTCAGGACGGCAATCGAAAAGGCCGGTGCGCGTTTGCTCTACCTCCCGCCATATTCACCGGACTTCAACCCTATCGAAAAGGCATTCTCGAAACTCAAGGCGGCGCTGAGAAAAGAAGCAGCCCGGACAATCCCAGAATTATGGAAGGTGATTGGACAAGCTATCGACGAATTCAAAGCCAGTGAGTGTAAAAACTACTTCACCGCATGCGGATATGAACCGGAGTAAAGTGAATCTGCTCTAGCTTCCCGCCGCATTAAATATAGACCCGCGGCAACGATCAATGTGGCACCGATGATCGTCCAAATGTCGGGTAGATCGGACCAGAACATATACCCGATAACGACGCCCCAGACCAAAGCCAGGTACTTAAGCGGCGCGACAGAGGCGGCCTCGGCAATTTGGAAGGCTTTGATCAGCAGTAGATTGGCACCAGCCCAAAGTGTTCCACCGGCAGCAAATAGAACCCAATCGCGGGGCGCCGGCCAAGCCGGTGCGAACGGCAATGTCGCGGCCCCGCCGGCAATCGCGATCACGACGGTATAGAGTAATATGGTAGCTGCCGGATCGCCCTGTCCGTATAGACGCGTGATCCCATCCCTGGCAGTCGAAAAGCAGGCTGCGGCAAGCGGGATTAACGCCCAGTAACCGGCCCCCTCACCCGTCGGTCGGAGCATAATGACAACACCCGAGAAACCGACCAGAACGCAGAGCCAGCGGCGCCAGCCAACCGGCTCCCGCAACAGCCATGGCGATGCCGCTGTCAGCAGCATCGGTGAGACGAACAACACCGCCAAGGCGTCCGCCAAAGGCATATATCGAAACGACAGGACGACAAGATAGCTGGCTATCAATGCAAAAACGCCCCGAAGCGCCATTGGCCCCGCTCGACCGCCACGCAGAACTTGCCGCCCGCCGCTGTACCAAAGAAACAGAAAAGTTATGGGCAGACAGAATATGCCGCGGTAACACATGACGGCCCCGACCGAATAGTCGGCCACAAGCCATTTGGATATCGCATCCTGGGTCGTCAGTAGGAACGTGCCGGCGATCATGCAGACCATACCGGTTATGCCGTCGCTACGGCTGATCCAGCGTTGCCTGTCCACCACCATGTCTTGCCGAGGACGCTTTATGCCTTTTTTAGTTTCTGCAGCAGAAACTCTCGACCGACTTTCACGGAAGGTACGCCATCATAGGCAACGATATCGGCGGTCGCATATGTCTCGCGCCAGGTTTCCGGTAGATAAGACCCGGTGCCGACGACATCGATCGGTGCACGCACGCTGCCCATAACACGGCATTTTGCCGGTCCGAAGCCTGAACTGGCGACAATTTTGACGGCGTTGTAGCCGGCTTCATCGAGCTTCTCGCGCATATAATAAACAGCCGCGGCCGAGACGCCGGTTCCCACCAACCAACGAAGCTCGTCCTCCGTCCGGTATTGGCGTACCGCACGCGGCACGTTGCGCTCCAGAACCGCATAGGATTCTTGAGGGTCCAACCCTTCTAGGAAGCGGCCGCCGTGCGTGTCGAGGCGCACCGACAATTTCCCCTCCCGCGCTAACTCTGGAAAAGCATCGCAGACCGCGAGAGCGTCGGTGATTTCCAGACCGTAATAGTCCACAAGTACCGTCATCGGCTCGCCCGGGAAGGTTTCGTGGAAGATTTGCGCCGCTTTCAAAGTCGATCCGGCGTATCCGATCAATGCGTGCGGCATGGTTCCCATGCCGCCATCCTTACCGAAGAAACCGGCAGTCGCGTCGGTGGCATTGCCGATGAAACCCACCACATTGTGCTCCCGCACCGCGGCTTCACTGCCGACACTGGCGGCATAGGCCATCAACTCAGCCATGCCAGCGCCCGTGCAATGGCGCGCGTCCATCGCGAGGAACGCGGCGTTCGGCATATCGCGGCACATCAGATAAGCGTTGTATCCGGCAACGCAGGCGGCACCGAGTTTCTGTAGATACAAGGTCTCGAGATCGACCAGTTCCGACATCGGACCGGTCAGATAAACGAGCGGGTCGCCCGCACCAACCCAATCGCCCTCCTCATGGCAAAGTTGGATATCAAAATCCACGCCCCGTTCGGCCGAAACCTCGTTCAACCAATCGACCATGATTTTCGGCGTGAAGCAGATCGGCCGCCGCATGAAGATCGCGTAGGTGACCCGTTTCTCGCCGAATTTCTTGACCACCGCCTTAGTCTTCTTGAAATAGTGGTCGGTCCAATCGGCAATTTCGGTTTCGATATCCATCGCTAAGTCCCCTTACCTCAGGCCGTCGCGGACGCTTGCGTTGCGTTTGCGCCGCGACGTTGCCGCCGCAGCATCTCCGAAACTAGAAACGACAGTTCCAAACTTTGGGACGCGTTCAAACGGGGATCGCAATGGGTGTGATATCGAGAGGACAATTGCGCTTCGTCGATCAATTGCGCCCCACCCAAGCATTCCGTTACCTGTTGCCCTGTCATTTCCACATGGATGCCGCCGGCATAGGTGCCGCATTCCTGATGCACATCGAAGAAACCCTTGACCTCATCCAAAATCCGCTCGAATGGGCGGGTCTTGTAACCGGTGGACGAAGTGATGGTATTGCCGTGCATCGGATCGCAGGACCAAATGACGCTATGCCCCCCGTCACGCACCCGCTCCAACAATGGCGGGAATAGGTCTCGGACCTTGTCGGCCCCCATGCGGACAATCAGTGTCAGCCGTCCGGGCTCGTTGTCGGGGTTCAAGGTTTCGATCAAGCCGATCAATTCATCGGGATCCATACTCGGTCCAACTTTCATGCCGAGCGGATTGTTGATCCCTTTACAGAATTCCACATGAGCGCCTTCGGGTTGGCGGGTTCGATCGCCGATCCAAATCATATGGGCCGAAGTATCGAAATGCCCGCCCGCCCGCGTAATGGTATCGACGCGGGTCATGGCCTCCTCATAAGGCAGCAGTAAGCCTTCATGACTTGTATAGAAGGAAGTTTGGCCAACCTGCGGCACCTTGTCGCCGGTGATCCCGCAGGCTTCCATAAATTCGAGCGCATCGGAGATTCTCTCCGCCATTTCGCCGTAGCGTTGGGCCTGATCGGTATCGGCAATGAAATCCAGTGTCCAGCCCTGGACCTTGTGCAAATCGGCAAATCCGCCCTGCGCGAAGGCGCGAAGCAGGTTCAACGTCGCGGCGGATTGAGCATAGCCCTGCAGCAAACGGTCCGGATTCGGGATGCGAGCGTCGGCGTCGAACTCGATGCCATTGACCATGTCGCCCCGATAGATCGGCAGTTCGACGCCGTCCTGAGTCTCCGTCGGGTTGGAGCGCGGTTTGCAAAACTGTCCGGCCATCCTGCCGACTTTGACCACCGGCAACGACGCGCCATAGGTCAAGACCACAGCCATTTGCATCAGGACGCGAAAGGTATCCCGTATGTTGTCCGGATGGAACTCGGCGAAGCTTTCGGCGCAATCGCCGCCCTGAAGCAGGAATGCCCGACCCTCGGCAACCTCAGCCAATTGCCGTTTCATGTCATTGGCCTCGCCCGCAAAGACTAAGGGCGGATAGCTCCTCAACCGATCGATGGTCTCATCGAGCTTACCCTGATCCGAATAGTCAGGTTGCTGCAGCGCCGGCTTCGACCGCCAGCTATCGGGGCTCCAAGTTTGCGTCATGGCCATTATCCCGTGGCGAAAAGGTGCTTTGTATACGCGCGCGCAAGAGATATGCCAAGGGAAACGGCGTTGCGGGAGCGGACTTACTCTGCCGCTTCCGCCACCGGTGGGGTCCATTTGGTCCGCATCGTGACCAGTTCTTCCGCCGATGTCGGATGGATGCCGACGGTCGCGTCGAACTGTTTCTTGGTGGCATTGCATTTCAACGCGATACCGATGCCCTGTACCATCTCCGCGGCGTCTGGCCCGACAACATGGCAACCGAGCACTCGATCGGTTTTCTGGTCGACGATCAGTTTCATGAAGCTCTGCTCGTCACGGCCGCTTAAGGTATGTTTCATCGGCTTGAACGATGATTTGTAGAGATCGACCGCATAGCCTTCCGACAACGCTTCCGCTTCGCTCAGTCCGACCGTGCCGACGCTTGGCTGACTGAATACGGCCGACGGGACATCCCGATGATCCGGCTGCCGCGGATTGTCGCCAAAGACCGTGTCGGCAAAGGCATGCCCTTCCATCAATGCGACCGGCGTAAGATTGAATCGATCGGTTACGTCCCCCACCGCGAATATGTGCGGTTGACTGGTCTGGGACCAGCTGTCCACCTTCACCGCGCCGCTTTCATCCAATTCGACGCCGGCGGCGTCCAATCCGAGATCCAACGTATTCGGCCGACGCCCCGTCGCGAACATGACCAAACCCGTCTCCAAACGGCTGCTGTCGGTCAGCGTCGCGACATATCCGTCTGCCGAACGCGCGATCTCGGTGATATTGGTATGGGTGCGCAGATCGATCCCCTTCTTCCGGATTTCCTGCGCCAGGTGATGTCGTACATCGTCATCGAAACCACGCAATATCTGTTCGCTGCGATAAAGTTGGGTAACTTGGCGACCGAGACCGTTGAAGATGCCCGCAAATTCGACGGCGATATAACCGCCGCCGATCACCGTGACATGCTCCGGCAGCGTGTCGAGATGGAAGGCCTCGTTCGAGGTGATGCCAAACTCCACGCCTGGAATATCCAATTTCGTGGCGTAACCGCCGGTGGCGATGAGAATTCGTTCGGCGGTCACCCGGGTCTCACCGGCGATCTCAATCGTGTGCGGGTCCAACAGCTTGGCGTGCCCGTCAAAGAGTTTTACGCCGGCCCCTTCCAACATGCGGATATAGATGCCGTTCAATCGATCGATTTCCGCGTCCTTGTTCGACACCAATGTCGACCAATCGAACCGACTTTCGCCGACCGTCCATCCGTAGGCTGCCGCATCCTCGAAATCTTCCGAAAAGTGTGAGGCATAAACGAACAGCTTCTTCGGTACGCAGCCGCGTATGACGCAGGTGCCGCCGTAGCGATACTCTTCCGCCATTCCAACCGACGCGCCGTAGCTCGCCGCGATGCGTCCGGCCCGCACGCCGCCGGACCCGCCGCCAATGACAAAAAGGTCAAAGTCATATGTGCTCATGGAAAGCTCCCGGAAATGACGCGCCGAATTCTGGAGCTACAGATAAGTCACGAAAGCGGCGCCATCAATGGGTAAGGCTATTCCACCGTTACGGATTTCGCGAGATTGCGGGGCTGATCCACATCCGTGCCCTTCAGAACGGCGATGTGGTAAGCCAGCAATTGCACCGGCACGGCGTATAGGATCGGCGCAACGAAGGGATGGCAATCCGGCAGCTCGACTGCGTGCCAGGCTTTGTCGCCACAACGCGTCATACCCTGGGCATCGGTGATCAACACGACCTTTCCGCCGCGTGCCGCCACTTCTTGAACGTTCGACGCGGTTTTTTCCTGCATCTTGTCGCCGGGCGCCAACACCACCACCGGCACATCATCGGCGACAAGGGCGATGGGGCCGTGTTTCAACTCGCCGGCCGGATAGCCCTCAGCGTGAATGTAAGACAACTCCTTCAGTTTTAGCGCCCCTTCCATGGCGATCGGATAGGACGACCCCCGGCCTAAATAAAGCACGTCCCGAGCTTGAAACATATCTCGCGCCAATGCCTGGATCTGCTCGTCATGATGCAGGATGTCCGCCGTTCGTGACGGTAATGCCGCGATCGCTCGACTGAGTTGAGCCTCTTCTTCGGTGGATATCGTTCCCCGTTGCTTCGCCGCCGTAATCACGAGGCAGGCCAATGTCGCCAGCTGGCAGGTCGACGCTTTGGTCGACGCCACGCTGATCTCCGGCCCGGCAAGCGTCATGATGACCCGGTCGCTTTCACGGGCGATGGCGCTTTCCGGCACATTGACGATGGACACGATTTTTTGCCCCGCCGATTTGCATAATTGTAGCGCCGTCAATGTGTCCAACGTCTCGCCGGATTGAGAAATGAACAAGGCCACGTCGTCGGGATTGATCGGCGTTTCCCGATATCGGTATTCCGAAGCGATATCCACGTCGACCGATAGCCGCGCCACGCTTTCGAACCAATACTTCGCCACCATCGCGACATAGTAGGCGGTTCCGCAGGCGATGATCGACAAGCGCCCGAGATCGGCGAAGTCGATGTCTAGATTGCCCATCTCGATCGTGCCTTCGGCCGGATTGTAGTAGCTGTGGATCGTGTCACCGATGACGGTCGGCTGCTCGTAGATTTCCTTCATCATAAAGTGCGGGAAATTGCCTTTCGAGATGTCCGACAACGCCGCGGACGTCGTTCTAACCTCACGGGACACTTCATTGCCTTCGGCATCAAAGACGGTAGCGTCATCTCGGCCTAAAACGACCCAATCACCTTCCTCCAAATAGCTGATGCGGTCCGTCCAGGACGCCAGCGCGATGGCGTCCGAACCAAGATACATTGCGCCATCGCCATAACCGACGACCAATGGGCTGCCGCGTCTGGCGCCAATCATCAACTCATGTTCGCCTGAAAAGACGATCGCTAGGGCGAAAGCGCCTTCCAGACGACCCAACGCCTTCGCGGCCGCCTCCACCGGCGTCAAGCCTTGACGAAGATACTGAGTGATCAAATGAGCGACCACCTCGGTGTCCGTTTCGCTCGCGAAGTTGACGCCATGATCGGTCAGCTCGGCTTTCAGCGAACGGAAATTTTCGATGATGCCATTGTGAACGAGCGCGACCTGATCCGTCGCATGAGGATGCGCGTTCACTTCGTTCGGTACGCCATGTGTGGCCCAACGGGTGTGACCGATGCCGATCATACCGGCAAGCGGATTTTCTTCCAGACGTTCAGCGAGATTGATCAGCTTCCCTTCCGCTCGCCGGCGATCGATATGACCATTGACCAACGTTGCGATACCGGCGGAATCGTAACCCCGATATTCCAGCCGCTTCAGTCCTTGCAGGATGTCGCCCGCCACATCGTTTTCGGCGCCGACGATACCAATGATGCCGCACATCAATCGTTTCCTCGTTCCGCCTTCAGTTTCAATTTGCGTTCCCGATACCGCTTCGCCATGCCGGGCCGCTCCTCGACGGCGGCACGTTCGACGACAATGGAATCGGCCGCCACATCGTGAGCAATGGTACTGCCGGCGCCGACGAGAGCACCGTCACCGATCTTGACAGGCGCGACCAACGCGCTGTTCGACCCGATGAAGGCGTTGACGCCGATATCGGTGTGAGATTTTAGATATCCATCGTAGTTACACGTGATCGTCCCGGCGCCGATATTGGCGCCTGCCCCAATCCGGGCATCGCCGAGATAGCTGAGATGATTTGCTTTCGCACCCGCCTCGACGGACGCGTTCTTGACTTCGACGAAATTGCCGATCCGTACATCGGCGGCGATGTCGCTGCCCGGTCGTATCCGCGCAAACGGACCAATGACGGCCCCAGTTGCGATATTACACCCTTCGAGATGACTAAACGCTTTGATCGTCGCCTGTCGGCCGACACGGACACCTGGGCCGAAGAATACGGACGGTTCGACCAAGACGTCTCGATCTAATGCCGTATCATGACTGAACCAGGTTGTCGCAGGGTCTATCAGGGTAACGCCGGCGTCCATCGCGCGCTGCCGCAGACGTTGTTGCATTGCCTGTTCCGCCGCGGCCAAGCCGGTTCGGGAGTCCACGCCGATCGCTTCTTCCGCCGCGCATTCGACGGCCCGGCAAACATGCCCGTCGCCGCAGGCCAACGCGACCAAATCGGTAAGATAGAACTCGCCTTTGCTGTTATTGTCGTCGACACGGTCTAACAACGGAACCAGCAAGTCGCCTCGCACAGCCATGAACCCGGCATTGCAAAGCCGAACCGATTGCTCTTCCGCATTCGCCTCCCGCTCTTCGACGATACGCGACAGATTGCCATCATCGTCCAGCAGCAGACGACCGTAACCAGCCGTATCCATCGGGCGAAACCCAGCCACCGACAGCGCCGCCCCCGCCTCGACTTCGGCAAGCATTCTTTTCAGCGTTTCGGGGCGGATCAACGGATTGTCGCCGTAGAGAATGAGCACCGGCCCCTTATTCGCGATAAGCCGGTCGCGTGCCGCCAACACGGCATGGGCCGTGCCACGCGCGTCGGTCTGTACGGCAACGGCAGTTTTTGGGTAGCGCGACGCGAATTCGTCTCGGTAGGGCGGCGTGGCGACCAGGGTGACATCGGTGGCAGCCAACTCAACGGCCGCGCCAAGGACATAGTCGAGCAAAGGTTGTCCAGCAATGTGATGCAGGACTTTCGGCAAGTCGGATTTCATGCGGGTGCTACGGCCAGCAGCCAATATGACGACGGCCAAGGAAGAATTAGTCATCAGAACGCGTCTCTCCAAACGGAACTCGAAAACTACAAGAGAATCACGGCAAGGATAGGGCACTTTGCCACAGGGCCATGCCCGGGCCAATTCAATTGGTGTTTCATCTCATTTCGGCGCCGTCATTGTCGCGAACGTGAGTTGTCTCTCGCCTATTTTTATAAGAAATTACTAATCTTCGAGTCGAACAAGGAGCTAGAAGTGGCCATCATCACGAATTTGCAAGTCGGATTGAATATGAACGCATCCACGGCGCAGATATTCGCCGTAGAACCGTTTGTCGCTTCAACGACACTGTTTTCTTCGATGATGGAGTTTCGCCATATAGTCGAGGATCAACAGGGTAACGAATACATCATCTCCAACCTGTTTCAACGAATGGACGACTACAGCGGATTATACACAGATCGGATTCTTTACGATTCGAACATGAACATGCTCGGTCAGGTTACAGCGATCACAAACGTCGGCTTAGCCCTTGAAACCAACAACGACCCTTTACTCATCTCCTTCCAACAGATCTTTGCCCGCGACGACATTATCAACGGTAGCCCGTTCGACGACCAGGCCATCGGCATGTCCGGTAACGATCTCATTTACGGTAACGACGGCAACGACCTGATTTACGGCAACCAAGACTCGGACAGCTTGTTCGGCAATAACGGCGACGACACGCTCTATTCCGGCCAGCATGCCGACGCGGCTTGGGGCGGCGACGGAAGCGATGTGGTTTACGGGAATTTGGCGGACGACCAGATTTACGGTGAGGCCGGTAACGACACGTTGTACGGCGGGCAAGATCAGGATCTGCTTTTCGGCGGTACCGGCGACGATCAATTGGACGGCAATCGCGGTAACGATACGCTGCAAGGGGATACGGGCAACGACATATTCCAGTTTTCCAGCAACGGCGGCGTGGACCATATCGTTGATTTCCAAGATGGTGCCGACCTGATTGCTGTTCAATCGAATATCAATGGTGGCGGAATCCTAACCGCGGGCGATGCGGTCAATGCCGCCTCTCAAGTCGGCGCGGACGTCGTCATCGACCTTGCGGCCGGAAACAGCGTCACGATTTCCAATATCTCGATCGGCGCCATCGATGAGTCCGATTTCCTAATCTTCTGAATGCTTGTCTGTTCGACAGGTCGCGCTTATGGTGCGGCCCCTATGGCGACCAAACAGTATGACATGCGGCAGGTCCGCGACCGCTTCGACGCCTTGATATTCGATCTCGACGGAACGTTGGTGGATAGTCCGCACCGGATCTAACCCATGCCGTGAACCACACATTGTCGACGATCGATACGCCACCGGTCCCGCTCGCTGAAATTCGCATGCTCATCGGTGACGGTGCCAGAGCCTTGTTGGTCAAGGGATTGGGCGACGCCGCGGATAAATATGATCTGGATCGGCTGTTTGAGGTGTTTGTCGAATATTATGAGTGCAACATCGCTGTCGACAGCTATCTCTTTCCCGGCGCGTTGTCGGTTGTCGATGCGGCAAAAGCCGCTGACATTCGCTGTGCCGTTTGCACAAACAAATATGTTTCGCTGGCTCGACGATTACTCGAAGCGCTAAATGTCGACGACCGGTTCGATGTGGTGCTGGGCGGCGACAGTGTTACCAAGCAAAAACCGGCGGCCGAACATATTCATGCAACACTCGACGCCCTCGGCGTGGCATCCTCTCGCGCCGTCATGATCGGCGACAGCGCCAACGATATCAACGCGGCAAAAGCCGCCGGCCTGCCCAGTATCGCGGTCAGTTTCGGTTATACCCTCACCCCCGCCAAAGAGCTCGGTGCCGACCGCGTGATCGACCATTTCGACGAGCTTCCGGACGCGCTATTAGAGCTTGCTTGACATCGCCGTCACCTTGGCATTATAGCCGTGGCGGCTTCCTTGAGGGCGTATAGCTCAGCTGGTTAGAGCGCTGTGTTCACATCGCAGAGGTCCCTGGTTCGAATCCAGGTACGCCCACCATTCACCCGCCGTCACCCGGCCAATCAACCCCTCCAGGCCCCAGCCCACGGAACCGGTTTCGGTAGCGCCGCCATTGCCGATCGCCGCAAACGCGGCAGACAAATTCAACATGCTTCATGGTATTGAAACCATCATGCTCAAATCGATTGACCCCTGTCTCACGAACGGAAAGCAGGCTATTGCATTTCCCACAGCGTTTCTTGCGCAAGATCCATATGCAGCCGAAACCGACCAGTCCAAGACCTACGAGCAGGATTCCAATTTCATCGGCGCTCATTTCCAAATCTGGCGAGTTAACTAAAAGTGGTTTTCAATACCAGCTGTAATCTAACAAATTCACAACCGCCCACCAACTTGCCGGCGCTTTAGAGCGATGCGATACTTGATCGACCTTAGTTGAGACCAGGATACTGGGGTCGCTCATCGTGACACGTAAGCAGGACATTCTCGCGCAACGCATCGATCAGGCGTTGGGTCGGTCGCGCGCGGATTTGGTCCTGAAGGGCGGCCGCTATCTGAATGTCGTCACCGGCGAAATGGTCAATTCCGACATCGCCATTTGCGGCGACGCCATCGTCGGGGTTCTGGATGAGTATCAAGGCGAGCGTGAGATCGATGCGCGGGGCTTGGTCGCCGTGCCAGGATTTATCGATACCCATGTACATGTGGAAAGCGCTTGCGTCACGCCTTGGGAATTCGACCGCGCCGTACTGCCACGGGGCACCACCACGGCGATCTGCGATCCGCACGAGATCACAAATGTGCTCGGTGTTGATGGGTTGAAATATTTTCAGCACGCCAGCCGTCAACTGGCGATCGATCTAAGAGTGCAGCTGTCGAGTTGCGTGCCGGCCAGTCACCTCGAGACTTCCGGCGCCCAGTTAACGGCGGCCGATCTCGAACCGTTGCGGTCTCATCCGTCCAACATCGGCCTAGCGGAGTTCATGAACTTCCCGGGTTTGTTCGCCAAATCTCCGGACGTGCTCGACAAGTTGGCCGCTTTTTACGGCGACCATATCGACGGCCACGCGCCGATGGTTTCGGGCAAGGAACTGAACGCCTATCTCTCCTGCGGCATCCGAAACTGCCACGAAAGTACATCTCTGCCGGAAGCGCGGGAGAAGCTCGAGAAGGGTATGCAGGTGCTGATCCGGGACGGCAGCCTGTGCAAAGACGTAGCGACATTGGCTCCGCTAATCGACGACATGAACTCGCCGTTCCTGGCGTTCTGTACGGACGACCGCAATCCCCTGGACATACAATTACAGGGTCATATGGATCATGTCATTCGCACCGCAATCAACGCTGGAGCTCCAACGGCTGCCTGCTTCCGGGCAGCGAGTTGGTCGGCGGCCCAGGGCTTCGGATTGCGTGACCGCGGTCTGATCGCACCCGGGTACCGAGCCGATATCGTACTCTTGGGCGATGTCGAAGATGTCGCCGTCGCTCAGGTCTTAAGCGGCGGAGTACCTCTCGATGAAACGCTGTTCGACAATCATCGACCCGATGCGAACATCGGCAGAAACTCGATCAAACTTAGCCCCATCGCACCGGAATTGCTTCGGGTCCCCGCCGCCGGTCCTGGGGGACCGGTGATCGGCCTCGTTCATAACGGTGTCATCACCGAGCATCTGACGATGAGCTTGCCCTATGAGGGTGGCCTGCGTCACGCCGATCCGGAACAAGACGTGTTGAAAATCGCCGTACTGAACCGGCATGGCGGGAACGACAATGTCGGTCGCGGCTTTGTCAAAGGTTTCGGTTTCACCACCGGTGCCATCGCCTCCAGCGTCGGCCACGACAGTCATAATGTCATCGTCGTCGGGGCCAGCGACGCCGATATGACAGTTGCCGTCAACCGTTTGATCGAGATCGAGGGCGGTTTCGTGGTTGTCCGCGACGGCAGCGTACTTGGGGAATTTGCTCTGCCCGTCGCCGGCTTGATGAGCGACAGAAGCGCCGACGACGTCGCCCAAGGCTTGAAACGGCTCCGCACCGCCGCACAGATGCTGGGTTGCCCGCTGCCGGAGCCCTTCCTACATCTCGCCTTCCTGCCGCTTTGCGTGATCCCGCATTTAAAAATCACCGACAAAGGCCTTGTCGATGTCGACCGGTTTGAGCTGATCGCGGCATGATACGCTGCCTTGCCTCTATCCTGATCGCATTGATTCTGGCTGGTCCCGCCGCCGCGAGCGAGTTACCGATCTTCGATGCCCATGTCCATTATAGCCGCGATGCCTGGGACAGCTTCACACCGGCGGAAATCGCACGCCTGCTCGAGAAGGCGGGGGTGCCGCGGGCGTTGGTCTCGAGCTCCCCGGACGACGGCACACTCATGCTGCAACGGTTTGATCCGCAGCGGTTCGTCGCAGAGCTCCGGCCATATCGCGGGACGGTCAATTCCGGCAACTGGTTCGGCGACGACGCGACACCCAAATACCTGTCCAGGCGATTGCAGGCCGGCGATTATACCGGGATCGGTGAATTTCACCTATTCGACCAAAAGCATGCCGAAAGCGCGACGGTCAGGGCTGTCGTAAAACTCGCCTTGGCGCGTAAGTTGATCCTACATGTCCATGCCGACGAACGCGTAATCGACTCCCTTTTCGCCCAATCCGCAGACTTGCGCATTCTTTGGGCCCATGCGGGGATGAGCACGCCGCCGGACGTGGTTGCCGCTTATCTTGATCGCTATCCCCGGCTTTGGGTGGAGCTATCCTTCCGAGAAGACGAGATCCTGGCCGGACCATCTTTGGCTGGCGATTGGTTGGGCGCCTTCAAACGCCACCCGGACCGCTTCGTCATCGGCAGCGATACCTATATCACGCCGCGCTGGTACGAATATACGTCGATCATCGCAGATCACCGTCGTTGGCTGGCCATGTTGCCTGACGACGTCGCACGCCAGATCGCCTATGGCAATGCGGTCCGCCTTTTCGGTCATGGCGGCCTTTCAATTCTGGGCGTGGGAAAAAATTAGGGGTGTTGAGCCCGCCACTTATCGGCACGGTCTTGAGCGGCTTTGCGCTGAACTTCCGTCAGCAGACTTTTCAAATATTCCAGACTGGCGAGAGCGTCCCGATCGCCGTTTTCGGCGGCCAGCGTAAGCCAAAAGTAGGCCGTCTCCAGATCCTGGACCGCGCCGTCACCGCGCGCATACATGACGCCGAGATTATGCTGAGCGCTGCTCTCGCCCTGTTCGGCAGACTTCTCGTACCATTTGCGGGCTTGTTTCTGGTCCTGCGCGACGCCTTCCCCCCGGTCGTACAGACCGGCGAGATTATACTGGGCCACGGCGTGCCCCTGATCGGCAGCGCGGCGGTACCACATTGCCGCCGTGGCAAAATCCCGCTCAACGCCCACCCCCAAGTAATGGACATTGCCAAGTTCGTTCTGGGCTTCCGACGATGATCGCTCGGCAGCTATAGTCAACAGATCCAGCGCCGTTTCGATGTCTTGGGCTATTCCGTCCCCCCGCAAAAGAAGCCGAGCCAGTCGGATTTTCGCCGGCATATTATCCTGCAACACGGCGCGGCGGTACCAGGCCGCCGCTTGGGCAGGGTCGCGCGCCACGCCCTGGCCACGTTCGTAAAGTTCGCCGAGATAACTCTGTGCGTCCGCATCGCCGGACGCGGCGGCCGGCCGTAGCCAATTCAGTCCTGCCGCGACGTGCTGACCGCCGGCTTCGACCAACAGCAGGCCAAGATTAAACTGCGCTTCGACATCGCCCTGCTCCGCCGCCGCGCGGAACCATTTCTCCGCCTTTGCGGGATCCGCCGGGAGACCGCGCCCCTCCAGATACATAACGCCGAGATTGTACTGCGCGCGCGCATGACCGGCTTCGGCAAGCACGCGGAACTCCTTCAATGCGGTCTCGAAATCTCCGAGTTTGTAAGCCTCAATCCCTTCATCGAAACCCGGCCAAGCCGACGACGGCAGGAGCAAAGAGACGACAACGGAGATGGCGCGCCAAAAGTTCGAGATGAGGCTTATCCCCGCATGAACAGGCCGCGCCGGCGTTTCTCGACATATTGCTGATGATAATCTTCCGCCATGTAAAACGGCTGCGCCTCAACAATCTCGGTAACGATCGTCCCGCGGAACTGACCCGACGCCTGCGCGGTTTGTTTGGACGTTTGCGCTGCCTGGCGTTGGGCGTCGTCATGGACGAAAACGGCGCTTCGATATTGCGTGCCGACATCCGGCCCCTGCCTGTTCATCTGGGTCGGATCATGGGCCTGCCAGAACACCGTCAGCAAATCATCGAAGGTGACGCGATCCGGATCGAAATCCACCCGCACGGCTTCCGCATGTCCGGTTCGGCCGGTGCAAACTTCTTCATAGCTCGGATCGACCGTGTTGCCGCCCGTATACCCAACCGCCGTCGCGACAACGCCCTCGGTTTGGCGGAAGGTTTCCTCCACACCCCAGAAACAGCCTGCCGCAAATGTCGCTTCCGCCATGTCTTGACCTCCTTCGATTGCTAAATCGCGCCGGATTTGCGTAACGCGTCGATATCGTCCGTAGAATAACCGATTTCCGACAGCACTTCATCCGTATGTTGACCGAGCAGCGGGGCCGGGAAACGCGGGGCCGGCCCATCCGGGTCGCCAGTCATGAAACCGGCACCGACCAATTTATGGGTTCCGTCCAGCCCTGCGGGCGCAGCCACCTCCATAAAGACTTCGCGATAATCCATCTGCGGTTCCGCGATCACATCAGAATAGTTTTTGGATCGGCGCGGATGGCACTCGGGCTTTGGCCAGACGCGCCGCCCAATTCGCCGTCGTATCTTGAGCCAAGGCTTCGCACATGGCGGCTCTCACATCGTCCGGATGCTCAAATCGCGTTTCCTTGGTGGCATAGCGCGGATCGTCAAGTAGGTCCGCGATGCCCATCTCACCAAACAAACGGGCGACCTGCTCATCCTGCAGCGCCGTAATCTGAATATATCCGTCGTTTGTCGGGAAGACGTTAGCGGTCGGTTGTTGGGTCGGGGAATCATTGCCTTCCAATACACCGTCCATACCGATCAGCGTGTAAGCGACTACTTTCGGTCCCTGGACCACCAGGGCCGTATCCATCATCGCCACATCGAGATATTGCCCCTCGCCGGTTTGCGCGCGGCGATAGAGCGCCGTCGAAATGGCGAAAGCAGCGGTAAGTCCGGTGGACAGATCGACGGGCATGTAGCCTGTTCGGGTCGGACCGGTCTCCGGATGCCCGTTCGTACACATCATACCGGACGCGGCCTGGATGGCGCCGTCGTAAGCCGCCTCCCCCGCTTTTGGGCCGTTTTGGCCGTAGCCGGAAATCGAACAGAAAATCACGTCGGGTTTAATCACTTTGGCAAACTCGTAACCGAAACCAAGTCGATCGATCACGCCGGCCTTGAAGTTCTCCACGATAACGTCCGCTTCGGCGTAAAGCTTCGCCACGACCTCCTTAGCCTCCGGCGACTTCAGATCGAGGCAAATTCCGCGTTTGTTGACATTACAATTGAGATAGCTCGGCGACATATTGATATCGGCGAATGTATCGTTGCGCATCATTTGGCGGATTTGATCGCCTTTGCCGGGCTGCTCGATTTTGATTACATCGGCGCCAAGCAGGGCAAGTTGTTGCGTCGCCACGGGACCCGCCAGGACTTGAGAAAAATCGACGATCCGCAGGTTGGAAAAGGCTTGCGTCATAATTGTTTTTACCTTGCAAGTGAACTACTTGGTGAGACTCGCCCAAGCCGCATGCCGGTCGACCACTTCGAAACCGGATGGCAAGGGTGCTGCGCGATCATTAACCCATGTATAAATGTCACGCCAGACCGTTTCCGCCTGTAGATCGCGGAGCAGCATGTGCCAGCCGTCCGGATACAGTACAAATCGATGGTCAGCGGAAAGATTATCGGCCGCTCGAAAAACCGGTCCGGCGGGAATGATTTCGTCGCGAGCCCCATACATCAATAATATGGGCTTGTTCGCCGCCGATGCCGCTTCGAAACCATCCGCCATCAATTGGCTTAAGCCGTAGAGCGTATCGAAGCGCGTCTGCCGCACGATCATCTTGTCGCGACCGTTGGCTCTCAGCATCTCGATATTGTCGGAAGGCCAACGTCGAATATCGCTCGCCCCGGCGTTATTCCAGGGCATCACATGGGCCGCCAACCACAACGACCAGCGGGCCAGCGGATTGAGGGCTTCACCACCCCACACAGCGGGTGCGAGCAAAACGACCCCATCGACCGGTAGCTCGTACCGGGCCATCGTGACCAGTGCGACCGCGCCGCCCATCGAACTGCCCAGCAGGTAAATTGGAGTTTCAGGATGCCGATCGGCGACCGTACGTACAATAGCCGCGGCGTCAGCCGTCAATGCGTCGACGCCGCCCCAGATACCTCGTTCCGGGCCTCCGCCGTGGCCGCGTTGATCATAGGCGTAGGTCAAAACGCCACGCGACGCCCACCAAGGTCCGGCGTCCTGGAAATGCCCCGAATACATTTGAAAACCATGAACGGCGACGATTACCGCTTTTGGACGACCCTCGGGTCGCCAAGTCGCTACGGGTAGCCGGGCACCGTCGGCGGTTCGAAACTCATCGGCACGCAGCTCCGGCGATTGGACCCCCGGCCCGAAATCCTGAACTCGCGGCCCACAGGCCGCGATGAGGAATGCCATCAATAGAGATACAGCGGTACGCATCTCGAAATCCTAGGCCGCCGCGTTACGAAATCAAGTCGGGCGGTTGCCGTTCCGGCAAATTGTTGCCAAGCTGGCAATCCACCAACCGTCAGTGCACGCCAACCCAAATGCCTTTTGTCGAAACCCATATCTCCGTCGTTGCGCCCGGAGACTGCGACTATCTCGGTCATATGAATGCGGCGAAATATACGGAGATCGGGGGTCAAGCCGTTGTCGCCATGCAAAGTCGCCTCGGACTAGGGCCCAGCGACATGCGCGACGGCCGCCGCCTATCCTTCGCGTTGGTGGACCAGGAAAGCCAATATTTGAAGGAGCTGGCCGCCGGCGACATCATGCGAATGGAAACGGCGATCTCCGATCTGACGGATAAGACGCTCGTCTTCCATCATCGGCTTTACCGGGTCGAAGACGATGTCTTGGTCTATCGCGGGCAATTCAAATGCATTTTGATGGATCTCGAAAAACGCAGGGCCGTCCGAATTCCGGACGACGTTAGAAAACAAGCCGAAGCGTATCTGATCGGTTTGACCGATAGACAGACATAAGCGCCCATCAGAAACCCAGATGTATCAATCCGGTTATTGTGCGAGAATTTCCCGCACTCTTTGCTTCAGATGAGACAACAATTCGGCATCGAACCAACTGTGTTTCTTCTGCCAGCCCGAGGTGCGCCAGCTCGGATGAGGCAGCGGTAAATAGCGGGGTCCGTAGCTCCGCCATGCCGCGACCGTTTCCGTCAGCGTGCGTTGCCGTCGGTCCCCCAGAAATTGCGCTTGTGCATACATGCCCGCCAGCAACACCAGCTCTACTTGGTCAAGCAGCGGGATCAACTTGCCGTGCCAATTTGCGGCGCATTCGGCTCGAGGCGGCCGATCGCCACCGCGCTGAAGACGGCCCGGATAGCAGAAGCCCATGGGAACGATGGCGATCCGCGTATCATCATAAAAAACGTCGCGTTCCAGTCCCATCCAATCGCGCAAGCGGTCGCCGCTCGCATCGTTCCATGGAATCCCGCTTTCGTGAACTTTGGTGCCCGGCGCCTGGCCGACAATGAGCAATCGGCAGGATTGCTTGGCACGTAGAACCGGGCGTGGACCCAACGGCAGGTCCACACAGATCTGACAGGCTCGAATCTCCTCGAGCAAACGGGTGAGATCGGTCATCGACCTTGGAAGCGCGGCGGCCGCTTCTCGATGAAGGCTTGCATACCTTCGATACGATCCTCGCTGGCGAAACAGGCCGCCTGGGCGTCGATTTCCGTCTGCCGCGCGGTTTCGAAATCCGCTTCCATCGAGGCATTGAGAACCCGCTTCAGCTCGCGCAGCGCAACCGGGCTGAAACCGGCAAGACGAGATGCGATGCGATGAGTTTCCGTTTCCAACCGAGCCAGCGGCACGACGGTATTGACGATGTTCAATCTCAAGGCCTCCGCCGCCGAAAAATGTTCGCCAAGCAGGCAGATCGCCCGCGCCGCGCCGGGCCCGATCAAGCGGTCAATCAAAACGGTCCCGCCTGTCCCGGGTATGATACCAAGGCCGATTTCAGGATAGCCAAAAGTCGCGGTATCGGCAGCGATGCGGATATCGCAATTCATGGCCAGCAGCATACCGCCACCCAGCGCATAACCGTGGATGGACGCGACCACAGGCAGGCGCGAGCATCGGATCCTGTCGAAGCAGTCCCGGCCCAAGAGATTCCGCTCATCCCGAGATCCACCGTCGATCTCGCGCATTTCCTTAATGTCGGCGCCGGCAACGAAGGCCTTCTCGCCGGCGC
Source organism: Alphaproteobacteria bacterium (assembly GCA_965216645.1). Taxonomy (GTDB): domain Bacteria; phylum Pseudomonadota; class Alphaproteobacteria; genus CBDCGJ01. Next base: position 5,807 of record CBDCGJ010000007.1, on the reverse strand, counting down.
CCCGTATGACCAATGCCCGGGCCGTCATGTCCGCCTCCAATCGGTCGACGACGGCGATCAGATCTCGATAGACTTGACTGCTCAACGCGTTCAGTTGTTTCGGTCGGTTGACCGTTGCGGTCGCAATCGGTCCATCCAGGACCAGTTCGATAGTTTCGTATGACATCGCGCGATAGTGTCAGCTCCTTTTGTCGCGGTCCAGCCATTCTCCTTGCTCTCGACGACGGACACTGCTGTGATAGCAGTCGTTTCGCGCCAGGGGAGATTTGTCATGACGCTGAAGGTTTACGGCCGCCCGAACTCCATCAATGTACAGAAGGCCATGTGGTGTATCGGCGAACTCGGTCTAGAGGCGGAGCGCCTCGACATCGGCGGCGCGTTCGGCGGCAACGATCAGGATTGGTATCTTGCGCTGAACCCGAACGGCAAGATACCGGTCCTGGACGACAACGGCGTTATTATCTGGGAGAGCCATTCCATCGTTCGATATCTGGCGGCACGATACGGAGACGGTGGAATCTGGCCGTCCGACCCGGCGGAACGCGCATTGGCGGACCGCTGGATGGACTGGATGCTGGGCACCCTGACACCAGAGTTTACGCCGCTGTTCTGGCAGTTGATCCGGACACCCGAGGACGAGCAAAGTCAGGAGATCATCGACAAGCAAGCGGAGAGCGTGGCGGACTTGTTCGGTCTGGTAGACAATCACCTGGCCGATCGTGAATTCATTGCCGGAGGTGTATTGAGCATTGGCGACTTTCCTATCGGTGCAGCCGCGTATCGCTGGTATGGCTTGCCGGTCGATCACCGGGACTATCGCCAATTGCGCCGTTACTACGAGGGGCTGAAGGGACGGGACGTGTTCCGCGAAAATGTAATGATTCCGATCACATAGAATCTAAAACGAATCGGCCGTCGATTAACGAATACTTATTCAGTTTATTGCATCCTGCGCCAAGCCTAACTGTCTTGACCGAACTGGTGCTGAGAATGGTGCAGCTAACCGCCGATCTCGTGGAACGTCTGCGAGTCACAAATCTGCCGGAGGTCCGCCGCGACACCGCGGAGCTGGTCGCCGCGCGTTTTGCCGAGCCCGCGTTGAGTGACGACGGACGGCTGCTGGCGGAATCTATTTTTCGAATTCTATTGTCGGACTCCGATGCAAGCGTCCGCGTGGCTCTGGCTGACGGTCTCAAACATTGTCCGGATGTGTCACCTGACATCGCGATTTCACTCGCCAACGACATTGCGGATGTCGCGGTCCCGATGTTGGAAGCTTCCACGGTATTCTCCGACGCGGAGCTGATCGCCATCGTCCGCGATCAGGCCGAAGCCTGGCAATGCGCCGTTGCCCGCCGTGCGACCGTTTCCGAGGCCGTTTGCGACGCCATTGTGGATCACGGCACGGAAACCGTGGTGACGAGCCTGGTCACCAATCGCGGTGCCCGCTTGACAGAGCGTACATCCCATAAAGTGATCGACAGATTCGCCACCAGCGACGCCGTGATGGGCGGTCTGGCCTGCCGTCCCAGTCTGCCACCGGAATTGTCGGAGCGGCTGATCTCCATGGCGTCCGAAAGACTGCGGCAGCAATTGTCGGAACGCAGTGACTTGCCGGCCGATATATCCGAGCGGTTGGCTTTGTACAGTCGTGAAGCCGCCACCTTGCAACTCATCAGCCCGAAACAGCGGCGTTACGAATTGGAGCGGCTCGTCCATCATCTGCAGACACGAGACCGGTTGACCGATTCACTGCTCTTGCGCGCGCTTTGTATTGGCGACTTGCCATTTTTCGAAGCGGCGACCGCGCTGCGGACCGGCGCGTCGATCGACAATATCCGCGTTCTTCTATCAGACCGCGGCAAACTTGGAATCGAGTCGCTCTGTCGGGCCGCCAATCTACCGGAAACCATGGCTGATGTTATACATACCGCCGTCGAGGTTCAGCGGGACATCGAGGACTTAAACGGTGCGAATGGCCGCGATGCCTATCAGCGGATCATGACGGAGCAGTTCCGTGACCGCTTCCCAGCGATAGAACCGGGCAATGCCGATGCGCTTTTCGGTCGGTTGAGCGCGGGATTAGGCGACTAGCTTCTGACAAAGCATTTTCGAGATGTTTAGCAAGAGCCGGGCGGCGATCTCCGGGTCTTCCTCGATATGCCGCCGTACTGTCGTTTCGCTAAGCGACAGCAGCCGGGTATCGTCCGTTGCCGCATAGACGTCGGCCGTCCGCGGCGTATGCAACAGAAATGCGACCTCGCCCAATACGTCGCCTTGCGTGGCATAGGCAACGACTTCGTCGCCATGCCGGATTTCCAAAACGCCCGACAAGACGACGAACATGTTTTGGGCGACATTGCCCTCCTTCAACACGCGGTCGCCCATCTTGCAGTCGATCACGTTGCTTTTCGCCAGGAAAGGCTGAACCGCATCGCTCGACAAGCCATCGAACAATGTCGTGCGCTGATGACCGATCAGCGTGAAAGCGTCGCTCACTTCCTGCCAATAACTATCCGACGCCGACAATCGTTCGCTCTTCACTGCGCTCGCCGCCAACAGATCGTCAAGCGACGGCGGGATCAGATTGTCCGCGCCATAATCAATCAAATGAGAGGCAAGTGGCGATCTGATTTCGCGCATGTAACTCACGTCTTCCGGCACCAGAACCAGAGGGATCAAATAGCCGGTTTCGGTGCTATTGATATTCTCCTCCGAATACGGTCTGAAGCCTAAGCCCATATAGAGATTCAGAAGATGCGGTTCGCAGTCGCCGAACACCAACTGGATCCGGTGCTCGTTACAAAACTCCAGATAACGGCAGAACATCCGAAACAGCAGATTACTGCCCCGGAGGTGCTTCGATATCATGAAGCGCTCGCCAACGATCATTTGTTCGGCAGGAACGCGATCGAGAACGGGTTGCAGCGAGTATTGCTCGATATGGCGCTTTGTGAACGGTGCATCGCCGCCCCAAGTCCAACGCATCGCCCCGACAACTTCACCGTCTCGCCGAGCGTAAAGAAAGCGGCTGAACCGGTCCTCCGGCTCGATCATCATACGTCGTTCGTTATCCGCAATCGAACGATAGCGATCCATTTCCTCGACATAGATTTCGTAACGATGGCGGAAGATACTTTCGCGCTCGGTCTCGCTTTCCGCGAACCGGATCTCGCAGGCCATATGACGTCCCCTCGTCTATTGTTTTTCTTGTTGGAGCCAACGTCTATAATATTAGATGTAAATCATAAATTCGAGATGTAAAGGGCTAAACGACAATGTCATCCACGAGACGGGCGCCGCGCGAAGCCATGAAATAGAGGCCCATATGGTGGGTCGGCATCTGCGGATGGGCGGCGCTGACCGGCAGTTCCAGATCGCCGGTGATGGCTTTCGGCAAATCGTAGGTTGAGCAACCGGCTTCATAGACGAAGATGTCCTGAAGTCCAGGCATTAAATCATGATTGCGGGCGGATAGCATGGTCAGGACGAAATCCATCACGCAGATATCGGTACATATGCCGACGACCAATAACTGTTCCAATTGCTGCGCCTTGACCCAATCGACAACCGTATTGCCGCCATCGGGCCGAATGGCGCCGACAAAGCCATTGATACAGTCTTTGCGCACGAGCGTCGCGTTGGCTTCGTCCTCCAGCCATTTCAGCTCGTCGATCAGTTCTTCCTCACCCGTCCCGGCTTCGCAATGGGGTGGATAGGGCGGCTCCGCTTTCCCTGGAACATGAGTGTCCAGAAACGCCAATATCGGCCAGCCGCGGGCGCTGAAAACGCGAGCGAGGTGATCCGTTTCGGCAACCATGGCGGAGACCTGCGCATTCTCGACGGGTGGTGCGAGATTGCCGCCGCCGACTTTGGCGAACCCATTGACTTCGTCGACGATCACCAGCCCCACCGGTGCGACGCCGAGTTCCAACTGCTCATGCGCAAGCGGCATTTCGGCTTGCATGGCCGCCAACAACGTATCCGACATACCGATGTTCCTTTCGAGAAGCGGGCTTGCGTTTCTTTTGTAACTAGACCATGACGGCCCGACAGGCGGCAACCCCGGATAATGCAATGGATAACGACGCGAAAAATTGGTGGCACGAGCGCGAGGACGGCATCGGCATCACGCAAACGCTGGATCTGGATTTATTGCACCGGGAGCGGAGCGACTACCAATTGATCGAGATCTTCGATCATGCTGAGCTCGGTCGCCTTCTGGTGTTGGACGGTTACATACAAGCCTGTCAGGCAGACGAATTCGTTTATCACGAGATGGCGGTTCACATACCGCTACTCGGACGACGGCGCGACCGGAATTCCATATTGATTGTTGGCGGCGGTGACGGCGGAATATTGCGCGAATGCTTGCGCCATGACTTCGTCGACGACGTGACTATGGTCGAAATCGACCACCGCGTTGTCGAATTGTCCCGCGACTATCTCGGCATTGAAGGTAACTACGAAGACCCACGTGTCGAACTCGTCATTGGCGACGCACGAGCATTTGTCGAACAGACGCTGGACGATGCGCGGACATACGATATCGTCATTCTCGACCTCACAGAACCGGTTGGCCCGTCCGCAGCGATTTTCACCGTCGAGTTCTGTCGGACTCTTGCGCGATTGATCCCGCCCGAAGGTGTTGTTGTGGATAGCGACAGCCTTTATCTGACGATGAAGGGCGGCGCCTTTCTGCAAGAAGTGAGTGGCGGTGGCAACAATCTGGTGAGTGCCATGGATAAACATCGGTTTCTTGATCAGCTCGATGTCTACCACACGCGAATTCCGACCTATCCCGGCGCCGATTTCGGGTTTTTTCTCTACAGCCATGACGGCTTTTCGTATCGTGACCCGGTTACCGAATTTGTCGGTCGTCACTACAATCCCGATATTCACCGGGCGGCCTTCGCACTACCGACCTGGCAGCGAAACTGGTTAATGCGCTGAAGGCTGGGGGGACCGACTTCGGGTTGGCGCGAGCATGTTGTCCCGACCGGTTTACCCACGGCGAAAACTTCATATTCGCTGGAGCTCGCGCAGCCGTTATCTTGTCTCAGGACGCACGACCACCAATGCGATCTTGAGATTAACCGGCAGCGAGATCGATTACTTTTACGGTTGCGGTCGATGTCGCGCACAAATTGCCGGCGGCGTCGGTTAGTTTGCCGTCGACAAACTTGGTTTTCCGGCCACCGCCGGTAACCCGTCCTTCGATACGGGCCTTGCCGATTTTCGCACCGGTCAGAAAATTCACTGTAAACGACAGCGTGATGCCATAGGCGCGCCCGAGTTCGCCTGCCGATGTCGACGCGCCGCCGGCCGATGCGATATCGAGCAGCGCCGCAATCACCCCGCCATGCACCACATTGGCCGCATTCAAATGCTGCGCTTCGAACTCCGTCTCCATAACGATCCAGCCATCACCTCGTTCGACGACTTGCGTCGGCAAATGCTCAGAATAGAACGAGGCGGCTTTTACAGAATTAGGATGGTCGTTCATGCATTACTCCAAAGACAAAAATGGCGGCGGGATAATCAAGCTCTCAGAACCGGCATGGAAAAATCGAGGTGTTGATCGGCTCCGGTAACCGTCCTATACCATCCAGCGCCGTCCAAGGGAGAGCCGAACTCATGAATCAAAACGAAATCGCGCGTGTCCAGCACTATCTGCGCAAAACCTTCTCCAACAATCAGATCAAACTGGCACCGCCGGAGCGTCCGGATGCGCCCGTGGAATTATTTATTGGCGAAGAGTTCATCGGCGCCTTGTATAAAGACGAGGACGAAGGCGAAGTTTCGTT
>CBDCGJ010000006.1:0-194244 GCA_965216645.1 Alphaproteobacteria bacterium | reverse complement strand
TATCAACATATTATCAGCAAATTGCCCGACCTAGAGACAGCTTACGCCGTGTTCCGTTACGGTGCGCCATGAACCAAGCTGGTAGTCCAATCGCGTTCCAATCCATAACACCAAGCAAGAAAGCACTGACAAAAATTGCAATGGTTAGCAAGCCATACTTTGAATTTCAACGAAGTCATCGCTTGAATTGGCGGCCAGATGCGTCGTTCCGGAACCGCAATCGACCAGGCCAAGGCGAACAGAAAGTAAAGAGCGGCGCAAACACCGATCGAGCCGATCCAAATCTCCGGTTTAGCGAGCATGGTCATGGCTCTGTTCCGACAATGCAATTACATTGGCGTCGGCTTGGTATTCGGTCCAAGCTTGTTTCAAGATCAGTTGCGATGACCGCAAAAACAGTGCGGCCATGACAAAAGCAACAACAAGATCGGGCCAGGCGGAAGCCGTCAGCCAGACGATCAGACTGGCAACCATTACCGCCACATTGCCAACGGCGTCATTACGAGAGCACAGCCATACGGACCGAATATTGGCGTCACCTTTTCGATATCGCAGCAACAAAAGAACGCTAATCAAGTTGGCGCCCAGCGCCAGAAAACCGATTGCCCCCATTACCTCAGCTTTCGGCACTTCAATTATGACTGCTTGATAGACCGTTGATCCGAACACCCACAGGCCCATCATTGATAGACTGAGACCTTTTACCATCGCTGCCATGGAACGAACCTTCAGGCTCATGCCAATCACGGCCAGACTCACCCCGTAGGTGGAAGCATCCGCCAGGAAATCCAACGCATCAGCTTGAAGTGCTTGCGAACCGGATAGTTTCCCGGCGGACATTTCAATCAAGAACATTGCTGTGTTGATGACGATAACCAGCCAAAGCATGGCCTTGTAACGACGATCCAAGCCGTCGAACGCCGGATTACCGGAGCATCCGCACATGCGCTCTGTATCTTGAGAGAATGCCGCGCCTATCTTGGGTCTGTCTTTCATGTGTAAGACTGATCTTTGCTGGTAATCAAAACAACAGCCAGCGGTTGACGCGGCGTTGGTATTGAAGATACGTGTCGCCAAACAATTCGGTTAGTGCCTGTTCTTCGGGCTTGATTTGCAAATTCGTCATGGCGAAGACGAAAACCGGCACGGCAATTAAGCCGCTCAGATCGCGCAACCAAAAACACCAAGCCAGCAGAAGTAAAAGCAATCCGACATACATCGGGTTTCTAGTGACCCTATAAACACCGTCCATAACGAGTGCCGAAGCCTTCATCGGCTCCATCGGATTGACGGTGGTTTTGTGGGCACGGAAATGCAGTAGCGCAATGATAAGAAACCCAGTGCCGATTAGGCCAATCATCAAAGGCACAAAAATCGGTATCGTCATTGGTATCAATGCGACATATCTAGCGAACAACCATGCCAGCAAGGCGCTGAAAAGAAACTGAATGACTGGTGGAATTTTCATTGTCCATGCCGTTGATCTACTTCGATAGGCTAAATATAATTCCTCTAGTGACTAGAGCTTCAAGAGAGAATTTCGATGTTGTCCATTGGCCAGCTATCCAGGCGCACGGGCGTAAAAGTGCCAACCATCCGCTACTACGAACAGATGGGTTTACTTTCCGCGCCAGAAAGGTCGGAGGGCAATCAGCGCCGCTACGGCGATGACGAACTTCGGCGGCTGTCGTTTATCCGTCATTCGCGGCAACTTGGCTTTTCGATTGAAGTTATTCGGGAACTCCTGGACCTAAGCCAGCATCCGGAAAAACCGTGTCGAGATGCCCACGGCATAGCCAACTCCCATCTGAAAGAGGTTCAGGAACGAATTTCCAAACTCCGTCAGCTGGAACGCGAACTCAAGCGGATATCAAAATGCGATGCCGAAAGCGTTGTGGATTGCGCGGTAATCGAAACTCTAGCGAATCACGATATTTGCGAAACCGAGCACTAAAGTCGGTTTTGCTTCTGGAAATTGGAAATAGGGATAGGACCGGTTAGCGTCAAATTTGCCGAATTAACCGCCTCTCAACGAACGACCGTTTTCGAGTATGATCCGGTCATGAACGGTCGAATTTCGAAACCCGACGAGCGACGTCGGCTTTTGCCTCCGAACCCGGGCAACATTAGGTATTGGCGCGGTCGTCTAGGAAGTGCCAGAACCCGACTCCTAAGCTGACTTGTCGAATTGTGGAACTCTACGGTGATTCGTTAGCTTGTGAGTTAGCAGTCGAAGCGCTTAATTGCCAGGACAGAGATCGGGGCGGTTCGTCCACGGAGTTCCACTTGCCCCAGATCGTCTACCGCGACGAATCCGTGCAGCGACAATTGCTCTGCCAGCACACCAGAAATCAAAAAATCTTGATCGGTGTTTTTCGCGTACTCTTCAAGTCGAGCGGCAACGTTCATGGTATCTCCGAAATAGCCTATTTGTTGTCGCGTCCGCCCTACTTCGGTGATTACCACCGGGCCACAGTGAAGTATGGCACCGAAAATGTGGAACAACGCCGAATTCGCGTTCGTAGGATGATCCGAGATCGCGAATTCGGTCTTGCATGTCGAAGACGCAGCGCAAACAGGCTGCCCCACGGAGCGCCTCTGCTGTCGGCCAAGTCACGATCAGTTCATCGCCGATATAGGCCTGCACTTCACCACCGTACTCGGCAATGATCCCGTCCATATCGAAGAAGAATCGACTGATCAGGCTAGCCTGGAACGTGGCGCCATGGCGTTCCGCAATCCTCGTCGAGCGTTTGAGGTCGACGAAAAGGAAGGCCCGTTCCTCCTTGACCGGTCGCCGATAGCGTCCAGCCAGGATGTTGACAAATCGTTGCGCGCCGACCAGGCGGACCAAGTGGGCACCGGGCCAGAAATACTAAGGGCCAGAAACAGCGCAAACACCATGTGAAGAGGCATTAATGCAGATGCGCTCGCGAGACTTGCGTCAAACAAGACAATCTGAACGGCGATTTGCGTGAGGGAGCCGGTTGCGACAATGGCACCGCCGGTCACGGCAAGTTCTGTCGAAAATGCGCGTCGATGGAGCCAAGCAGCGGGCTGCGCGGGTCAACCATCGGTGGGCACTGGCCATCGCTACAGCGACGATCAACCCGTTTAACGAGCTAAGCGCAAAGTTTGTCAGGCTGCGTGATGTTTCCGCATCGAACACGCCACGGTAAGTAGCTCCTGCGAGCGCGCCGAAAAAGAGCGGCGGCGATCAGGCCCGAGACGCCGCAGCGGTGTAGAATGGCCACCGCCCAATTCGGACCGCGGGATTCAACAAGCATCCCACTCGGCTCGCTTGCGCAGTTGGTACTCATGACGCTAGTCGGTTACCAGCCTTGGACGCGACGCTCTCGAAACGCTGTAGATACTCCGGATGCTCGGTGCCCATCCAGCGATCCCACCAGGTAAAATAGAGGCCGAAATTCCAGCGCGCATCCTGGTGATGCAGGTCGTGATGGGTGACACTGGTGATCCAACCGAACCAGGGGCTCCGCGCCATGGCGCGTGGAAAAATCTCGAAGCCGCAATGGCCGACGACGTTGCGCACCACCATATGGAGGGCTCCAAGCCCAGCAACACCAACGGATGGGTCGGAACAAGCATGATCCAAAGTGGTGCAAAAGCAACTTGCAGCAACGCCTCGATGGGATCGAAGCTGTAGGCGGTCCACGGTGTAGGCGTGCGCGAGCGGTGATGCAGGCGGTGCGTAAACTGGAGCACCAAGGGCACATGCAGAAGCCGGTGCAGCCAGTAGAAATAAGTATCGTGGACAATAATCATGGCGATCAAGGCCAGAACGGTATAACTCCAACCGTAGGACGCAATGTCGAAATAAAGCTGGTTCCAGCCGAATTCGGAGAAACCGAACACCGCCAATAAGCTGATGGAGGCAAAAATCGTTGCCGACAGTAACGACCAGCCAATCTCACGCAGGGTTTGGCGGCGCCCGGCAACAACGCCTTGAATCTTGCGGCCCGCCAGGACGCGTCTAAACAGGAATTGTGTTGCGAGAACCGTGGCACCAGCCGGAAAAAAATATTTTAGAATGTCGTGGGCGACCAAACTTAACCAATTTGACAGGCACAGCATTTGTGAGCTCCTCCGATAGTTGCTCAGCAAATATGCTAATACGATGCACGATGTTCTCGCCGATTTCCAAAAAAACAGCGCCGATTTCGGAATCGGTGGGGATTTTTACGGCTTGGGTTGCGGCCTCTCTTTGGTTTTCGCGCGCGGTATTCGCTCGGTGTCAAGCCTGTCGCTTGTTTGAAAGCGCGGTTGAAGGGGCCGAGCGAGGCATATCCGCAATCCATGGCGATGGTCAGGATCGGCAGATGCGCGTGCACCGGATCGACAAGGCGCTCATACGCTTCCGCCAACCGGTAGTGATTGAGGAATTCGTTAAAGTTGCGATAGCCGAGTTCGCCGTTGATCAGCTTGCGCAAGCGGTATTCCTGGGTCGAAAGTCGATCGGCAAGCCCTTTGACAGTAAGCCCCGCCTGCAAATAGGCTTTATCCTTCGCCATGATCGACTGCAGTGCGGCGAGCAAAGGGTCCTCGATATCGCCGGTCGGTCTGACCGCGGGCTCGGAATGAGGCACCGGCAGCAGACCGGGCCGGAGCTGCGTTACAGCAAGGAGAAAGGCGAACGAGACCATATTGATTGACGCTACGTTCAGAAGCTCAAGCTCGGGAGCCGCCGGGCCGCTACGGAAATGAATTTCGAAGGCGACAATGACGAAGGCGTAAACGCCGCTCGTCCCAACAAGCCACAACCGGAAGCGCCGCCGGGCGTTCGACCAGATCGCCTGCCCGACCCAGGTAGGCGAGCGCCAAGGCCCAGGCGATCAACGCAAGTGACAGCAATTGATGCATGAGTAGCAGGATGTCCACCAGGTCGGAACCCGCCTCGAGGTCGGTTACGACATCTTGTAGCAGCCAGCGCGCTGTCCCCAATCCTTCGGCCAAAAGAAGCAAGCCCCCGTGCCATGCTCGCAGACGAAAACTGTCCTCGAACAGGGCCCGGGAGAACAGCCAGAAGAACACAGCTGATCCAAAGCAGCCGAAAAAGAACGGCGCTTCGATAACACCGAACTGCCATATCCGGGCCAACGGCGGGCATAGCAGATACGATGCCACGCCGAAGCAGAAGAGTACCCCCAGCCAACCGGCGCGCTGGCTGCGACAGCCGCGCCACCAGAGGACGGAAAAGAACGCCAAAATACCTACAGCGCTCAAGCGTAGAAATAATTCCGCGTTGGCCATCTGCGCTTAGCGATCTCCATCGGTATTTAAGTCCGTAAAAGCCGGGATATCAACAAGACGTCAGCCCCTAACCGCCTACGATTGCCATCTGTCATCGGACAGGCCGACCTCCAGACGTGCCCCCAATCTTCGTACCACTTCCTATGTTAGACAATTCCTCCATGTTGGGAAGGGCGGATCTCGCTGGAGCCGTGAACATTCAAGTTTCGGAACTCGGCAAACGGCTGAAGGATTTGCCAAAGGACAACGAAATCATCGCCTATCGTGACGGAAGGCCGTCCGCTTGCCGCTTAAGTGCGGGGGCTCGGTGCGATTACAAAATGTCGTGGTCAGCAGATGGTTGCGGGGGTGATTTGAACCTACTGATCTAACCCATTGATATTATTGGGTCCGCGAGGCCACCGAAAAATAACCCCGCTAACTCATTGAGATTACAGGGCTTTTTGGGTGGTTTGGTTGCGGGGCACGCAACCACCTTTACCGAAACACATTTAAGGTTTTGATCGCGGCCGGGGTTTAGGCCTAACATCTTCATTGCACGGACTTATGTTGTAGCGACATTCGGAGTTCCAATATGAGCCCATAAGCACGGTCATCGTAGCCGTTCAGAATTCCAAATGCGATACGTCCGAAAGCAACGACAATGGGGAAAAGAATTGGTGCTTTGGTATTCTTCTTGGGCTCACTTATTGTTTCGCTTGTTTGTTTCGTAGTTCCTGACGCATCAAAAACTCGACTGGCCAACGGCTCTTGATATAGGCCAAAACGGCCCATATTTCCTCGTCGGACAAAATTGCGCCGAACCCCTCCATCCGCGTCTTGTAGTCATTGCCTGCGACGGACTGCGTACCATACTTGGTGACCTCGAAATAAAAGTTGGTCGCCATGATGCCAAGTGTGCCCGCTTTCCGTCGTGAGGCGGAGCTGGTAGATATCCTTCCTCGTCCCTTTTACGCCAATTGGCTTGACCTTCCAGATTTTCGCCGTGACAAACTGCGCATTGATCCATATAGACCCGTTGACCCCATTTTACTTGATTTCGATCCTTCGGATCGGCTTTGGAACCGTCACGATCCTGGGCGAAAATCAGAAAAACTGATGTCCCACCAATCGCAATAAGCGTGACAAGCCAAATTTTGAAGTTCGCTACCATCGCAATCCTCACACGAACGAAACCAAGTGGGCGATGCAAATCAACAATGTACTATTCTCTGCGCGCTCGGCAATTTGCAATACCCAAAGATAGGCGCCACGTATCAACAATTGCCGCATCGCGAATATGCCGAGACGCAGAAACCGGAATTTCGGGTAGTGGGTCAGTTTGAGTTAATCGGCTAACGCCGCGATATCTTCCAAGCTCCACAGCGTACACTACGACCGTGCGCACCAGCTGTTTTCACTATTCATTTTTGTAACGAAATATTTCGGACTGGGGTTCCGAGAAACTTTGTCGCAAATAAAAGAGAGGCAAACATATTTCCGTGACCCGCGGTGACTACCATCACGCTCGAAGGAAAGGTGAATACAAAGGGGAGGCTTACCATGTCGTCATCTCTCGAAACCGAGCCCGCCCAAAAGCGTCGTGATTTCTTGGTAATTGCGACGACCGCCTTCGGCGCCACTGGCGCGGCAACGTCTATCTGGCCGTTTATCGACAGCATGAATCCGTCATCCGATGTAACCGCAATGTCACGTGTCGAAGTCGACGTTTCGGATCTAAAGAAGGGCCAGAGAATCACCGCACTTTGGCGGGGGAAACCCGTATTCATCGCCCGACGGACCAAAGCGGAAATCGATCAAGCTCAACTGGATGATCTTGCCGATCTTCCCGATCCGGCTATCGATGCGAACCGGGTGCACGATCCCGAGTGGCTCATAGTAATAGGCGTCTGCACCCATTTCGGCTGTGTGCCGCTGGGTCAAAAGTCTTCGACCAACATCGGCGACTTCGGCGGCTGGTTTTGTCCCTGCCATGGTTCCCACTACGACACCTCCGGACGCATTCGGAAAGGGCCGGCACCGCGGAATCTGGATCTTCCAATTTACCGCTTCAAAACCCCGAAAATTATAGTCATTGGCTAGCAAAGATAGAACTGTGAACGCATGCGAGCGAGCACGGTGCCAATAGTTCCCGGCCTGGTTGGCAGTCGTTCTATACGGGAATGTTGCTCGCGAAGAACGGCTCCGCGTTCCGTACAGTGATCATCGCCCGACCGGTTCGGACCGCTTGCGTATTCAAGAACAAAAGTTGACCGCCGATCCTACACGGCTCGACAAATCCCAACAAACCCAACCCTATCGGGAGCATAACGATACAAGGAAACGTCAGTGCCTTGGCTTCAGTCCCGTTCGGACCGTCGAAATCGGAAACCGTAACGGTACCGGCGTCGGTAAGGTCAAGACTTCATTCACTGCCTGTCGTTGAACCACATACAAAGGAACGGCCGCCGCCGAGTCATGCTTTGCCGGTGGATTCAGGGTCTGAACCTGTTGCAAATTGTTGCGCAAAAGCGATCGGTCAACATTCGTCAAATATCTGCTTGCTGCCCGACATATTCTGCTGACCGCTGCGTGCGATAATTTTTATTCAGTGCAAGAAAACTGCTGCGCCATATTATTGCGACAACTGGCGCATCACACTAACGGCAGGAGATTTGAGCATGAAAGCTTTCTTCAGTATTCCCAAGCGGCCGCACATGGCGATGATGATCGTCTGTGTTGCCGCCATGGCCGCCGCCTATATGTTATTTATCGAGTCTTCAGGGTATTCTGTCGGGTTCGGTTTCTTGGCCGCCCTTGTGGCTTGCCTGGGGGTTCATTTTCTGTTGCATCGAGGGATGGGGCGCGGCAACCAACCCGCAAGCAACGAAATACGGCTTCTGGAACAAAAAAGTGACAATGCCGATCTCAACGGTTCCGCAGTTCGGGACGGCCGGATTGGCGACGGAAACGCTGGACAAAGCTAACCTCTGGCTTTTCAGACGCGGGTAACGCGGAGCGACGGCTGGCCGAGTTACCAGTGAAGTTCGTTGTGCTAGCTCTATTTGGCCAGCATTATGGTAGCGCGCAAACCGTTCGGCTTTCGATTTGAAAGCTGAATTTCCCCGCCGTGCGATTTCGCTACGCTTTGGGCAATACTCAGGCCTAATCCGCTACCCTTTCGGTCCCTGCTTCTAGCGGTATCGCTGCGAAAAAACGGCAGAAAGACCTGCTCCATTTGCGTTTCATCGACACCGGGACCATCGTCTTCGACAACGACATTGATGCTGGCTTCGTCATGTTCGACGCGAACGGACGTGTGGCTGCCGAAGTCGAGCGCATTGTCGATCACATTTCGCACCGCTCTTTTTAAACTCGTTTGTTGACAGTGGTATGGCAACGGCATCTCCGGCCCCTCGTAGGAGATTGCTTGTCCTGCATCCTGCAGATCCTCACAAATCGCACCGACCATCGCGGCAATGTCGACCGTACGACGTTTTTCAAGCTGCGCATCCTGGCGTGAAAAAGTAAGAGAGGAATCGATAATGCTCTCCATTTCATCAAGTGTGGTGAGCATCCTTTCCTTTTCCAAGGTGTCTTCCAACGCTTCCGTCCGAAGGCGCAAAAGCGTGATCGGCGTTCTCAGATCGTGCGATATGGCGGCCAGCATTTTCGAACGATAGTCAATCAAAGCCTGTAATTGCGCTTGCATGAAATTAAAAGCCCGCGCGGCCTCCCGAACCTCAATCGGCCCGCGTTCGTCCAGTGCCGGAGCGTTCACATTCCTGCCTAGTTGTCGCGCCGCGAAGGAGAACGCCCTGAGCGGCTCCGTCAAGCGACGCGATACCCAAATAGACAAAACAACGATTGCCACTGCCATCGCCGCCAAGGACAGCACGGAAGTTTTTGACCAAAAGGACGGTGAGTCAGGAACCAGGGAGGAAAAGTTCACCCACGAATTGTCCTCCAATCGAAGCGAAATACGAATGATTTGATGCGGAGAAACGCCGTGAATTGTTTGCATCATGCGGCTGTGCATCCAGTGGAACGAACCTTCCAAAGCGTTTCGAGAGAAATTGTCATTCGCATCCAAATACTGGACTCGAAGGTTTTTCATATTCCCAATGGAAAGCTCCGCCGCCAAAAATGCGCGTATTGCTTTAGCCTGCCAACTATCCTGAGGCTGCAGCGGCCACTTACTTTCAGATGTTATCCAAACGCGAAAGTGTCGGTCGTTCACGGAGGCCACAATTTTGTCCCGCCAATCCGTCGGAGCGTCGGCGATCAGATGGGTAACATTGGCGACCCTTTGCGCCATGTTTTGCCCGCCTAGCAACGTCAACGCTTCAATTCGGTTGCCGGAAAATATCAGCATGCTGATGACATGGGAGATCGACAAGCCGATAAGAAGAACGATGATAATTTGCGCGCTTTGGGTTTTCGGCAAGAACCTGTTCATTCTTTCTCTACATCAGACGTAAACATGTAGCCGCCGCCCCAAATCGTCTTAATGACCTTTGGGTCTTTCGGATCGGCCTCCAGTTTTCGCCGCAAGCGGCTGACTTGCGTATCGATACTTCGATCGAACGCGATGGATTCCCTTCCGCGGGCCAAATCCAAAAGCTGATCACGATTCAACACACGTTTAGGATGCTCCACAAAAGCCAGCAACAGGTCATATTCACCTGTACTCAACGGTACAACGAGACCGTCATCGGATATCAACTCACGTTTCGAAGTATCCAGTTTCCAGGAGTCAAAACGGTAACCTTCGCTTCGGTCGGCGGCGCGAGGTTCGGCTACGATATTGGCCCGTCGCAACATAGCTTTCACTCTTGCCAAAAGTTCCCGGCTACCGAAAGGTTTGCTGACATAATCGTCGGCACCCATTTCCAGGCCTAGAACCCGATCGAATTCCTCTCCCTTGGCTGTCACCATGATAATCGGAATATTGGTCTTTGCGCGTAGATTACGGCAAAGCGACAAGCCGTCTTCGCCGGGCAGCATCAAATCTAGTAGAATGAGGTCGATACCACTGTTCGCCAGAACTTTATGCATCTCCCGACCATCTCTGGCGGTCGAAACCCGATAACCGTTTTTCTTCAGTAACTTCGAAACTAAGTCCAAAAGCTCCTGATGGTCGTCGACGATAAGAATATGCGAACTTTTTTCCATTGCGGAAACATATCCGAGTTTGAGAATTCTGGTCGCGGTATTTTGTCACCAATTGTGACAATTGTCGGGTTTGGCAATTTCTGTAAAAGAATTGTTTCGTTGGGGACATACTTTAGACAGCTGAGCCTATCAACATATGTTGCGCCAATAAGCGCAAATTGCCAATGTTGCAGCCCTGATTGGCACGTCTACATCTGCGTCGATACATCGTTCCTTTGTCAATGATAGGTCCGCCTAAGTGCTTGCTCAAAAAAACAAACTTACCGAACAGTTACCGAAAATCTTGGTCGTCGCGATTTTGGTCGGCGGCGTTTTGGTGCTTGTTTCAAAACTTGGCGGTCCATCGATAGACGGCATGGTAGACGTCAAGGTCCCGAACCTATCGGCGCTTGCCGAGAAAGGGCGGAAGGACTTTGAGGCCAACTGTGTGCAGTGCCATGGCGCCCACGGAGCGGGTAGCGACATGGGCCCACCGTTGATTCACAATATATACAACGCGGGCCACCACGGCGATTCCGCATTTTTGCTCGCTGCCAAACGGGGGGTACCTCGACATCACTGGAATTTCGGCAACATGCCGCCGCAGCCGCAGATAACGAAAGAAATGATGAAAGGTATTGTGCAATATGTACGGGAGCTGCAGGTAGCAAACGGTATCAGATACAAACCGCACAAGATGAACTGAGGTTAACCTGGCAATAGAGAGGACAGCGGCTTTCTAAGTCGTGATTACGTGTCTGACCGCGACCGCCGCCGCCACCATTTCACCGATGTCGATCGCGTTGCTTTCATGCGGAATGGTGTTGCAGGTAACGATCCTTTCGATCCCTGCGGCGGTCATATCGGCGTGCGCCCGCCCGGCGAAAATCGCATGTACACCGATGCAGACAGGCGGCGCCAAACCGGCTGCTCGCAAGTGACCGGCTGTTTCGACCATGGTGGAGCCTGTGGAAATTATGTCGTCGACCAGCACTGGCGTATGATTGGGCCACAACGACGGTTTCGGCACCGAAACCTCGACGTCATGGTCGCCCCGGCGAATTTTTTCCAACACCATGAAGGGCGCCACCACTTTTTGCGCGACTTGTGATACCCACTGCTCGCTTTCACTGTCGGGCCCGACTATCAACGGCAAGTCAACATGTTCTCTGATCCAATTCGAAATCAGTGGCGCGGCATGGAGCACGTCGGCGGGGATCGTGAATATTTCCCGCAAGGACGTTCTGCGGTGCAGATGAGGATCTACGGTCACCAGCCAATCGATCCACCGACTTATCAGGGTGCCGAAATAGCTCGAGGTTATTCCTTCGCCGGGTTGAAATCGACGATCCTGCCGCATATAGGCGAGATAGGGTGCCACTAGCCCTATAGATGAAGCCCCGAGTTCCTTCGCTGTCGCCGCCGTGAACAACAGTGGCAGTATCTTATCGTCTGGCGAAGCGAGGGTCTCGATGAGGACAATAGACCGGTTCTCGACGTTTGTGTTCAGCCGGACGTAGGTTTCGCCGTCGGGAAATCGGTGTATTTCAAGTTCACCCAGCTCGAATTCCAAGTCGGATTGAAACGATTGCAAAAGATACTCATTACCCGGCAGGGCGATGACGACAGGTTTCATGCCGGCGCCTCCACTGTCATGATGTCCCGATGGATTTCGGCGAAGCCGAGCGCGTAATCAAGTTCGCCCGGACTGTCGGCGTGGATCGTAAAAATGGGTTCGCCAAATTCCACGGTGTCATTTAGTTTCTTGTGCAATCGAACGCCAGCCGCGGACGCCTGCGGTGCGCCGGCCAGCTTAGCGAGCCGTGACAAGAGACGGTTGTCAATTCTTACGATCCGGCCGGGCCGGTCGGCCGCGATCTCGTGCCGATAACTGGCGACCGACGGTTCGCGCAGACCACCTTGGGCTTCACAGATCGCCTGAAACTTCTTCCAAGCCTCACCGCTTTCTAGAATCGACCGCGCGATTCTTTCGCCGTCGCCGGGACCACGCCCTTCCGCCAGTTCGATAAGCGCACCGGCGATGGTGACCGATCTTTGCTGAAGATCCAAGGGTAGACCGGGCAAGTTCCGCAAGGTCGCCAATACATCCCATGCTTCAAGTGCGGGCCCGACCCCCTGACCGACTGGCTGGTAGCCGTCTGAAATCAACGCCCTTGCCTCGATCGCAAATCTATTTGCTACATCGATCAAAATCTCGCTCAAGGAACCGGCGACCACTTTGGAACGTATCTTCGCACTTGGCCCGGTAGGCAAATCCAAAATCAGATGAGTCGCGCCGGCAGCAATTTTCTTCGACAGCACCGAAGCGACCAGTTGGCCTTCACCATCCAAGTCCAACGCCCGTTCGACCCGGATCAAGATATCGTCGGCCGGACTCAAATCAACCGAGCCACCCCAGACCACGCAGCCGCCTTCTCGTTCGACAACCCGACGCATAGCTTTCAGGTCGAGGCTCACAGGCGCCAAAGTTTCCATGGTATCGGCAGTGCCAGCGGGTGAGGTAATGGCTCTGGAGGAGGTCTTCGGTATGACCAGACCGTGGGCAGCGGCGATAGCGACGATAATGGGCGTGGTCCGGTTGCCTGGCAAACCACCGACGCAGTGTTTGTCGACAATCGGCGTCTGACCCCAGTCGATCCTTTCGCCGGCATCTATCATCGCCTGGGTCAAGGCGCGGATTTCGTTGCGGTCCAAATTGCCGCCGGTACAGGCAGTGACAAAGGACGACAAGTGAACGTCGGAGTAACGGCCGGCGGTAATATCCCGAACGATTTCGGTAAAGGCGCGATCGTCAAGCCGCGACCCATAGATCTTGCCGCGAACGTGACTAAGAGATTCGATTGCCAGTGCATGTGTTACCGCCAAGACCGCGCCGTCGCTGGCCCGGAGCCGCCGAATGGCGATCGCCGACAGGCTGACCTCTCCGGGTCGAAGAATATCGGAATCGATCACATGCAATGTCGCAATCGTCGATCTATCGGCGTTGCTCACTTCCACGCGGGCGTAAGCGGAGAAGCCTTCGGACCGGCAGACCGGGCAATCGCGGCGCATATAAATGACGCTTTCCTGGGACGTATCGATCCCAAGATTTCTTAGTCTCGGAATATGCCGGCCGACCGTATCCCCGTCTGTCATTGCCTGCGATCCAACCGGCGAGACTACCCGCCGGACAAGGTGACGATATCATCTAATTTTGGGACTGTCGCTTGCCATCCCAGTCGGCGAGCGAGTTTCCCCGCCAACATGGCGGAGCTTTTGGCTTCGCCATGTGTTACAAATGTACGTTTAGGTGGCGCGGCAAACCCATCGAGCCAATCAAGTATCTCATCCTGGTCTGCGTGCGACGACAGCATGCTCAGGTTCTCAACTCGCGATCGGATCGGCACCATGTCACCGAAAATCTTGACCGCCGCTTCACCCTTGACGATGCGGTCGCCGCGCGTGCCACTGGCCTGAAATCCGGTGAACAGAATTGTATTTTTGGGTTCCGTTGCAAAGCGCTTCAAATGATGCAGAATACGCCCGCCTGTGGCCATGCCGCTGGCGGAAACAAGCACCATAGGCACGGTGCTGTCGGAAAGCTTTTTCGAGTCTTCGGATTTGTTGACGAATTTCGCGACCCCGCAGGCGGCCCGGCATTCCGCGACCGTGAGCCGATGTTCGTGTTGGTGATTGCAAAAAATCTCGCTGGCGTCGATGGCCATGGGGCTGTCCAGAAAAATTGGTAAGTCAGGTATGCGATTTGATTTTTTCAGCCGGCTAAGATGATAAAGAAGCGATTGCGCGCGTCCGACCGCGAAAGAAGGCACCACAACAACGCCACCCCGCTTCGCCGTTGTGAAAACGATCTCGGCCAAAACATCCTCCGGGTCCACCTTTGCGTGCAGTCGATCGCCATAGGTCGATTCAACAATGAGGTATGTCGCTGTCTCTATTTTAGCGGGATCCACCATGGTGGCGCTGCCGGGACGACC
Source organism: Alphaproteobacteria bacterium (assembly GCA_965216645.1). Lineage (GTDB taxonomy): Bacteria > Pseudomonadota > Alphaproteobacteria > CBDCGJ01. Next base: position 179,845 of record CBDCGJ010000006.1, on the reverse strand, counting down.
GAGATCGCCGGAGAAGACGATCTTTGCGTCGCCAACGGTAAGGATTACAAACGCCGATCCGAGAATATGTCCGGAGGGTGCCAGGCGAAAAGCCAGGCCGTTGCCGAGCCGCCGTTCGCTGTCGAATTCCACGGGTTGAAGTTTATCCAGCGTCGCCCTTGCCTGTTTTTCCGTGTAGAGCGGCAAGGCAGGTTTGTGGTTTGACGATCGGCGTCGATTTACGTAGTCGGCATCGCGTTCCATCAGATAGCCGCTATCGGGCAACAGAATGGCGCAAAGATCACGTGTTGCTGAGGTGCAGTATATCGGGCCTTTGTACCCCGACCTAGTCAGCATTGGCAGAAGACCCGAATGGTCAAGATGCGCATGGGTCAGAATGACGGCATCGATCGACTGCGGATCAAATGGCTGGCGGCGCCAATTACGTAGCCGCAAATCTTTACGGCCTTGAAATAGCCCGCAATCGATCAGGATCCGACGTCCGGCGATATCTATCAGGTATTTCGACCCGGTGACAGTTCCCGTGCCACCCAGAAAGGCAATTCTCATGAAGGCGCCTCCTGCGCTGCCGGCCCTTTTGGGTCCGCGGCGGCTGGCATCGTACCATCTGGCTCCTCGCCGGACCCTGTTGGAATTCCGGTTCCGGAGGCAAAATAGGCAATACCGAAGTAGGCTTCCGAATAGCGGAAATTCGCCAGATGCCGTTGCATCGACAGCCAAGGCGTTCGTTTGGCAACCTCAAGCGATACCGCAAACGGTCGGACTAGTGGCACTAGGAACGGCGCCCATCTGCTGAACCCTCCCTCGGGAATTCTCAAGTCGGCCAGCGCAAATCGCGCATCGCCCTCAAGCACTTTGGCAGCAGCGGCGAAAACGTCGTCATATCTTGGCTCGAGGGTCAGCGCGAAAGTCGAGAGGATGCCGCCCAAGCCTCTGGGGATGACGTAGTCAGCGGCAGCGGATTGGATCAATTCCACATTCCGCCAGCCCTTGCTTTCTACACGCTCCTGCGCCTTTACAAGCATTTCCGCGGTCAGATCGACGCCAATGATTTTTCCATCCGGGCCGATCTCGTCCTGCAGAAGAGCGAAATTGAGCCCGGTGCCGCAACCCAACTCCAAAATCGTGGCACCGGGCGCCAAGTTAAGTTCGTCGACGGCGCGGCGGCGATAGGTCCATTCCCGAAAGCCTAGGAGATAGTAAAGGCTGGCCGAAATATCGTAGTGCGCCGCCCGCCGGCTATAGACGGATTGAACTTCTTCGATACTGGTGAAGTAGCCCTTCGACACCTCATATGCTCCGAAGCTGAACGATCTCCAGGATCAGGTCAGTCGGTCATGCTTACCGCACCGGTATGCCGATCCACTTTGAAGCGCTGCACTAGCGAGCCATCCAAGGTCACGATTTCCGCGACGATGCTATCCTCGTCAAGTTGCTTGACCTCGCCGACTTTCAGGCGCTTGTGCCCCATGTTCTTAAGATGGTGCTCAAAATAGTGCTTGGTGTCGTCGACCGTGAGGTGCCGTGCTGGCACCACGCGCATGCCGTGGCCGCCACGACCGCCGTGCATTTTCTGGCCCTGCATCATATGGCCCTGCATCATGGACCGGTCCATGCCATGGCCGCCCATCATGGACTTATCCATCTTTCGGCCGTGCATCATTTGCTTACCCATCATGCCGCCGGAATGCATGCCGCCAGAGCCGCCGCCAGAATGCCCGCCTTGGGCCATATGGGCAATGACGATCTTTCCGGCCGGCGTAGTCGACGCGCTGCCCGGATCGGCAACTGCAAACCCCGACAACAATAAAACACCGGCCAGGGACATGGCCGAAGTGGCGAGGAGTTTCGACTTGGTATTCATAGCTCTATCCTTTTCGACAACCGTGTGGAACCTGTCCTTCAAAAATAACTCATCATTCACCGATTTCACTGCCATGGAACCGCTTAATTGGTGACACAATGTGACGGCGGCTATCATTGTCACAATTGGTCACGAAAAACTTTGGCTTGAGGTAAAATGAGCAAACCTAAGCCGAAGACAATCGAGGCGGTCGATCCAATCAACACGGCCAGCTTCGCCGATGCAGCCAAGTCGCCCGCGGGAAATGCGAGTGATGCAATGTACAAACTGACCGTGAAGCCTACACCGGTCAACAGCGCCACGCCGTAGATCTGCAGCCAATTTACTCTTGCGGGCAGTTGCCCCAAGCCAAAGCGGACGGCCAGCCACGTCGCACCGAATACCCCGATCTGTTTGCCGAAAAACAACCCGCCGGCAATGCCCAAAGAGACCGGATCCAGTAGCGAGCCCAGGACGCCAGTCTTAAGTTCGATGCCGGCGTTGAAAAACGCGAACACGGGAACGATAACCAACGCGGTCCAGGGGTGAAGGCGCCGTATTGTTTTGCGCACGGGCGATCCGCGGCGACCTTCCGGCAGACGCATCGGTACGGCAAAGCCGATGACAACGCCGGCCATGGCCGCTTCAATACCGGATTCCAGCAGAGAAAGCCAAAGAACTAACCCGACCGCAATGTATGGCGTCGCCCGCGAGACATTAAGTGCGTTCAGTATCGCCAATCCCCCGACGGCGGAAATAGCGACGAGAATGGGTGCGGGCGTCAACTCTTGTCCGTAAAACAAGCCAACGATTAAGACGGCGACAATGTCGTCGAGAATTGCCAACGCCGTAACGAACACTTTCAGATTTGCCGAAATCTTCCGCCCCAACAAGGATAGCGCCCCGAGCACCAGGACGATGTCACTTGCCGTCGGTATGGCCCAGCCCTTGACAGCCACCGGATCGCTCCAGTTGATCCATGCATAGATGGCAGCCGGCACAATCATCCCTCCGGCCGCCGCGAAAACCGGCAGTATCGCGTGTTTCAAGGCCGCCAGGTGACCTTCCAGAATTTGCCGTTTTATCTCCAGGCCAATAATGAGGAAGAACAACACCATCAAGCCTTCGTTGATCCAAAGTACCAAAGGACCTTCGATCACCAGCGGACCGAAACGCAGATGAACGGGGGTGTGATGGATAGCGTCATAGAGCGGTGCAAGTGGTGAGTTTATCACGCCGAGGGCAAGAACGATGGCGCCGATCATTAACAAACCGGAGGTTTGCTCGTTTTGAAAAAGTTTTCGGACACGAGCCATTTCGTTCGCCCGTCGGGGTCGTGACTGCTGTTGACGCACGTGAACACTAATTAAAGCAATCCGTCACAGACAATAGTGAAACATCTAGCCGATGTTCGCTGAAATACGGCAGGGAAAATTGTTACGGACTATGGCCAAGGTGATGTCTGAGACATCCGGTGACAAAAAACACCTACTAGTGATTGGTGGGTTGAACTCCGCGGTTATATGAATGGTCGAAAGAGGATTTCCCGTAAAACTAGGAGGCGCTGCATGCCCGAAATCAGTAGTTTGCACGGCATAACCGTGGCGGAGATTTTTTCCTCCGGATTAGAAAACCACGAATCCATCGAAGCCATCGCGGTTTCAGTTCTTTGGAAAGACGGTACCGTAACCGCCGGCAGTTCGAACGCGTCGCGGGCCGATTTGGCGCTTTTAGTCCTGGAGTTGGACCAATATCAAAGACTCTTGAAAATCGCGGACCCGTAATCATCGCGCTCCTCGATCTTGACACCAAGATCGCGCCATTGTTCTGCGCCGATGGCAAGGCAGCGGTTATCCCACTTGAAGACATAGCGGCAGGCGATTGCCTGCGAGTGCGGCCAACTACATCGGGTTACGATATTTCACGACGTTCACCTTCGTTGTACGACGTAATATTGTTGGCTTGAACCCTCGGCTTAGTCCACCTTTTACGTCAGAGTTCGTCGTGGCGGACTTGGGTCTTTAACGAACTGGTCAGTTTCTTCCGAAACTGACAATATTCAGGGTTGTACGCGCCGATATATTAAAAGCCGTATTCTTTAGAGTGCCAAAAGTCGGCGGTCGTGGCACCGCTCCCAATAGAGGGAGAGCATCAGAATGAGAGAGCTCGACAAAATGATACTGCTGCTTGCGCTGATCATCGTTTGGATGACGATGCCAACTAGCGCATATGCTGGCTGGATTTCAGAAGACTACGACGGTGGTTGCCTTGCCTCGGTAACAGGCACCGCCTACGGAAACTCTACCACATTTTCTTATAACAATATGTTTTCTGGTACGGCGACCGGTCCCTTCCCGATGCATCTTTCGTATTTTTTGGTGGCTTCCTCTAATCCTATTGGCAGACGGACAGCGGAAGATCCTGTGGTCCGCGTAATCGTTGACGGAAACACTTATGATCCGGAAATCGCTGTTCGCAACTTCGGTGTTATTAAGGGTTGGCATTCTATTGGCTTCTTTCTCGGTTACCTTTCGAAATTGCGCGAAGCGATAATCAAAGGTGACCAAATTGTTGTTTCAGTAGATGGCTATAATTATGCTTTTTCCTTGCGAGGTAGCAAAGCTGCAATAAACCGATGCACCCCTATTCCAGCAGACGTGATTTCGAAAATCAGGGCCAATGCACTGAATCTAACACGTTTGAAGAATGAAAACGGTTTAGTGATCTATAGTCTCCATGGCGTAATCGACTATGCGGCAGCAGAACGACTAACGCGACGGTTGCGGAAATTGCCGCACTACGGCCTAGTATATCTCAATAGTGCCGGCGGTAGCGTCACTGCCGCACTTTTACTGGGCGAAGCTTTGCGCGAAAGCGGTGCGCAGACAGCGATTTACTCCGACGATATATGCGCTTCGTCATGTACACTCATTTTCGCCTCCGGCAGTAATCGTATCATTTGGCGTGGTGCAAAACTTGGCTTCCATAATTTCACCACCGGATCAGATACGCTAGACACGCGCCTAGACGTCATGCAGGCTGTGTTGCCGCGAATAAAAAAGTTATTCGACAATCGGGAGATCAACAGTAAATTGATCGAAATAATCCAATCAACACCAGCTTATCAACTTTATTGGATGACCCCCTCGGAAGCACGGCGGTTGAATGCTGCAACAGTCTACATCGAATAAAAGGCCGTTTGCGGGTTCGAGTTCTGAAATAGCGTCGGATTTCCGTAAACCGAACACGTGACCGACCTAATTTAGGTGGTCTGGGTGGTCAGAGCTATGTCAATTCGTTCTTCCGGCTACGATACTCGTCCGCGTCGATCTCACCGCGCGCGAAACGTTCGTTCAGAATGTCCAAGGCACTACTACCCGACGCCCCGGTCTTAAGGCTGCTCGGCGCCAGCCATCTCATTACCAATACCACCGCCACGACTATGAGAACCACAGTCAAGATCATCATGAACGGTCCCATGAACATCATGGACCAGCCCCCCTCACCGAAATGATGATGTCCGCCTCCGCTACCACCGCGCTCGGCTTGCGCTAAAGTCGATAGCAGCATCCCGCTGACCGTTCCGATCGTTATTTGAGTCAAAAGTTTCCAATTGTCGGTATTGATCAAGACATTCGCCTCCACTCACATTTAATGTTGCTTATAAACGATCCCGTTCCAGACCTGGACTTCGCGAACAAACTTAATAATGTGCTCTATGTCGGTCGCCGATATATGCGGCAGGGGCGGCATATTCCCGAAGCGCCAATGGTGTTGGCGAACGCCACGACGTACGGCCAACCGGAAGGATTCGTCGCCATGATGTCCCGGATTATAGATCCTGTGGATAAGCGGCGGACCGCCCTGACCGCCCGAGGCGTTTTCACCGTGGCATTGCGCACAGTTCTTTGCAAAAAGTTCGGAACCAACCTTTGCCGTTTGCGAAAGCGCCGGGATACGAACTTTTTGTTGCGCAACGACAGAGCCGTCATCATTGGCGCGATAGGTGAGCACGAGCGCGCCTCCGACAACGAAAGCGAGCACTGCAAGCGCGGGCAACTTTTCTTTAATCGTTTCCACAAAGGATTTCGGGTTATTTTTATTCATGACCTTCGCTTTCAAGCTTCTGGACAGTAAAGGGACTAACTCATTCGTTTTCTATCTGACCTGCGCCCGTGGAACTTATCCTCTTGACGCCGGCAAGGTCGTCGATGATCGGGCAGTCCGGCCTTTCGTCTCCTGCGCAGTGGGCGACCAGGTGATGCAACATTTGCCTGAGATTTTCCAGCTCAGCTATTTTCGCTTCGATATCTTCCATATGATTTGAAGCAATGCGCTTGACTTCGGCGCTGCTGCGTTGCCTGTCTTCGTAAAGTGATAGCAGAATCCGACAATCGCTTATGGAAAATCCTAGGCTGCGAGCACGATGAAGAAACCGAAGTTTATGGACATGTTCGTTGGAATAATCCCGGTAACCATTCGATCGACGGTTGGCGACAACCAAGTCTATGCCCTCATAGTATCGAATTGTTTTCGGCGGCAGCCCACTGGCTTGCGAAGCTTCTCCTATGTTCATCTTGTGTTATCTCCTCTTGGTGTCGAAGAAATCTACAATTTCCATCCACTAAGCCGGCGCTCGGTCAAGCAGCCAGCCATAGAGCAAGCCGCCAATGATTGACGGGATCACACCGCTCAAAATGAAAATCCCGGTGTTTTCGCCGCCGCCGAAAAAATTGAAATGAACGTCAATTTGACTGCAGATGAAGGCGCAATAGCTGCCGACAAACGCCATCACGACTGCGGGAACCAGCAGTTGTGATTTTCGATCCCGACACAAAGGCCGAAGCACAATGGTCGCTACGCCAACGATCGCACCCATGGCGATACCGCATGTAAATGACCAAAGCACTTTGCCAGCAATACTACCTGACGGGAAAAGAACGACACCGAACGCGATTAGGTATAAAGCCTCGGCGGCGAGCGTTAAAGCAGTCGCGTAATAAACCGGGGTTAATGAGCCATCAAAACTTCGATCAATCGCGTCATCCATGGCCGATACCTCTAAGTTTTAGTCGTTCGTAGCCTCAGCGCATTTCCGATAACCGAGACGGAACTGAGGCTCATTGCTGCTGCCGCTATCATCGGGCTTAAGAGCATCCCGAGGAAGGGATAAAGGACGCCTGCGGCAATCGGCACGCCGGCGGCGTTGTAGAAAAACGCAAAGAACAGGTTCTGACGAATATTGCGCATGGTCGCGCGACTTAGCCTTCTCGCACGGACGATCCCGTTCAGATCCCCCTTGACCAATGTGACACCAGCGCTTTCGATGGCAATATCTGTACCGGTGCCCATGGCAATACCAATATCTGCCTGCGCCAATGCGGGCGCGTCATTGACACCGTCACCGGCCATAGCGACGACACTGCCCTTAGCCTGAAAATCGCGAACCGCCTGTGCCTTTTGATCAGGCAAAACTTCCGCCACAACTGCATCAATGCCCAAAACATCGGCAACGGCCTGAGCGGTTATCGGGTTATCGCCAGTTAACATGACGACCCTCAAACCTTCCTCATGTAACGCGGATATGGCAGCGGGCGTGGTTTCCTTAATCGCGTCGGCAACCGCAATAATCCCGGCGAACCTGCCATCGACGACAACATACATGACGGTGGCGCCGGTCTTTCTGTATTCGTCCGCGTTCAGACCAGATACGTCGATGCCTATTTCATTCATCAACGCCTGATTACCAAAAGCTACCCCGTGGCCGTCCACCGTGCCCCGAACACCCTTGCCGGTGATAGATTCAAAGTCCGTTACTTGCGACAAAGGAATCCCTTGTTGTTCGGCTCCGGCAACCACAGCCTCGGCCAAAGGATGCTCACTGCCGCGTTCCAGACTGGCAGCCAGGCGCAATACTTCTACTTGTTGAAAGTCGAATGTGGGTTGGACGGTTTGAAGCTCCGGCTTGCCTTTGGTCAAAGTGCCCGTCTTGTCGACCACTAAAGTATCGACCTTTTCGAAACGCTCCAGTGCCTCCGCATTCTTGATCAACACGCCGGCTTGCGCGCCCCTGCCTGTGCCGACCATGATCGACATCGGTGTTGCCAATCCCAATGCGCACGGGCAGGCGATGATGAGGACAGAGACGGCGGCAATCAGACCATAGGCGAGCGCCGGGGACGGACCGACCAAGGCCCATACGATGAATGCGATAACCGCAATTGCCACCACCAACGGCACGAAATATCCCGCGACCGTATCGGCGATACGTTGGATCGGCGCACGGCTGCGCTGCGCTTCCGCCACCATCTGTACGATCCGGGACAACATGGTATCGCTACCGATTTTTTCGGCAATCATGGCAAATGAACCGGTACCGTTGAGTGTGCCGCCGATAACACGGTCGCCTGCAAGCTTTTCGACTGGAACCGGTTCGCCTGTTATCATCGATTCATCGACCGAACTGTGACCGTCATCCAAGATGCCATCGACAGGAATGCTGTCGCCGGGACGCACACGCAGACGATCGCCCAGTTGCACCGTGGCAAGATCGACTACGACCTCCTGGCCGTCTACTTCGATACGTCTCGCTGTTTTCGGTGCAAGATCCAACAGCGCGCGCAATGCGCCGCCGGTTTGTTCTCGCGCCCGCAGTTCCAAGACCTGCCCCAACAAAACGAGCGTGACAATGACGGCTGCGGCTTCCAAATAGATTGCGACACGACCTTCATTGTCGCGAAAACCTTCGGGGAAGATTTCAGGTGCGATGACCGCGATGAGGCTATAGATAAAGGCCGCGCCGGTGCCGATGGCAATCAGCGTGAACATGTTGAGTTTCATGGTCAATATCGAGTTCCAACCGCGTTGGAAAAACGGCCAGCCTGCGTACAAAACGACCGGAGACGCAAGCGCGAGCTGAACCAATGGATTCCAAGCTGCGTTCAGAATTCCGAGACCGGGGATCAGTTCGCCCATAGCCAAAAATAAGACTGGTAATGTCAGCACCGCACCGATCCAAAACCGCCGTGTCATATCGATCAACTCGGGATTTACTTCCTGTTCGCTGGAGACCGTGATCGGCTCCAACGCCATACCGCAAATGGGGCAATCGCCGGGCTGGTCCTGTATGATTTCGGGATGCATCGGGCAGGTATATTTCGTTTGCCTCAAGGCAATTGGCGAGTTGGATTCCAGCGCCATGCCGCAATCAGGGCAAACGTCTGGCGTTTCGCTCCAAACTTCAGGACACATTGGACAAATGTAACCGCCACGCCCGGCATGGGGATTTTCGCCAGAATGGCCATAGCAATGCTTGCCATCGGAATTAGGGTTCAAATAGAGCTCCGGATCAATAGAAAATTTCTTGGCGCATCCAGCACAGCAAAACCGATAACTTATGCCCTCGTGCTCCACGGTTGGCTTATCGGCTTGCGGGTCAATGCTCATCCTGCAAACGGGATCGATGTCCATAGTGGCTTCGGAAATAGACATCAAATGCTCCTATGCTTTCAATGCGATGACAACGAAGGATGCCTCATTATTCAATTTAGGAATTCCACCGACTGGAAGGTCAAGAAGCGAAATGAAAAAAGGTTAACTAGCTTCCAGGAAGCCTCGCTGTTCACGAAAATTTTCGTGAGCGGACAGAAATCCGTCTTGCAAATTTCGAAGCACGAACATATTTAGAAATGGTCTGTTTTTTTGACGAGTTGTATTTGTCGGCAAGTGGATTTGCGAATTGAAGGCTTTGGGCAGGAAATCGTTGCTTAAAAATTGCTTCGGCAAAGTCTCGCTTGCAATCGTTTGCCTGGCGCTCGTGATGTTGCCGGTCTTTTCCCAGGCGACAGTGTTGCACATAGTAGACGGTAGTCCAGTAGCAGGAAGCGATATCACCGATCATCACGGCGGTGCTGATCAAGGCGATCATCAGCATCAGCTAGGCGGATGCCATAGCGAATGCTTTACTGGTGTTTTCGGTATGGTACAGAGAACCCTAGACGCCCCAACCGGAAGAAACGGGTTGTTTGGCGACGCGGAAAACTTGTCCAACAACGCTGTAGCCCCCCCTTTCCGACCACCTATTGAACGCCTGTAGCAGCTAGCGATTTCGGCAAGCGGCGCACTTTTGCGCCAGAGCGTTCGTTATCTGCAGTTTTCCAAAACATCACCCTAAATCAATCGGTTGCAATTGAACCGGTCCGCTTAACCTGCTGGCCGTCAGTGCAACGTACAGACGTGAGACGATACAATGACGAAATATTTCAAAACGCATTCCATCATCTTTGCTACGGCCGTTGGCTTGGGTACGCTCTTTGCAGCCCAAGCTTTTGCGGCTGGCTCGCACAGCGGCGGCCACGCCGAGAAGATGAAATTCGGCGAACCAGGCAAGGCCTCGAGCGTAAGCCGAACGATTACCATCAAGATGTACGACAATTATTTCGAGCCGAAGAAAATCGAGGTAAAGACCGGCGAAACGGTACGTTTCGTTGTCAGGAACTTGGGCGAATTCGTACACGAATTCAATATCGGAACAGCCAAGATGCATACCGCGCATCAGAAAGAAATGATGATGATGATGGAACATGGCGCCCTGGAACCGGATAAGATCAACCATGAAAAAATGAAGATGGATATGGGCGGCGGTAAAACCATGGAACACGACGATCCCAACAGCGTTTTGCTGGAACCCGGCAAAGATAGCGAAGTTATCTGGAAGTTTACCAAGGCCGACGGCGTGCTGTTCGCCTGCAATGTTCCGGGCCATTACGAATCCGGCATGGTCGGCGTTCTAACGATCCATCACTAAAAAGCGCACTCGAGATCAAGGATACGCGAAAATGAATTCTAAAATTATGAAAGGAGGTGCTGCTATCGCTTTGTCGATAGCAGCCTTCCTATTCCATATTCATGCGGCGAATGCCGGCACCTACGAGATTTCTGTCGACTATGTGACCATAGATGGTGGAAGCTTTGAACGAAAGGGGATCGGTTACAACGGAAAATCGCCGGGTCCAGTGCTTCGTTTCAAGGAAGGGGAGAACGTTACGATTAAGGTCAAAAACAACCTTGATGACCCAACCTCGATACACTGGCACGGTTTGATCCTGCCGTATCAAATGGACGGCGTACCCACAATAAGTTTCGAAGGCATTAAACCGGGAGAAACTTTCACCTACAGTTTTCCCGTCGTGCAATCGGGAACCTATTGGTTTCACAGTCATTCCGGCTTTCAAGAGCCTAACGGGGCTTACGGGTCGATTGTCATCGAACCGAAAAAACGGGAGACTTTCCTCTACGACAGAGATTACGTCGTTCAATTGACCGACGCGCACCCTCACTCCGGTGCCCGCATCATGCGTAATCTGAAGTCGATGGCAGATTACTACAACCGTAAACAACAAACAGTCTTCGACTTCTTTTCCGATGCGAAGAAGAATGGACTGAATTCTGCCTTGAAGGACCGAATGGATTGGGGGCGACATGCGGATGATGGCCAGTGACGTCGAAGACGTGCAGGGCTTCGTTCCATTAATCAACGGCAAAGACGCAAACAAAAACTGGACCGGGCTATTTCGCCCTGGGGAACGAGTGCGTTTGCGTTTCATTAACTCATCGGCCATGACCTATTTCGATATCCGCATACCTGGCCTAAAAATGACAGTCGTGGCGGCGGACGGAAATAACGTTCTGCCGGTTCCGGTTGACGAATTCCGCATTGCAGTGGCTGAAACTTACGACGTGATTGTCCATCCGAAGGACGACAAGGCCTACACCATTTTTGCGGAATCTATGGGGCGAACGGCGTTTGGAAGGGGAACCCTTGCACCGCGAACGGGAATGACGGCGGAAATTCCCAAAATGCGTGAGAGTCCGTTGCTTACGATGATGGACATGGGCATGGCCCATGGCGATATGGATCACGGCATGGCCGGGTCGTCGTCTAAAGACGACAAAAAGAAATCAATGCAACATGGGGGACATGGTTCCAAAAAGCCCGGAAGCGACAAAATGACGGGTATGAACCACGGAGCTCATGGTGCCATGAGCAAGAAGGGCGATCCCTTCTATGCGACGGGCAGTGGTCTTATGCCTAAAGCCGCGAATGGCGGGCGGTTCCTATCCTACAAGGATTTGAGGGCGCAAAAACGTCTTTATAAACACAGACCGGCAACCAGAGAGATCGAACTGCGCTTGACCGGCAATATGGAACGATATGCCTGGTCCATCAACGGCATCAAATACGAAGATGCCGACCCCATAAAACTCCACGAAGGAGAACGCGTCCGCTTCAAATTCGTCAACGAAACCATGATGACGCATCCCATGCATCTGCACGGCATGTGGACCATCATCGATACCGGCTCCGGGAAATGGAACCCCATCAAGCATACCGTTTCTATCGCGCCGGGAACGACGGTCTATACGGAGACTGAAGTCGATGCGGTTGGGGAATGGGCCTTTCATTGTCATCTCTCCTATCACGCGGCCGCCGGCATGTTCCGGAAGGTGATCGTGGAACCAAGACAGAAGTCGGCACGGTTAAGCATCGGTCAATAGGAGAAAATGATGATAAGAATAACTTCCGTAGCCTTGCTGGCTGCGTCAGTTGCCCTTGTGTCTGCTTTCACCGCAGTCGCACAGGAAAAAGACTTGGTATTTTACGGCTTCCAGATGGAAGAACTGGAATATCGATATGGCGAGGGCGCTTCGAAACGATTGGCTTGGAACGGCGACGCTTTTGTCGGAACCGACGAACTGAAATTGCGTTGGTTGGGCAGTGGCGAATTCGATCTGGACGCCGAGATCTTCGAAAAGCTCGAAAACCGTCTTGTCCTGCAAACGCCAATCAGCGAGTTCTTCGATCTCAAGGGTGGGTTTCGTTACGACTCGCCTGAAGGACCGGACAGATTCTACGGCGTTCTCGGCTTGACGGGTTTGGCGCCGCAATGGTTCGAGGTTGATGCCGATTTCTTTGTCAGCGAAAAGGGCGATACCTCGTTTCGCCTGGATGTTGAATACGAACTGCTGATCACCAACAGGCTCATCCTGTCTCCATCGGCGGAGATTGATTTCGCGTTTTCAAACGACAAGGAGATTGGTATCGGCAGAGGCTTGTCCAGCGCTGAACTGGCGTTGCGGCTCAGCTATGATGTCATCGACAGGTCGTTTTCTCCGTACATCGGGGTTGCCTACGAAAGGCAGTTCGGTCGCACGGCTGACTTCAGCCGCGAAGATGGCGAGGATACGTCGAACCTATTCGCCATAATCGGCTTCAAGCTTAGATTCTAAACGAAATTGCTCCGGGCCAACGTCAGGTCCGGAGCAATTGTTCCATGCGGTTTCCTACGCGCTCCTGAAGACATCAGATGGCATAATCCCTACCACGATATCGTCCATTGGTTGGCTGGCCTCATGGGCCGAAATGTGGGTGAAAACACGCCCGAGTGGATGCACCCGATATTGCATTTAGTCCTATTCTGGGGACCGATTGCGCTGGTTTTGGTGATCACCCTTCTGGCCATTCGGGCCTTCCGAAACCGAATTCGGAAGACTGATCGTCTATTGCCTACAGACAACGTACCAAAATCCCGGTCCGATGCTGGCGCGTTTACCTATATCGTAAGCCATTCGAAGAGAGATCAAGTATTTCTCGCCCTGCTTGGTTTTGTTTCTCTGCCAATCCTTTATGTGACGCTTGAGCTGCCAAAGCTGATAATCAACAGAGCCATTGGCTCCGATAATTTCCCGGTTTCATGGCAAGGATATGCATTCGATCAAGCGGAGTACCTATGGCTGCTTTCCGGCATGTTTCTAGTCGCCATGATCGCCCACGGCTCTCTGAAGTACTTCGTGAATGTATACAAAGGAAAACTGGGTGAAAGAATTCTACGGCGATTACGGTTGAACATATTCCGGGCGTGGTACCACGCCCGTCGTCACCACGATCGTTCCGAACTCATTCCCATTGTTGCGCAGGAAGTCGAGCCGATCGGCGGCTTCGCTTCCGAAATCATATCGTTACCTGTTTTTCAGGGCGGGACGTTCCTGACGATTGTGATTTTCATGTTCATTCAAGACCCTATTCTTGGCGCGTCGGCACTGTCCCTTTTGCCCGTACAGCTCTATCTCATTCCAAAATTGCAAAAGAGATTGAATCGATTGGTTCGAAACCGCATGACGCAAATTCGAGATTTGAGCTCCAAGCTCGGCGATATTTCGTATGAAAAGGGTCACCAGCGCGGCGGTATTCGAGCAACCAGTCAATCCTTCAAAGATTTGCAGTTGCTCCGTCACCGAATATATCGAACGAAGTTCTTGATGAAGGCGCTGAACAATTTTCTGACCTCTCTCACGCCCTTTCTCTTCTATGCGATCGGAGGCTATTTGGTTATCGCGGGACAGTTATCATTGGGAGCCTTGGTTGCGGTCCTCGCGGCATATAAAGATTTTTCGTCGCCGCTTCGCGAACTGTTTCGATATTACCAAAGCGCTGAAGATGTGCGCGTTCGCTTCAAAGAGATCCAACGTTTCTTAAACGGCGGAAATATTTTTCTGCAGAGGTCAGCTCTAAGTTCCGAAAAATCTGAAGTTATGAAACATTCTGTACAAATATGACCTAATTACAGATGAACTTGTTCACGATGGAAAAATGCATTTCGCGGGCTAATTCGCAGCTGATCCCGAAAACAAATCCTCAATGATCGGGCAATCTGGTTCTTCACCTCCATCGCATTGTGTAATGGTTTGTTCAAGTGTTCTTTCCATTAATTCCAAGTCAGACATTTTAGACCTAACATCTTGTAGGTGATCTTTAGCGATGGCTTTCACCTGACGACAAGTGACTCCACCATCGTCTACCATCTGGAGCATCTCTCTCACACTGTCGAGTGCAAATCCGAGCTCCCGGCACCGCCGTACAAAGCAAAGCCTTTTCAGGTCGCCTTCGTCATATATGCGTCGGCCACCCTTGGTGCGAGCAGGTGGCGGGAGAAGCCCCGCTCTCTCGTAATAGCGGATCGTTTCCACATTGACATTACCGCGACGAGATAACTCACCAATTCGAAAGTTTTGCATGGGACCGTTTCCAAATATTAGCTCTTGCTCCTGTAGTGACTACAGATAGTACCATGGGCTTCCCAATTGAAAGAGGGCTCAATTGAAGAAGGAGATACATATGCCCATTAAAAGAAGGATCGAGATATATAGTGCGGGCTGTGCGATCTGTAGAGATGCGGTGATGCTGGTTGAGGAACTTGTTTGCTCCTCCTGTCAAGTTATCGTAAAGGACATGTCAAACGATAAGGTCGCCAGACAGGCGAAGGAAATCGGCATAACATCCGTTCCCGCCATCGTAATCGACGGTCAGTTAGCTGATTGCTGTGCCAGCAGCGGAATTGACATCGATGTTTTGAAATCAGCCGGCGTCGGAGTTCCGATACCGTGAAGCCCAATAAAGTGGCTGACCCGAAATATCGAGACCGCAAACTCGTGAAAACCGGCGCTATTGGCGGTGTTGTTATTGGTTTATGTTGCTTTTCGCCAATATTGGTAATCACATTTGGCGCACTCGGTATATCTGCTTGGCTTACCTGGGCGGACTATGTGCTTTTACCAGCCATGTTGTTTTTCATTTGCCTTATGGGATTTGGAATATGGCGATTGAAATCCAATTGAGATCGCATATCACCTGCCCTAAATGCAGTCACGTTGAACTGGAAATAATGCCAACGGATGCGTGTCAATGGTTCTATGATTGCAAAGGATGCGGTGACGTCCTTCGGCCAAAGTGGGGCGATTGCTGTGTATTCTGCTCCTACGCCACGATCCCTTGCCCGCCGATACAGCTAGGAAATACATGTGGCGCCTAACGAGGAATTCGTAGCGTTACCGCGCAAATTTCTGCCCTATTTCTCGACCGACGGGATTAAGTAACTTCTATCCAGGTCTTCATTCCGGCCGCCTGGTGTTCCAGCATGTGGCAGTGAAGCAGCCATTTGCCGGGCTCACCGCCCTCAAACGCGAATGCTAGCGTTTCGCCGGGCATGACCAGTTCTGTGTCCCGCCAATCGGCCTTTGCAATTTTATTACTATTCCTTTCGATCACCTTGAAATGATGTCCATGCAAATGCATCGCGTGGGGCCAGCGATTGTCGTTGATCATACGCACGATGGCGGTTTTCCCGGTACGAACGGACAGTAGGGGCCGGTTCGGCAGTTCGACGGCACCGTTGAAGGCCCACACATAACCAAGAGACACCAGTTCTCTCATGGATTTACGTTCGCCGTTGAGTGTAGCCCCTCGTAGTCCTCCCATTGCGCCACCTTCCATGTGTAGTTCCGCGACCGCAGAAGTTACGAGATCCAGGTGCTGCGGAAGGTCATTGGGTGCCAGCCTGATGCTGCTATCCAAAGGTTTTTGTCGCACGACCGTGTCGCGGTCAATTTTGAAATGCGCAAGCGGCATCTGCCCTTTTTGCGATGCCGTTGTAATGACCATGTCTTCGTTCCGGGAAACCGGGACATCGACGATAAGGTCGATCCGCTGCCCGGGAGAAAGTAGGCTATCGACCTGTCGTAACCGTCTAGGCAGCACCGGTTGTCCATCCACCGCTACCACAAACGGCACTAATTCCGACAAGCCTAGTTGGAAAACCTTGGCGTTTGCAGCGTTGATCAACCGCAACCGCAACCTTTCTCCACGCTTGACCGGCAAATCTGGATTACGTTTTCCGTTTACGGTAATCCAATTTCCTAACCGCCCGCCATGCGCCCAGTCATGCATATTGCCAAAGCTGGCTTCATCGATTTGACCGTCCTGCCCTAGGCGCCAATCGTCCAGCACCAAAACGAGATCCTGATCGACAATGATCGGTTTGTTCTCATCCACAACTATTGGGCCATATAACCCACGCGCTAGCTGTTCCCAGGACTTATTATGGGTGTGATACCAAAAGGTTCCGGCATCAAGGGCGCGAAATTCGTATGTCATTGCGTCGCCCGGCTTAACGGGTTCTTGGGTTAGCCCAGACACGCCATCCATGGCGTTCGGAATACGCAACCCATGCCAATGAACCGACGTCGGCTGCGGTAAACCATTCCGTAGCTCGACTTTCGCCAATTGACCTTGTTGTAGTCGTATCAGTCTACCCGGCGTCTCACCATTATAGGTCCATAATTTGGTTTCGGGGTATTGCAACGGGAGTAAGGCAGTGGAGGAAAGACCGGCATTGAGAGGAATTGTTTCATCCGTCGCCCCCAGCATTTTGCTAGGTCTGGTGAGGCCTGCTGCGGCACAGGAGGCCAAACCGTATTTTAGGATTTCGCGTCTGGACGGTGCCTTGATTTTCATGTTCTCTCCAAAATGAACCTTCGTTATCAGTGTGATGTTTAAAAAAATTGTTGCGCAACGCTACTCCGAGTTATTGCGGCTTATACTCCGTTTATATTCTGGTATTTCTTTTGGCGAACCTCCGCTTCCCGTGGCCTGGCCCCTAAAGTGGTCCACCTTTTAAGTTAGAGCCTGACGCGGTTGAAGCGCTTGGGTTTGGTGGTCCAGATTCTGGGTTAGTTTCCAGCTTGCATTAACCCTGTTTCTTGCTGATATGCAGTTGCCTGCAAAGCATATTCCCTCGGTGTCAAGTTGCCCAGACCCATGTGAGGGCGGCTCACGTTGTAATCCTGACGCCAGGCTTCCACGATCCGCTTCGCTGCGGCATCCTGGTAATGTTCAGCGATGTCGGTTGTCCGTCCGCAAGAACTGCCGGCGTCAAAATGACTTCGGTCCGCGGTATCGGCTCTTCGAACACTTTGCTCACGTCATCAGCGTCGAAAAGCTGCAGCTGCAGATCGTAGTTCCCAAGAATTGGATTATACTTTATGGCATCCCGATTATTCCCGGCGCCAACATCAAGCAGGCCCAGGGTCGGCAGGTTGCCCGCGGCAATTTCGTGAAATTGAAACATTAAGCAGTCGCTGGTTGATAGGCGGAAAACAAACACGCCTTTCTTGAATTATAGGGGAAATTATACTCGTGTGTTCCCTGCGTGTACAAGCCGCGATATGGAACTGCGGCCCTATCCAGCCGTTTCACCTAGGGACGATAGAGTAGATCGATTTCTAGGCAAACCAATATCCGCCAAAACTCAATGAAACAACGCGACGCTGGTAGCCTGCATCATCGTCTGCGGGAAGAACTTGGCGGTGTTTAGTTTTTATCCTCAAATTAATGCTCGCCTTTGATAAGATTAAAGCGGTTGCGAAAACCCATTTATCAAATCGGTTACTACATGAGTGTTCAAGACAACTACATTGAACTAAATCGACATTTCGCCGAAATCAGTGATACTGACATCGAAGCATTAGACGTTGAGACGCGTTCGGCTTGGGGATTAGTCAGCACCCTTAGTTGGCTCGATCTCTTGCAGGAACCCAGAGTTGTAATTCTTTCTTCTGCGGGAACCGGCAAAACCTGGGAAATCAATTATCAATGCCGACTACTTTCTGAAAATGGCAAACAGGCATACTTACTACGATTGGAAGACCTTGCGTTGGAATGGGAGAACTCCTTTGAGTTAGGCGACGCAAGCTCGTTCGGAGCTGGAGTGGAATCTGATAAGGAAATGTGGGTGTTTCTTGATTCTATCGACGAGGCACGACTGAGTGGGCCGAGAGCATTTGACAGAGCGCTCAAACGGCTGAGGACACACATCAAGGAAAATCTACAGAACACTCATATTGTCATTACGAGCCGAATGGGAGCATGGCGATCGGGGGACGATGCAATGCGCGTCGGCGAGTTGTTTCCTTACGAGCCACAAATTGGAGCAATTCAACCATCTGATGAGGATGGTGATATCCCGGATTTCGACCTTGATGAGGAAGAAGTTTATTGGCCTGATCTGGGAGACAACGAAGACAGTAAAATCTCACTCATAAAGTATTACACTTTGCTCCCTTTGACTTCTGAGCAAATGCGCATGTACGCCACGGGGTGTGGCGTGTCCGAAGCCAACGAACTCGTTTCCGAAATTGAACGTCTAGACATGAAAGCTTTGGCAGCGCGGCCCAGAGACCTCGACGACCTTATTTCGTATTGGAGTAGGTATGGCTGCCTGGGCAGCCGTACAGAGATGCTCAATGAAAACTTGCGAAAAAAGCTCGAAGAGCAGGATCCAGATCGTGCGGAGCAAGACCCCCTTAGTTTAGAAATGGCTGCGGCGGCGGCGCGGAAAACTGCGGCAGCAGCTGTTCTTACTCAACAAGCAAAGATCATTGTTCCCGATAGTTCATCCTCCAGTGAAGGGGTGAGCGTAAAGTCGATCTTGCCAGATTGGACGGCTTCTGATTGTTCCGCATTACTTGGACGGCCCATCTTTGAACCGGAAACTTATGGATTTGTGCGTTTCGACCATCGCGACAGCAAAGAATTTTTGGCGGCGCGTTGGTTCTACGGTTTGATGGAAAATGGTCAATCTCGATTACGGGTCGAACAACTTTTCTTCAAAAATCAATACGGCATCGACGTGGTCGTTCCTAGCTTGAGGCCGGTTCTGCCATGGCTTGCGACTTTTGACCAATACATCCGTGTCCGATTGATAAATAAATGGCCTGAGATTCTGTTAGAAGGCGGCGACCCTTCGGCTTTGCCCTTGGGGGATCGTCGACAGTTACTCGAGGAATACTGCGCCCGCTATGCGACAACAGGCCAAGCAATGCAGTCTGTTGATCTCAATACACTTCAGCGTGTTGTTACCCCTGCATTGAGTTCCACCATTCGCCGATTGTACAGGACCTACAGTGAGAACGAAGAGATTGAGAGACTGCTAATTCGGTCGATCGAGATCGGCAATCTAAAGGATTTGGCAGATATTGCGATTTCTGCCGCGATAAAACCACGTCAGGAACTTTATACGCGGAGAGCCGCCATGCAAGCCATTATGGCGGTTTGTGATGACGATCAAATCTATTTCACACTTAAAAAAATCTGTAGACGAAGATCATTTAGGTCACGCAAAGCAGTCGCCGATGTTGTCGAAATTTTCGGCCCAAAACATCTTTCTTCGAAAGTTATTGTCTCGCTCCTCAAAAAGGTCGAGCCCAAGGGAGAAAGGTTCAGTGTGGACTATCTCAGCCAAGCGGTGCGGTCGTACTTAAAGACGTGTTCTGTAGACAGGGTTGGACATGTTGTCACTGAGACAGCATGTTTGCTCAAGCAAGAACCCTTTGTCGAAAAGAGATTCTTTGAAGTATCCCAGAAAAACGCTTGGATGCTGGAATTCGCCCTTACTGCTTGTGAGCGTCTCGTCCGGGAACAACGACCGGAGGCGCTATGCCCCCCCTGCTTGGCAATCTTGTCCCTTACAACAAGGGTGCGTCACTACGATATTGAAGAATCTAAAACAGACCTTGCATGGTTGGTGGCAGGTTGGCGTGAGCTCAACAATGCCTTGTTTTGGTACGACGTCAACGATCAACGACAAATTCTTGATGGAAGGAAAGGCGAGCGGCTGACAGACTGGTGGCAGGCGAGGATTTTCGATGGGTTGTGGGAATTTGATGCGGACCACTTCACGGAAGCTATTGACTGGATCAAAGCGAAAGACCTACTTGATGACAAGTTTGTTGCCCTAACGCTTGCTTTTTCGCTTTATCTCGGGTCCGGTCGTCCCCCAGCAATGCGTCGGCGTTTGTGGAAAGCTGTAAACGGTAACAAGGCACTTAGCGAGAAATTGAAGCTTCTTCTCAATCCTCCACCGATGGATGGGGATGAAAAACGGTATAGGCGATCGGAGGCAAAACGAAAGAGGAGGCAAGAGCAACAAGAAAAAGACATGTTGGCGTATCACGCTGATTGGCGAAATCGGTTACCAAAGCTTCTGGACCAGATACGCGAAGTTGAGCCGCCCCCAGATGACCATATCTGGAATTCTCAAAGGTATCTTTTTGAGCGTATGCGCGAGCTTAGCGGAACGAAGAATCGTTGGTCGGAATCAAACTGGCGAAGTTTGGTGGCCGAATACGGACAAGAAGCCGCTGAAGCAATACGTGAAGGCTTGAAAGCCATCTGGCGGAGATACGACCCGATATTGGTTTCCGAATCCGGCGAGAGCTTTCGGCGCACCCCGATCATTGAGGCTATGGGTCTGTCAGGCCTAGAGATCGAGTCTCTTGAAACGCCAAACTGGCCGTCAACGCTGACAGATGACGAAGCGAGACGCGCGGCCCGTTATCTCTTGAGCGAACTGAATGGATTCCCGAGTTGGTTCCGCGAATTCGAGCAAGTGTATCCTGAAATCTCGTTGGAGGTGATTTCGAAGGAAGTTGATTGGGACTTGTTCGAAAACCAGAGGGAAGGACCAACGCATTACGTCGTTTCAGATATCGTTTGGCATGCGCCTTGGTTCGGGAAACGTATCGCCTCAAGCCTGTTGTCGAAGTTGAGAGAGCAAGAACCCCTGCATCCTGAACCTGTTTCCCGCGCCCAGACGATTGTCATGGAATGTGAGGAGATCTCCGATAATGACTTGTCGTTGTTGTGTGAGACAAAGCTGCGAGACGGTAATTTGCCCGAACGACATCTCTCATTTTGGTATGCAGTTTGGCTTTCTGTTGACCCGGGCCAAGCTATAGCCCACTTGGAGAATGCATTGGCATCATCCGACGCTGAGGTTGCATTGAATCTGGCGACAGACTTTGTCATCGCTTTGTATGGACACGGACGTGAGCGCGGACTAAATGCCCGTGAAAACCACAAGACCCCTGCTTATCTCAAGAAACTGTATTTGTTGATACATCAATATGTTCGTCGAGAAGACGACATCAATCGTGCGATGGGAGGAGTTTACAGTCCAACGAGACGCGACGACGCGCAAGATGCACGAGGCCGTATCTACTCGGACCTGATTGATATTCCCGGCAAGGAGGCATTTGACGCTATTGTGGGTATAGCGTCTCAACGAGCATCGAACGAAGAACGCGAATGGCTAATGTCCCATGCCGTCGCCCGCGCGCAATCTGACGCCGACGTCGCTTGGTCTGTAGATGGTGTGAATGAATTTTCTACGGAACTCGAACGCACGCCGACTAACTCCCGCGAACTGTTTGATGTGGCTGTCAACAGGCTTCGAGATTTGAAATACAATTACGAAGACGGTGACGACAGTCCAGCGCAAGTTGTAATCGAAACCAAAGATGAGGAAATTCTAAGAAACTACCTCGCGGGTGAGTTGAGGCGAAGCGCCCATGGTCGGTACTCAATTTCGCAAGAAGACGAAATGCCTGATCAAAAACGAACGGATATACGTTTTGAGCATGCGGACATATCCGGGATGGTGCCTGTAGAATTGAAGATTGCGGACAACGGGTGGTCCGGGCGCGAGCTGTTCTACAAACTCAAAAATCAGCTCATAAGAGACTACATGCGCGATATTGACACGACAAACGGCGTATACCTTCTCGTCAGTCGTGGCGAGCAACTGAGGTGGCGGCATCCCGGCACAAGGAAATATCTAAACTTCGAAGAAACCGTTAAAGCGCTTCAGGAATATGCGCGAGAGATTATTTCCGAAGAATCAGGAATCGAAAATATAGAGGTGATTGGTATCGATTTGACCCGACGCGTTTCATCTAAGTAATGAAAGTGTCTGCAGCCTGGGTGGTATGACTTGTAATAGCCTGGCAGGAAATCTCCAGCCACCAATTGATCGATCTATCCCAGACCGATGACAGTATTGCCGCATTCGCCTATGGTCGCCTAAAAGCCCTCGAAGTCGCCGCTCTTCTGTCCGCCATCGTCACCATTCACCCGACTGCGGTCCGCCGGTGTCATGCCGAGACTTTGCAAACAGCCGCGCAGCTGACTGACGCCGGAGGCGTTTAATTCGTTACGACGCATTTTCGCGGTCAGGCGTACGGTCAATTCAACGATATAGGTGTCGCAATCCTTGGCCACGCCCTTTGGAATCCTCGCCACCAATTCTTTCCAGATCTTACGTTCGGCTTCGTCCAACCCCCTGGGAGGCGGGCCCAGTTCCTTGATCGGCTTCGGCTCGCCAGCGCGGGCCGCCATTCTATCAGGATGCTTTTTCGCCGACCCACTAATCACAAGCAGTTTAGTCGGTTTCCGTGGTCGGCCCATATCGATGCCTCAGTTCAACGTCATTAACCAATTTTACATGCGCAATAGCTAACGGATTGTAGATTTATCTCACTCACACATGCTGTTTACTACTTTAAATCTTCCCCAAAATGAAAACTCTGAAATTTTTGTTTTGGGGAAACAAAAATTCTACTACGCCGCCGGTCTACGGTCGAAAAGCTGTAGAGATTTTATACCCCCTCCCCCTGTGGCCGTAGTTTGTCTGTGACGCACATGCGTTTGTAGTCATATGTGGGCCAATTGAGATGGGCGTCGATTGTGGTGATAACCTTTTGATAATAAGCAATTAACTCTTGGAGTCAGGTTTGGATTGGGAAGACATACTGTTCGGGGCCTCGAGTTTTTTTTGAGTGCCAAGGGTGCCTTGTTCTCGTCGGGAATATGAGTGCAGCCTTCGCAGATCGATTTTGTTTTCAACGTTTTTGGCCAGGGTCAGCTCCAATTTTTGCCGTATTATTTGGCTGTTTTGGTCTGTTTTTCGGTCATTTTTGACGACTTTTTAGGTTGTTTCATGCAGTTTTCGGGTCTTTTTTTGCGCCCCTGGGACAAAATTTGATGTCCACAAACTCAAGAAATTCTTCGTTCCAGTCTCTCGGAAATTTATAACTATTGCGACGCATCGAGACAAAATCCCTGATCAGCGATTCCAACTCTTCTCCCTCGATGCCCAATTGCTCCAACATTTCTTGCCGCGGCCGCCAGTTCGACGACAAAGGCCCAGCGTCTTTCTTGCCGTCGATCGGCATCAAGAGCTCCACCTGACGAGAAATTCCGCGGCGAGAGGTCTTCCGGCGCTGCCGACGATTGGGAGCAGTTTCTGAAAGGGGGGTAAGGGGGGTATTAATAGTTTTAGTTTTGATTGCTTTTTCATTGGCTTTGCCATTCGCTTTAGCGTTCGCTTTATTTGGTTCATTGTAATTCAATGACTTACCGGAATTCTTGCGTCTACCTCCTCGCTTTCCATTCTTCGAATTGACGGCCGATTTGTGCACAACTTTCTCCCAACCTTCCCGAAGAGTTTGATTGACCAAGTGCCCATCGCGTAATTGATAAACCTCATATTTCATCAAAACCTTCAGGACACGACGCCAAGTACGGGGATCGACTCTGAGCCAACGAGCCATCTTCTTGTCATCGTCCGGCGGATCGTGCGGGTACAAATCCCAATGCAATCGGATAAGTCTGAAGAACACGCCTTCTTCATCGATCTCCAGGTGCCGACTAGCTGATTCGTACTCGTTGATGTACAAGGGCATATACGGGTACTTTTTCATATTCGCCTCCGACAAAGGACAATTATTCTCCAGCTAATCTGTGAATCCTGATTTTGCTGTTCGGTGGGAATGACTAAGCAGAAGCAGCCCATTCAAGTAATCACGGATAACCAGCACAAAATCCTTTCTACAGCTAGTTGGTAGCATTGAAGTGGCGCTCCCGTTCTTCGAACCATTTCCGAACGGAGTCGATGTTGTAGTATACGCGCCGGCCAATCATCACATGCGGCGGCGCGATGCGGAGCGCGCGGTCCCGTTGGCAGGTCCGCAAACTGACCCCACGCTGGCGAGCATATTCGGCCTCGGTGATATAACCGTCGAATATGGAACCGGCATTCGGTCCGGTACCGGCGAATTCGGTCGCCATGGCAGTAACCTTTCACGTCATCAAATCGGTATTCACGACGTTTGTGCCCTAATACGCATGTTCATGTAACTGCGGGGGAGGGGGTGTCCGCGCAAAAAATTTCTCTTATCCGAAGGCTGAGTGTATTCGCGTGCGCACCCAATAGAGTTACAGCCTAGTAGCCCCAAACTATAGTCAAACTACGAACGCTTTCTTGGCGTGTAGGACTTCAGGACTGCCGACGCTGCAGCAGAAAGTGGTTGTATGGTCAGGTCGATGTCGTCTGGAACCGCATCTTTCCTTACTCGCCAAACATCCGTATCGGTAAGGAGTGGGCCTTTGGAGCTATGTGGATTACGATAATTTTCGATACGGGTAAGGAATTCATTAGATAAAGCTAAAATATACTCTAAATGTTCCGTCAAAACGACTTCGCTGGTAATAAAAACTGTTTCTCGGTCGTCGAGGTGATTTGGGACCTTTTTCTTTGCACTGACAAACTGAGGATAGACAATGGCTTGATAAGCGGCGCATAAGTGAGCCACTGATTGAAATGTTCGCCGGTTTTTCCGTAGGGTGTCGGATTTGATTTTTCTGCCCCACATAGGTAACGCTTCAACAATTTCCGCTGCCTTATCGATGCTTGCTCCTCCTACGACTGCCTCTCCTTCATTTATTAGTGTGATATAGATTGCAATCAATTGACCAACCTCCAACAACGTTTGGTGCCGTTTCATGTAATGTTTCTTCAATTCTGGTAGATTGGACGTTTGGGATAGGGCAAGAAAACCCCCACGGTGATAGACAATGGTGTTTAGATCTTCGGCAATTAGACGTTCTCTCTCCTCAGATTCGTCTCGTCCGTCATTGAACCAATTCGAAAACTCGCCACGAGCATCCTTCAATCGAGCTTTCGATGATAATCTTGAAAGGCGATGAATTGCTTCTGCAATCGCCGAGAACTCAAAGTCGGCTCTTTTTTTCTCTTCAGTCGGCCAAGCTAAGATTGATCTGAAAGCGAGTTTGGTCAGAAACTTACCTCGACCGGTGTTGAGGTCGTAGACGGGAAAATCAGGCAATCTGCATAGTTCCTTCAGGATTACAAATAGAAATGTTGAGTCCTATCTAGTTCGAATTGACCGCTTCACTGATCCTCTCTGTCGCTTCCCGCAGGGGCTGATCGAAAAGATGTGCGTATCGGGCGGTGGTCGACGGTTGGCTGTGCCCAAGCAGAGCGCCGATCAGGGGCAGGGAGGCGCCATCGGAAACAAGCAATGACGCGAAGGTGTGTCGAAGGTCGTGGATACGAAGGTCACTCAGTTCCGCCGATGCGCATACCGCGGCCCAGGTTTTCTTGACGTCCTTAAGCGGTTCGTCCGGCGACTTGCCTGGAAAGACATATTGGCTCTTAGAGTTGGTCTCGCGTTTGCGCAGCAAGGCGATCACGGCCTCCGAAATCGGTACTCGGTGCATTCGTCGTTGCTTGGTATTCGAGGCTGGCTTGATCCAGAGGCCTGCATCCAAATCGAACTGATCCCAAGTCGCGGCCAGAACTTCTCCTTTCCGCGCGCCGGTTAGCATCATAAGTTTGATAGCGTCAGTTGATGCTTGTTCAGGATGGGCCTTCAAAGCTTCGTTCAATCGAAGCAATTCTGGCTCGCTCAAGTACCGTTGCCGTTTTTGTTCATGATTGCGCTTGACCCCAAGCGCCGGATTGCGATCGATCCAACCCCAGCGTATGGCGAGATTGAACGCAGCGCGGAGGACTTCGACAGTCCGATTGGCACGGATTGGCGCCTGCCGAGTTCGTGTAATATGCTGGTGCAAGCTATCTACGTCTGCGTGGCTGACATCGGCAAGGCGCTTGCGGCCGAAACAGGGTAGAATAATCTTTTCCCACATGGATGTTTGGTCCGCTTGGGACCTGACGGACTTTTGTGAGAGATGTTCGTCGCGATAGCGTTTCCACAAATCCTTGACCGTCGGAGAACCGCGTTCCTCGTGGCGCTGCGCCATCGGATCACCGCCCAGGCTGACTTCCCGCCGGAGTTTCTTCGCTTCCTCGCGAGCCGCAACAACGGTCCAGTCTGGATAACGTCCGATCGTCATTCGCCGCTGCCGGCCCTTAGCCCGATAATCGAGGATGAAAGCACGCGTGCCATTGGGTGTAACTCGAAGGCCGAAGCCCTTGAGTTCGTCGTCCCATAGGATCGACAAACCCTTCAAAGGTGGCGTAGCGTTCCGGACGAGCTTGTCCGTCAAACGTGAAGGCATGACATTATCAACATCTTATCAACGCGTATTGTGTGCATAAACGGCTAAACACTGCGCTATTTGTCGTTCGATGTCGCAATATAGCATAAGCAAACCATACGCTTAACAGAAAAGATGGAAACTTGTTGAAAATTCAGCTACATAAAAATCTCGAAGAATCTGCCTCATAACCTGAAGGTCGCAGGTTCAAATCCTGCCCCCGCAACCAAAGCGCTTACGGCAACGTAAGCGAGAAGCTGCCAAAGCCCTCACCCCGGCGGCAGCGGTTCGCAAAGCGAACCGTGAGAGACGACAAACACAACACCGGCCTCGCAACCAAATAGACGCTTTCGGCAACGTAAGCGCCGAAATCCCAAAACCCCAACATTCGGCGACAGCGCTTTGTGCAACAAAGCGTGAGGGACGGAAAACGGGGGGCCAAGCCCATCGCCACAGAAAAACCGTACTCAAGAATTGGGACGCGTCGGAGAAGGGGCTGTACATAATCACGCATCGACCCACTCCGACTAATTTACTGGTGTATGGAGAATGACT
This sequence comes from Alphaproteobacteria bacterium, assembly GCA_965216645.1. Lineage (GTDB taxonomy): Bacteria > Pseudomonadota > Alphaproteobacteria > CBDCGJ01. The sequence continues at coordinate 152,417 of CBDCGJ010000006.1, read as the reverse complement.
GTTTCACCGCCAACCGGACTGATCTTGCCCCCGTTTCGGCGGACACCTAAGCGGTTTGTTTTTGGGCCTTGATGAACTCTCTTGGGGATTTCATCTTCAACCCGGAATGTGGATGGTTTTCATTGTAGTCTTCGATCCATCCGGCGATCAATTTCAAAGCGGTTTCGGCGTCTGGCAGCGGCGTGACGCGGACATAATCCCGCTTCAGTGTGTTTACGAAGGCCTCCGATATGCCGTTTGATTGCGGGCTGGCGACCGGCGTGAAGCAGGGTTTCAGGTTCAACTGGCGGGCAAAGATCTTGGTCTCCCTGGCGGTATAGCAGGAGCCGTTGTCGCTCAGCATTTCGATCGGCGCCGGCGCCCGCAGCGAGGTGAAGCGCTTTTCGACCGCTTCGAGCATCATATCCCGCACGTCGGCGCCGCTGATCCCAGCGCCGACCACACCGCGCCAGGCCATTACCTCGCGGTCATGAGCATCGATAATGAAGGCGCCGCGGACGATCTCGCCGTTCCAGCAGGTGAACTCGAAGCCGTCGGAACACCAGCGCAGGTTCGAGCGTAGGACGACAACCTTGCCATCATGCAGATGTTCCGGGCGGATCCTGTATTTACGGGCCAGCAACAGATTGTTGGCCTTCATGATCCGGTAAACCCGCTTGTGATTGACCGGATTTTCGCCGTTTTCCTTGCGTTCCCGGTTCAACAGCGCGGTGATGCGGCGATAGCCATAGGTCGGCCGTTTGTCCACTAGGGCCCGAATGTGCGGCAACAGCGCCCCGTCTTGCGCTTTATAATAGCGCCGCCGGGGCTTCGAGCGACCTTTTAACCGGTCGAGCAGGTTGGAACGCGAGACCCCCAACGTATCGGCAATGGTCTTCATGGGATATCGTCCCCCTTCAGCGAGCGCGCAAGCAAGGTCGGTTTTTTTGCCCGTGATTTCTCAAGCGCTTCCTTCAGGAGCTCGTTCTCCAGGGTCTTGCGGCCCAACTGCCGCTCCAGCTCGCGGATCCGCGCCTCCATCTGGCGCACCGTCTTGTTGCCGGTCACATCGTCGTCGCCCGTCACCGCCACGGTCCCTCCCTCAAGCATCAGTTTGCGCCAACGATACAACAGATTGGGCGGCACGCCATTGCGCCGCGCCACGGCCGAGACGCTCTCGGTGCCCGGAAGGGTTTCTTCAACAATCCGCAGCTTCTCAGCCGCCGACCAGTAACGACGGCCGCCGCCGTTGGTGATGATTTCAAAGTCGGACATAGTCACATGCTTAAGGATATCCCTAAGCCCCCTAGGTTACCCTAGGTGTCCGCTCGAAACGGGGGCCAGATCACGGCCACGGTGCCGAGAATGCTTGGGAGGAAACAATATCAAGGCATTTTGAACAGGACCGAGACATTCGGAAAGTCGGCCTGTCATTGTTCTGGAACGTTCCAGGGTTTTGGACTCAATCTGATTTGACCCGCAAGGAAGAATTGCCCGTAGGTGAAAAATTAGTCACTAACGACATTCGCTGTTGACAATTTGGAACGTTCCATTTTACTGTGAAATGGAACGTTCCAATTCTAACTGTCGGTAAAACGGAGGCTTGATGACAATAGAATGGATACCACTCATCTTGCCGACTGAATCTTTCCAGTTTGCTGCTCCGGCAATGATATTGCCGAAGTATTTTTTGGGCGGGGTTACATTTGCCGTCGTGACGCATGCCGATGCCTCAGAGATCGCCATAGTCTGTTCAATTTTGCTGGGTTTGTTTGCGTTCCCGCCACTCCATTTAAAGGGGTTGACGCGAGAATCTAATTTTTTTGCAATTGTTCTAGCTTCCTGGCCATCTTCGTTCTTTCGCTCTGACTTGGCTCGCAAGCCAGCGTTAGACGCTTTTACTTCTGTGCTCGACGCTAAGCGTCCTCATTGTTCTTCGGGGATCTGAACAATGTCTAAAGTCGTTTCTGCACAGGAGGCTGTTTCTCAAGTTAAAGACCGCGATGTGGTGTCGGTATCCTCCTCATCCGGACTTGGCTGCCCTGACCTTGTTCTAAAGGCAATGGGTGAGCGGTTTGAGAACGAGGGCCATCCCAAGAAACTGACAACCGTGCATCCGATCGCCGCCGGGGACATGTACGGGATTAAAGGAGTTAACCACATCGCCAAGGACGGCATGCTGGATCGAATCATCGCAGGCTCATATCCATCCGGCCCTTCATCGAAACCCATGCCAGAGATCTGGAAAATGATCGTCGAAAATCGGGTCAAGGCCTACAACGTTCCGTCAGGCATCCTGTTTGATATGCAGCGAGATGTCGCCGCCCGCCGACCGGGTGTGCTGACAAAGGTCGGGCTTGAAACCTTCGTCGACCCACTCCGGGAAGGTTGTGCTATGAATGCCAAAGCCGCTGCCTCACCCATCGTTCACCGCGTCGATTTCAATGGGGACACCTGGCTGCATTTTCCAAACGTTGTGCCAAATGTCGCGATTATCCGGGCAACAACAGCAGATGAGCATGGGAATCTGACTTATGAGCATGAGGGTGCCTATTTGGGCACTCTGGAGCAGGCCATCGCCGTGAGGAATCATGGCGGCTTGATCATCGCTCAGGTGAAGAGGCTGACCACGAACGGGTCGCTAAATCCGCATAATGTGCGCGTTCCGGGGCATCTCGTTGATCTGATTGTTGTCGATCCGGACCAGATGCAAACCACCGAAACCAGCTATGATCCGGCTATCTCGGGCGAGATATTCCGGACGTGGGATAGTTTCCCATTGATCGCGCATGGGGTTGAAAAGATCATCGCCCGTCGCGCGGCAATGGAAGTGTCACCTGGGATGACCGCCAATCTTGGCTTTGGCATCAGCGCAATGGTCCCGCGTATTCTGTTGGAAGAAGGGCACCCAACTGCGGTGACCTGGGCAATCGAGCAAGGGGCAGTTGGTGGTGTTCCCTTGACCGGATTCGCTTTCGGCTGTTCCTCCAACGCCGATGCTTTCGTGCCCTCACCACAGCAGTTCACTTGCTTCCAAGGTGGCGGGTTTGATGTGTCATTCTTGTCGTTCATGGAGGTTGATGTTGAGGGCAATGTCAACGTCTCGAAACTCGGAAAAAAACCGTACTTGACAGCTGGTTGCGGTGGATTTGTTGATATCGTTTCAGGCGCGAAAAAGATCGTTTTCTCAGGTTGGTTTGAGGCGGGCGCGGAAGTTGAGCTGACCGAAAAGGGTATCGGTATCGTCGCTCCTGGTAAGTTTACGAAAATGGTTCAAGCGGTCGAACACGTCACCTTCTCGGCCAAACGTTCGCGCGAAATCGGGCAAGAGGTTCTTTATGTAACCGAGCGCTGCGTCATTCGGCTGACCGATAACGGGTTGCTAGCAACGGAAATCATGCCGGGCATAGATGTGGAGCGTGACATTGTCCAGGCTTCTGGAGGGCGTGTGAAGCTGGCCGATGAAGCGACCGTTATCCCGTTGTCCTTGCTGGCCGACCGACCGATGGGATGGGGCCATTGAGCGCGGTACACCTTATACGACACAGCCGGATAGCCGAGTTACGGCTGGATAATCCAGCCAAAATGAATGCCTTTACGTCAGAAATGTTGAACCAGTTGGCTGGACATCTGGAAACTATCGAGAAGGACGGCGATGCCGGTGCGGTGATGCTGACTGCTGAAGGCACCTCCGCATTTTGTACTGGCGCGGATATTAACGATTGGGGCGATCTCAGCCCGGCGGAATTTGCACGGTTCTGGGTGCGGGGTGGGCATCGGATTTTTGATCGACTGGCTCGTCTGTCTAAACCAACAATTGCGGTTTTGGACGGCCTTACCTTCGGCGGAGGACTGGAATTAGCGGCGACTTGCGACATTCGCGTCATGTCGCCAAAGGGCTCCTTGGCATTGCCGGAAACGGGCGTTGGTATCGTGCCGGGCTGGTCGGGGACACAGCGATTGATGCGTTTGCTTCCGGAGCCGATAGTTAAGGAAATGGCTCTGTTCGGCCACCGCATTGACGCCGATCGCGCTTTTGCGTGCGGATTTGTTTCCGCCGTGGACGATGAGCCGCGCCGAGTGGCTGAAGCGTTTATCGAACGAGCCCTGACATTGTCACCGCGCGCTGTCGAGACTTCCAAATCCATGATCCACGCTGCTCAGGGTGAAGATCGTGACGCCATGGTTGACGCTCTGGGAAGTGCGGCAATTGCCGCAACTGATGACTGTCAGGAGGGTGTCAATGCCTTCCGCCAGAAACGAAAACCAATCTTCTTGGGACGTTAAACCATGAAAGATCTCAATATCATTACCGAACAGACCGTGGCGCTACCTGACGCTCCTTATCAGGCGCGTCACTTCATCGATGGTGATATCGTGGATAGCGTGAACGGGCAAAAATCAGATCGGATTTCACCCTCCCATGGTGTGCTCGCAAGTCAGGCGGCGCTTGGTTCGGAGCGGGAAACAAAGGCGGCAATCAATGCCGCACGATCTGCCTTTGACGACGGCCGTTGGAGCCAATTGTCAGGCAAGGATCGCGCGTCCGTGTTAAACAAGGTCGCCGACCTGATCGAGCGAAACCAGGAGCGCATGGCGCTTTTAGAGACCCTGGAAAGCGGCAAGCCAATTAACCAGGCGCGCGCAGAATGCGGTGGCGCAGCCGACTTGTGGCGATATGCAGCATCACTCGCACGCAGCAGTCACGGCGAGAGTCACAACACGCTCGGTGCGGACATGCTGGGTGTGGTGATCAAAGAACCAATCGGAGTGGTGTCCATCATCACGCCGTGGAATTTCCCTTTTTGGATTCTAAGCCAAAAGTTGCCTTACGCGCTGGCGGCCGGTTGCACATGTGTCGTAAAGCCGTCCGAGGTAACACCGTCAACAACAGCAATGCTTGCCGAATTTCTGGCCGAAGCAGGCTTGCCCAAGGGCGTGTGCAATATCGTCCTGGGTTACGGCAATCCGGTCGGAAGCATCATGTCGACGCATAAGGACGTAGACATGGTGTCTTTTACTGGTTCCACCGCCGTCGGGAAGGTGATCGCAAAATCGGCGGGCGACACTTTGAAGAAGGTGGCACTGGAACTGGGAGGTAAAAACCCGCAGGTTGTCTTTCCAGATGCAAATTTACAAGAGGCAGCCGACGCTGTCGCATTTGGTGTTTACTTCAATGTGGGCCAATGCTGCAATTCTTCGAGCCGTATTATAGTACATGAAGATATTGCAGACGATTTCGTCAACCGTGTCGCTGAACTTTCGCGGCATGTGGCTTTTGGCAACCCGCTACATGAAAAAACACAGGTTGGTGCGATCGTCACGAAAGAACATCAAGACAAAATCGATAGCTTTGTGCGTGGCGCAGAGAATGCGGGAGCGGATATTTGTCTGGGCGGCGGTTTGCTGAAAGTGGATGGCGTGGGTGAGCAGTTTTATCAACCCACCATCATTCGCGATGTGTTGCCGGATATGGCGATCGCAATGGACGAGGTTTTCGGACCTGTTTTAACGGTGTTTTCATTCAAAACGATGGACCAAGCTATCGCGTTGGCAAATGGCACAAATTACGGACTGTCGGCCGGTGTCTGGAGCGAAAACATACACACTTGTCTAGAATTTTCGCGCCGTGCCCAAGCCGGCACCATTTGGACCAATACCTGGATGGACGGTTTTCCGGAAGTCGCTTTCGGCGGCGTGAAACAATCCGGGCAGGGGCGGGAAAACGGCCAATACGGTTTTGACGAATTTCTGGAGGTGAAGTCGCTGGTGATGCGGGTAGGCCGCACACGCGAGCCTTGGGTGAAGCGACCCTGAAGTCTCGGGGTAAATTTAAACATACGCGAACAACATGGAGGATCCCAATGCGTTATTTCGGAATAAAATCAATGGCGGCAGCAGCTTTGCTTGCGACGACCAGCTTGGCGCAGGCAGCTGACGTCGAAGTGTTGCACTGGTGGACATCAGGCGGTGAAGCAGCTGCCTTGAACGTCTTGAAAGAAGATCTGTCCGGGCAGGGCATAGGCTGGAACGATATGCCCGTAGCGGGTGGTGGCGGTGAAAGCGCCATGACCGTCTTGCGGGCCCGTGTCACCTCGGGAGACCCACCGACCGCGGTGCAGATGCTTGGCTTTGATATCTTGGATTGGGCGGAAGAAGGGGCACTCGCTAACCTTAACTCCGTCGCTGCCAAAGAGGGTTGGGATGCTGTTGTGCCAGTTGCATTGCAAGCCTTCGCTAAACATGATGGTAAGTGGATTTCCGCTCCGGTCAACGTGCATTCCACGAACTGGGTCTGGGCGAATAAAGCGATCCTGACGGAATTGGGTATTGCGCAGCCGAAGAGCTGGGATGAATTCGTTGCTGCGATGCAGACAGTCAAGGACAGTGGCAAGACTGCGTTGGCCCACGGTGGTCAACCGTGGCAGGAAGCAACGATGTTCGATGGCATCGTTTTGTCGGTTGGAGGCGTAGAGTTCTATCGGAAAGCCTTCATTGATCTCGACGCTGATGCTCTGGCCTCCAAGCAAATGGTTGAGGTTTTCAACCGCATGGCAACGCTTCGCAGCTTTGTCGACGACAACTTCTCGGGTCGTGATTGGAACTTGGCGTCAGCCATGGTCATTAACGGTGAGGCGGCTTTCCAGATCATGGGAGACTGGGCAAAAGGCGAATTCCTGAATGCTGGCAAGGTTCCAGGCGAGGATTTCCTTTGCTTCCGTGTACCAGGTTCTGATGGAGCCGTTTCCTTCAACTCTGACCAATTCGCAATGTTCGCGATTTCTGGCGAAGAGAATCAAGCGGCCCAAAACGCGATGGCCGCATCGATCATGTCTCCATCGTTCCAATCGGCTTTCAATGTCGTGAAAGGTTCGGTACCCGCGCGGACTGATGTACCAAATAGTGAATTCGACGCCTGCGGAAAGCAGGGCATGGCTGAGCTTGCTGCGGCCGCCGATGCCAACACGTTAGTTGGATCGATCGCTCACGGGCACGCCAATCGAGCCAGCGTGAAGAACGCGATCTACGACGTCATTACCGCACATTTCAACGGTGAGTACGACGCCGAGAAAGCGGCTGCCGAGTTGGCGACTGCTGTGGATTTGGCAAAGTAACTTCGATTTTTAAGCGTTCCGGGGCGGCAATAGTTGTCCCGGAACCCAAAGAATTTTTCAGATTGGGAGAAAACCGGTGGTCCGAGCGGGTGATGTCGATTTCAAAACCAAGTTACAACACTGGATACCCAAGGTTGTGCTTAGCCCATCTCTTGCGATGGTCCTAATCTTTGTCTACGGATTTATTATATTCACAGTCTATCTTTCGTTTTCGGACAGTCGAATCCTGCCGAGTTTTGGCTGGGTAGGAATGGAGAATTATTCCAAACTTTGGCGCCTCAGTCATTGGACCACGGCTTTAACCAACCTTGGAATTTATGCCTTCCTGTACATTACGATCTGTACGGCGGTCGGATTGGCGCTGGCGATCTTCCTAGATCAAAAAATCCGTGGCGAAGGCGTGTTGCGACCGATTTATCTTTATCCGATGGCTCTCAGTTTTATCGTAACCGGTACCGCTTGGAAGTGGTTTCTCGATCCAGGGATCGGACTGGAGCACACCATGCACCTTTGGGGTTGGGAAAGTTTCGAATTCGATTGGATAAAGAATCGTGATTTTGCGATCTATACAGTCGTTCTAGCGGCGGTCTGGCAGACCAGTGGCTTCGTGATGGCGATGTTCTTAGCCGGCTTGCGAGGAATCGACAGCGAAATCATGAAAGCTGCACAGATAGATGGCGCTTCGAATTGGAATCTCTATCGACGTATAATTATTCCGCTCCTACGACCGGCATTTCTGTCCGCATTCGTAATTCTCTCGCACCTCGCGATCAAGAGCTATGACCTTGTCATTGCTCTGACCGGCGGCGGCCCAGGGCGTGCAACAGAGCTTCCAGCAACGTTTATGTATTCATACACATTCTCAAGAAACCAGATGGGGATTGGTGCTTCTTCTGCCGTGATCATGTTGATGACGATAGCTGCGATTATGATTCCTTACCTTTACGCCGAGTTGAAGGAGAAGAATTGATGTCAGCAGCACAAACACAATCGGTTCAGACTGGGCGTATTACGCGAACTTTCATCTATCTTATCCTTATTATTGCGTCTCTTTTCTATCTCCTGCCGTTCGTCATTATGATGGTGAACTCGGTCAAACCGCTGACTGAAATCACCGGTGGCAATATGATGGCGCTACCGAAGGTCTTTACTCTGGAAGCTTGGAAGGCAGCTTGGTCTACAGCTCAAGTTGGCGTCGAGCCGACAGGATTGAAGCCTTATTTTTGGAACTCTATCAAGATGGTCGTTCCGGCTGTTTTCATTTCGACAGTTTTGGGAGCACTCAATGGCTACATCCTGACCAAATGGCGCTTCCGCTTTGATACGATCCTGTTTGGTTTGATGCTGTTCTCTTGTTTTATTCCGTTCCAAATCGTGCTGATTCCGATGGCGCGTATTCTCGGCACAATCGGGTTAGCGGGGTCTACATATGGATTGATCCTCGTGCATGTGGTGTACGGCATCGGCTTCTCGACTCTTTACTTCCGCAATTATTACGCCGCGTTCCCAACCGAATTGGTGAGGGCAGCACAGATCGACGGTGCAGGATTTTTTCAGATTTTTCACCGCATCTTACTGCCTTCGTCCGGGCCGATCATTGTCGTGTGCGTGATCTGGCAGTTCACCAATATCTGGAACGATTTTCTATTCGGTGCATCCTTTGCATCGGGTGACGGAGCACCGATGACAGTTGCGCTCAACAATCTCGTTCAATCCTCCACAGGTGTGAAGGAATATAATGTCCACTTTGCAGGCGCGATTCTCGCGGCCCTGCCTACTCTTCTCGTCTACATCGTCGCCGGCCGCTATTTCGTCCGCGGTCTGATGGCAGGCTCCGTGAAAGGATAAGATCATGGGTTTTCTCGACATTAAGAATGTAACCAAATCCTACGGATCCGTCGAAGTTCTTCACCGCGTCGACATCTCGGTTGAAGAAGGTGAGTTCCTGGTTCTCGTTGGGCCTTCGGGATGCGGTAAATCTACCCTTTTGAACATGATCGCCGGGTTGGAGGATATTTCGTCCGGCGATATCGCGATAAACGAACACATTGTAAACGGTGTTCACCCGTCCAACCGCAACATTGCAATGGTGTTCCAGAGCTACGCTTTGTATCCCAACATGACAGTCGGTCAGAACATCACCTTCGGTCTGGAAATGCACGGCGTTCCAAAGCCCGAGCGGGACAAGGCAATGGGTGAGGTCGCTAAGCTCTTGCAGATTGAGCAACTTCTCGAGCGCAAGCCCGGCCAACTGTCTGGCGGCCAGCGTCAAAGGGTGGCTATGGGTAGAGCCTTGGTACGCAATCCGGATGTCTTCTTGTTCGACGAGCCGCTTTCCAATTTGGATGCGAAGCTGCGTGTGGACATGCGCACCGAGATCAAAAAACTCCATGAAAAGCTGAAAACAACGATTGTTTATGTAACCCACGATCAAATTGAGGCCATGACTCTTTCGACCCGGATCGCGGTTATGTACAAAGGGTATGTCCAGCAGCTTGGTACACCCAAGGAGATTTACGACACGCCGGCTAATCTGTTTGTTGCAACTTTCATGGGATCACCAGCAATGAACATCATTCCAGCTCGAATCGTCGATCACGATGGCCGCCCACATGCGTCCGTTGAAACATCGGAGGCAACGCAGGAGTTACTGCCATTTTCGCAGGAGAACCTATCGGCGTGGCACGGCAAGGAAATCCTGCTCGGCATTCGACCGGAGGCCATTACCGATCCGGATGGCGCAGATCGCAAATCGACCAATATTGTAACCGTTGCGAACCGCATTGGCGTGACTGAACCGGCGGGCTCTGACACCTTTGTCACAACCTCATTGGGCGGGAAGGACGTCATATCGCGGATGCGTGCCGATGTTTCGGTCACGAGTGGTGAGATGTTTACCTTTGCGATCAATATGGACAAAGCCGTGGTGTTCGATCCGCAGTCGGAAAACCGCATTGCGTCGTGAAATCAGCGGACGTCATTATCGTCGGGTCCGGAATGGGCGGCGCTACAATGGCATCAGCGCTCGCCGATTCAGGCCGCCGCATTCTAGTATTGGAACGCGGCGACTACTTGCAACCATCAGCGCACGACCGGAACGACAGGTCGATCTTCATCGAAGGTCATTTCAGGCCGAAGGAGACTTGGCTAGATGGTGAAGGCAAGGCGTTCAATCCAGGAAACTACTACTATGTCGGAGGCAATTCGAAGTTCTTTGGTGCGGTCTTTCTACGATATCGAAAGGAAGATTTTGAGCCACTTGACCACATGGGCGGAACGACCCCAGGATGGCCTATCACTTACGAGGATCTAGAGCCGTACTATTGTCAGGCAGAATATCTGTTCAAAGTACGGGGCCAGATCGGCGAAGATCCATCAGAGCCTCCGCACTCGAAACCATACCTGTATGGACCCGTTCCTGATGAGACGGTAATCGAGAGTTTTCGCGCACGACTTCAATCGGTCGGGTTACATCCGGCGTCTCTCCCGCTTGGGGTCGATCTCGAGCGCTGGCTGGCCAGAGCGAGAACACCTTGGGATGCCTTTCCCGATACGAACGGCGGAAAGATGGATGCCGAAACAGGTGCTCTAAGACAGGCTCTAAATCACGATAACGTTCGCCTGTGCGTAAATTCAATGGTCAAACGGTTGCTGGTTGGAGAAAAGCAGAGGATCACGGGCGTCGAGTTGGCGTCTGGTGAGGTGCTAACAGCACCAATCATTGTGTTGGCTGCTGGAGCCGTTCAATCGGCCGCGCTGCTGCTGGCCTCAGCTAACGAAGTCAATCCGAACGGGATTGCCAACCGCTCGGACCAAGTCGGGCGCAATTTCATGAATCACAACTGCTCCGCGGTTCTCGCGGTGCATCCGTTTCGCCGAAACGACTCTGTCTATCAGAAAACCTTGATGGTGAACGACTACTACCTGACTGGCGGGCCGAAAGGGGAACCGCTAGGAAACATCCAAATGCTCGGCAAGATCTCCGGGCAAATCTTGCAATCTTCCTCACCCTTGCCTGGACCGATGGCAAATTGGGTTGCTCGCCATTCGCTGGATATTTACGCGATGTCGGAGGACCTACCCAATCCAGAAAGCAGGGTCACGCTCAGAAACGGTCAAATCACGCTCGATTGGAAACGATCGAATTGGAATACTCATCTAGCGTTAGTGAGCAAGCTGAAACAGAAGTTGCGCCAAGCGGGTTATCCGATCGTGCTATCTCGACCCTTCGACCGCCGGACGCCATCACACCAATGCGGTACAGCTCGCATGGGCAACAACCCGAAATCCAGCGTGGTAGACCAATTCTGCCGTAGCCATGACCACCCCAATCTGTTTATTGCCGACGCTTCGGTCCTGCCGACATCTGCAGCCGTGAACCCGGCATTGACAATAGCGGCGCTTGCCATCCGAGCAGCCGACCACATCCAAATTTCCACGTAAGCGCTTAGTGCTGGGGAGCGCAGGAGGATAGGTATTTCGAGGAAAGAGAATGAGCAAAGGATACGATTTCATAATTATCGGTGGGGGATCGGCCGGATCGGTTTTAGCGGGTCGGTTGTCTGAGGATCCTTCGGCCGAGGTGCTGTTGCTTGAAGCTGGCGGCAGCGACCGTCACCCCTTTTATCATCTGCCGGCTGGTTTCGCCAAGATGACAAAGGGGATTGGGTCATGGGGATGGGACACGGTTCCGCAAAGACATATGCAGAACAAGGTGTTCCGCTATACCCAAGCCAGGGTGATCGGTGGCGGGTCCGCGATTAACGCGCAGATTTATACGCGTGGCAACGCTCAGGATTACGATGATTGGCGTCAGATGGGCTGCGAAGGATGGGCTTATGACGATGTATTGCCCTATTTCCGAAAGGCGGAAGACAACGAAATCTATGAAAACCGGTTCCACGGTAGAGGAGGACCACTAGGCGTAAGTGAGCCGCGCGCTCCCTTGCCTATCTGTGAGGCCTTCTTTGATGCTGCTGCTGAACTCGGCATTCCACGCAACAAAGATGTCAATGCCGAGAGACAGCAAGGGGTCTGTTTTTATCAGTTGACTCAGAGAAACGTGCGCCGATCATCGGCTGCAATGGCCTATATCGCGCCGAACCGGCACCGCAAAAACTTGACTGTCAGACTGGGAGCGCAGGTGCGGCGTTTGATCGTGAAAAACGATCGCGCCACCGGTGTTGAGATGATGGACGGCACCCAGATTGCCGGCAGTAGCGAAGTTCTTCTATGCGCTGGTGCGATCGGGTCGCCTCGCCTGCTGCAGCTGTCGGGTATTGGACCGGCAGATGAACTTCGCTCACTGGGAATCGACGTGATTTATAATCAGCCGCAGGTAGGCTCCAACCTTCAAGATCACCTCGACCTTTACTGTATTAGCGAGTTACGCGGTCCCTTTAGCTATGACCGATATGCTAAACCACACTGGGCGGCCATCGCCGGATTGCAGTATATTTTCAGTCGCAGGGGCCCGGTCGCGTCGTCATTGTTTGAGAGCGGCGGGTTCTGGTATGTAGATCCCGACGCGCGCTCACCCGATGTTCAGCTCCATCTTGGGCTTGGCACGGGGATCGAACACGGCGTAGCTGCTATGCCACAAGGCGGGATTACATTGAACTCGTGCTATCTGCGTCCGCGTTCGCGGGGGTCCGTACGCATACGGAGCGCGGATCCAAGCCTTGCGCCGCTGATCGATCCGAACTATCTCCAAGATCCGATTGATCGGAAAATGTCGATCCGTGGTCTTAAACTGACTCAGGAGATTCTGTCTCAGTCGCCGCTGGACAAATATATCCTCGCAGAACGCCTTCCTGGACCCGAGGTCAAAACCGATCAGGACTACTTCGATTTTATTTCGGAGCATTCGAAGACATCGCACCATTGTGCCGGTACATGCCGTATGGGTATCGACGACAGCGCCGTGGTTGACACCCGTCTTAGATTCAATGGCATTGATGGCTTGCGAGTTGTGGACAACTCGATCATGCCGACCGTGATCTCCTCCAATACAAACGCGGTCGCCATCATGATCGGCGAAAAAGCTGCTGACATGATCAAGAAAGACAACAGTCTGGCATAAGGAAACAAAGAGTGATCCGACATATCGTCCTCATTAAGTTCAAATCCGAAATCACTGAGGAACGCGTCAGCGAGCTTTTTTCCGAATTGGAAAAAGTAAAGTCAGCTCCCAGGAATAGTATCTATTTCTTGGGGGCGCAGTGAAAGCCCTGAGTAAATGGAACGTGGATTCATATATGGTTTCGTCGTAGATTTTTCCGATTGGGATGCTTTGCAAGACTATCAGAATAATGTCGACCACCGGGTATTAGCTCGTTGAAGCCACAACAGGCGGCAAGGACGATGTTTTGTGCTTTGAATACGAAGTGTCGGCTTGATATCACATTCAAAACCGGGCTGCTTACCGCAAATATCTACAGTGGCCATGTTTGGGCAAACCAATTGCACAGGATTCAGTTGTGGGAAATAGCAGGCCAACAATCATAGATGTAGCGCGACGGGCGGGGGTATCGAAGTCTACCGTCTCTTTGGTATTGCAAAACAGTTCTACTGTCAGAGACAACACGCGCCAGCAAGTACGCGCTGCTATGGCTGAGCTGGGCTACGTTTATAACCGGTCTGCGGCGAATATGCGCAGCTCCAACGCGGGTTTGATCGGTCTCGTGATCAACGACCTACGCAATCCATTCTTTACCGAATTCGCCACTTCACTGCAGATGGCGCTCGCGGAAAAAGGATATGCAACTGTTGTTGGCAACACAGACGAAAGCCCGGAGTTGCAGACACAAGTTGTCTATTCGATGATCGAGCATGGTGTGTCCGCCCTCATCATTTGTCCGGCATATGGAGAGACCAAGCCCACGTTTGACACCATTGCACGTGCTGGCGTTCCAGCACTTCAGTTGCTCAGATGCGTCGATGAACGCCGTAAACTGTTTCCATTCATAGCGCCTGACTATCCGGCCGGGAGCGAGAAGGCCGCGAAGCACCTCATAGAAATGGGTGCTTCTCGCGTGGCCTTTGTCGGTGGTCTGGAGGGGCGAGCGGTCACCGAAGAGAGGATGGCAGGTTACCTTAACACGTTGCAGGCGGTTGAAATGTCTCCTCTGGTTATCACAGGCGAAGCCAGCCGTAACTTCGGACGAAAGGTCGCAACTCTACTCACCGAGAAGCATCCTGACGTCGATGCCGCCATTTGTTTTAACGACCGCGTCGCTTTGGGTATGCTCCGTGGTTACCAAGAATTGAATATCTCCGTAGGCGACGACTTTTTAATCGTTGGCTTCGATGACATCGAAGAAGCGGCTCAGGCCTATCCGGCAGTCTCGTCAGTGAGTTGTGGCATCGCAGCCATTGGCATGCAGACGGCATCGACAGTTGTCAACTGGCTCGAAAAAAGCGAGACGCCAGCGCCTGAAACCCGAACTGGTGTCAGTTTGTGTGTTCGTCAGTCTAGCGCGCGGCAACGGGAAACAAGTTTTGGCTGAATGAATATCTGATGCGCTCATTCACCCGGACATTTGAACCAAGCTATCACGACCTGACAAATCCCGATTCCCGAATACCAACATTCGATCAGATACAAACCCATCGTCCGATCTGGATCTCGACTAACGGTCGAAACATCCAGACCGCCTTGAGCGAGCTTGGCCACGAATTCGTCAGAAAGTTTATCCTGTCCGACCCTCGCCATAAAGCCGACCTGCGCATCTGTGCCAAGGGCTTGTGCCATATGCCAGGTTGTATTGAATGTATCTCCCGCAATTCCTCGGAGATAATGTCCTTCATCAACCGGCGCCAGTTCAACCATTGCCTCACCAATGGCAACGATTTTGGCACTTTCGAATTGCGTTAATTCGCGTCCTCATTTCGATCGACATTGTATATTGCCCCGGTAAGCCATGCGGGCCAATCTCGCTCGAAAAAAGGTTTTGCATCCTCATTGAACGTTCGGTTGTCACGCTTCGATATCTCTATATTTCCTTTTCTCATGCGGACCAAAATTTGTTCGCGATTGTCATCCTCTCGTTCGACACGGAACTGAACTTCTGTCAAAGGTCCTTTCATCGACATTGGCACGGCTTGACCTTTGGGATCACAGATCACTCGGGCACCACGGCTGCCGCCCCCATTGGAGATATAATAGTGGAGTGCTGCGAGCACTGCCTCCGAAGCCAGCGCCATCTGCTGCCATTGCACGACACGCGCAATCTCGCTGCGACGTTCAAAGGAGATGCCCCTTTTTCGAATGGAAGCGTTTAGCAGCCTGGCGTCGTCTAAAGCGTCGGATACTTCGCTGGGCGAGCACAGAATTCCCGCCTTGTCGCTCATCCGGGCTTGGACTTCCTTGCGAATGATCTGGGAAGAAAGGTCACTGTCTTCTTGCAAAAGGTTGTTCAATTCATCGATCGCGCGTGAAGCGCTGTCAATGAAATCGCTGCCGGAAAAAGATTCCGTGTCTTTGCCCGCAGCAATGTGTTCGGCCACGCGCGTACCGAACACCTGTCCGGCATTTAATGCAGCACCGCCCGGACGAGTAACACCGTGTGTTCCTGCGGCTTCTCCAATTGCATAAATGCCCGGGACACTACTGCGCCCCCAGATATCGACGGCGATTCCTCCGTTCATATGTTGGTTATTGACTGCAAACTCCAACGGTTTGGACGCAATATCAACTTTGTATCGGCGATAAAGCTCGATAGCGAGTGGGTTCATGTGCCGTAAACGGTCGATTGGTAGAGCCTGATCGGCACCGGCAGCTATCAGGTAACTACCTACGTCGTCATCAAGCCGGTCAAGGCAAAATTCCGCATCCCCTGGAACAGGAAGGGGATTACGGTTGAAGTCCATGAAGACACGTCTGCCTTTCTTGTTTTCCAGAAAAATTGCCAGATCGACCAAGCTGGATCCAAAATCCAGCATTCGAGTAGCATGAAAGGGCCACTGATATCCCTTGCGAAACACGTTCGACGCCAGTTCCTGTGTCGTACGGTAATATTCAGCAAGAAAATGATGTTCCTGACCTTGGTCATCGACCGAATAGAGATGTGGAATCACCTGAACGTATGTACCAGACAGGTTCCAAGGAAATCCTTCGCGCCGCGTGCCTATGCCGAATTGGCATTCAGTAAGGTTTACCAGATCGAGGCCGGCTTCCAGCGCCAGCCCAAGTGTTCCGAAGCAGCCGTTCGGGAAGACGCTGTCGCGATACAGTTCACCTGGTCCTCCTCCAGCCAGCACAATCTCGGCGCACTTGAAGAGTGCAAGTCCATAGGGATTGTTTTCGGATTGATCCTTGGCGCGAACAGCTAGGACTCCATTGACCCGACGGTGAGTGTTTTCGCCATCGGTCAATATCTTCACGACCGTTGTTTGATTGAAGAATGGTATTTCTTGATGTATGGCTTCCCCGGCAAGAACCTTAACCATCAAGCGAGAAGTCCGGGGCCCACAACTGGTCGCGCGGCCGACGTCGTCGTGATCGGTCTGATAGCGTAAGATACCCCCCATCGCGTCTTGGGGCAGTGGAAGTCCGAGATATTGAAGCGTTGCCATGGCACGGGGTGAGCCGACCGCTTCTATGTAGGCCGTGTCCTCATCCATTGCTCCTCCGGCACGAATGGCCCGAGCCATATCTTTGAAATTGTCGCCCCTGTCGGCGGAATTTGCTGTATGCAAAGTCTGTTTATCAGAACCGGAACATGCGGAAGTTCCCCCCCAAGCACTTTGGCTGATTATCGCCACATCAACTTTTCGTCTATTAAGTTCAACGGCAGCCCGCAAACCGGCGGCGCCGCTGCCAACAATGGCACATTGGCAGGAAAAAACCGGTATATGAAAGTCCGAAATTTTAACACTCTCATTAAACACTGGTTCGGCAATCAGGCGAGGCATGTCGACATCGGTCAGTGCGTCAAGAATGTCCTGTGAAATACGAGTTGTCACTTTGCTTCATCCATGAATCTGGGCGCGTCATTCAGGCGATTTGGATCCAACTCTTTTGATCGGACGAGGCCATACAGGCGTCGACGATCTGACAGATATGGTGACCGGTTTCGAATGTGGGCCACTTAGGTCGGTTGGAAACGATTGAGCTGATAACTTCAGCGACTTCGATGATCTTGCTCTCGTTGTATCCTAACGCAAAGTTCGGAAGTGGCAGAAACGCGCGGAATGTGTCGTTCTCCGGACCCACGTCGATTTCGCGATATCCGCGACGACCAATCTTGTCGTCGTTCGAGTAGAAGCGTAGCCGGTTTACTTCGTCGTAGTTAAAGGCCAAGCTGCCCTTTGTCCCGTAAATTTCATAGCTTTGCATGAATTTGCGGCCGGTCGCCACGCGGCTGAAGTCAATTATCCCACGCGCGCCATTCGCAAAACGGCACAGAATATTCGTCCCGTCCGGATTGGTGATGTCCGCCCACTCTTCGCTACCGGACAACTTTGTTTGTTCTCCAAACGCCGCCCCATCAATGACGGGGCGCTTATCAGTTACAATGTAATTGTCGGCGATCAGTGAGCTGACCGGGCCGACCAGAAAATCCATGAAGCTGAATACGTGGCTGCCGGTGTCGCCAATAATTCCAGTTGGCGCAAGATCTCCATTTGCTCGCCACATATATGGCGCCAATGGATCTCCGTATATGTCGATATGCTGACATCCTTTAAAGAGTTTGATTTCACCGATTTCACCGGCCTGGATGATTTCCTTAGCCATATCGTGCACAGGATTGCGTGGAAACGCGTGCCCCACGCGCGTGATTGCACCCTGTTTGCGGGCAATATCCACAAGTTCGCGGGCTTCATCTGCAGTGTCAGCCAGCGGCTTTTCGCAGTAGACATGTTTACCCGCTAGAAGAGCAGCCTTCGCGATTTCGTAATGCAGGTTATCGGGCAGACAGATGTCAATGAGGTCGATCTCAGGGTCTGCTATCGCTTCTTTCCAATCGTGCAAAATCTTCGCACCGGGAGCTCTGAATTCAAGCGCTTTTGAAGCTTCCGGATTTGCCTCAACCAGTGCAACGATCTTGGCGCTGCCGCTGTCAGTGCCAAAGAAATGCGGGAATGTCTGGTACGCCATCGTGTGAACTTTGCCCATCCAGCCCGCAGCGCCCAAGACGGCAACTTTGACTTCCTTGACACTCATATTATCTGTACTCCACGGTCAGCTTTAAGATTTGCAACGCGTCAGAACGGCGACTGCCGTTTGCAGCTTGACATACGCTCATTTTTGAAAGCTCCATTCGAATTAATCGGTATATGGAACGTTCCAATTCGTCAAGAGCATGTTGAAAATTTAGGCCTTCCGGGTTTACGGACTAGAATATTTTCGCTGTTATGAGAAATGATTGGGAATGGCGCAAACTCGACGGCTCAAAACGCCTCACCAAGGTCATCGAAGGTATAGAATTCAAGGACGGCCTCAAACAAATCAAACACGCCGCCTGATGCAATCGTCACCAACTTTCGGCCATAGCTCACCGAGACAGCCACCGCCTGAACAGCAAAGGTGCGCAAAATTCTTGAGGCTACTATCCCTCCTGAAATTGATCCAAATCCACCGCATTCACTTTAAGAGTTGGGAGGACGGCGTTGTTCGATGCGTCTATGAAATTTGACCTTGGCCAGGACGTCAATGCACTGCGTGACGTTGTTCACCGGCGGGCGCAGGAGCGCATTAAGCCGATGGCGGCGCAGATCGATCGGTCGAATGAGTTCCCTGCACGACGGGAGGCTTTGGCCAAGGTCAACGGGCAACAGTTCCATATCGCCGTGTTGGCTCTACCATTCGACTATCCGACCGACAGCTTGCGCGACATTGGTGGCTATCGCGGTTTGAATTGAGATCAGAATTGGATTGGCCCCTACGGTGTCGAGCAGGTTTGATCAAAGCACGACCGCATGAGTCAGCTCCGGGGTGTTGGCTGGCCTCCAAATTTTTCCGCTCAATGACCGCAATTGGTCATTTTCCGCCTTCCGCATACTCGTATGTTATTCTCCGGAATAGGTGACTAAGCGGTCAAAACTTACACCTCCTGAATTTGGAGGGTATATTGTATTTTTTATTCAAATAGTTAAATGGTTAACAATCAGAAACGGGCTTGCGAGCGAAGGGGTTCGAATCATGCTTTCGCGACCAAAGCGTATAGCGCTTACAAATTGCGAGAGCCAGCAAACGCCGCTCCAAAACGATGATCAAATAGACGCTCCCGATTGAAAGTGTAAAGATGCTACAGTCCCATCTCTGGCGGCGTGTGACAGCGCTTTGAGCGCATGCGACATGTTATGCGAAATGCCATATATTTTCGTTGAACCCTTTTCCGGACAATTGGACGAAAGCAATTTCGATAGCAGATAGGTGCGCGGATTTTGTGATTGAAAGCCCGGACAAAGCGGTAGAAGTCAGGGAGGTCGTCAAGATTTTCGATAGTCAAGACGGTCAGGTCCGGGCGCTCGACGGCGATTCGCTGACCATCAATGACAATGAGTTCTTTACGTTGCTCGGACCGTCCGGCTGCGGCAAGACCACCTTGTTGCGGCTAATCGCTGGTTTTGATCATCCCACATCGGGAGCCATTCGGTTGCATGGCGAGGACATCGCCCATTTGCCCCCTTACAAGCGGCCGGTGAATACGG
The DNA here is from genome assembly GCA_965216645.1 of Alphaproteobacteria bacterium. Classification (GTDB taxonomy): domain Bacteria; phylum Pseudomonadota; class Alphaproteobacteria; genus CBDCGJ01. The sequence goes on along the minus strand of CBDCGJ010000006.1, from coordinate 132,666 downwards.
TCTTTCAGAATTATGCCCTCTTTCCGCACATGACTGTTGCGGAAAATATCGCTTTCGGACTGGAAATGCTCAAAGCACCGAAGGCGGGCATCGCGGCGGCGGTCGACGAGATGCTCGAGTTGGTCCAGATGGCGCCGTTGAAAAACCGGCGCACCAGCGAGATTTCCGGCGGCCAGCAACAGCGGGTCGCCTTGGCCAGAGCCTTGGCGCCGCGGCCCCGGGTGCTTTTACTGGACGAGCCGCTGTCCGCCCTGGATTACAAGTTGCGCAAGGACATGCAGATCGAGCTTAAAAGGCTGCAGCACGAAACCGGTATCACCTTCGTCTTTGTCACCCACGATCAGGAAGAAGCCTTGACCATGTCGGACCGGATCGCCGTGATGAACGCCGGAAAGGTTCTGCAGGTCGGCTCGCCACAAGAGATTTACAATCACCCGGCCGCGCGCTTCGTCGCCAATTTCATTGGCGAGAGTAATTTTTTGCAAGCCGAGCTGATAAGCGGCGGGGACCACTCGAACACAGGGACCGTCAAACTTCCCTCCGGCAAAGAGCTTCGGGCGTCGATGCCCGAAGGCGGCGTGTCTTCAAGCACCGTGACGCTTATGATCCGTCCGGAGAATGCGCATGTCGCCGACGATCCATCAGAGTGTGTCGTGACAGGTACGGTCGACAATGTCGTCTATTTCGGCACCGACACGCATTACCACCTGACGCTTGAAGACGGAACACCGTTCATTCTTAGGTCTCAGAATTCCGGGGCGAACTCCTCTCTTGCCGCGGAGGGCGACGTGGTCGGTGTCGAATTCGACGCGGACGCGCCGCAGATATTGCGAGACTAAGCGATGTCAGACGCGAATCTTACCGGAAAGATTGGCGGCGAGGCGGGCGACGCCTCGCGTTTCGCCGCGGCGGCGCGCAAGAAAGACATTCGAAACCGTTGGCTGCTTTCGGCACCCGCCTTGTTGATTATCCTAATTGCCGCCGCCGGGCCGTTGGTGATCGTGGTCATCTATTCCTTCCTGACGCCGGGAGACTACGGCAATGTAGTCTGGAAGTTTTCCACGAATGCCTGGGTGGAGGTTCTGCTTCAGGAAGATATTTTCGACGAAACCTTGAGTTGGGCGGACGCGCATCTCGAGATTTTCTGGCGCTCTTTCAAGCTGTCAATCCTGACTACGTTGCTGACGTTGGCGTTCGGCGTGCCGACGGCCTACTTCATTGCCACGCGAGGGCCGGGAACGCGGAATATTTGGCTGTTTCTGATCACGATTCCCTTCTGGACAAATCTCCTTATTCGGACCCTCGCGGTTATGGAGGTCATCCGGAACGAAGGCGTTATCAATCTCGCCTTACGGGGGCTTGGCGTTATCGACGAGCCGATCCAGATGCTGTTTACGGATTTCGCCATCGCTTACGGCATGACTTATGTCTACCTGCCATTGATGGTCTTGCCTGTCTACGCGTCGATTGAGCGGTTCGACTTTCACCTGATGGAGGCGGCATACGACCTCTATGCGTCCCGCTGGGCGGCTTTTAGGCGCGTCGTCATGCCTTTGATCAAGCCGGGCATCATTGCAGGTTCCATCCTGGTCTTCATTCCCTCCCTGGGGGCCTATGTGACCCCTCGGATATTGGGCGGCGGCAAAAATCTGATGTTCGGTAACTTCATCGCGCTGCAATTCGGTCAGGGCCGCAATTGGCCATTGGGTGCCGCCCTGGCCTTGACGCTGATGGCGTTAGTGATGATCACCTTGATCTACTACGTCAAGATATCGGGCAGAAACCGGTCTCCTCATGGCTAGCGGCGCTCCTACGCAATCGGCGCTACGTCGCCCGTTTTCGGTGAAGCGGATACCTGGCTTCGCGTCCTTGGCGATCTTTACTTTTTTCTGCCTCTACATACCTATTCTGGTTCTGATCTTTTTCTCGTTCCACAAGGGTCAGTCCATGCATGTCTGGGAAGGGTTCTCGCTTATGTGGTTCGAGCGGGCTGCGCGGAACGAAGCCGTGCAGGAAGCCGCTATCCGATCCGTGGTTGTGGCGTTATGCGCCGCGACAATGTCCACCTTGGCGGCAACCATGGCCGCGCTGGCAACGACACGAACGCGCCCATTCCGGGGTATGACTTTAATCTTCGCCATGATCAACCAACCGCTGATGTTACCGGAAATCGTGACGGCGGTTGCGTTGTTGATCTTCTTCGCGATCGTCAAAATGGCGACAGGATACACCGGGCTGATCTATCTGATTTTGGCGCATACGGCTTTCTGCATCCCCTTCGCCTATATGCCGATCCGGGCGCGTCTCGAAGGCATGGATTTGGCGTTGGAGACGGCGGCGGCCGATTTGTATGCGCCGCCTTGGCAAACCTTCCGCCGGGTCACGCTGCCGTTGCTGTGGCCGGGCATTATGGCGGGATACATGCTGGCCTTCGTGATGTCTTTGGACGATGTCGTCATCACCGAATTCGTCAAATCCGCGGGACAGGAAACTTTGCCGACCTACATGCTCGGACAAATACGCCGCGGTGTGACGCCTGAGGTCAACGCAATCTCGACCGTGATGCTCGGCGTGGGCATCGTGTTCGTCAGCCTATTCTTTTTTCTCAATCAGAAACGAAAGTGGATTTCGTCTCCCCATTTTTTCGAATCTGCACAGCAAGGAGATCCGCAATGACGTTGAAACTATTCGCGTCCCTAATTGCCGCCGGCTCGATCGCGATCGCCGGGTCCGCGCTCGCGGCGGGAAAGCTCAATCTTTACAACTGGGGGAACTATACGAGCCCCGAGTTGCTGAAGAAATTCGAGAAGGAAACCGGGATCAAAGTCGTTGTTACCGACTACGATTCCAACGATACAGCTCTGGCGAAAGTCAAGGCGGGTGGCCATGGTTTCGACATGGTGGTGCCTTCCGCGAACTTTGTTCCGATTTGGATCAAGGAAGGCCTGCTGTTGGAGAGCCGCCCTGACAAATTGCCCAACTTCAAACATGTCGCAAAACGTTGGAAGGATGTTTCTTGGGATCCGGGCCGGCGTTATTCGGTACCCTGGCAATGGGGTTCCGTGGGGATCTCGGTAAACACCAAATTCTACAAAGGCGATATCCACACCGCGGCTTTGTTCCTCGACCCGCCGGCCGAGTTGAAAGGCAAAATCAATGTCGTGCCAGAAATGAATGACGTAATGGCGATGGCGATCATGTATCACGGCGGCAAGACCTGCACGGGCGACAAGGCCATTTTGAAGAAAGTCCGCGACAATCTGAAGGAAGCAAAAAAACACTGGCTCGGCATGGATTACGGCGCCTTGGCGAAAATGGCCAATGAAGACGTTATCGCCAGCGTGAACTGGAGCGGTTCGAGCTTCCGCGTCCGCAAGGTGAATGCCGCGGTGCGCTACGGCTATCCGAAAACCGGCTATTCCCTGTGGATGGATAGCGTCGCGATCCTCAAGGATGCGAAGAATGTGGAGAACGCAAAGAAGTTTATGAACTTCATCATGGACCCCCAGAATGCGGCGATGATTTCCGCCTTTGCCGGTTATGGCAACGGCATCGACGGCTCGCGTCAATACATGCCGAAGGATATGATCGGTGCGCCGGAAGTTGACATTCCGGAAGAGTTTGCCAGCGCCGGACATTTCATTATGGCTTGCCCTCCCGAGGTCAACAAGATGTACACAAAAATTTGGACCGAGTTGTTGAAGTAAACTTCAACTTTTCGGATCCGGCCGGATTTCGTTCGACCAGGTCGGTCATTGGTTCGCCATTGAGGACGTTTTCGGCGTTCAACCCGATATCTTAGTTTGCGCCAAGGGATTGACATCGGGATACCAACCGCTTGGCGCCGCCATAGTGTCCGATCGCATTTACGATTCCGTCAGTGCCAATGCGGGTAACTGGTTCAACAATGGTTTCACCTATTCGGGCCATCCCGTGGCCTGCGCCGCGGCGTTGAAGAATATCGAAATCATGGAGCGTGAAAAGCTGTTCGAAGATGTCCGTGAGGTCGGGCCTTATTTCATGGAGCGCCTGCAAACACTGCGCGACGTGCCTCACGTCGGCGATGTCCGGGGCAGTCATTTTATGGCCTGTATCGAATATGTCGCCAATAAGGAGACGAAGGAGAGATTTGGGGACGAGGTGCAAATTGGCAAGCTTGTTTCCAATGCAGCGGAAGCCCGCGGCTTGATCGTGCGCCCGGTTGGGCATCTTAATGTCCTGTCTCCCTGTCTCACGCTGACGAAGGAACAGTGCGACAATATTGTCGACGTCTTGCGGGATAGCATGATGGAAGTTCTCGGCGAGCTAAAGACCAGCGGTGTTCTTTAGACGTTGTACCTGGCCTCGCCGACGAACGCGATTTCCAGTTCCTCTCGCATATTAAGACCTTTTCGTCCTAAGTTACCGGTTGGAACCAACGAGAGACTTGTTTCATGGATACAGCATCAGCGCAGCCCGAGGGCTATGACGTTGCCGCAGTGGAAGCCTGGATCGCCGAGCACACCGACACTATAAGTCCCCCATTGACGTGGACACGTACCGTCGGCGGCCATTCGAACCTAACCTACCGTATTGACGACGGCGCCGGCCGGTCCGCGGTGATCCGCCGTCCGCCCCAGGGCAAGCTGCTTCCGAAAGCGCATGATATGAGCCGGGAATGGGCGATTATCTCGGCATTGGCGCCGACCGCCGTTCCGGTGGCGCAACCGATTGCATTCTGCGAGGATCCATCGGTTACCGGGGCTTGGTTTTACGTGATGGGCCTGGTCGACGGCCGCGCGCTTTATTCGGCGGCGGAAACTGAGGATTGGGTGGCGGAAGCAGAGCGTCCGGCCTTCGCCCGATCGTTTATCTCAGTCCTGGCGGCGCTCCACGATCTCGATCCGGACGAGATCGGATTGGGCGAACTTGGCCGCAAGGACGGCTATATCGCGCGTCAGGTGCGGACTTGGTACGGTTCCTGGACGTCGTCGATGGCCGATGCGGATTATGACGATCCGCGTGCCCATGCGCTTAGAGAATTCATTCTGGACCGGGTGCCCGACCAGGGGCCGGCGCGCGTCGTGCATGGCGATTATGGCGTGCACAACTGTTTGACCGGCCCGGATTCCCGGATCGCCGCCGTGGTCGATTGGGAAATCTCGACCCTCGGCGACCCCTTGGCCGATCTCGCATATGCTTTGAACCAATGGGCCGAACCGGGTGAGGGTCGGGATGAGGCGGCCACCGCCGTGGCCGGCATGCCGAGCCGACGCCAGCTGACGGACATCTATGCGGAGCTGACCGGCCGCGATCTGTCGATGCTGGACTTTTATATCGGCTTCAACTGGTGGAAGTCGGCCTGTATCATCCACGGCGTCTACGCCCGTTACTGCGCGGGTAAGAAAAGTACGGAGGGGGTCGATTTGGATCGCCTTCGCGAGCGCGTCGGCGAAAACTTGGCCCTGGCGGAAGCCGCGCTAGGCCGGTTAACTAGCTGATATATATGGTTTAATCGCCAATTTGGATTTTTTTGAACCGGTATCGGTCTCCTTGCGACTTACGGATACAACGTCAGCAATGGAGACAAAAAATGACCACCTCGATCAGCAAGAACAACAAGCGTTCCACCTCTTATTTCGCAGCGGCCTTGATCGCCGTCATGGGTATCAATGCCGGACTGAGCACCCTCGCCGAAGCCGGTGCCAAAAGGATACATCAACCCCAACGGATGACCGTGAAAATGGGCGGTGCGCAACAGCACACCGGCGGCGCCATGAACCTGACCACTCCCTTTAATGCCAACTGCGCGCAAGGCTTCTCCAAGGTCGGAGAGAAGAAAAACAGCGCTGGCGATTGGACCGACTGGTATGTCTGTTCCACTCCCGTCCTGACCTGCCCGGCGCAGCGGCAGAAAAACGGCCGGTATTCCTATGTACAACCGAAAGCAATCGTCCAAGTGATCGGCGGCGACCCGGACGGCGGCAAGGTTTCCTTCCGTGTCCAGTACAAGTGCGACTATGGCTGGCATGCCGATCCGGAAGGATAAGAAGCCAACCTCTTCCCGCAACGGCGGCGCTCCCGAGGGAGCGCCGCTTTCGTTTAAGCGGTTGTCAACAGTAGTCGGCGGACGTCGTTTGCGGTGCTTTTCGCGCGCTCGGCGAGACCGACGTCATTGGCGCTCGAAACCGGGTGCTCGATCACATTGAACGCGTAGTCCGGTAGGCCGAGCACACGGGACATCAATTCCGCCGCGCTGACGAAATTGCCGGTCATGACGGCGAGGGCCGGGACCCCAAGGCGTTCCGCGGTTACCGCATCATGCAAACTGCACGACGAGCAACTACCTCAGTCGCCGATCCCGGAAATGACAGCGTCCCAATCGGCGATCTCGGCCTGAATTTCCGGATCGGCGGGCGCACTGTAGTTTGATTTTACCCGGGTCACGATCTCGGCGACGCCGAAATCGTCTTTCAGCATTTGGCCGAGATGGGCGAAATAGCCGATCGTGCCTTCCTTGCCGTTGGAAATAAATCCAACGGTCTTGCCCTCGAGCGAGGTCAGTCGGGGCGCCGTCGCACCCGCGCCCGGATTGGCCTCGCTACTCGGGTCCAGAACATGGAGTGTCATGTCCGTCCTTTCCTTTACATGGGCCTAAATCAATCGTTGGCCATTGGCGGCGGCTCGCAATCGAGGCAGGCGCCGATGGCCATGGTGACGGCCCGGCTTTTGTGACCGAGCCAGGGTGGAATCACGGCGCCGAAACCGCCGGCGGGACCGCCGGCGGCAATCACCAGCAGTTGGTCAGGGCTTTCCATGGCGGGATAAACCGTGTCGCCCCGGTCCCTCACCACGGCACCCTTGCCGACCTCGGCCCATTCTCTGCGATGAATGCGGGCGCGCTCGTGAATGAACTCCGCGATATCCTGTTTTGTCCATCCCGCCGCCTGTAAATGAGTGCGGAGTTGCTTCGGGATGATGATGGCGTAGTTGCCGGGCCAGATGGAATAGTGCCGCATGTTGGCCCGCATCTCGGCAGCGAAGGTTTCCAGAATCTCCTTCGGCTCGGTCGTCCATTCGTTCATGATCTGCCGTGGTGCGCCGGCGGCCATGACGGTGACGGCCCCCGCTTCCTTAGGGATGTCATGCTGCTCCGCCAGGCTGAGCCAGTCGCTGTCCGTCTCGTCTTCCGCCAAGCAATAGCTGATCTTGCCCGGATGGCCGATGGTCGAACGGTCGATGCCGCCCGGCCGCACGTCCAAGACGTTGATGAGGATCAGGCGCAGGGCACGGCCGATGACCATGGTCGCCCGATCGCTGGAGCCCAATACGTTGAAGGTCGGCGACGCCATCAGTTCCTGACCGATGGGGCCGTTCAGCACCACTAGGACGGCACAGCCGCCGGTGCTCGCGGTGGCGCCGTGGAGTAGAAAGTCAGGCTGCAGCATCGCCGTGACGGCGGCGGCGACAACCGGGAAATGCATCGGCAGGCAACCCGCCATTACCGCATTGATTGCCAGTTTTTCCGCCGTTATCGGCCGCTCCCGTACTGGTTCGACACCGATGAGTTGATCCGGCGTCAGCATCGCCCATTCCAAGCACGCTTCGACGGCGTCAGCGGTGGGCGGTACGATCGGCAGGCCGTCCGTCCAACCCTGGCTGTGATAGAACTCCTGCGCCGCTGCGTAGTCCGTGACCTCGTGAATTTTCGATGCCAACTGCATGACGGTCATTCTCTCCTTACCTACAACTGGGTTTCCGGGTGCGGTATCGTTACACCCTTGGACAAAATAGCAATAGATTGGCATGCATACAAATGCCGTTTTTTGCGTTTCCTATAACTAAATGTTATAAGCTGCCAATGATAAACGAGCGTCAAATCGATGCGTTTCGCGCCACCGCTCGGGCCGGCACAGTGTCCGGCGCGGCGGCAACACTGCATGTCTCTCAGCCGGCGGTCAGCCGTTTGCTGGCTAATCTTCAGCATGGGCTGGACTTCAAACTGTTCGACCGCCGTGCCGGCCGATTGCAATTGACGTCGGAAGGTCAAGTCTTCCTGAGGGAGGTGGAGCGGCATTTCGTTGGCATCGACGCATTACAAGCGGCGGCACGCCGGATCGCCCATCACGGAACGGACAATATTCGAGTGCTCGGAATCCCGTCTGTCAGCAGTGGGATACTGCCGTGGGCCGTCCGATGCCTGTTGGCCGAACATCCGCATACGATGGTGACATTGGACACGGACACGACCGATCGGGTCGCATCACAGGTGGAAAGCGGTCAATTCGATGTCGGCTTTGCGACGGATCCCGTTGTTACGACCGCGTCCGTGGATCGCCGGGTCATCGCTTCGCGTCCTTGGTTCTGCGTCTTTCCGCCCGAGCATGATCTTGCCGACCGTTCGCGGGTTCGACTGAAAGATATAGCGGCGGTGGATCTAGTTGGTTTCTCGCCAGGCATGAGCTTGCGGACCAGGGTCGACCAAGCTTTTCAGATGCGCGGGCTGGCGCCGAACTATGTCATCAATGCACAGACCATCGAAAGTATCTGCGCCCTTGTCGCACATGGTTGTGGTGGTGCCGTTATCCATCCCTATGCGGCTCACGTTGCCCATATGCACGGTCTCAAGGCCATAGAATTAACCGACACCCCGAAGCTCGATCTGGTGGCGATTACACCCTCCGCTACACGCTTGTCCCGATTGGGTGAGGAATTTGTCAATCATGCGGCCGCCTGCGCCCAATAGCCGAATCATCAAAGTTTGTTGGAAGTCAGCGTCTGCCAGTCGAGACCGTATTTGGCCAGATACTTGCGGAGGCGGTCGGCGTCGTTGGGATTGCGCTTTTTTTCGCGCGATACGGAAAACAACGCCCGTCCGGCCGCGCTCAAGGTCGGGTGCCGGCGGCAAACCCGCATGACATGCGCCAATTGCGGCCGGTCGAAAGGATCGATCCCGGCCAGTGCCTCGCCACCCAGCACTTGTTCGATCAGGCGTGCGTCGTCGTCGGTGTTCGTCTGGCGCCATCCTGCCTCAAGCCGCTCAATCTCTTCTCTCACTTCCGCTATGCCGATCCGGCCGCCTCGCGCGAACGTGGCCATGCGCGTCACCGAGGCGGAGAGGTCGCGGAAATTGGCCGACCACCGCGCGGCGGGGGAAAGTGCAAAAGTGAGATACGCCGTCCGTGCCTCCTTGTTGAAGGCGATCCGGTTGCCGGTTTCCCCGGCATGGCGGGACAGTTCATAGTCTAAATTAGGTTCGATGTCCTCGCGTCGGTCGGCCAATCCCGGCAGCTCGAATATCCAGAGGTTCAGTCGGGCTAGCAGATCCTCCCGAAACCGGCCGGCGGCGACGTCCTCCGCCAGATCTCGATTGGTGCCGGCCAGCAATTGAAAGTCGCTGGAGATCTCCCGGTCGGCACCAACGGGAAGGAAGCGTTTGGTCTCGATCGATTGCAGCATCATCGCCTGCTCGTCGAGGCCTAGTTCGCCGATCTCGTCGAGGAACAGCACGCCGCCGTCGGCCGTTTTCAACAGTCCGGCGCGGCCCGTTTGGGCCCCGGTGAACGCGCCGCGCTTATGACCGAACAAGGTCGACATGGCGGTATCGCCGCGCAGGGTTGCGCAGTTGATTTCCACGAACGGTCCCTCGACCCGATGGCGCGCCTTCTTCAATTCGTAGATACGTCGTGCTAGCTGCGATTTACCGGCGCCTGTCGGTCCGGCCAGAAGGACCGGTGCCCGCGTGCGGATCACAACCTGCTCGATCCGGTCGATTAAGCGATTGAACCGCGGATTGCGGGTGTCGATCCCCGACTTTAGAAATGAAGCGCCGGTCACTTGATCGCGCTGGAAACGATTGGCCAGGCGGTCGTATTTCGACAGATCGAGGTCGATGATGCGATAGGTACCGACTTGGCCTTGCCGGCGCCGGGGCGGAGAGGTTTGCACCAACCGGGCCGGGAAGTGCCGGGATTCGGTCAGAATGAAGAGGCAGATTTGCGCGACATGGGTGCCGGTGGTCATGTGCATCAAATAGTCCTCCCGCTCCGGATCGAACGGATAAGCTCCGGCGAAATCATGCAGGGCGGCAAAGACCGCTTCGAAGTCCCAAGGGTCGGTGATATCCATTTCATGACCGCGGACAGCAGTTTCGGGCGAGATCTGTCCGATGTCCCCGCGCACGACCTCGAACAGGGGGCGATGCCGGCTGTCGTGCAGCAGTTCCAACCGGTCGATCAATAGATCTTCGTGCCGGCATAGCCCGACGGTCGGCCGCCAGCGCTGCCAACGCTTCTCACTCAGCACGCCGTCGAGATTGGTGCCGAGAAATCCGATCGCCACGGTTTTTTTCACGTAGAATATTTTCTAAGTTTCGATCTTGTAATATCATAAATCATTGAACCTGAACCGCCAATGAAAACCGTCTAAAGTGTAAAATATAAAAAATTTCAACAGACTAACTATCCCGGCATAAACGTAAAACAAGTTGGCACAGCCATTGCTCTAGTCCTGGTGTATGTAGCGAAGAGAAGGAAAAGAGCGATGGCAAACAAATCCGTGTTTGCGGCGACGAAAGGGAAGCTGCTCCCGCGGCCGGATAGCCGGAACCGGGAAAATGCCCTAGCCTATGCCTACGAACCGCGCCACGCGCTGGCGCAGTTGGCAGTGACCGGATGCATCAACCAGACCTACTATGCGGAAGCGCGGGAGCAGCCGGAAGAGATTCTGCGCCTGGCCCGGGAGGTCGATCCGGTCTTCTTGGCGAAAACCGCGATCTATGCCCGTGAGCGGGGCTACATGAAGGATATGCCGGCTCTGTTGGCGGCGGTGCTGACGGTCACGGCGCCGGAATTGGCGGGCCCGACGTTCCGCCGAGTGATCGATAACGGCAAGATGCTGCGCAACTATGTGCAGATCCTGCGCTCCGGCGCGGTTGGGCGTAAATCGCTCGGCACGGCGCCGAAGCGGTTGGTGCAGACCTGGCTGAACGAAGCCAGCGACCGTGCGCTGATTACTGCGCTGGTCGGGCAGTCGCCGTCGCTCGCCGATGTCATCAAGATGGTGCATCCGAAGCCGACGGATCAGGCGCGGGCAGCGTTTTACGGCTATGCCGTGGGCAAGCCGCACGACTTGTCCGCCTTGCCGACCGCTTTGCGGGACTATGAGCGCTTCAAGTGCGATCCGTCCTTGCCGGTGCCGGCGGTGCCGTTCCAGATGCTGACGGCGTTGGATCTGTCGCCGCGGCATTGGCGGGAGATCGCCCGCACGGCCGGATGGCAAATGACCCGTATGAACCTGAACACGTTCCTGCGGCACGGCGTTTTCGACGAACCGGGAATGAGCCAGATGATTGCCCGCCGGCTGGCGAGCAAGAAGTTGGTGAAGCAGGCGCAGGCTTTCCCGTACCAGCTGATGGCGGCCCATACCCATGCGGCGCGGGAACTGCCGGGCTCGGTGCGTAAGGCATTGAACGACGCCATGGAAGTGGCGATCGGCAACGTGCCGCGGATCAAGGGCCGCGTGGTGGTTTGCCCGGACGTCTCCGGCTCCATGAGCTGGCAGGTCACGGGCCGTCGCAAGGGCGCCAGTACGGCGGTACGCTGCATCGATGTCGCGGCCTTGGTCGCGGCGGCCATGCTGCGAATGAATCGCGACGCACGGGTGCTGCCGTTCGACTATAACGTTGCGCGCATCGATCTCGATCCGCGAGCCGGCGTGTTGAAGAATGCCGACCGTTTGGCCAAGATCGGCGGTGGTGGAACCAATTGTTCGGCGCCGATCACCAAGCTGAACATGGAACGGGCCAACGTTGATTTGGTTATCCTGGTCTCCGACAATCAGTCCTGGCTGGATGTGCAGCGGGGAGAAGATACCGGCCTGATGCGGGAGTGGAGCCGCCTGAAGGCGCGCAACCGCAAAGCCAAGCTGGTCTGCCTGGACATCGCGCCCTACGGCACGACCCAGGCGGCGGAACGCAAGGACATCCTGAATGTCGGCGGTTTCTCCGACGCGGTGTTCGATGTTATCGCCGACTTCGCGCAAGATCGTCTGGACGGCGATCATTGGGTCGAACAGATCGAAAAGACCGAACTTGTTGAGAAGGAGTAGGACGGAACGAGAAATGGGCGCGGCGAATGCCGGTGGAACTACATCTTTGACATGACCGGGCGCGGGTTCGAATCCCGCCGGGGCCCACCGCTACGGCCCCGTAGCTCAGCGGTAGAGCAGGAACGTTTCACCTCCCCTCGTCGCCGCGACCATTGCAAAACTCGCGGCGAATGCCGATGGAACTACATCGTTGAACTCGATACTCGTGGGGAAGACCCATGGCGCCGGTCCGATCGGCGTCCGTTTCATCACCTCTCGTCGCCACGGCTGTCTAAAGTAAAGGAGCGTAAAATGACCGAACGAAATTACGATGTGATGGCTGCCGAAGGCCGGCGCCCGGTGAAGATGTGGACGCGGGGGGTGCCGGTGGAGGCGCGGGCGAAGGAACAGCTGGCGAAGGCGGCGGCGATGCCGTTCATTCATCGCCATGTCGCCGCCATGCCGGACGTACATGTGGGTATCGGTGCGACGGTCGGCAGCGTTATTCCGACCAAGGGTGCGATCATCCCGGCCGCGGTTGGTGTCGATATCGGCTGCGGCATGATGGCGACCCGGACCACGCTGACCGCGTCGGATCTGCCGGACAGCCTGGCCGAATTGCGCAGCGCCATCGAAGCGGCGGTGCCGCATGGCTTGAACCGCTCCCGCGGCGGCCGGGACAAGGGCTCCTGGCAGGAGCCGCCGGCGCGGACGCTGGACGCCTGGCAGGGCCTGGATGCGCGCTTCAAGGCGATTTGCGAGAAGTATCCGGATCTGGAAAAGACCAATAACGTGGTCCATCTCGGCACCTTGGGGACTGGCAATCATTTCATCGAGGTCTGCCTGGATACGGAGGACCGAGTCTGGTTCATGCTGCATTCCGGCTCCCGCGGTGTCGGTAACGCCATCGGCCGCACCTTTATCGCGCTGGCTAAGCGAGACATGGAACGCTGGTTCATCCAGCTGCCGGACCAGGACCTGGCCTATTTCCCGGAAGGCACGGATCACTTCGACGACTATGTGGAAGCGGTCGACTGGGCCCAGGACTTCGCCTACCGAAACCGGCAGGTGATGATGGCCCATGTGGTCGAGGCGGCGCGCCAAACCATCGAGAAGCATTTCGAGGCCAAGGTCGAAGCGGTGAACTGCCACCACAACTATGTGACGCGGGAGAACCACTTCGGCGAAAACGTATTCGTCACCCGCAAGGGCGCGGTGCGGGCGCGGGCCGGCGATATGGGGATCATTCCGGGTTCCATGGGTGCGCGCTCCTACATCGTGCGCGGCCTTGGCAATGCGGAAAGCTTCCATTCCTGCAGCCATGGCGCCGGCCGGGTGATGTCGCGCACCGAGGCGAAGAAGACGGTGTCGCTGGACGCGCATATCGCGGCCACCGAAGGTGTGGAATGCCGCAAGGACGAAGGCGTCATTGACGAGACCCCGGCCGCTTACAAGGACATCGACGCGGTCATGGAAGCGCAGAAGGATCTTGTCGAGATCGTCCATACTTTGCGTCAGGTGGTCTGCGTGAAAGGGTGAACGATGACCGTGGCGCACAAATTTGTCGACCCGGCCGCGGCGGCCTATATCGAAAGCCAGTTGGCGGCGATCGCGCGGGACCATGACGTCCGCATTCTGTTCGCCATCGAATCCGGCAGCCGCGGCTGGGGCTTCCCGTCGCCGGACAGCGACTATGACGTGCGCTTCGTCTACGCCATGCCGCGCGACCGCTATCTGACGCTCTATCCGGAGCGGGATGTGATCGAACTGCCGCTGATCGACGATTGGGACATCAATGGTTGGGATCTGCGTAAGGCCCTGGCCCTGATGCTGAAGCCCAATCCGGTGCTCCTGGAATGGCTCGACAGTCCGATCCGCTATCTCTGGGACTCTGATGCTTGCGAGGCGTTACGGGACTTGTCGGTACAGGTCGATCATCGCACGGCTTGCCTGCATCATTACCTGAAGGACGGTCGTGTGAAATGGCCGCAGTCGGTGGGTCGTGACGGCAAGATTAGTTTGAAGAAATACTTCTATGCTTTGCGCTCGGCTTTGGCTCTACGTTGGTTGCGGCTCAATCCTAAAGCGGTTCCGCCGATGACTTTCGACGGCTTGAGAGCGGGGGTGGATCTCGATGCGGCTCTGTCGCGGCGGCTCGACGAATTGTTGGCGCGGAAACTCGAAGCCAAAGAAGCCGGTCCGGGGTTGCGGTTGTCGGATATCGACGAATTCCTTGAGGCGGAGTTTGCCTGGGCACGGACGGCGACCACCGAAAAGACCCGCGCGCAACCCGATCTGATCGACAAAGCGAATAGTGTGTTTAGAAGATTAATTGAATAGATATTGCCGCCGTTATTTTGGCGGCCGGAGTAGAGAAAGATGATTACCATTGACGGCTCCGCCGGCGAAGGCGGCGGGCAGGTGTTGCGGAGCAGCTTGAGCTTGGCCGCGATTACAGGCCAAGCTTTCCGTATCGAGAATATTCGTGCCAAGCGCGAGAAGCCCGGTTTGATGCGCCAGCATCTGACCTGCGTCCGCGCCGCCGCGGAGATCTGCGGTGCGCAAGTGATGGGTGACGAGTTGCGGTCGGACCAGGTCGAGTTCGTGCCGGATGCTGTTAAGGCCGGCGACTATCGGTTTGCCGTCGGCACCGGCGGCAGCACCAGCCTGGTTGCGCAGACGATCCTGCTGCCGCTCGCATTGGCCGACGGCCCCTCCCGGGTGAGCATCGAGGGCGGCACCCATAACATGACTTGTCCTCCGTTCGAATTCATCGCCCGTGCTTTCCTGCCGCAACTGGCACGCATGGGATTCAGGATCGAGGCCGAACTGAGCCGACGCGGGTTTTATCCAGCCGGCGGCGGCCGGGTGGATTTCGCGATCACACCGACGGAAGTTCGGCGGCCGATAGACGTGAGGGACCGAGGCATGGCGTCTGGAGCGATAGCCGAGGCCTTCATTTCGAAACTGCCGATCGACATTGCCAAGCGGGAACTGAAAGTCGCCGGCGCTCGGCTCGGCCTGTCCGAGCCGGCACTGAAACTGCGGGAGGACAAGAATAGCTTGGGTCCGGGCAATGCGCTGGTCCTGACTTTGCCCCATACGAACGTAACGGAAGTGGTTACCGGGTTCGGCCAGCTTGGCGTCTCGGCGGAAAACGTCGCCAAGCGCGCCTGCAAACAGGCTCGCGCTTATCTCGCCGGCAGTGCCGCGGTCGGCCCACATCTGGCCGATCAATTGCTGCTGCCCATGGCGATTGTGGGTGGGGGCGGGTTCACCACCGGTCGGCCGAGCCTGCATACGCGGACGAACATGGACATCATCGAGCGGTTTCTGCCGATCCGTTTCAAGTCCAAAGAGGTCGAGCCAGGTACTTGGGAGATCCAAGCGGCGCCTTAGGCCAATTCGCTGTCGCGGGCGAACAGGGTGGCTTGATCGATGGCGAAGGCGCGCAGGCGGCAGGGGCAGCCGAGATGGTCGGCAATCGAGTTTTCGACGTCGACGAGCAGGGCGTCGACAACCGCCCCACCGCGCGCTTCGCTGGCCCGGAACTGAATGTCGAGATAAACAGGGTAATCGC
Source organism: Alphaproteobacteria bacterium (assembly GCA_965216645.1). GTDB lineage: Bacteria > Pseudomonadota > Alphaproteobacteria > CBDCGJ01. The sequence continues at coordinate 117,020 of CBDCGJ010000006.1, read as the reverse complement.
CACCGACTTCGCCATCCCAGTTCGCCAGCCATTGGAACGTGCCAGGCTTTGGGCTTAAATGCTTTTGGACCGCGGCGCGAACATCCTCGCGTAAAGTTTCCCCAACGACGGCTTGGTGCGATTTCCGCGTGGCATCGACATATAGCTTCACGACCGGCATGGATAATCCATCCAATTCGAAGGCGGCGAACCACTTGATCTGGGTCAAGCGGTTCGACCTGTTATTGATTTACAAGCGGCACAATTTGTCGGTAGGTTTTACAGAATCTTTTGACAAAGGCAATTAAAGGCAATTACAGGCAGGGAGACAATTATGCGAAAAACACTTATTGCCGGCGCGATCCCGCTCGTGCTCGCCTTCAACGGCACCGCGCTCGCTCAAGCCAAGATCGACATTTCGTTGGAAACCGGACCGAACCATGTCCGCAATCTATCGATCTTGAAATTCGCCGAGGAGCTGGAAGCGAAATCCGACGGCAAGCTCAAAGTCAAGGTGTTCCATGGCGCCTCCAAGTATAAAGGCACCAATGTGCCGACGGCTTTGGCGCAAGGGGCGCTGGACATGGGGCTGCCCGGCACCTGGCATCTCGGCAAATTCGTGCGTGAGTTCAACAGCCCCGGCCTGCCGATGTTCTACGGCGTTAAGCGCCAGGAGCAATATAAGATCTGGGACGGCCCGATCGGCCAGGAACTCGCGGCCCGTCTCGAGAAAAAACTGAAGGTCAAGGTCATCGGCCGTTGGATGGATCTGGGTTATGGCCAGATGTTTTTTGTCGATAAGAAAGTATCGAGCCACGCCGATCTCGCGGGGCTGAAGATGCGCGCACCGGGCGGCGCCGCCAATCTGGCGCGATACGAAACTTTCGGTGCCAAGGCGATTAAGATCGCTTGGCCGGACGTACCGCAGGCTTTACAGCGCGGCACCGTGGACGGTCTGCTGACCACCCACGAAAGCGTGCGCAGCGCGAAACTTTGGGATTCCGGATTGAAATACGCCTATGACGATTTCCAAGGCCTCTTCCAATATGTCCCGGTCATGAGCCTGAAGGCGTGGAACTCTTTGACGCCGGATTTGCAGAAACTGGTGGTCGATACCTGGGAATCCAAGGTCGACGAGATGCGCAAGTTCGCGGAAGACCGGCAGAACTCCGCGCGTAAGGAGGGTGCGGATAAGGGCATTGCCCGGATCGACGCCAGCGACGCCGATCTCGCGGCGATGCGGCAGAAGTTGATGTCGACCCAGGACGATCTGGTCAAGAAGTTGAAAATGGACGCAGATTTCATCAAGCGCACTCAAGACGCGCTTGGCGGCAAAGTCTAAGGACGCGGGCGCCGGTCCCGACTGCCGGCGCCCCGCCGTTCCATGGCAACCATTATCCGATATTGGGGCCGGATCGAAGCCTGGCTGATGGGCGTCTTAGCCGCCATGGCCCTGGCGCTCATCTGCTTCGAGGTTGCGACGCGGTATTTCGCGCCAACTTACCTCCCGGACTGGGGTTCGGAGTTTGTCATCTACTTCGTGGTCTGGGCAATCTTTATCGCCGGCAGTTCATTGGTGGAAGAGGGGCGTCACGTGCGCGCCGACATCATCATCCGTCTGCTGTCGCCTGTATGGCAGCGTGTTCTTGAACTGGTGAGTTGCGCGGCTGGATTGCTGTTTTGCGCTGTGGTCGCCTGGTATGGGCTTGAGGTCGTCACTTTCGCGTACGACCTGGAAGAGGTTAGCGAAAGCTCCATGCAGTTTCCGCTCTACCTCTACTATGCCGGCATGCCGCTCGGCTTCGGCATGATGGTCATCCGCTATATCATCCGAATCTACCGCTACCTGTTCAAGTTCGACGCGGCAACCATGGTGATCAGCGACGAAGAAGTATTGCGCGACAAGTGATAGCCAGCGCGCCGGTTTCCCGGCGGCAGTGAGGGGGCGACAATGTCACCGGTTTCGGTTCTAGGTATCCTGTTTTCGTTTTTGGCCGTCGGCATGCCGATCTTCCTGTCGCTCGGCCTGCTGTCGCTGATCCTGTTTTGGGAGGAAGGCGAGCCGCTGATCGGTCTGCCGCAGCTCTTCGTCGACCATCTCAATTCGATCACCATCATCGCCATTCCCTTCTTCGTCATGGCCGCCACCTTCATGCAGAAGGGCGGTATTGCCAAAGCGCTGATCGACTGCGCGCAAGCCTGGGTCGGCGGCGCCCGCGGCGGATTGGCATTGGTTTGCGTGGTGGCGACGACGATCTTCGCGGCGATCTGCGGCTCCTCCGTGGCGACCGCGTTGGCCATGGGTACGATCCTGATCCCAGCCATGGTAGCGCGGAAGTACGAAGATCATTTCGCACTTGGCGTGGTCGGCGCTTCCGGCACGCTCGGCATCCTGATACCGCCCAGTCTGGCGATGATCGTTTATGCGGTGATCGCCGAGGAATCCGTGCCGCGGCTGTTCCTCGCCGGCGTGATCCCGGGCCTGATTCAGGCCGGCTGCTTCATCGGCTGGATCATGTATTACTGCCGGGCCAAGGATTATCCGGTGGAAGAATCGATGCCGCGCGACGAATTCAAGCGGGTCAACATTCGCGCCATTCCGGCCCTTCTGATCCCGGTAATCGTTCTAGGCGGCATCTATAGCGGCATCGTCACGGTGTCCGAGGCGGCGGGTATGGCTGCCCTGGTCGCTGTGGTGGTGAGCGTCTTTTTCTATCGCGGCGTCAAGTTGAGCGAAGTGCCCGGCGTGATGGCGGAATCGATTAAGATGACCGCGGGCATTGTCTTCATCATCATGGGCGCGCTGGCCTTCGGACATTGGATCACCGGCGCGGGCATCGCTGATGCCCTGGTCAATTTCGTCACCGAGAAGGAGCTCTCGGCCTGGCAGTTCCTCCTGTTCATGAACCTGCTGATGCTAGTGCTCGGCATGTTTTTGGAAGTGTTCGCGGTAATCCTGATCACCGTGCCGTTGGTGCTGCCGTTGCTGGAGCCGCTGGGGATTAGCCCCATCCACTATGCGGTGGTGGTCACGGTGAATATGGAGCTCGCTTTGATTTCGCCGCCCATCGGCTTGAATCTTTACGTGCTGTCGTCGATTTCGACGGTGCCGATTGCGACGGTGATCCGCGGCGTGCTGCCATTCATCATTATCATGCTGATCCAGTTGGTCCTGATCACCTACGTTCCGCAGCTCTCGCTGTTCCTGCCGGAATTGGTCTATGGCGCCGGCTGAGATCCTGACCGAGATACGCGATGGTTCGGCCTGGGCCGGCCGGAATCTGCCGAAGACCGCTGGCCGGTTAGTTCCGTCCGACACTTGTCTGAACGAAGTAATCGAACTGTCGAAGTTCCTCGACGACAATCCGTTGCCGACGATCTATCTCGATCCGGACGATTTCGATTTGCCGGCGTGCCGTGGGTTGATGACCCAGGCACGCGCCCAATTGTCCGACGGTCTCGGTTTCGTCATCATTGATCGACTACCGTTGGACCGAATGACGCGCGAAGCCTCGGTCGGGGTCTATTGGTTGCTGATGCGCATGACTGGGCGCCCGGTCGCGCAGAGCTGGGACGGCAAGATGACCTATGACGTCGCCGATCTGACCGGTAAGCCGCCCGGTAACGGCATCCGCCCCGACGTCACCAATGCGGAGCAAAACTTCCACACCGACAATTCCTATAATCTACGCCCGCCGGACCATGTGGCCCTGCTTTGTCTGCATCCTGCCAAGTCCGGCGGTATCAGCCGCGTCGTTAGTTTGCACAGCGCCCACAATCGTCTGCGCGTGCGCCATGGCGACCTGTTGCCGCGCCTCTATCGTCCTTTCTATTACGACCGGCAGCGCGAACATACACGGGGCGATGTCAAATTCATCGAAAGCCCGGCCTTTCGGATCGAGGATGGTAAATTGCGTGCGCGCCTATCCGCGCAATTAATCCGGCAAGGTTACGAGCTTGCCGACGCCGTTCTGGACAACGAAGGCGCGAGCGCGCTCGCGGCCGTCTACGATATTCTTGATGACGACGATCTTTATACCGAATTCTTTTTCGAGCCGGGCCAGATCCAGATCGTCGACAACCGCTTTCTCGCCCACAAGCGTACGGCGTTCGAAGATTGGACGGAGCCCGAGCGCCGGCGTCATCTCGTCCGGATTTGGTTGCGCGACGGCGGTCGGCCGTTCTACAACGGATGAAATCCCGCTCTTAGGATCGTTTCATGACCATCATCTATAGCCTCGGTACGCCCGACGACGCGGCGGCGGCGATCGCGCAGTTGCCGCGCCTGGCCGATTTCGATGTGCCGCCGCGGCTTTCGCCCGAGGAGATTTGGAGCCAGGACGCGGAATCGATCGAACGCTGGAAGCGAGGCGAATGCGAGAACAGCTTCTTGTTGGTCGCGAAGGATCGATCTGACACTTTGGTTGGTGCCGCCTTCGTCCGCCTTGGCCCGGAATTCATGAACCTGGAGCCAAGCGCCCATCTCGAGACTCTGACCGTTGCTCAGTCCCATGAAGGCCAAGGGGTTGGTCGCGGTCTTGTCGCCGCCGTGGAGCGGGAGGCTGTGTCCCGCGGCGCCCGCTCGCTCAGCCTAACAGTGTTCAACACCAATCACCGCGCCAAAGCGCTATACCGTCATCTCGGCTTCGATTCCGAGTTGCACCGCTACATCAAACCGATCGCCTAACCGACGTCAGAGGCGGTACACGCGAGCCGCCGTGTCGTGGTAGAGCGCGGCCTTCTCCGCCGCGGAGTAATCCGCGGTGAGACGCTTGAAGCTGTTCCATAAGACGGTATAGCTGCAACTCGCCATATCCACCGGGAAGTTGGATTCGAACATGCATCGATCGACTCCGAACCGGTCGATGGTGTGCTCGTAATACTTCCGGGTCGCATCCAGCAATTCCTCCGACGTCGGCGGCCGGTCTCTCTCGTGCCAGCCGAAGCCGTTGAGTTCCATGTTGATGCCGCCGAGTTTGGCGACGACGTTGTCGCAGGCTGCCAGCTCGTCAATGTCGGTCTGCCATTGCGCGAAGTTGTCGTCCCGCTTGCCGGTATAGGGACCGACGCCAAGAGGCGTGCCGAAATGATCGAGGATGATGGTGGTCTCGGGAAAGGCGCGGGCCAAATCGGTCAGCTCGCGGATCTGGGTGTGATAGCACCAACCCTCGAACGTCATGTCGAAGTCGGTTAATTTCGCAAAGCCGCGTCTGAACGCATCATCCGCATAGATATGTTGTTGCGGGGCGCAACGGGCATTGGTCACCTCGTCCGATGCATCCCAGCTGGCGGAATGACGGATGCCGCGGAAGCGGCCGCCGCCCGCCTCGACATGCGCCTGCAAAATATCGGCAGCGGCGTCACCGAGGCACAGGTCGACATGGCCGACGATTCCGGCGGCGACTTGGCAGGGGCCGTAGAGCCCGCTGGCGCTCATTGCCGCGATACCGTTGACGAACTCGGTCTCGCCGACCCAACGCATTTCAGGCGGACCCTCGGCACGCGGCATGGCACCGCATTCGATGAAAACGGTGGACACCACGTTGTGACCGGCATTCAGGTCGACCAGAATTTCGTCAAGCAGGTAACGTTCCGCGACGCGGGTTTTGTTGAAGTCCCAAAGGTGATGATGCGGGTCGCAGATCGGCAGGTCGGGTTCCAGGGCGTCTTCCGGAACTTGCGCCAGCCAGTCGTGATTTTTCGATTTCCGGGCCATGGTCTCGCCTCTCACAGACAGGTCGGCCAAGCGGCCAACGGTTTCACGTCGCCCCAGCTCGGCACATCGATATGCAGCCGATCGATATAGCGGCGCAGCCAGGCGCGGGTTTCGGCGGGATCGATGATTTCGTCGAATGCCATGGTGCCGGCGGCGGGGTAGGGGGAAGTGTCTTGCTGCCACTCCTCGATCAAGCGGGCGCGTTCGGCGGCGGGATCTTCGGCCTCCGCTAGCTTGCGGGCGTGGGTCACGTTCACCCCGACATCCGGGTCCATGAAGCTGTACTCCACGTTGGGCCAGGCCAGCACCACGTCGCCACCCATGTCGTTGCCGGAGAGGGCCGCATAGGCGAGGCCGAACGCCTTGCGCAGGATCACTGTGATCCGCGGTACCCTGGCCTGCACCATGGCTTCAATCATCATGATCGCACGGGAGAGCAGGCGGTCATGCTCCACTTGCCGGCCGACCATGAATCCCGGTGTATCCTGGAGAAACACGATGGGCAGATTGAAGGCGTCGCAAAGGCAAATGAATAAGGTCGCCTTGTCGCAGGCTGCCGGCGTGATCGCACCGGCCCCAACCATGGGGTTGGAAGCGATGAAGCCGACCGACCGGCCGGCGATCCGCCCGAAGCAGGTGACCAGCGCGCCGCCATAGTTCGGTTTCAATTCGAAGATCCGCATATCGTCGGTCAACCGTTGGATGACCCGGCGCATGTTGTAGCCGCGTTGCCGCCGGGTCGGCACCAATTTGTACATATGCTCGTCCCGACTCAGGTCGCCGTCCCAGTCCAGGCGGGCCGGTTCTTCCCACGCGTTCTGGGGCAGGTAATCGAGCCACTCCCGCACCAAGGTGAAGGCATGTTCCTCATCGTCGGCGGCGCGGTCGATCATGCCCGTCATTCGGTCATGGACCTGCCAACCGCCCAATGCCTCGAAATCGATTTGCTCGCCGGTCGCGACTTCGACGACGCGGGGGCTGGTCACCGCCAGACAGGTACCCTTCACCTGGACGACGAAGTCGGAGTAGGCCGATTGAAAGGAGGAGCCGCCGAAGCTGAGGCCGCTGATGACTGAGGCGGCCGGTACCTTGCGGTTGCGTCGGCCCATGATGACACCGGGCTGGACTTTGGCGAATTCATCTGGCTCCAAGAGATCCGGCAACCGGGCGCCGCCCGTCTCACCGAAATAGATCATCGGATGGCCATGACGGATGGCGTAATCCTCGAGCTTCTTCATACGGCGCCCCCCGATGAAGGAGCTGGAACCTTGCTTGACCGTGATGTCGTCGCCGCCAACCACGACCGGTCGGCCGTCGATGGTGCCGATGCCGCTGATCTTGCCGTCTCCCGGCGTTTTGCCGCGGTCGGCCCGCATTTCGGACTGTGCGAAGGTGCCGATTTCGCTAAAGGAATCCGGGTCGAGGATTCCGTCAATACGCTGGCGGATAGTCAGTTTGCCCTGCTCATGAATGCGTGCGATGCGGTGGGCGCCACCCATCTCCTCGCGAACCTTGTCCCGCCGTGCGCGCAGATCGGCGCCGTGTTCGTCCAACTCCATATTTCCATCCTCACCTCGTTCGAAGGGGGGCATCATAGAGGGCTGGTGCGGGCCTGCAAGTCGCGCGGCTAAAGTCTCGGGTCGACCGGCTCGCTTTCCATGGCCAGGACGCCGACCACGCATTCATGTACCCGGCTTAATGGTTCCCGATTGACGAAGCGGGTCAGCGCTTCAAGGCCGAGCTTGAATTCGCGCATGGCCAGGCTGCGTTTCTTGCCTAAGCCCCGGCGCCGGAGCCGGCTTAGATTTTCCGGCAGGTCGTAGTCCGGACCGTAGATGATCCGGAGATAATCCTGACCGCGTACTTTCATCGCCGGCTGCACCCAGCCGAATTTCTTCGCCGCGTGAATGAAGTCGAAGGGCTTCACCACCATGCCTTCGCCGCCCCGCGAGGTCAGGTCGAGCCACCATTCGATGGCGGCATGTCGCTGCTCCAGGTCGTCTGAATTGACGATGCGGTGGTCGGTCGCTTGAAATAGGCTGTCTCCCGTTTCGGCGAGACGCCGGCATTGGCCGAGATGCCAGACGTGATCCCGGTCGCGATGCACGGCATGCTCGCTGGCGAGGATGTGAAAGCCTGCGATGCGCAGGTCGTCGATGCCTTGTACGGGCCAAACATAGGGATGATAGGCGCTGCGATATCGATCGACGGCGCGCTTACGTGCCTCGGTTGCCGCTTCAAGGTCCGCGATATCGACGCCGCGTGCGTTTGCCTGTGCGAGCAATCGATTTGCCGCGGTCAATGCAGTTTCGGCCGCGGCGCCGACGGCGGCATATTGCCCCTCGATCAATCCCTGCGCCTTTGCCGACCACGGCATGACTTCGGCGTCGAGCAACAGCCAGTCGCTGGACAAATCGTCGAACAGGCCCGACGTTTCGGCGGCACGGGCTAGGCGTTGCAAAACCGTCAACTGGCCAGCCGGATCGGGGAAGAAGGCGCGGCCGGTGCGGGTATAGACCGCGCCGATTCCGTGATTGACGCCGAACCGCTTGGCCGCGGCGGCCTCGTCTCGGCAGACAACCAGTACGGCACGGCTGCCCATATGCTTTTCTTCGCAGATCAGGCGTGTCACGCCATTTGCGGCATAGTCCTCGAAAGCTTCCTCGGGTCGTTCCAAGAACCCGTCGACGGTGGACGTCGCCGCGGGCGACATGGTCGGCGGCAAATAAATCAGCCAGCGCGGGTCGATGGCGAAACGGCTGACTTGTTCCAACGCAGCGGCGGCTTGCGCGGCCGAGATCATGACCGGCCGTCCCCGATCGACGGTGATCGCGCGTTTGCCGATGACATCGGACAGGAACAACTGCCCAGCCGCGCTTTCCGCCGACGTCTCCGCTGCCAGCGGCCGGACCGGCTCGCAATAAACCTTCGCGGCCGGAACCTGGACAAGCTCGAGTTCAGGATATCGGAAGGCCGTCAACTTGCCGCCGAAGACGCAACCGGTATCGATGCAAAGCGTGCCATTGACCCACTCCGCTTCCGGCACCGGCGTGTGACCGTAGATCACCTTGGCCCGGCCGCGATAGTCGCGGGCCCAGTCGTAGCGAACGGGCAAGCCGAACTCGTCGGTCTCGCCGCTGGTCTCGCCATAAAGGCAAAATGCGCGGACGGCGCCGGAAGAACGGCCCTGCATATCCTCCCGCAAGCCGGCATGGGCGACGACCAACTCGCCGCCGTCCAAGACGTAATGACTGACCAAGCCATCCATAAATCCGCGCATGTCCTCGACGAATGCCGGATCCTCTTGCTCGAGCTGTTCGAGGCTTTCGGCCAGACCGTGGCTGACTTTGACATTGCGTCCGTTCAGCGCCCGGACCAGCTTGTTCTCGTGATTGCCGGCGACGCAAAATGCGCTACCGCTATCGACCATGTGTTTGACGATCCGCAGGACGTCCGGCGTGCGCGGGCCCCTGTCGACCAGATCGCCGACGAATATGGCGCGCCGGTTCTGCGGCGGCGTTACGCGATAGGCGGGTTTTTTCTTGACGACATAGCCGAGCTCGCCCAGCAAAATTTCCAGTTCCTCGGCGCAACCATGAATGTCGCCGATAATGTCGAACGGCCCGCGTTCCGCCCGCTTATCCGTCCATAGGGGTTGGCGTGTAATTTCCACCGCGTCCATCTCGGCTGGCTTTTTGAACCGATACTGGAATCGAACCCCTTCCTTACGCATCCGCTTCAGGCCGCGGCGCAAAGCGCGCGCATGATTGCGCACGACATGGCCGCCGAAGGGGCGATCCGCTCTCGTCTCGTTGCGCGCGATGCAGATTTCGGTATCGATATCGAAAACGAAGGCGACACAGAGCGCATGGTACTGCCGCGCCAGTTTGACCAGCTTCGCACGATCTTCGGACCGGACGTTGGTCGCGTCGACCACGGTCAAGCGACGGCGTTTCAACCGAAGTCCGACAATATGGTGCAGCAGGTCAAAAGCGTCGCCGGTGGAAGACTGATCGTTCTCGTCGTCCGCAACCACGCCACGGCAATAGTCGGAGGAAACGATTTCCGTCACCAGAAAATGTTTCGCCGCAAATGTGGACTTGCCGCAACCGGACGGGCCGACCAATAGAACCAGACAATAGTCCGGGATTTCAATCTTCTTCGCGCTCATCGGCTGAACACCGCCATTTGCGTCGGCGGCCCATGCCCGACATGCGTCTCGCCGATATCGACGAACTCGACACGGTAGGATTGCCGCCTGGCTAGATCGTTGGCCCAATCCTGGAACTCCCGCCGCGTCCATTCGAAGCGGTGATCGCCGTGGCGATATTCGCCACCGGCAAGATTTTCGAACAACTGGTTGTATTCTCGATTCGGGGTGGTAATGACGACGTGGCCGGGACGCGCAGCGGCGAAGACGACATGTTCGAACGCGTCCAGGCGGTCGGGCTCCAAATGTTCGATCACTTCAACGCAAGCGATCGCGTCGAAGCCGTTCAGGTTTTCGTCGACATAGACCAGTGATCCCTGACGGAGGTTGAGGCGCGATTTCTGCCTTGGGCTCATGCGTTCGACGCGCAGCCGTTGTTCCGCGCGTTCGAGGGCCAATGTGGAAACATCCACGCCCAGGATTTGCTCGAAAGTTGGCTCCTTCAGCAATCGACGGAGCAGGCGGCCTTCGCCGCACCCGAAATCGACAACGGACCGAACGCCGCGGTGTTTCAACGCGGCCACGACCGTGTCTTGGCGCAAATCGTTCAAGCGGACGGGTTTTTCCAGCTCCGCTTCCGCCTCGTCCGGCGCGGTGGCGTCGTCGTCCTGCGGCAAAGCGTTCTCCATCTCTTCCAGCGCCCAACGGGTCAAGCCGCGGCGATGTTTGAGATAGCGACGCGTGATCAGGGTTTTCTTTGGATGTTGCTCCAGCCATCCTCTGCCTTTGGCCAACAGCTTTTCCACTTCGTCCGCGCCGACCCAGTAGTGCTTGCGGTTGTCGAGAACGGGGATCAGGACGAAGAGATGCGTCAGCAGGTCAGCCAGTTTCTGTTCGCCGCGCAGCGTGACCCGGTGATAGAGGCTATCGCCCCATTCGGGATGAACGGGATCGAGCAGCACAGGTTCGGCCAGAACGTCGTAACCCAGGGGCGCGAAAATCTCCGCCAGGATGTCGGGGCCGCCGCGACAGGGCAGCGGCTGCATGGTGACTTCGAATGGCAGTGGCCGATCGGCCAAATCCTGACGGTCGCGGCTGCGGCCGGCCATCGCTGTGTTGAGAAGCCGGGCAAGGGCTACGCTCATGAAACTAGAGACCACATAGGGCCGGTCGGTCACGTAATGCGCGAACAGGCTCTCCCGCCTGTTGCCGCGGAACTTACGCACTAGGGAGATCGGATCGATGTTCAACGTCAGCGCGGCCGTGCATCGGTCTTCATCGGCTTCCGGGAAAAACAGCACGGCCTCCCCAAACGCCAATCGCTTGCGGTGGACATTGTCTGGATTTTTCATCAGTAGAAAACCCAAATCCGTCGCCGGTTTATGGGTCGTGGAAATCGTCAATAACATGGCTCAAATCACACGCACAAAAGCGATCGGGCAACAGCATGGAATGGTTGGCGAACGAATTCAATCGCTATTCATGGCGCTGCCGCCGATCATGCTTTGTCACCAGGAGATATACGCGGCTTCGGCCCGTGGCCGCCGCAATGTCTTGCTTCAAACGCTCCGTCAGACGGTCGACCGCCGTGGCGTCGATCGGCGTTTTCGGATCGATATGCACGGCGATGGTCGTCGTACGGCCGAGCTTCATGGCGCGCAGGTCGATCAAGTCGAATTCGTCCGCAACCACACTCGCCAAGACCCTGTCGCGTAAACGGTCAATCCCCTCAGGCGGAAGGCCGATGCCGGCGAGTTCGCGTAGGCCCTGCCGGAAACTATGATATGGGTTGAAGACGATCAAAACGCAAAGCACCAAAAGAACAAGGGAATCGCTGATCGGTATGATCGCAGCCAGAGGTGTGCCGACCAATTGTGACGCGCCGATCAATCCCAACCCGGCCGCACCGGTAATCGCGCCGTCGACCATGGCAGCACCAGCCTCGACTTTCAGAATATCGCTCTGCTGACCCGTGCGGCGCCAATTATAGTAATGGAAGGACCAGAGAAGGGCACAGGTACCACAAACAACCGCGAAATAGATCACAATCGGACCGAAGACTAATTCCGGGACCTCACCGCCCGAAAGATAATCGATGATCCGCATAATGCCGGTAAACGCGGCGAAGGAAATCAGGCCCAACAAGGACATGGCGCGTAGCATCGTGTAGAGCGATTCGTCGGCGTCGTAGCCGAAGGGGCGGCTTTCGTCCGATGCGCGGTTGATCGATTGCGCCACCCGACCCGCGAAAATCGCCGAAAGGAAACCAACCGCGGAGTATAGTCCGTCGAGCAAGATCGCTTCCGAATGAGACAACCAGGCCGCCAAAACGCCGGCAACGCCCATGAACAAGTTTGCCCATTTGGATGCGGTGGCTGATCGCTGTTCGAGTTCGGTGTTGGTTTTGGGATTTGAGGTCATCGCTAGCTTCTAGAGCATATATCTACCATACGGGAACATTTGACCGGTCAAATGATGCGGTATGGTAGATATATGCTCTAGTTGTCGAAGGTGTCCGCAATTACATTAGTTATGTTCTAACATAGCGGTGCACCCGGAAAACAGAGTCGACGTAACAGGCTGGAAACGAAGGCGGGAGCCTTATCGAGGCTCCCGCGCGCAATCGATGCAAGCTTGGTTCAGTTCTTCTTGATGCCGAACGACTTGGGCTCGCCGGGCTTCAAGGTGCAGGGAAAGCTGACCTTTAGAGTAACGCCGTATTTGTTGTTCCCTTCGTCGCTTTCGTCGACCATCTTGTCGCCGTCCATAATGACGGTGAATTTGTTGGTGCCTTGGGCGACGAGTATGTTGTTGGTCAGCCAGCCGCCGTTGAAGGGAAGACCGGCGTTGGTCTTCAATCCGGCCATACCGTTGGCGAAGCTATAAATCTGCTGACCATTATGTTTGACGCTGAGATTGATCCCGAACGGACCGGCATCGGCGTTGCCCTTGTTGAAGGGGCGGAAGCGCACGTCTTTGATCAAGCACAGATTCTTCTTCGGGCCTAATCCCTTCTGTACCGCATAAGCCGCATTGGTGATCTTGACGCTCGACCCCCATTTATGGACACCGCCCGCAACGGATACGCCAATATTGGTGGCGATCAGATCCGGCTTACCTGTTTTTGTCGTTAGGCTCTTCGACGCGGATCTGGCTTGCGCGTCCGTCGCCAGTACGACACCGACCAAAGCGACGGCGGCGAACACCGCGGTTAGAGCATTCCCGATTGACCACGGTTGGCTATCGAACTGGTTTGATGACGCTTTGCTCAACATAGTTTGTCTCCTGTCGCTGGTTTCGATCCGCCGAGGACCCTTGATGACCGTCAGTCGTCCACTGCGGCGGAAAGGTTCAAACAGATTTTTCGACGTCGCCCGACAGCGACACGGAATGCCGGGAATTCGCCATAGTCCTCTAACTTCCTATGCTGAAAGTTCACCCTTTTTTGAGTTTGTTAACCATTGAGCACGAGTTTGAGAAATAGTTAGACAATTGATTTTATTCATTGATTCCGAAGTTGGATTCAATTTCATCGCGCCGGAGCGCTAAAAACCCTCAAAATCCGCCAATAACTATGGCAGACTGCCGATCAGGTTTAACGGGTGGGGGTGCGCGCGAATTTTGTGCGTAATTGTTTGAACCGCTTACTTTGAACTCGCGACTTATAGTCACGTACCGGAAAACCTTCCCGTACCGCCACTTATTTTTGGAGAAACAGTATGACCGCAAAGCGCTCGATCACCAGGTTGAAGCAAAATGCCTACGGTACTATTTTTGCTGCGGCGCATGGTCTTTTACTGCTGCACGCAATCCCAACGATTGCGGTCGCACAAGACGTGAAAGCGGCGTTCGAACTGTTGGAACCGGGCGACGGCAGTGTCGAACTTGTTATCAAAATCGATCAAGCGGTCACGCAGGAGACGCTGTCACGCTTTGCCATCGAATTGGACGGGATCGACGTAACGTCGGTAGCGGAGTTGACGTCGGACGGGCAGATTCGCATCCTTCCCGTGCAGCCGTTGGCCGCCGGCGAGCACCAATTGATCGTGTACTTGATTTCCGACGATGGTTCTGAGTTCACCACTCTGGGCGATTGGCCGTTCACAACGAGCGCCGGCACAGCCGAAGCAACCGAAGACAAATTCATCAAGAGCTATACGGCAACGGCCCGGCACGAGCTCACCCGCACCCTGCAGCCCGAGAAAGACAAGACCACGGGTCAGAGCGCCGGTGAGTTCGCCATCCAAGGCGACAAAGGCGGTTGGTTCGTCGATGGACAGATCAATTACCTGGCCGCAACGGAGCGGGAAGCGCGTCTAACGGAAAAAGGCTTCGACATTGGCGAGTATTCGTTGAACTTCAACCGCCAGTTTGAAAACAGTCAATTGACGGGTCAGATCGGCCACCAAACCTTCCATGATGACGACCTTCTGGTCTCTCAATTAAGCCGACGCGGCATGGGGTTGACGGTCTCTGCCGCGGACGGCCGTGTCATTGCGAAGGCGTTCGGTGCCAAGACCAACGATATTCTCGGCATGGACAATCCATTGGGCCTGGATCGCGAGAACGACCGCTTGTTCGGCGGTAGCGCGACGGTTCGGCCACTCGACGAGGAATGGGGCAAGTTGTCGCTGACGGCGACGGGTTATAGCGGTAAGAGCAATTTCGAAGGTAGCGAATCCGTCAGCAAAGGCGACGGCTTCGCCACGGCTCTGCAATTCAGCACCTTGCGCGATCAACTTCGCTTCAAGGCCGGTTTCGCGTCCAGCCGTTTCAATGAGGATATCACCTTCGATGGATCGGAAACGAAGTCGAGCCGAGCCTGGAATGCGGGCGTCGACTACGAACTCATCCCCGCCGACGGCTCCGGCGATGCGGAACCGCCTAGCTTGCGGGTCGGTCTACATTACTTCCGGATCGGCGGTCATTTCCGTTCGCTGGCGAACCCGCTGATCTTCTCGGATCATGAGGATTATCAGTTCAATCTCGACTATGCCAAAGGTCCGTTCTCGATCAACGCCACCGCCCTGCATCAAACCAACAATGTCGAGGACGATCCCACTCTGCCCACGGATCGCAATCTGCAGGCCGGTCTTTCTGGCTCCTACACACTGTTTCAAGATTCGTCTGGTCCGGCCTGGCTCGGCAGTCCCTCGATCAGTTTCGGCGCGCAGGTCAATGACTATAAGCGGATCAAGCAATCCAACACCGGCTTCGATCCGGACGCGCATATGCGTTCGGCCCAGTTCATGTTGGGGTTCGACACGACCTATGAGACATGGAGTTGGGGGATCAATCATTCCGTCACGATTTTTCGAGACCGGGTCAACGACGGCTTGGATCGGGTCGATTACTCCACCGGCCTGAATGCGAACTGGCGTGCCGGCGATAACTTCAATTTCGGCGGCGGTCTGCAATGGATACGGGCCAGTACCGACGGTACGGATAGCGGCGATACGTTGACCGGCAATATCAATGCCGATTTGATTTTCATTCCCGGCGTGCTGATCAACTCGACCCGTTACAACATTTCGATATCGAACATCGACGGCGCGTTCGAAGGCGGCGAGTTGATATCGGAGCTGAATTGGACCGCGCGGCCCGGCATAACGCTAGCTGTTCGAGGCGATTTAAGGCATGGCGACAGTAAGGCATTCGGTGCCGACCTGGACGATGTCGAAGGACGCCTCGGCCTTATCTTCCGCCTGTCTACTCCCGCCGAACAATGAGGTCTGTCATGTTGTTCCATCGTATTTCCAAGTCTGGCTCAAGATTACTCATTGTTTTGGCCTTGACGCTCCTCGCGCCGGCAATGGCGCAGGGGCAAGCGAGAATAGTGTCCGTGCAAGCCATCCCGGCCAGCGCGACGATCCCTGGCGATGCGCCGTCGTCCGTGGCCGTCAGGTGGCGGGTTAGAATTCAATATGTGTTCTTCGATCCCATTACCACCATCCTGACCGCGAGAGTTCAGTCGCCGTTTGCCGATGTCTTCAAGAGCGGGACCGTGTTCGCCAATCTCAATGGTGGGCTGTCGCGTAATGTCAGTGGCCTGCAAAGTAGTTTTCAAACGATCGATTTCGACGAAGTCGTGCCGATCAGCGCTGCGCTTGCGGCCCAGATCGCCGCCGGCAGTCCCGTACAGTTGCGCCGTCGCTTTAGCGCCGGCACCAATTCCATGCTCGGTCAAATGACGCTGAATGCGACGACGACTCTCCCGCCGACACCCACACCCCCGACCCCCACGCCGCCGACGCCGACACCACCGACTCCGACACCGCCCACGACGACACCGTTCGGTTTCACGATCCATAATTTCGAGTTCCGCTTCGACGACGACAGCCAGTACCGTGTCGTCAAGCGCAACGCGCCGATCGCCGCGCAGCTTTGGGTATTGCATTCGGGTAATGGAATCCTGCGCGGCATTTGGGAGGTGGCGGAGCCGTCCTCGGTCAGCTTGGGCACGCCGCGCTTCTTCCCGTTGCAGCGGGTGCGCCGTCCGCTCGCCGGAACAGGTCGTACTTTGTTGCGCAGCCCGCGTCTGTCGACCTCCCTCGAAGGAAATCACATCGTCCGCTTCCGGATCGAAAACCAGAACCAGCCGCGCACATCTCAATTGCATTATTTCGTGGTGCCGGGCGATTTGCAGCGGGATTTGGAAGCCTTCGGACCGCGTGCCGGCGCGAAAATGGACCGGACGGCGATCTTCCGCTGGCGGCCGGTGGCCGGCGCCGCGCGCTACTATCTCGAGTTCTACACCAGCCGTGGCGGCCGCATCGGCCCGGAAATCCGGCCGGTGGCGGGTGTCGAGGTGCCGGGTAGCCGTGACGCCACCCGTCTGCGCGCCTTTACCGTGGCCCGTCTGCGCGCCCATACGCCGCTGTCCTGGCGCGTCGTCGCCATCGGCCGGGACGGCCGCATGATCAGCGCCTCCGTCTACCATCCGATCGAGTGGTGACGGCAATGACGCGCGTCGACAATAGAGCGGATCAGCAGGTCGATGGCGATCTGTTGCGGGCCATTGCGGCTGGTGACGAGCATGCCATGGAAAGCTTTTACCGGCTGTATGAAACGCGCGTCTTCCGCTTCATCCAAAGCAAGATCAGCGACAGTTTTGCTGCCGCGGATGTTTTGAACGAGGTGATGTTGGCGGTCTGGCGTTCGGCGTCGAGCTATGACGGTCGCGGTAAGGTCTCGACCTGGGTGTTCGGCATTGCCTATCGCAAATCGATGGACCATTTTCGAAAGCACCGAAAGGAGGACTTGGTCGACGAGCTACCGGAAACGCCGGATGAGAGCGATAGCCCGCTCGATCTCGCGATGGCGAAGAGCGCGCGAAAGCAGATCGATATCTGCCTCGACAAATTGTCGGCCGCCCATCGAGCGGTTATCGAGTTGGCGTTCTTCGAAGAGCTGCCCTATCAGGAGATCGCGCAGGCCGTCGATTGTCCCGAGGGTACGGTGAAAACGCGGGTCTATCACGCCAAGCAGTTGCTGAAGGAATGTTTGCGCAAGCTGTTGGGGAATGTGCCATGTCCGAGCCTCTAGACGATAAAGACGACAAGCTGCGCGCGGAAGAGCTTCTGCCCTGGTATCTGACTGGCAATTTGTCGGCGGAGGAAACCGCTTTTGTTGATCGGGCGTTGAAGACATATCCGGAGCTTGAGCAGGAAATCGAGTTTCTGAACCTGGTTCAGGACAAGGTGCGGGAAAGAGAAAGTGTTTCGCCGCCGGGCGAGTTCGGCTTGGCCCGACTGAAACGCGACATGCGGGCCTCGCAGGATTTATCGACGTCCGAGATGAAAGACGATACCGCCGAAGAGGTCACGCCGATCGGATCCCGTCGCCGCCAAATCCTGGCGATTGCGGCATGCCTACTGGTTGCTCTGTTCGTCGGTTATCAATCGGCCAAACTGCCAATCGGCGGTACCGACTTAGCCGGCAGCGATTCCCGCTTTGCCGGGCCGGTCATCCAGGTGACATTCAAGGCGAGCGCGACGGAAACGCAGATTAGAGGATTGCTGCGCGAACTGGATCTGCAAATCGTGTCCGGCCCCAGTGCGTTAGGTCTCTACCGCCTGCAAGGCGTGGAGAAGGGCGGTAATACGGACGCGCTATTGGTGCGCCTTCGCGCGGCGGCCGGCATTGTGGAGAGCGCGGGGCTGGACTGATATGCGCGGCCTCCTGCTCATCGTCGGATTAGTGCTTGTCCTGCAGACAGGGTTGGTCGAGGCCGCGAACGCGCCATCGACCCCATCCGCGCCCAGCACGCCGAGCAGCCAACCGGATCCTTCCACGCCGTCGACACCCTCATCCGTCCCGGCTTCGCCAAGCCCCTCGACAAACTTGCCGACGCCATCCGATACGATCGATCCTGATCGAAAGCCTACGAAGCCGCGTCCGAAGAAGAAGCCGAAGAGGAAGAAAACGCCCACTCGGACCTCGCCGCCGGCGCAGCCGACGCCGCCATCACCACGCCGGTCGAGGCCGGCCGAGGCGTCACCACCCGCGACGCAACCCTCCGCAACGCAACCCTCCACAACGCCGAGCCCGAGTTCGGACCCGTCAACGAAGGCCGCGGGACCGGCGATACCGCGGCAACCGCCGCCGCTTTTGACCGCGCCGGCTGGAGCGGGCGTCGAGCTTGTGATCTGGGCGCCGAACAGCCAGCTCGCCGCCGCCTTGGCTTTCGCCGCCGCCAACGGTGCGCAAGAAATCCGACGCCGGGCTCTGCCGGGATTCGGTGCAATAACCTTGCTGGTGCTTCGCGGACCCGCGGATCTCGCATCGGCCAATGCCAGTCAGCGATTGCGCACGGCCGCTCCCGGGGCGGAGATTGCGTTGCAAGATAGCTTCAGCCTGTCGCAGACGCCGCGCCTCTATGCGGATGCTATGTTGAACTGGCCCGGGCGCGGGCAGTGCGGTGCCTTGCCGGACGTCGCCATAGGCATGTTGGATGGTCCCGTGAATGTGACGCAAATTGCCGGCGGTGATCGCCGGGTCGCGCGCAAGTCTTTTATGGCCCGGGGCAAGTCCGCCAATGCGGCGGCACTGAATCACGGCACCGCGATTGCCGCTTTGCTGATCGGCGGACGGCTCTATGAACAACTTGGTTTCGCCCGCGGTGCGCGGCTGCACGCCGCCGCCGTGTTTTGGCGCCGTAAGGATGGCGGCACGCCGGAGACGATCCTGTCCGGCATGGATTGGTTGATGCGCGAGCGCGTGAGGCTGATCAATCTCTCTTTCGCCGGGCCGCGAAATCGCGTGCTGGATCTTGCCTTCACGATTGCCGCGCGGAAAGGCCATATCCTGATTGCGGCGGCAGGCTTACGGGGCCGCGGTGTGCCGTCGCCCGCCGGTGCGCCGGCGGTTATCGCCGTCAACGCCCTCGATGCGGCGAACAAGTTGGAAGCCGGCGCGGCCACCGGTCCCTACATTGAATTTGTCGCCCCCGGGGTCGATCTTTGGTTGCCGAAAGCCAGCGGGCAATATGCCTATGTTACCGGCAGTTCCTTCGCCGCCCCGGTGGTCACCGGTATCGCCGCACGCCTTTTGGCGCGGCACAAAAATCTCTCGCTATCGGTTCTGCGCGTGATGTTGCGGAAGAACAGCGTCGATCTCGGGCCGCCCGGCCGTGACGACCGGTTTGGATATGGTCTCGTCCAGGCCCGTTTCGCGTGTTGATAATTTTTGGTTGGCTCTCGCCCTAGGAGACCTGAGCGCGGGTCGGTTATGCTGTTGTTTTTCTGATGATTATTGTCATCCGAGATATGTGTTCCGTGGCGATCTGGCGTTGTGGCCGATTTTGCGGCCGATTGTTGCTGTGCGGCGCTGCGTCGTCGCCCTTGCGTGCCCAAACGCGGTTCACCACGACCCGGGCCCGACCACCTTGGAAGCCGAAGCGATGATTGTCGCGTCGACCAGAGTGCCGCGTGTCACCGATACGCGGCGTTCACAGAGCTGCTCGCTGATCACCTCGAACAGCCTGTCCCAAGATCATATTTTGCCAGGGCCCGGCGAAAGCGGTCGAAAGCGGACGAAGGCGGTGCGTTCCGGCGTCGCCTCGGCAAGCTTCACATCGCTCAAATCGTACCAACGCGACAACAGCAGCGCCTTGAACAGACAGAGCGGCGGTCAACCTTGCTCATCCTTCGCAGCAGCCGAGATCGGCGCCATCAAGTTATCAACGCAGGTCCAATCGATCAGCCGCGCCAGGGCATTGAGATCCGATGCTCGATGCCCAGCCGTAAAAAAAACGCTTTCCTGACCTATTGTCCGACGCGCCATCAAATCGCCTCCCGTTTATGTCGACAGAACGAGAGAATCAAAATAACCAAACCACGTAAACCCTTACCCGCGCACAGGTCTCCTAGTCCTCGCCGCGTTCCTCGGCATTGTCCCGATCAATCGGCTGATCGGCGGCAACGATAATGGGTAAAATAACTTGGAGTTGGAAAAATAACGCAATAGAACATTAAGGTAATACTTAAAAAAATAGTCTGACACCTTACTTTTAGGTTTGGTATTCTTGCGGAATCGGGCAAGCTTCCAACGAGGATTGGGGGAGGTCGGTCCGCGAAGTCGCCGCCGCTTCCATTTCCGATCATATTGATTAGAATTTCCTAAAAGAGGAAAATGATCCGTGGAACGCCGTCTCGCCGCCATATTATCTGCCGATGTGGTTGGCTATTCCAAGCTGATGGGCGAGGATGAGGCGGGCACGCTGGGCGAGCTGCGCCGGTTGCGGCGCGACATTTTGGCGCCAGCCATGCGGGACCATCGCGGCAATCTGATCAAAAGCATGGGCGACGGTTGGCTCATCGAGTTCCCCAGCGCCGGCGACGCAATCAAATGCGCCATCGAGGTTCAGCAAACGCTCGCCGATCATCGCGCGATCAAACTCCGCATCGGCCTGCATATCGGCGACGTCACCTTCGAGGACGAGGATATCTACGGGGACGGGGTGAACATCGCCGCGCGGCTGCAGGAGATCGCGGTGCCGGGCGGCATTCTCGTCTCCGGCACCGCCCGCAGGAGCATCGACGGCAAGCTCGCGGCGTCGCTGTCGGCCCTCGGTTCCCGGCACCTGAAGAATATCGCCGAGCCGGTGGATGTCTACGGTTGGGGGATCGACGAAGCGGCAATGGGTGGCGACGAAACGACGTTGGCGCTACCCGACAAGCCGTCGATCGTTGTCCTACCGTTCGACAACATGTCCGGCGAGGCGGATCAGGATTACTTCGCGGATGGCCTCTGCGAAGACATCATCACCGATCTGTCCCGCTTCGAGCATCTGTTCGTCATCGCCCGCAACACCGCATTCACCTACAAAGGCAAAGAGATCGATGTGACGAAGGCGGCCGCGGAACTGGGCGTTCATTTCGTCTTGGAAGGCAGCGTGCGCAAGGCTGGCAACCGGGTCCGCATCACCGCGCAGCTGATCGACGGCTTGACCGGCAACCATGTCTGGGCCGAACGCTACGACAGCATGCTGGAAGATATTTTCGATCTCCAGGAAGAAGTGACGAGACAGGTCGTCGGCAGTGTCGCCCCGCAGATCGACAGCAACGAGATCAGGCGGGTGAACCGCGGCGAGCAGCGTTTCGACGAAGCTCACGACTTGTCCTGGCGCAGTTTCGCGAAGTTCCGCGAAGGCCTCGGCACGGCCAACATGCCGGCGATTGACGAGGGGATCGCCCTGGCGCGGCGGGCGTTGGACATCAATCCGAACTGCAGCGTCGCCTACCGCACCCTTTGCTCCATCTATGCCATGCAGAACCTCTATGCCTGGGGGGATGATCCTGTCGGCGCCGCCGACCGGGCGTTGGCCGTCGCCGAAGCAGCCAAGGTCGCGATGCCGCAGTCGGACGTTGCTTATTATTGCCTGGGCGTCGCGCGATCGCGCAAGGGGCAGTTCGATCAAGCGGTCCGCGATCTGCGGCGGGCCCACGAATTGAATCCGAACGATGCCGCCGTCCTGCATTTTCTGGCCTGGTGCGAAGCCTCCCTCGGCGACGCCGATGCGGCGCGCCAGCATGCCGACCTTGCCTTGCGCCTCAGCCCGAAGGACGAAAACGCGGGCGTCGGGTATCTAAGCCTGGCGATGGTCGCATTCGTCAGCCGCGATCACGAGACCTTTGTCGACTATGCGCTGCAAGCCATCCAAGCGCATCCGAAAGCGCCGATCCGCCGTACCATGATGGTCGCCTATGCGGCGGAGATCGGCGACCGGGATTTGTTGAACACCCATCTGGCCGTGCTGAACAGCTTCACGCCGGACTTCATCCCCAGCCTGTTCCGAGGCGAGAATCGTCTGTTCGCAAAAGACGAACATATGGAACTGCTGCTGAGCGGATTGCGCCGCGCCGGCTTGGAACCGTGACGGCAGCGGCCGCGCCATTTATCATCGAACGCTAAAATACACTCGACAATTATGTAGGCAGCCACTTTAATCATCCCATTCGGGATGGTGGGCATCCGGCGAATTCGCGTATCGGCGAGAGGGCGTTGCGAGGGGCGGGTCTTTGGACAATTCCATGATCTATCAGCTGAGCGCTATTTTGGCGCCGGTCTTTTTGTGCCCGGCCATCGGCTATCTCTGGGCCAAGCGGGGCAACGACTTCGATATCGAGTTCGTCAATCGGGTGTCGTCGGATCTGGCCGCGCCCTGTTTGATCTTCGCCACCTTCACCAAGGTCAATGTCGATTGGCAGATCATCCGGGAGATCGGCATGGCTTGCCTCGCGGTCATCGCGATATCCGCGGTCGCGGTTTCGATCCTGCTTTGGATTTTTCGCCTGGACTTCCGCGGCTATCTGCCGCCGCTCATGTTCAGCAATTGCGGCAATATCGGCTTGCCCGTTTGCCTGTTTGCCTTCGGCGAGACCGGGCTGGCGCTGGGCATCGTGTTCTTTGCCATCTCCCTGTCGCTGAACCTGGTCGTCAGTCCGTGGGTCGCCGCCGGCACCGGGTCGCCGCTGGTCGTGTTCCGCAGCCCCATCATCTATGCGGTGGGCGTGACCTTCGCGTTCGTGTGGTTTCAAATTCAGCCGCCGCTCTGGTTGGCCAATACCACAAGCCTGTTGGGCAGCATGCTGGTGCCGCTGATGCTGGTGACCTTGGGCGTGGCGCTATCCCGGATCGAGGTTAAGGCGATCTTCGCCAATCTAGGCCCGGCGCTGATCCGATTGATCGTCGGGTTTTCGGTCGGTTGGCTGGTGGCCGAGCTGTTCGAGCTGGAGGGAACCATGCGCGCGGTCGTCATCATACAAAGCGCGACGCCGATTACCGTTTTCAACTACCTTTTCGCCGCGCGATATCAGCGCAAGACCGAACAAGTCGCGAGCATGGTCGTGCTGTCGACGCTCGGCAGCTTCGCCACCTTGCCCCTGC
This sequence comes from Alphaproteobacteria bacterium, assembly GCA_965216645.1. Lineage (GTDB taxonomy): Bacteria > Pseudomonadota > Alphaproteobacteria > CBDCGJ01. The sequence goes on along the minus strand of CBDCGJ010000006.1, from coordinate 93,786 downwards.
TGCTATGGTGGTTGCTGTAGCGAGCTGCTGAAATTGCCCAATCGAGCAATAAACTCACCATCGACTCTGTTCTGTCGTTGCCATTCTCGTCATCCCGGAATCGCCGCAGGCGATATCCGGGATCGTCCCAAGCACCGAGCCTGTGACAATCCCGGTTCTCCGCGGCGCTGCGGCCGGGATGACGCCTCCAAGCGCTGTCATCCCGGACCAGTGTAGCGCGATCCGGGATCTTGGGCAGGATGGAGCAAGCTATTGAAGCTACGCTCTATTCTGCCCGAGATACCGGATAACGGCTTCGCCGTTTCCGGCATGACAGTAAGAGACATTGGGCCGGCGTCGACTTGTTCGGCCGCCTGCTAGGATGCAGGGGTCGATTTTCTATGAAGCCATTCCCATCTGATCGCGGCTCAGTCGGATTGGAAAACGGGCGCGGAGTTCGGCGTCCTTGGCTGCGTCGATGTGGCGGGGATAGTGGTTGGCCAGAAGCTCTTCCACTCTCGACTGCGCCGTCGCCAGCAGTTCGGGCTTGGCGTTTTCCGCCCATTCCTTCGGGCTCGTCCGGTCGGCGATCGCCGGATAAACATATTCCGTCTCCATCAGCGCCAGGGTGCGTTCGTGGCCCAGATAGTGGCCTGGCCCGTCCAGGCAGACGGTGCGCATGACGTCGAGGGAGACGCTGTCCTCCGACACTTCGATGCCGCGCACCGTGCGCAGACATTGGCCGAGCATGTCGTTGTCGATAACCAACGCCTCCAGACTGAAGCCCAGCAAGCTCGCCAGCATGCCGGCGGATTCGTAGACCAGGTTGACGCCGGCGAGGCCGGCCATGGTGTTGGAGATCGCTTTCTCGAAGCCGGCCTGACCGTCGGGCAGCTTGGCGTCGGCCATGCCCGCCGCCGCACCGCCGGGCAGGTCGTAAAACTGCGCCATCTGCCCGCAAGCCGCGGTCAGCAGCGCCTGCTCGCCGGAGCCGCCGGACATGGCGCCGGTGCGCAGGTCGGAAACGAAGGGCCAGGTACCGAAAATCGCCGGCGCGCCGGGCTGAATGGCGTTGACATAGACCAGACCGCCCAGCACTTCCGCCACCGCCTGGACCACGGCGCCGGCGAGCGCGGCGGGGGCTGTGGCGCCGGCCTGGCCGGCGGAAAGCAGTAGCACCGGCATGCCGGCGCGGACGCAGGCCTCGAGCACCTCGGAGGAATCCTCGGCGAACTTCATCGGCGGCACCACGAAGGTATTGCTGCAACTGACGAAAGGGCGGGCCCGCCAGGCCGCTTCGCCACCGGCGATTTCGTGGAGTAGTTCGAGGCAGCCGGCCACGTTCTCGCCCACCGTAAAGGCGGTGCCGATATGTTTCGTCGTGCCGGCGACGCAGGCATAGAGCGTGTTGAGATCGAGTTCGAACAAATCCTCCATATCCCGCGCCACGAGCGGGCGCTGAAAGAAATGGATATTGTCGAGCGCGTCGACGATCCGGGCCGCTTGATAGAGATCGAGCAGGGTCGAATCCCGATAGCTGCTGTCGCTCAGGTCGACGACGGCAGTAGCGGCGCCGGCGGTGCCGTAATAGACATTGCCGCCCTCGGGCATCATGTCGTGTTTGGGATCTTGACCATGGAGCGGGAAATGCCGCGCCGCCTTGGCGATGGTGTCCTCGATCAAGGATCGGGGGAAGCGTAGGCGGCCGTCGCCGCCCAATTCGGCCCCGGCGGCGGTGCAGATTTCGACGCAGGATGGGATCGGATCGCCGAAACCAATCTCAACCAAAGCATCGAGGGCGGCCTGGTGGATGCGCCGCATCCCGGCTTCGTCCAGCGGCTTGTACCAACCGCCGGTCAGGCCGCCGCGCACAGGACGTAGATGGTCGGCCAGAGCCTGTGATCTCAGCGCCTGGCGGGCTGCGCGCCCGCCGCCCCGGCGATTGCTTCTCTTATGCGCTTCCGCCATGGCGCTCACGCCCTCAGCCGGCTGTTGTCGGGATCGTAGAGCGGCCCGTCCGCCACCACGGCGCGCCGGCGCTCGCCCAGGATTTCGACCTCGAGTTCGGTACCAGGCACGGCCAAGTCGGTACGGATATGGCTCAGCGCGATGGATTTCTCGATGCGATGGCCGTAGCCGCCGGAGGTGACGAGGCCGACTCGCTCTCCACCGTGCCAGACGGTGGAGAGATAGGGCGCGTCCGCCGTCCCGTCCTCGACCAGCAGCGGCGCGAACAGTTCGGGCGGGCCCGCCTGCTTCTCCTTGAGCAGGGGCGTGCGGCCGATGAAGTCCGGCTTGTCCAGATCGATGAAACGGTCGAGCCCGCCCATCAGCGGCGAGTAATCGGTCGACAGGTCCATCTTCCAGGCCCGGTAGCATTTTTCCAGCCGCAGGCTCTCCATGGCATACATGCCGAAGTCGCGGATGCCGAGATCTTCGCCGGCCTGCCAGACCAAATCGTAAAGCGGGCCGATATTCTCCATGGGCACATGCAGCTCCCAGCCCAGCTCGCCGACATAGCTGACGCGGACGGCATGACCGCGGCTCATGGCGATGGTCACCGGCTGGTGGCTCATCCAGGGGAAGTCCTTGTTGGAGAAATCGTTGTCGGCCAGCTTCTCGAGCAGGGCCCGGCTGTTCGGCCCGGCCAGCACCAGTGTGCCCCACTGCGCGGTGATGTTTTCCAAGCGGATGTCGCCGTCGGCCGGCAGATGCTTCTCGAGCCAGTCCCGGTCATGCCATTCGCCGCCGGCGGCGCCGAGCAGCCAGAAGCGATCCTCGGCGAACCGGGTCGCCGTCATCTCGGTCAGGATCCGCCCGCCCGGCGTGGCGAAATAGATCAGGCCGATACGGCCGACCCGCGGCAGCTTGCCGACGATCAGTCCGTCCAGCCAAGCCGCCGCACCATCGCCTTGCAGCTCGAAGCGGGCGAAGCCGGGCAGGTCCATGACCCCGACATGGTCGCGAACGGCCAGGCACTCCTCGCGCACCGCCTCGAACCAATTGGTGTGATGGTAGGAAAGGTCGTTGACCGCGACATCCTCGCCGGGCCGGGGGAACCAGCAGGCCCGCTCCCAGCCTGCGCGCGCGCCCATGACCGCGCCTTTGCGCTGCAGCCGGTCGTAGAGCGGCGAGTGCCGTGCCGGCCGACCCGCCGGCCGTTCCTCGTTCGGGTAGCCGATGGCATATTCGTTCTGGTAGAGCTCGACCGCCTTGGCCCGGGTATATTCCTTGGTGGCGAAGTCGGTGAAGCGACGCGGGTCGATGGACCACATGTCCCACTCGGTCTCGCCCTCGACGATCCACTCAGCCAGCACCTTGCCGGCGCCGCCGGCTTGGACGATGCCGAAAGAGAAGACGCAGGCTTCGAAAGCGTTGGGCACGCCCGGCATCGGCCCCACGAGCGGATTGCCGTCCGGCGTATAGGGGATCGGCCCGTTGATCACGCGCTGTACACCGGCCGTGCCAAGGATCGGCACGCGGGCGCAGGCGTCTTCGATGTACCATTCCAACCGGTCGAGATCGTCGCCATAGAGCTGAAAGGAAAAGTCGTCCGGCATGGGGTCGTCCGGCCGCACCCAGTGGGCGGTGGCCTGCCACTCGTAGGGGCCGAGCAGCAGACCGTCGCCTTCCTGGCGCAGATAATAGGACGTGTCGGGATCCCTGAGCAGCGGTAGTTTTTCGTTTCGGGCGGCTAGGTCGGTGATCGGTTCCGTGACCAAATATTGATGCGAGATCGAGACGCAGGGGACGTCGCGGTCGAACATGCGACCGACTTCCGCGGCCCGATAGCCGGCGGCATTGACCACATAGTCGGCCCGCACAGCGCCCTGGGATGTGGTTATCTCCCATTCGCCGGACCCGGTGCGAACGACGTCGGTCACCGGACAAAAGCGGACTATAGTCGCCCCCAGATCCCGCGCCGCTTTGGCGAAGGCCTGGGTCAGCTGCGCCGGATCGATATCGCCGTCATAGGGGTCCCAGATGCCACCTTCTAAATCGTGGGTTTCGAGAAACGGATAGACCCCCTGCATCTCGTCGTTCGACATCATTCGAAAATCGACGCCCTGATACTGCGCCATGGCATGGACGTGGCGGAATTCCTCCATCCGATCCCGTGTATGGGCCAGGCGGATCGAGCCGGTGACGTGATAGTTCATCGGATAGTCGGCGATGTCCGCCAATCTGGTGTAAAGCTCCGTCGAATAATGCTGCAGTTTCAACAACGACCAGGAGCCCGAAAAGTTCGGGCAATTGCCGGCGGCGTGCCAGGTCGAACCGGAAGTGAGTTCGTTTTTCTCCAGCAACACGCAATCGGTCCAGCCGGCTTTGGCGAGATGGTACAGCACGGAACAGCCAACGGCGCCGCCGCCGATTACCGCCACGCGGGCGTGGGATGGAAGCCCCGTCATCGCCGCCAATCCTCTTCCTGGCCAATGCCGAACAGAAGCATATTGTGGTGGCGTCACCCCGCGCCGGGCTTGTCAAAAACCGACCGCCCCGCCGTCGCAAATGGACCACGCACCTCTTTATTCTTAACCATAAATCCCGCTGGCCAGATTGGGGGTCGGCCCGGTATTCTGTAGCTAAGTTTCAACTTAAACGCATCATCGAAGAGGCATTTGTTATGGGTATTTTGACGTGGCTGGTCGTTGGCTTGATCGCCGGCATTTTGGCGAAATGGATCATGCCGGGCAAGGACGGCGGCGGCTTTATCATGACCATCATCTTGGGCATCGTCGGCGGTTTGGTCGGTGGTTTCGTCGCCAATCTGCTCGGCCTCGGCACCATGACCGGCTTCAACATCTTCAGCATCCTGATTGCCACCGCCGGTGCGTTTCTGGTGCTGTTTCTTTACCGTCTTTACAAGGCGAAGGCCTGACGCTGCAGCCGTTCTAACGACGCTCGCGCCGGCGCAGCAGTCGGTGCCAGCCGTATAGAACCAGCACTAGACCGAGAACGATCAAAGTCACGGTTTTCGGTTGTATGCGGGCCGGCGGTATGTCTATGACGCCGAAACTTGCCAGCAGAAACATGACCGCCGCGCCGGACATCATGGCCAGGACGATCATCCAAACGTTGGGCGTAACGATTCGATGGATCGGTACCGGGTCTTCTTGCATGTAGACCAATATGTCCGGCCGGCGCGGCTTCCGCATCGTTCCTATCCCTATCTTACGCCCTTCTCTAATGTACTAAAACGCGGTTTCACATCGCACTCAATCGCGATTGGGCCAAAAGCTACATAATATATTATTAAATTGTAGGGGTGCGGGGGGAACGGCAGTGGACATTTCGCGCCATTTTCCGTCAGCGTTTCGGAATTGGGTTTGCTTGCCGGACCGCGCTGCGCCACACTGCGATGGTGATGATTACGCCTGTACAATGTAGGATGGCGCGCGCCGCTGTCGATTGGGATATTCGCCGCTTGGCCCGCAAGGCTGAGATCGGCGAAAATATTTTATATCGTTTCGAACGAGGGCATCGAACCACCGACAGTACTAAACGCAAGCTTCAGGCAACCCTGGAAAAAGCCGGGATCGAGTTTCTGCCGGCGGAAGCGCAGTCCGGGCCCGGTGTGCGGATGCGTCAGACCCCGTGATGTAACGCTTCAGGCGGCGGCCTTCAGTAATGCGGCGGCGATGGCGTCCCATTCCTCATCCAGGCCGCTGCTGGCTTCCGGCTTACCGGCGCGGCGATACCAGTAGGCCGCGTTCGGCAAATCACCTTCCACCCGATGTAGGTAGGCATGCACCCAGGCGCCGTCGGGGTCGTTTTGCGCCTGCGCCAGTTTGTGGGCCCGATCCCAGTCTCCCTTCTTCGCCCACCACAGGGCTTGCAGCAGCGACGATAGGTTAGCCGCGGGCGAATCGCTCGCGATGCTGTCGACGAATTCAGCGTAATTCATGGCCACACCCCGATTTGCCATGTTGAACTGAGGCGATGTGTAACATCCGCATTCGCCGCTCCGCAATGGTGATACCTATATTTAGTAGGGCTTATGAATTGACACAGTTATCCCGATTTATCCCCCGGATTTTCCCCAAGAAATGTCGGCTTGGTTTGTTTTTCGTCTTGTATGGTTCGACAAAGTTTGGTGAAGTTGTTCCTGACGCTGCTGGTGGTTCAGCAGAGGTCGGGGGGGTAGCAGGAAGCCGGATCGGTTAATCCAACCACGGACGAGAAGGCGGAACGTTACGGCAAAGGCGAGGGCGCCGATGCCAGACCCTCGAACAGGGTGGCGGGGTTAAGTTGGAAGACTTGGTCTTCGGATCGAGACAGAAGGCATAATCGGGTCAATCTGGAAAAGGGTTAAGGGGCCGCTTCGGCGGCCCCTACCTTTTTGGGGCCTACGCCCATACAATCCGGACAATTCCTACCTCCTGCCGTCAGACCGGATTGGCCACTTATGACATTGAAAACAATCAGCTCGCGCACCGCCTATGAAAATCACTGGATGCGCGTGCGGGAAGATCGGGTCGAATGGCCGGACGGCAATCAAGGCATCTACGGCGTCGTCGAGAAACCCGACTTCGCGGTCATCATGCCGTTCGAGAATGGGGCATTCTGTCTGGTCGACCAGTACCGCTATCCGATCGGACAGCGGACATTGGAGTTTCCCATGGGCGCTTTCGACCATGATCATGCGGCCGGTCACGAAGAAGTGGCGCGCGGCGAATTGCAGGAGGAAACCGGTCTCAAGGCAGGGCGGTTGATCGACCTTGGCTTCGCCCATGCCTCCTGCGGCTATGCGACCCAGGGATATCACAGCTATCTCGCCCTCGATCTCGACCATGGCCGCGCGGCGCCGTCGCGGGAGGAGGGCGATTTGAAGACCCGTTGGTTTACCGTGACGGAACTGGAAACGAAGTTGCTGGACGGCGCGATTACCGATGCGCAGAGCCTGGCTGCCTATCTCAAGCTAAAATTGTCGCCCCATTGGTCGCTGATCGTTTGACCCATACCTGCTCTTCCGCCGCGCAGGCCCTTTGACTAGAATGGATTTCTTTATGCGATTTGGAGTGTCATCGAATGACCACGCGCGCCATTGCCATCGTCGTTCTGGCCGCTTCGTTTTTGTTCGGTGCGATTTTCTATTCCGGCGGCCTGTTCGGACGCAGTGCCGGGAAGAAAATAAAAACGCTGGAGCTTCGCGTCGCGGCGGCGGAGCGGTCGGTCCGCAAGAATTTCGCCTTTAAGCAGGTTGCCGGCAACTGCCAGCTCGTCTGGTCGGACGTCAACCAGATCCGCACCGACTTCGCCGACAGCGCGGCGGCGCAACGGGCCGCGGACGCGGCGCTCGAATTCTGCAATTACACGCTGCCCGTGGACTATTTCAGCCGGCGGTTGGGCGATACGCCCTGCGACGGCTTCGTCAACGACGCGGAAAGTTATTTCGACGGCTACCGGATTTTCGCTCTGCGTTGGTGGGATGGCGAAGGGACGGCGGAACAACGCCGCCAGCTCGACGCCGTACGCGGCCGTTTCAAATCCGCGATGGCGGAGCCGGTCGCGAAAGCCTGCCCCCGCCATGCCAAGGCCGCGGGCTACGCCCTTCAATGACCGAGAAAGACCGCCTATGACAGAAAAGACAATGACCGGCGGCTGCGCGTGCGGCGCCGTGCGCTACGAAATCGAGGGCGAACCGGGTTTTTCCTTCCTCTGCCAATGCCGGCGCTGCCAGCGCGCCACCGGCAGCGGCCATGCGCCCGCCTTCAAGGTCGAGCGATCGCAACTGACGATGACCGGAGAACTCGCCGCCTATGAAGTCACCGCGGATAGCGGCTTCAAGGTGCGCAGCGAATTCTGCCCGACCTGCGGTTCGCCGATCTTGAGCGCGACCGAACGCTTCCCGGATTCCTGCAGCATTCTGGCTGTCACCCTTGACGATCCCAGCCGGTTCGCGCCACAAACCGCGATCTTCCGCGACGCGGCGCAGCCCTGGGATCATGTCGATCCAACGCTGCTTGATTAAGGAGACCGATGTTGGACCTTGTCATCAATCCGAACCTGTGGCTGGCCTTCGTGTTGGCCAGCCTGATCCTTGCCATCATCCCCGGTCCGATCGTCACGTTGGTGGTGGCCAATAGTCTGAGCCAGGGGACCCGCGCCGGCGCGGCCAACGTGTTGGGCACTGTCGTCGGAAATTTGGTTTTGTTCACTATCGGCTGCCTTGGCGTCGCCTGGGTTCTGACGGCGCTGGCGCAATGGTTCGATCTGCTGCGCTGGGCCGGGGCGGCTTATCTGATCTATCTCGGCATCAAGAGCTGGTTCGCCAAACCGGAAGGGTTGGAGGATACGGAAGCCAGCAAGCCCGGCGCCTCCTTGTTCTGGCAGGGTGTTTTGGTGGCGGTCACCAACCCGAAGACGATCATCTTCTATGCCGCCTTCATGCCGCAATTCGTCGACCCGGTGCTGCCGGCGGGCGGGCAATTGGCGATCCTTAGCCTGACCTTCCTGTTCGTCGCCGGCTTCACCGATTTCTGCTATGCCGTCGCCGCCGGCCGCCTACGGCCCTGGCTGACCGGCAATCGGCGCGGCCGCATCCGCAACCGCCTGACCGGCGCCCTACTGGTTGGCACCGGCCTCGCACTGGCCTTCACCCGGCGGAGCGCGTGAGCGGCGCAGGGCGCGGTTTTCATCTCCCCTGCGAGGTCGGCTTCGCCGTGATTTCGGGTTCGATTTTGTCTTTTGCCGGTCCCGGGCGACCAAAACCGAAAGTTGGTGTTACGCCGCAGCGATAAACCCGGCTGCCTGTTCGCCGATCATGATTGCGGTGGCGTTGGTGTTGCCGGAAATCAGGGTCGGCATGATCGAGGCGTCGGCGACGCGGAGATTTTCCATGCCGCGGACCCGCAGCTTGCTGTCGACCACCGCCGCCTCATCCGGTCCCATCTTGCAGGTGCCGACCGGGTGATAGCAGGTATTGCTGACATTCTGGGCATAGGCGATCAGGCTCTCCTCGCTGTCGAAGTCGGGCACCGGCTCGAGATGCTCCTGGATCAGCGACTTGACCGGCTCGGTTTCGACGATGCGCTTGGTTAGCCGGCTAGCGGCTACGGCGGTGTCGCGGTCGAGTTGGGCGGAGAGATAATTCGGCTCGATCTTCGGCGGTTCGCCCGGATCGGCGGAACGGATGTGAAGCTGCCCCCGGCTTTCCGGCCGCAACTGGCAGAATACCAGGGAGAAAGCCGGGAAGTCGTGCAGACCCTCGCCCAGACGATTCATGGAGAAGGGCACATGGTGATACTGAATATCCGGTGTCGCCAGTTCCGGCCGGGTGCGGGCGAAGATGCCGACCTGGCCGGCGCCGATGGTCAGCCAGCCCTTGCCGAACAGCAGATATTGCAGACCGTTCCAGGCCTGGCGCAGCGGCTTGGTTAGTTCCAGATTGGCGGCCAGGTCGCGGACCAGGCGGTAGCGGTGCGGGATGTTCAGATGATCCTGCAGATTGTTGCCGACGCCCTGCATGTCGTGAACCACGTCCACGCCGGCGTCTTTCAACACCGCACCCGGCCCGATGCCGGAGAGTTGCAGGAGCTGCGGGCTATTGATGGCGCCGCCGCAGAGGATCACTTCCGCCTCGGCCCGGGCCTCGACTTCCTGACCGTTGTGGCAATAGGCGACGCCGACCGCCTTCTTGCCGTCCAGGAGAATCCGCGATGCCAACGCCCGGGTGACGATCTTCAGGTTCGGTCGCGACTTGGCCGGATCGAGGAACGCGCGCGCGGCGCTGCAGCGGCGACCGCGCCAGGTGGTCAGCTCGTAATATCCAACGCCTTCCTGGGTGGCGCCGTTGAAGTCGTCGTTCAGGGGAATGCCGCAGGCATGGGCCGACTGGATCATCGCCTCTCCCAATTCGTCATGGACGCCGTGGCCGGAAACGCCGAGACCGCCGCTCGACCCATGGAATTCGTTCGCGCCCTTGGCCCGGCGTTCGGACTTCTTGAAGATGGGCAGCACGTCGTCGTAGCTCCAGCCCTCATTGCCGAGCTGACGCCAATGATCGTAATCCTCCTTCTGGCCGCGAATATAGATCAACCCGTTGATCGAGCTGGACCCGCCCAGCACCTTGCCACGCGGCCAGATGATATTGCGGCCGCCGGAGCCTTCATGGGCCTCGGTCTCGTAATTCCAGCTCACCTCCGGATTGTAGGCGGTACGGCCGAAGCCGATCGGCATGTCGATCCAGAAACTCTTATCCTCGCCGCCCGCCTCCAGCAGCAGCACTTTGTTGCGCCCGTCTTCGGTCAGCCGATTGCTCAACACCGAGCCGGCGCTGCCGGCGCCGACGATTATGTAGTCAAAGGTTTCGGTCATCTATTCTATTTGCTCCGTATCCAGAAGTCGCCTTGCCGGACGTGGCGCGGCCGTATCGGGCATCTTATCCAAGGTCGCACACCGCGTCGACGTGAGACCGGCGCAAGGCCCGCATCCGCGGTCAACTCCATTTTGCCACACCCACCGCGGACATCCCGGATGCACTGCGGCGCGCAGTGCCGCTGTGCTGGTCCGGGAGCCATGTTGAAGGATTGAGTTCAACCGGTAGCCATAGACCCCGGACCAGCAGCGCGTCATTTCATGCCGCGCTGCATCCGGGGTGACGGCGTTAGGAGGCGTCATCCCGGAATCGCCGCAGGCGATATCCGGGACCGCCCCAAACACCGCGCCTGTGGAGATCCCGGCTCTCCGCTGCGCTGCGGCCGGGATGACCAAGTGGATGTGTCATGCGATAAGTTTTCGTGTCCGTCATCAAACACGCAGTAGCTCAAGCGACGCGTCGACCCGGCCGCGTTCGACCCGGCGGACGACCTCGACCATGGCCGCGTTGGCGGGCGTGTCGATGCCGAGCTCGGCGCCCCGGTGCACGACTTCGCCGTTCAGGTCGTCGATCTCCGTCCGCCGGCCCTTGGCGATGTCCTGAGCCATGGAGGGCCGCGCCGTGTCGGTCATGCGGGCCGCGTTCTTCGCCATGCGGTCCTCGATGTCGGCGACGATGCTATCGTCGTTGCGGCCTTCGACCAGCGCGTCCTTGGCCTCGACCCAGATCCGCGGGTCCTGGCCGTTGATGAGTTCCAGTTCATGACCGAGCGCTAGGCCGACATCGACCGCTTCGCCGGCCAATCGGATCGACAGCCGCCGTGCCGTTTGCTCGCCCATATAGCCGCGTACGGTCAAACCCGAGGCGGCGGAGACGCAGTTGGACATGGCGTTTTGCACCAGCTTCGACCAACGCTCTCCATTCAGATTGTCCGACGCCTTGGCGCTGTCCACATGGGCGAGGGCATCGGCCAGGGCGCGGGTCCGCGCCTGGATTGGGCCGGTCAACTCGCCGACGCGGAACACGGTATGCTTGTCGCCGCCCTTGGCGACCCGGCGCTCGACCACCCCCGGCGCGACCAGTTCGACGACGATCTTACTGGCAATACAGCCCATGGTGCGCTCGGGCCCGACGGCTTCGGCGATCCGGGCCTCATTGATGGCGTTCTGCAGACTGACCATGGCGCCGCCCTCGGCTAGATAGAGCGCCGCCAGACGCGCCGCCCAGGCGGTGTCGTAGGCCTTCACCGACAGCAGGACCAGGTCGAACGGCGGTTCCTTCACCAGACCTTGCAACTCTGTGACATGCAGGGCGCGGGGTCGGACATGGGCCGCTTCCTCCGGCGTCACGCCACTCAAGCGCAGGCCGCCGGCCCGCATGGTTTCGACATGCTCCGGCCAGGGATCGGCCATGGTCACGTCATAGCCAGCGCGGATCAGATGGCCGCCCACATAGCCGCCGACGGCGCCGGCGCCAAAAACAAGAATACGTCCAAGCATGGGGTTTAGGCCGCCGCGCGAACGGTGGTGCGCCACATATGCCGGCGCTTACCCGGGTAGTCGTTGATGGCGAAATGCTGGGTGCAGCGGTTGTCCCAAATCGCCAGGGAACCGGCGCGCCAGTCGAAACGGCAGGTATGTTCCGGCTTCGTCACCTGGTCCGACAGGTAGTGAATGATCGGCTGGCTCTCCGCCGGTGTCATACCGACGAACTGCACGCTGTGCGCCTTATTGACATAGAGGGAGCGACGGCCGCTGTCCGGATGCACGGGGGCGGCGGGATGCACCGCCTTGATTTCGTCGGCCTGGTCCAGTCGGGTATGGGCCATGCCGCCGCTTTGGGTGACCAGATTGGCCCGGCCGCCGCCAGCCGCCAGGGCGGCGCTGTTCACCACCTGCAGATCGTCGATCATATCGCGCATGCCTTGGGACAGACTTTCGTAGCCGGCATAGCTGCTGGCGAATATGGTGTCGCCGCCGGCGTCGGGCACCTCTCGGCAATAAAGCATGGTGTAGGCGGGCGGCGCCTCCAGATAGGTCGAATCCGAATGCCAGCCGCCGCCGAAATTCCGCGTGTCTTTTTCCGTCTTGATGATCTCGAAGACTTCCGGCGCTTCCGGCATGCCCTCGACAAAGGGATAGACATTGGGCTCGCCGAACAGGCGCGCCGTCGCCAGCAGCTGCTGTACATCCAGATCCTGATCGCGGAAGAAGATCGCTTGATGCTCGATCAAGGCCTCGCGGACCTCGCCCATTGCGCCGTCACTGACGGGCCCAGAGAAGTCGACGCCGCTCACTTCGGCGCCGAGGGCGCCGGCGATCTGCCGGCATTCGATGGTCGTATTCTTCATCGTCTCGCTCGCTCTCTCATTGCGCCGGCAAGGTTAACCAATCGCCGGGCAAGATGCAAAAGCGACGCACGCGGCTAGAGGTAATCTTCGATCATCCGCGTCGCGTCCGCTGCTTCGGTCCAGCGGTCGATCTGATCCTTGTCGGCGAGCGGCGGCAGCGCGTCGCCCTGCTTCTGCGCCAGCATCGTCTCGTAGCAGGCGCGTTGGGCGGCCATGTAGGGTTGATGACCGCGCAGACAGATTCGCACGCCGAGGCCGGCCAGCAAGTCCGGGTCGAGCAACTCCGGCGCGACGCCGCCGAGCATGATCGGCAGGTCGATGGCGGCCGCTGCGGCCTCCAGTTCCGCCCGCTCGCGGATGCCGATCAGGGCGATGGCGTCGACGCCCGCATCGGCATAAACCTTGGCCCGCGCGATCGCATTGTCGATACCCGTGATCCGCGCGGCGCTGGTGCGGCCGATGACCGCCATGGCATTGTCGTCGCGACCGTCGAGGGCGGCGTGCATCTTGCCGACCCCTTCCTCCACCGAGCAAAGCTGCGCCGCGCCGCCCGAGCCATGGGCCAGCGGCAGCACGGTATCTTCGACGGTCATGGCGGCGATGCCGGCATGGTCCAGCTCCGCCGCCGTGCGCGCCACGTTCAGAGCATTGCCGTAGCCGTGATCCGCATCGACGATCAGCGGCAGTTCGGCGGCCCGGTTGATCCGGTAGGCGACGTCGGCGAATTCGCTGGCGGTGATCTGCACCAGGTCAGGCGCCGCCATCACGGTCATCGCCGCCACCGAGCCGGCCAGCATGGCGACGGGAAACTCCAACTCCTGTGCCATCCGCGCCGACATGGCGTCGTAGACAGAGATCGGCAGTTCGCAGCGGTCGCCGGCCAGAATGGCGCGGAACCGTTCGCGCCGGGGTGTCCAATTCATGGGCATTGTCCTTATCACATGGCTGTCAGCTCACCTTGCCGCCCATGGTCCGACATGGCAAGTTGGCGCCAACCATGAAAGGAACCTCTATGAGCGATCCCGTCACCCTGGAAATGTTCACCGACTATATCTGACCGTGGTGTTATCTCTGTACCGGGCGTATCGAGAAACTGAAGCGGGAATACAATGTCGACGTCAAGCTGGTGCATTTTCCCCTGCATCCGGAGACGCCGGTGGAAGGCCAGTCGCTGGAAGACCTGTTCGCCGGCCGCAATGTCGACATCCCGGCCATGTTCCAACGCATGAAGGGCCTAATGGACGAGGAAGGCCTGCCCTACGGCAACCGCAGCCATACCTATAACAGCCGGCTGGCCCAGGAACTTGGCAAGTGGGTGGAAGGCCGGCCGGAGGCCGACGCGTTCCACGAGGCCATGTACAAGGCTTACTTCGTCGATGGCGTGAACCTGGCCAACCGCGACGCGTTGTTGCAGGTGGTCGAGGCCGTGGGCTTGCCCCGCGAAGAGGCCGAGCAGGTGCTGGACAACCGCAGCCATAGCGACGCTGTGGACGCGGACTGGACCAAGTCCCATCAATACGGTGTCACCGGCGTGCCGACCTTCGTCGCCGGCGGTTATGGCCTGGTCGGCGCCCAGCCCTACGAGATGCTGGAGCAACTTCTGCAGAAGGCCGGCGCCGAATCCCGAACGGATGGTTGAGCCCGGCCCGCGCACCTTGGTCGACAAGCTGTGGGATGCCCATGTGGTGGCCCGCCAAGATGACATGGACTTGCTGCATGTGGATCGGCATCTGCTGCATGACCTGAGCGGCAGCCGCGCCTTGAGCGATATCCATGCCCGCGGCCTGTCCGTGCGCAATCCGGAACTGACCTTCGCCAGCGCCGACCATACCCTGTCGACCGAGCCGGGCCGGACGGAGGAGAGCAATCCCACCAGCGCCCGGATGGCTGTCAACTTGCGCGACCGGGCGAGGGATCACGGCGTCACCTATTACGGCGCCGGCGATCCGCGCCAAGGCATCGTCCATGTCATCGGTCCGGAACTGGGCTTGACCCTGCCCGGCCTGCTGCTGGTCTGCGGGGACAGTCACACCAGCACCCACGGCGCGCTCGGTTGTCTGGCCTGGGGCATCGGCTCCAGCGAGGTGGTGCATGTGCTGGCCACCCAATGCGTCGCCCAGGCGCGGCCCAAAACCATGCGCATTCGCTTCGACGGTACGTTGGCGCCGGGCGTGACGGCCAAGGACCTGATCCTGCATGCCATCGGTCAGCTCGGCGTCGGCGCCGGGGTCGGCTATGCCGTTGAATATGCCGGCCCCGCCATCGACGCGTTGGGGATCGAGGCGCGGATGACGATCTGCAACCTGTCCATCGAATTCGGCGCCCGCATGGGCCTGGTGGCGCCGGACGACACGACGTTCGAATACCTGAAAGGCCGACCCTTCGCCCCGAAAGGCGCCGACTGGGACCGGGCCCTGGCGGACTGGCGGCAACTGGCCAGCGAGCCGGACGCAAATTTCGACGCGGAGCATGTCATCGACGCCGGCACCGCCGCGCCGCAGATCACCTGGGGCACCAGTCCGGGCCAGACCATGGCCATCGACGACGCCATCCCCGACATGCCGGACGATGACATGGCGGCCAAGGCGCTGGATTACCAAGGTTTGACCCCTGGCCAGACCCTACTCGGCACGCCGATCGATTGGGTCTTTATCGGTAGCTGCACCAATGCCCGGTTCAGCGATCTGGAAGCGGCGGCCGAGATCGCCAAGGGCCGGCGGGTCGCCGACCATGTCACCGCCCGGGTCGTTCCCGGCTCCATGCAAGTGAAACGGCAGGCGGAAGCGGCGGGCCTCGACCGTATCTTCACCGAGGCCGGCTTCGAGTGGCGGGAGCCGGGCTGCGCCCTCTGCGTTGCCACAAACGGGGAGACCGTGGGCCCCGGCGAGCGCTGCGTCTCCACCTCCAACCGCAACTTCGTCGGCCGCCAAGGTCCCGGCGCCCGCACCCATCTCGCCAGCCCCACCACCGCCGCCGCCAGCGCCCTCGCCGGCGTCATCGCCGACGTGCGGAAGCTGTGACCTCACACGTCATGCCGGACGAGCGTCAGCGCGATCCGGCATCTTGTCGACGCGGAGCGTCCGGTTGCCCGAGATTTCGGCTCGGGGCCGGAATGACGGAGTCGTTCAATCTAAGAATGGGCGCGGCTGCAAAAACCGACCACGTAGCGCTACATAATACGAGCGGGTATAATTTCCGCCCATGGATAAACTCACACACATATCCGGTATAGCCGCCGTGCTGGCGCAGCCGAACATCGATACGGACGTCATCACGCCGGGGCGCTTCATCACCACCCATCCCCGCGAACGCTTGCCGGAGATCGCTTTCTATCCCCTACGCTTTGAGCCGGACGGGACGGAGAAGCAGGAATTCCCGCTCAACCAGGGCCGTTTCAAGGATGCCGAGATTCTCATCACGGGGCCAAACTTCGGCTGCGGGTCGTCGCGGGAAACGGCGGTTTGGGCGATCAAGGGTTTGGGCATCCGCTGCGTGATCGGCGAAAGTTTCGGCGATATCTTCTTCGGCAACTGTTTCCAAAACAGCGTGCTGCCCATCGTTCTGCCGGCAGACGAGGTGGCGGCCCTGATGGTGGAGGCTGAATCGCCCGGCAACCAGGCACCGTTCGAGATCGACGTCGCAACCGGCACGGTGACGGCGCCGTCCGGCAAGGTCCACCGCTTCGCCCTGTCGGAGAGCCGGCGGACCGCCCTGTTGGAAGGACTGGACGCCATCGGCCAAACCCGGCGTATGGAACCGGAGATCGCGGCATTCCAAGCCGAAGATCGGGAACGGCGGCCCTGGGTCTACGAGATTTGACAGGCCGCGCCGCCGCCTTAAACTAGCCTCTCCATTCTTTGAGCGATTTCCGGAGCAGAACCCCATGACAGAGCGGTACCGGCGCGTGGCCCTGGCGCGTTACCTGGACGGCCTGCCCAAGCCGGACGATTTCGAAATCGTCGAGGCGGCGATCCCGGTCCCGGGCGACGGCGAAATTCTGGTCCGCAACATCTATGCCTCCATGGACCCGGGCACCCGGTCGCGGCTGTCGCCGGGGCCCGCCTATGCGCCGCCGATCGCACTGGGCGACACGGTCGGCGCCTTCAATATCGGCGTCGTCGAGCAGTCGCGGCATGAGAAATATACTGAAGGCGATTTGGTCAACTGCTCTTTCGGATGGGCCGAATATGGCGTGAGTAATGGCCGCGGCTACTTCGCCAAGATCCCCGACCGTGACGTGCCCTTGAGCGCCTGGATCGGCGTCTTGGGCGTGCCCGGCCTGACCGCCTATTTCGGTCTCAAGCGGGTCGGCGAAATCGACGCCGGCAAGACCGTGGTGGTGACCTCCGCCGCTGGCCTGGTCGGCGCCACCGCTGGGCAGATCGCGCGCAATCTCGGCTGCCGCACCGTCGGCGTGGCCGGCGGGCCGGTGAAATGCGCCTGGTTGACCGACGAAGCGGGCTTCGACGCGGCCATCGACTACAAGGCCGTGGACGATCTGACGGAGGCGGTACGCGCCGCCTGCCCGGACGGCGTCGACATTCTCTACGACAATGTGGGCAATACGTCGGTGGACGCCGTCCTGCCGCTGATGAACATGCGGGGCCGCATCGTCGTCTCCGGTCAGGTCGGCGATTACAACCTGCCGGCCGAGGCGGTGCACGGCATCAAGAACACACGCAGCTTCATCACCCACCGGGTGCGCATGGAAGGGCTGGTGGTGTTCGACGACATCCGCCAGTTCCCCGACGCGCAAGCCGAAATCGCCGATTGGCTGGAGGCCGGCAGGATGATCTATCGGGAAAAAATATACCAGGGCATCGAGCAGGCGCCGCAGGCTTTCCGCGACGTCTTCGAGGGCAAGGATTTCGGCCGCCACCTGGTGCAGATGGGAGAATTGCCATGAGCGCCGTCGACATCAAGGCCAACGCGGCGGCGCTGCTGCCGGAGATCCGCGCCCGGCGGGAGGAGATCGAGCAGGCCCGTCGTTTACCCCGCGATCTGTCCGACAGGATGGCCGCCGCCGGGCTCTATCGTCTAGTCATACCGAAAGACGTCGGCGGCTTGGAATGCGAGCCCTGGACCGTGATCGAGGTCATCGAGATGGTTGCCGAAGCCGACGCCTCGGCGGGCTGGTGCACCATGATCTCGGCCACGAGCTGCATCAAGTCCGCCTTCATGGCGCCGCATGTAGCGCAGCGACTATACGGCGATCCGCTGGCCGTGCATGGCGGCGTTTTCGCGCCCATGGGCACCGCTGACATCGATGGCGACGACTATATCGTCAACGGCACCTGGCAATGGGCCTCGGGCAGTGCCAACTGCACCTGGCTGACCGGCGGCTGCGTGATCCGGGAGAATGGCGAGGCCCGCAAGCTCGAAAGCGGCGCGGTAGAGACGCGGCAGCTCGTTTTTCCGGCCGAGGCCGCCGAGCTGCCCGACGACTGGCACGTGGCCGGTTTACGCGGCACCGGCAGCGGCTCCATGAAGATCGCCGACCTGCGCGTGCCTCAGGAACAATCCATCTCCCTTGCCAGCGACCAGCCGCAGATGGGCGGGCCGCTCTACGCCTTCCCAAGCTTCGGCATGCTGGCGCTCGGCGTCGCCGCCGCGGCACTCGGCAACGCCCAGGGCGCGCTGAACGATCTGACGGAACTGGCCGCCGGTAAGACGCCCCAGGGCGGACGCCGCACCTTGGCGCAGCGAGCGACGGCGCAAGCCGAACTGGCCAAAGCCACGGCGGCCCTGCGCTCAGCCCGCGCCTATATGAAGGACGCGGTCGAAAAGGCCTGGCAAGAGGCGCAAGCCGGCGGCAGGATCGGCCCGGAGGGCCGCCTCGACCTGCGCCTCTCCGCCACCAACGCGGCGCGGCAAAGCGCGGAGGTCTGCCGTGCCATGTACGATCTCGGCGGGGGTTCCAGCCTATTTCTCGCTTCGCCCTTGCAGCGACGCGTGCGCGATTCATTGGGCGCGACCCAACATATGATGGTGGCGCCCGCGACATACGAATTGACCGGCCGCATCCTGATGGGGCTGGACACCGACCTGACCTTTCTTTGAGTTCTGCGATGGCCGCGATCTCTCTCGACATCCTACTGGATAAGCTACGCCTGCCGGTGGTGGCGGCGCCGATGTTCCTGGTCTCCGGTCCGGCGTTGGTGATCGCCGCCTCGCAGGCCGGCGTGCTCGGCGCCTTCCCGATCTCCAACACCCGCACGCTCGAGGATCTGGAAGACTGGTTGAGCCGGATGTCGTCCGCGCTGGGCAATCTGGAGGACCCGGACTTCCGGCCCTGGGGATTGGCGATCACCGTGCATCGGACCAATAGCCGTTTCCCCGACGAAATCGAGTTGGTCCGAAAGTACAAGGTCCCCTTCGTCATCACCGCCCTCGGCGGGCCGGCCCGCGCCGTGGACGCGGTACACGACTATGGCGGCCTGGTGCTGGCCGATGTCAATTCGGTGGGCTATGCCCGCAAAGCGGCAGCGGCCGGAGTCGATGGCTTGGCCCTGGTGGCGAGCGGCGCCGGCGGCCATACCGGGCAGTATTCCGCCTTTGCCCTGGTCTCTGCCGTGCGGGAATTCTGGGACGGCATCGTCATGCTGGGCGGCGGCATCAGTAACGGCCGTGCCGTGGCCGCGGCGCGACTGCTCGGCGCCGATCTCGTCGCCATGGGGACGCGCTTCATCCCGGCGCGGGAGAGCATGGCCGACGAAGCCTACAAACAAATGCTGGTCGACAGCGAGGCCGAAGATCTGCTGATCACCAAGGCGTTCACCGGCGCCAATGCAAGCATGCTGATACCCTCGATCGTCAATCAGGGCCTCGACCCGGAGGATCTGGCCGACCGTGACAGCATGGACTTCCGCGGTCACAACGCCACGGTCAAACCCTGGAAAGGCATCTGGTCCGCCGGCCAGGGCATCGGCGAGATCCACGCCATCCAACCGGCCGCCGAGATCGTCGCCGGAATCGACCGGGACTACCGGGCGGCGCTGGCGGCGTTTTCGGGGTGATATCGACCTCGCTGTCACCGCTTCTGTTCTCGTCCCAAATAATCTCGTCATGCCGGAAACGGCGTAGCCGTTATCCGGTATCTCGACGAAGATAGAACGCAAAGTTCGACAAGATACCGGCTCAAGGCCGGTATGACGGGAAAACAGAATTTATTCCCGCACCGTCTTCAGAAGCAGCGCCAGGGACTCGGCCATCGGTTGCACCCGCTGGGCCGCCGGCTCGTCGGACAGGCGCTCAAGTGTCTTGGCGTAGCGGTCGGAGAGGATGCCGGTAACCAGACCGTCATAGCCGGCGTCGCGCAGTTGCGCCGTGGCGCCCCGCATTTCGTGGCCCCGGCGCCGGGCATGGGGGGCGTGGGTGGTGATCATCATCTCCAGGAATTCGGCGAACGGCCGCTCGTCGATATCGCGCAGCACTGAAGTGAGCTGCGGCCGCACGCCCATGGCTTCCGCCGCCGTCAGCGCCTCCACGGCCAGGCATTCCATGCCCTTCACCAACACGCTGCGCAACAGCTTCAGCGAGGTGGCGTCGCCGGGGCGGCCGTCTTCGACCATGTCGACCCGTGCCGCCAAAGACTCGTAAAGTGCCTGCAAATCTCCCAACTCCTCGCCCGCGAGCAGCAGCGGCGACTGCGCGCCGGAGAGTTGCATGGAGCTCATGATCGCCACATCGACCATGCGCCGGCCGATATGCTCGGCGGCCCGGCGCAGGTCGGCGGGATTGGCGGTCGACATGTCCGCGTAGACGGCATCGTCGGCAAGATAGCCGGCGACCGCCTCGGCCACCGGCCAGCATTCGGCGCCGGGTGTGCAGACCAGCACGATTTCCGCCGTCTTGAGCCAATCGCCCGGTGCCCGATGCAGTGGCAGATTCAGCGCGTCGGCACATTCCCGCGGCGGCCCGTCCTCCAATATGTCGCAGAGCTGCAGCGCCGCCCGATCCGCCAAGGCCCGCGCATAGGTGCCGCCGACCTCGCCGACGCCGATGATCGCGATATTCATAGACTTCCCTCTCGTTCGATCCTGACTTCAGCATTCCAGAGGAAGCTGGGATGAACAAGAGGTCGTCTAAGCGAAGATCAGTATATAGTCCGCAAGGATATCGGTCCCCGCTGCCCCGACCAATCTGATCGTCACGGTCCCCCCGGTGGTCGAAAAATTCAGCAGCATATCCGTGCCCACAATGTCCGCCGCCTTGAGCCAATCGACCGGTGCTGGATGCAGCGGCAGGTTCAGCGCGTCGGCACATTCCCGCGGCGGCCGGGACGAACATGAGGCCGTCTACGCGAAGACCAACGTATAGTCCGAGAGAATATCGGTGCCCGCCGCCCCGGCCAGCCGGACGGTCGCGGTGCCACCGCCCTCGGTCGAAAAATTCAGCAGCAGATCCGTCCCCACGGTCGACGTCGAGAGTTTCGCGAAAAGCGCCGTCTGATCGGTCAGCACATCGTTCAGGTCGTCGAACATGATCGTCTCGCCGGGTTGGATGTCCTGGATCCACATATTGTATGCAGAGGTGATGGTGATCCCGGTGGGGCTGGCCGAGAATTGCCAGACGAAGACATCTGTGCCGGCATTTCCTTCCATGGAGTCTTCGCCGTCGCCGCCGACCATCGTGTCGACATTGTTGCCGCCCTCCATGCTGTCATTGTCCGCCCCGCCGTCCAGATAATTGACCGCCGAGGCGCCGCCATAGAGGAAATCGTCACCGCTGCCGCCGAGCAAGGTGTTACCCACCGTCGCGGCGTTGCCGCCGAGCAGGGTGTCATCGCCGCTGCCGCCGAGGATCGAGTTCAGGCTGGTGCCAGTGGTCCCGCCGAGGAGGGAATCGTTGCCGGCGCCGCCCAACATGGTGTTGAAGCTGTCGCCGCCGCCGATCAAGGTATCGTCGCCAAGACCGCCGTCCATGCTGTTGGTTGCGGAAAACGTGCCGCCGGTCATCCAATCGTTATCCGCGCCGCCGA
Organism: Alphaproteobacteria bacterium; assembly: GCA_965216645.1. Classification (GTDB taxonomy): domain Bacteria; phylum Pseudomonadota; class Alphaproteobacteria; genus CBDCGJ01. Next base: position 72,156 of record CBDCGJ010000006.1, on the reverse strand, counting down.
GCATGGTGCTGGCGCCGCGGTCGGCGCCGATCAAGGTGTCGGCACCGTCACCACCGTCGGCGCTGATCGTGCCCGAAAACCCATTGCTGAGTAAGTCGTCGCCCGAGCCGCCGACCATTGTGTTGTTCGCGCTGGAGCCAGCAATCAGGGTATCGTCACCGCCGCCGCCGTCGAGGCTGTTGTCGGAACCCGATGCAACGCCCAAAAAGTCATCGCCGCTACCGCCCAGAAGCGTATCGTTGCTGGCAAAGCCCACGCCTAGGATGGAGTCGTTACCTGCCCCACCGTCCATGAAGTTGTCGCTGCTTGATCCGCCGATCAAGGTATCGTCGCCGCTGCCGCCGAGCATGCTGTTGGTGGCGCCGCCGGTGCCGCCGACCAGAGAGTCGTTGCCAGTCCCGCCGAGCATGGTGTTGGAACTGCCATGCTGCCCGGCCAAGGTGTCATTCCCGGCGCCGCCCAACAGGCTGTTGTTGCTGGGCGGTGCGTCGTCGCTGGTTTCGGCGAAGATATTGTCGTTGCCGTCACCGCCGTCCAAGGTGTCGTCGCCGCCGCCGCCGGAAATGGAATCGTTGCCGCCGAGGCCGTTGATCACTTCGGCAACAAACGAACCGGTCAGGAAATCGTCGCCGTCGGTGCCGTTGATCGTCGGGGCGCCACCGCCACCACCGCCGCCGCCAACCGTCTCCTTCTCGACATATTCGACATCGAACAGGGTGTAGCTATCGCCGCCACCGCTGTTGACGACGATGGCGCCTTCGTCTGTGGTCATGGTGGTGGCGTCGGCGGAGATCAGCACCGTGTCGTTGCCGTTGCCGCCATAGACGATCTGATCCGCCGTGGCGTTGGCGAGATCGAAGTAATCGTCGCCGAGATTGCCGAACAGCAGATTTTGGCCGGCCCCGGCGACGATGGTGTCCGCGTCCTGACCGCCATAGACGGTGTCGTCGCCCAAGCCGTCATGGATCAGGTCGGCGCCCTGGTTGCCGTAGAGAATATCGGCGCCCTGGCCGCCATAAAGCGTGTCCATGGCCAAATTGCCGTGCAGAACGTCATCGCCGAGATTGCCGTAGATCACGTCTTCGTTCTGACCGCCGAACAATTGATCATGGTGCTGGCCGCCATAGAGAGTGTCCTGCCCCTGATTGCCGTAGATGCGATCGTCGCCTTGATTGCCGTAGATCAGGTCGTGACCCTGCAAACCGGCGAGGCTGTCGTCGCCGGCCAGGCCCGCAACCGTATCCTCCGACATTGTGCCCGACAGACTATCGTTGCTGGAACTACCGTCAATAATCACCATTGGTCTTGCCTCACCTGTTGCCGGGCGGAGCGCCGGTATTTTCGGCCCGCCCTTGGAAATGGAGCTGTCACGATGGTGGTAAGAAAATCAGGATTTTTACGGTCCCGCTTGACATCAACATTCAAAAAACTTGAAAATTTCTACTGTTAAGTTTCAATTATCTTTCAACCGGCGGGATTACGCCCGTCGAAGGCGAGTTCTAATGGGTTATTATTAGAGTTCGTTAATAAAAGATTTGATATTTGGATGAAGTATTATTTCGAAGACTGCATTCTGGATTTGGAGCGCCGGGAACTGCGACGCAACGGCGAAATTGTGCCGACCCGAACCAAAGTCTTCGAAGTATTGAGCCATCTCGTCAGCAATTCCGATCGAATTTTAAGCCGTGACGAATTGCTCAACGCCGCCTGGCCCAACGTCACGGTCAGCGACGGTACATTGAGCAGTTGTCTCTTCGGCGTTCGCCAAGCCATCGGCGATACCGCCAATGATCCGCGTTACATTGAAACCGTTCGCGGCCAGGGCTTCCGGTTTGTCGCCGATGTGACCTCTTTAAATGGGAAGGAGCCGCCGCCGTCGGTACGGCAACTCGGCCCCGTCCGCGGGGAAAATCCGGCATTGGCCGTGCTGCCCTTCGCCAACCCGACTGACGACGACGACTTAGCTTTATCTTTGCGACGGCCTGGCGGAAGACATCATCACGGCGCTTTCCCGGTTCAAGAGCCTGACCGTGATCTCCCGCGGGTCGACGTTCCGATACCGGGATCGGGAGACCGATTTGTCGCGCGTCGCCGAGGACCTTCAGGTCGATTATGTTCTGCAAGGCAGCGTGAGCTGCCCCGGCGACCGGTTCCGGGTCCATGCGCAGCTTGCCATGGCCGAGACAGGGGACACATTCTGGGCGGAACGCTATGACGGCCGGCGCGATGCCCTTTATGCCCTGCAGGACGAAATCGCGGGCAAGATCGTCGGCGTCATCCTGCCGGAGATCAACACCCGCGAGATGCGGCGGGCGCAGGACGCGGGACCCGACAATCCCCAGGCCCTGGACCTGGCCTGGAAAGCCCGCGCGATGTTGGAGCAATCGCGAATCCGGCGTAACCCGGCGCTCTATGTGAAGGGCCTCGAATTGGCCGAGACTGCGGCGGCCATGGATCCGAACTGCAGTCAGGCTTGGCAAACCATCGCGCTCGGCAACTATGTCCGCGCCTTCGCGGGCACTGGCGGCGATGTCGGTGCTTGGCTGCAACGCGCCCGGGAAGCCGCGGAGGCAATGCGCGCGCTCGATCGAAACGATCACCGGGCCTATCTGGCGTTGGGCTGGATCGGCTATCTCGAGCGCGACCTCGACGGCGCCGTGATCAATCTGAGCCATGCCCGCGACCTCAATCCCAGTTGCGCCATGAGTTCGGCGCTGCTCGGCGTCGTGAAAACCAGCATCGGCGAGGCCGATGCCGGCTACGCCCACATTCAGGCGGCGATGCGCCTCAGCCCACGCGACTACTGGCTCGGATTCATGCAGAACTCCCTCGGCTTCGCCTGCTTCGCGCTCGCGCGGTTCGGCGAGGGTGCCGAGCTTGCCCGTCTCGCCATCCACAGCGAGCCCGCGGCACCGGCAAACCACGTCATCCTCGCCGCCTGCCTGTCGGAAATGGGCGATCTAGCCGGCGCCGCCGACGCCATCCGGCGCCAGCGCACGGTCAATGAAGACTATCTCACGCGTCTACTTGAGCGTAAGCGGCCCCTGTTCCAGGATCAGGATCTGACGGCGCGTTTTACCGCCGCCTTAACGCGCGCCGTTGCCGCCGCCGAGCAAGAGGCGGACTAGGCGAAGATCAGCGTGTAGTCCGTATTGATATCGGTCCCCGCCGCGCCGACCAATGTGATCGTCACGGTCCCCCCGGTGGTCGAAAAATTCAACAGCAGATCCGTGCCCACGGTCGACGTCGAAAGATGAGCGAACAGTGCCGTCTGATCGGTCAGCACGTCGTTCCGGTCGTCGAACAGAATGGTCTCGCCAATCTCGATATCGTTGATCCGCATGTCGAAGGCGGCCGTAATGCCGGTGCCGGAACCCGAAAACTGCCAGACGAAAAAGTCCGACCCGCTGTTCCCCTCCAACGTGTCGGCACCGTCGCCGCCCACCAGCGTATCGATATCGTTGCCGCCTTCGATGCTGTCATTGTCGGCGCCGCCATCCAGGAAGTTCAACGCGGACGCGCCGCCAACCAGCCAGTCCGAGCCGCTGCCGCCGATCATCGTGTTGGTGACCGAAGTCGCGTTGCCGCCGAACATCGTGTCGTTGTCGGCGCCGCCATCCATGCTGTTCGTACCGTTGAACCAGGCGCCGAGCAGACTGTCCGCGCCGCTACCGCCGATCATGGTGGCGCTGCCGGTGCCGCCGGTCATGGTATCGTCGCCGGCACCGCCGTCCATGGAATTGGTGGCCGTCGTCAGGCCGCCGAGCATGCTGTCGTTACCGTCGCCACCGAGCAGGGTGACATTGTTGCCGCCCGAGCCGCCATACATCGTGTCGTTATCGGCCCCACCATCCATCAGGATCGTGCTGCTTCTTCCGCCGAACATGCTATCGTTGCCGTCGCCGCCGAACATCGTTTCGAAACTGTCGTCGCGGCCGATAAGAGTATCATCGCCGCTGCCGCCGTCGATACTTGTGGCGCTGCTGTTCTGGCCCTGTATACGATCGTCCCCGCTGCCGCCGAGCAACGTGTTGTTACCGCTCGTTCCCGCGACGATGTTGTCGTCGCCGCCGCCGCCGTCGATGACGTTGTCGACCGCCCAGCCGCCGATCAACGTATCGGCGCCACTGCCGCCCAGAATTGTGTTGCTGCCAGATGTGGACCCCCCGAGTATGAAATCGTTGCCGGCGCCGCCGAGCAGGCTGTAGTCGCCGCCGGCGATCATGCTGTCGCCGCCGTTGGCGATGATGCGGTCGTTGCCATCGCCACCGTCGATGGTGTCGTCGCCGCCGCCGGCGAAGATCGTGTCGTTGCCGGCGAGGCCATTGATCACTTCCGTGGTGTTGGTGCCGCTCAGGCTATCGTCACCATCGGTTCCGTTGATGGTGGGAATGTCGCCGGTTGTGGTGCCGCCGTCACCACCGCCGCCGCCACCGACCACAATATCCTTCTCGACGTGCTCGACGTCGATCAACGTGTAGCTGTCGCCCGCGACGCTGTTGACGACTATTGCGCCGTCGCCGGTCGTCGTGGTCGTGGCGTCGGCGGTGATCAGCACCGTGTCGCTGCCGCCGCCGCCATAGACGGTTTGATCCGCTGTGGCGTCGAGCAGATCGACAAAATCGTCGCCGAGATTGCCGAACAGTAGATTTCGGCCCGCACCGGCGACGATGGTATCCGCGCCCTGACCGCCATAAACCGTGTCGTCGCCAAGACCGTCATGGATCACATCGGCGCCCTGATTGCCGTACAAGAGATCGGCGCCCTGGCCGCCATAGAGCGTATCCATGGCCATATTGCCGTGCAGCTCGTCGTCGCCCAAATTGCCGTACAGCACGTCATTATCCTGGCCGCCGAACAGCAGGTCCCGATGTTGGCCGCCGTAAAGCGTGTCCCGCCCCAGATTGCCGTACAAAATATCCGCGCCCTGATTGCCGTAGATCAAGTCCGCACCGGCCAGACCCGCGAGGCTGTCGTCGCCGGATAGCCCGAGAATGGTGTCATCCGTCGCCGAACCCGAAAGACTGTCGCCGCCATTGCTGCCAAGGAGAGAAACCATGCCAAAAACTCCATTTATCCCATCTTCCCGCTCGATACCCACGGTCTGGACCGCTCACGCGTTTAGTCGCAATAGGTGGCGAGCTCTCAGGATAAGGAAACAGGTTTTGTCCCGGTTCGCTTGACATTGGTCTGCAAAAAACCTGAAAATTTCTGCTATTAACTTGCTATTTTCTTGCAATGTTGGACTGGGCTAGAATTATCGGCCCGTTCTATTGACGAATGTTGCCGTGAGCGCTGAGCTATTTTTTAATTTAGACATTACTTATTTAAATAACCTCCTCCGCCGATGAAGTATTATTTCGAAGATTGCGTTTTGGATGTGGAGCGTCGCGAATTGCGCCGCGGCGGAACGGTCGTGCCGACCCGGAACAAAGTCTTCGACGTTCTCAGCAGTTTGGTCGGCAATGCCGATCGGATTGTGACCCGCGACGATTTGTTGAACGCCGCCTGGCCCGACGTGACCGTCAGCGACGCCACCTTGAGCAGTTGTATGCTGAGCGTCCGCCGCGCCATCGGCGACACCGCCAAGGCACCGCGCTTCATCAAGACCGTGCGCGGCCAGGGCTTCCGGTTTATCGCCGACGTCTCGGTCATGAATAGCGGGGGCACGGCGCAGTCCAAGGTCCCATCCGGTTCGGGACGGGACGGCCGGCCGGCGGTCGCGGTGCTGCCCTTCGCCAACCTGAATGGCGACGACGAATTGACCTATGTTTGCGACGGCCTTGCGGACGACATCATCACCGCGCTGTCCCGCTTCAAGAATCTGACGGTGATTTCGAGGGGATCGAGCTTCCAATATCGGGGCCGGGACGTCGATCTGGCCCAGATCGCCGACGATCTTCGGATCGACTATGTCCTTCAGGGCAGCATTGGCGGGGCCGGCGACGATATTCGGGTCTTCGCGCAGCTGGCGCCGGCGGTGTCGGGCGATACCTTCTGGGCGGAGCGGTACGACGGTGCGCGCGACCGAATCTATTCCCTGCAGGACGACATAACCCGCAAGATCGTCAACGAGATCTCGCCCGAAATCAATCTCCAACAAATGCGGCAGGCGGAGCATGGCGCTTCCGAAAATCCGCAAGCGTTGGACCTGGCGTGGAAGGCGCGGGCTCTGCTGGATCAATCGCGCAGCCAACAGGACCCGTCCTTGTATGTAAAGGGCCTCGATCTGGCCGAAACCGCGGCGGCCATGGACCCGCGCTGCAGTCAAGCCTGGCATACTATCGCGGTCGGCAATTTCCTCCGCGCCTTCGCCCAACGCGGCGGCGACGCCGGCGATTGGCTGAAACGCGCCCGCGCGGCGGCGGAGAAGCTGCGGACCCTGGACCGCAATGATCATCGCGCCTATCAGGCGCTCGGCTGGATCAGCTATATCGAGCAGGATGTTGACGCCGCCGCCGCCAATTTGGCTTATGCCTACGATCTCAATCCCAATTGCGCCATGAGCTTGGTTCTGCTCGGCGTCGTGAAAACCAGCACCGGCGATCCCGAGACCGGGTATGATCATATCCGCGAAGCGATGCGCCTCAGCCCGCGCGACTATTGGCTGGGCTTCATGCAGGCGTCGTTGGGATTTGCGTGTTTCGCACTGGATCGTTTTGACGAAGGGGCGGAATATGCCCGCCTGGCCATCCAACGCCAACCCACGGCGCCCGCCAACCATGTTATCCTGGCCGCCTGTCTGGCCGCGAGCGACGATCTTCCCGGCGCGGCCGACGCCATCCGCCGACAGCGGCGGATCAACGACGCTTTCCTAACCCGCCAACTCGAACAACGGGCCGTTTACAAGGACAAAAACCTCGCCTCCCGCTACGCCACCGCCCTCGCCAAAGCCATCGCAACCGCTGAGGAAGAGGGCGCGCCGACGCCAAAATAAAAGCGGCCGCCGGGAGGGGACGGCCGCTTGTTGAACGGGTTTGGTGATTAACTCATACAGGGTTTAGGACACCCGTCAGTTACGCTGGTACGCTTACTCTATGCCTGCACGAGGCTTACTTAACGCTTACTTGGCGATCACGAGACGCAGGTTCGGGGAAGCGATCGAATACTCGCCGCTGGCATCTTGATAGGTGCTGACCGTGTGGGTCGGCGCGTAGTAGACCGCGGCTTCCCGGTCGGCGGCGACGCTTTCCGTGCAGATACCGAACAGCTGCACCACGCCCAAGGCCACCAGACCGAACAACCAGGATGCGAACCAAACCGAGGCTTCTTTTATCATATTTCTCTTTCGTCCTTTTCCGTCGGCTCGCCTCAACTCCGAACAATGAGGCTTGGCTTTTCTTCTCTCTGTGGACATAGATTTAAGCATAATAGAATTTTTTGCAATATATCGAAATGATATATATGTCGTTTTTTTCCACGCTTATGTCATTAGAGGGCAGCCATAACCCGATACGAGCCGCACTACACCAAACAACGCAGCCAACTCGTCCGCCCGACACTGCCAGTTCCTGTCCCGCCCTTTAAGGGTGAACAAATGGGATTGAAAAGGGGTCGGAGGGATTTTTCCTGGGTTTTCCCGTTATTTCAAAGGATTGAACATATTTATGCTGGATATTCGCGCCAATTTTAATTCCCTCCGACCCCTTTTTCGATATCAGAAAAGGGGTCGGAGGGAATTAATTGTCTGATTCGTCCGGCATCAGCTCGGCCTGGCGCGGGCGGCCGCGGGGGCGGTCAAACGCCGTGCCGAAATGATCGTCGAGCCGACGACGGAAACTCTCGCCGCCGAAATAGCGCCGCGCGTGGGTGCTGGCCCGCGCGTCCTTGAGCTGATCCGCGCTCAACCCCTCAGCCAGCAGCGCCTGGTAGGCCGCACGGTCCCCGCCGTCGGGTCCGATAAAGTCCGCAAACACGGGATGCGGTGTCACCAGGTGATCAGCTGCGCCTTGGGCATTATGCCGGCAGCTCGACCATCTATATTCGGTCGGCGCCTCGGCTAGCCCGGCGCGCACCGGGTTGAGTTCAATATACCGATAGCAGGTCAGCACATAGCGGTCGTCGTCGACAAAGGCCGCGTGATAGCGCCCCGCCCACAGGCCGCCGGTGCGGTCATAGGTTCGATTGATGTATTGGCCATAGCAACTATGTACCCAACGCATCGTCTTCGGTAGGCTGTCCGTGCGCGCCGGTGTCGCCAATAGATGGACGTGGTTGGTCATCAGCACATAGGCGTGGATCGCGCAGCCATAGCGTTCGGCGGCTTGCCGCAACAACCGCAAATAGGCATCGCCGTCGGCCGGTGCGAAAAAGACATCCTGGCGATTGTTGCCGCGCTGGGTCACGTGCTGAGGGACGTTTTCTAAAAACAGACGGGGTGGTCTCGGCATAATCGCCTCTATCACGGTGTGATGGCACAATCATAGAGAAAATTACTAGCCAGTACAAACTAAATATATTATAAAATCCCTCCGACCCCTTTTTACAGATCCAAAAAGGGGTCGGAGAGATTTTTTGGGTGGCGGGGGCTATTCCGCGGCTTGGGGCGGCGGGAGAGGGTGGCCGAGCGCTTGCTCCGCGACGGGTTCGTCGAATTGCAGTTCCTCGATCCGTTCGGCGCGGCGGATCACCTTGCCGGTGGAGGTGGCGATCTGCTTCAAATCCGCGTCGGCTTGGGCGAGATGGCGGTGCAGTTTGCCGATGCGGTCGTCGAGGCGCACCACGTCTTCCATCAGCTTCTGGATTTCCGCCTGGAGGACGCCGGCCTGTTCCCGCATGCGCACGTCCTTGAGGATGGCCCGCACCGTGTTCAGGGTCGCCATCAATGTGGTCGGCGAGACGATCCAGACCCGGGCCCGGTAGGACTGCTCGACCACATCCGTGAAATTCGCGTGCAGTTCCGCATAGACCGCTTCCGACGGCAAAAACAGCAAGGCCGATTCCGCCGTTTCCCCCGGCACGATGTAACGTTCCTTGATGTCGTTCACATGCTTCAAGACGGCCTGGCGGAAGTCCCGTGCCGCCCGTTTCTGTGTGGCCTCGTCGCCGGCGTCGCGCAGTTGGCGATAACTCTCCAGCGGGAACTTGCTGTCGATGCAGATCGGCCCCGGCGGATTCGGCAGTTGGATCAGGCAATCGACCCGACGCTTGTTGCTCAATCCCGCTTGGAAGACATAGGCCGAGGGCGGCAGAATGCCGCGCACCAGATTTTCGAGCTGCACCTCGCCGAAAGCGCCGCGGGCCTGCTTGTTGCTGAGAATTTCCTGCAGCCCCACCACCTGACCGCTGAGATCGGCGATATTCTGCTGCGCCTGGTCGATGACTTCGAGATGCTTGCCGATCCGACCCAGGGATTTCGCCGTATTCTCGCTGCTCGCCTGCAGGCTGTCGCTGACCCGCTTGGAAATCCCGTCCATCCGCTCCTGCAGACTGCGGCTCAGCTGCGCTTGGGCGGAGGTCGACTGGCTCGACAATTGGTCCAGGCGGCCGGCGAACTCCCGCTGCAAATCGGCCAGGGCGCGGGTGGAATCCGAAAACTCCCGCATCTGCATGCTGATTCGCGCGTCAGCCGCGCGCCGGGCCGCGTCCTGACGCAGATAAAGCAGCAACAACAGCAACCCGATGAACGCCGCCGCGCCGACCGGTATCAGGATCTCCGGCGGGATCTGCTCTATGAACGCCATACCGAACGCCTACCAACTTGCGAATCGGTTGAAGTATAGCGCTATTGACGATAACGGCGCGCCTGCATTACCAAGCGGCTCTATTCAACAACGGGAACCGCCCATGGCCCTGCTGCCGATCATCACCGCCCCCGACAAAAGCCTGAAGCGGATTTCAAGCGCCGTCGACCGGGTCGACGACGAGGTGCGTCGGCTGATGCGGGATATGCTGGAAAGTATGTATGCTGCGCCCGGCGTCGGCCTGTCGGCAATCCAGGTCGGTATTCCCAAGCGTATCGTCGTCGTCGATGTCGCCAAGGAGGAGGAGGCGCGCCAACCGATCTATATGGTGAATCCGCGGATCACCTGGTTTTCCGACAATCTGGTAAGTTACGACGAGGGCTGTCTTTCGTTGCCGGAGCATTACGCGGAAATCGACCGCCCCAACGAGATCGAGGTCGAGTATCTCGACTTCGACGGCAAGCCGGCCAGTCTGAAAGCCGATGAATTGCTTGCCCGCTGCATTCAGCATGAACTCGACCATCTCGAAGGTGTGCTGTTCGTCGATCATTTGTCGGCGGTGAAGCGAAACATGATTCTGCGCAAGCTGACCAAAGCGAAGCGGCAGAAGGCCGCCGTTTGAATTCGGCGGCGTCGAGACTTGCCATGAGCCAAGCCAAACTGATTTTTATGGGCACGCCCGATTTCGCCTGCCCGGCCCTGGCGGCGCTGATCGACGCCGGCTACGAAATGGCGGCCGTTTATTCGCAACCCCCGCGACGCGCCGGGCGCGGCCAGACGACCCGGCGCGGCCCCGTGCACCGCCTGGCCGAGGAAGCCGGGATTCCCGTGCGGACGCCGGCCTCGTTCAAGACGCCGCTCGACCGTCGGCTATTCGCCGATCTCGGCGCCGACCTGGCGGTGGTGGCGGCCTATGGCCTGATCCTGCCCGCCGACATGCTGGCGGCGCCGCGGCTCGGCTGCCTCAACATCCACGCTTCCCTGCTGCCGAAATGGCGCGGCGCGGCGCCGATCCAACGCGCCATCATGAACGGCGACGAGAAAACCGGGGTCTGCCTCATGGCGATGGACGAAGGTCTGGATACGGGGCCCGTCTATGCCTGCCGGGAAACGCCGATCACCGGCGAGACCACGGCCGGCGACCTGCATGACCGCCTGGCCACCCTCGGCGCCGAGCTGCTGATCGAGACCCTGCCGGCGATCCTAGCCGGCGATCTGACCGCACAGGTGCAGGAGGGGGAGAGCGGCTACGCCATGAAGATCGACCGGCGGGAAACCGAAATCGACTGGGAGCTGCCCGCCGACTGGATCGACCGGCAGGTCCGCGGCCTCTCTCCCTTCCCGGGCGCCTGGACCCGGCTGGGGCGGGAGCGGTTGAAGATACTCGGCGGCCGGCCGGAGCCAATGAGCCACGGCAAAGCGCCGGGCACCCTGCTCGACGACCGCCTGCTGGTCGCTTGCGGCCGTGACGCCTTGCGCGTCACCGTCCTGCAGCGCGGCGGCAAGGGGGCGATGGACGCCGACGCGTTCCTGCGCGGCTATCCGCTCGGCGCCGGCTCCGAGTTCGGCTGACCCCGAGGTGGATCATGGCGCGCTACCGGCTGACCATCGAATATGACGGTAGCGACTATGTCGGCTGGCAACGCCAGGACAACGGCCCCTCGATACAGCAGAGTTTGGAGGAGGCCATCGCCGCCTTCGCCGGCGGTCCGGTGCAGCTTTTCGCCGCCGGGCGCACGGATGCCGGCGTGCATGCCCTGGGTCAGGTCGCTCATGTCGACCTGCCGAGGAAGATGGAAGCGGGCAAGGTGCGCGACGCCGCGAACTTCCACCTCAAGCCGGCGCCGATCGCGGTGCTCGAGGCGGCCGAGGTCAGCGAGGAATTTCACGCCCGCTTCTCGGCGACGGCCCGGCATTATCTCTACCGCATCGTCGACCGGCGGGCGCCGCTGACCGTGGATCGCGGCCGGGTCTGGCGGGTCGGCCGGCCGCTCGATGTTGCCGCCATGGCGGTGGCGGCGGAACGGCTGACCGGCCATCACGACTTCACCACCTTCCGGGCCGCGCAATGCCAGGCCAAATCGCCGGAGAAGACCCTCGACACGCTGACGGCGCGCCGGGTCGGCCGGGAAATCCATATTGAGGCCGGTGCCCGCTCCTTCCTGCATAACCAGGTCCGCTCCATGGTCGGCAGCTTGGCGGAGGTCGGGCGCGGCCGCTGGTCCGCCGACGATCTCGCCGCCGCGCTGGCCGCCGCCGACCGCCGCCGCTGCGGCCCCGTGGCACCGGCTCACGGCCTCTACCTCGCTCGCGTCGACTATGACTAACCGCCGCGGCGCCATGCCCACCCCGCCGATCGCGGCAATCCCGAAATCAAAGGGTCAGACCCTTTGATTAATGAAAAGCTCGGAATCCGCAGAAAACTGGCGGATTTCAGAATAGTCCTTATTCAAAGGGTCTGACCCTTTGATTTCCGTACCGCGGGTTTCAGGGGACCAGCGCGAAGAGGAAGCGGGCCAGGACGAATTCCAGCAGCATCAGACCCGCCGCAACGAAGCCGTTGCATTCGAGCGCGGCGCGGGCGACCAGGATGCCGACGAATACGGCGACCACGAACAGGATCAACTGCAGCAATCCGACGACGCCGAACGACAGCAAGCCGACCAACGCGAAGAGGCTGATCGGCACCAGCAGGATCAGCATCACCCAACTGGACCAGTTCCAGGCGATGATATAGGTGACGTAATTGCGGTCCAGATTGAGCATCCGGCTGACCGGCACCATCAGCAACGGGAAGACCACCATGATCACGAAGCCGACCGCGATTTCGCGGATCAGCACGCCATTCAGATCGACCGGCCGAACCTCCGCCGGCGCCAACGCCAGAAGGGGCTGCAACATCGCATGTCCCACGACATTAGCGACCGCCGCGGCCAGGAAGGAGCGCCAGAAGCCCTGTTCCGTCAGATTGAAGTAGGCCGGCGCCTGGGGATCGAATTTGAGAATGCGCCAGAGCGCGAACAGGGAACGGAAGATTTCCTCCGACCAAGTCATGGCGCCGCCGCGAAGTAATCGTCCAGGATATGTCGGTAGATCCGGCTCAGGTTCCGGACATCACCGGTGCCGACATGCTCGTCGATCTGATGCATGGTGCGGCCGATCAGGCCGAACTCGACCACCGGACAGACATTCTTGATGAAGCGGGCGTCCGACGTGCCGCCGGTGGTGGAGAGCTGCGGCGGCCGGCCGCAAATCCGTTCGATGGCGCCGGCGACGATGCGCGTGAAGCCGCTCTCCTCGGTCAGGAAAGGCTCCGACCCGCCGGGCACGAAGCTGAGTTCATAGTCGCCGCCATGGGTGTCGCAGACCGACCGGATCCAATCCTTCAGGCCATTCGGCGTATGGGCGGTATTGAAGCGGATATTGAACACCGCCGTCGCTTGGCCCGGGATCACGTTGGTCGCCGGGTTGCCGATATCGATGGTGGTGATCTCCAGATTGGAGGGTTGGAAATGCGCCGTCCCGGGATCGAGCTCGCGGTCGTTCAGGGCGTCCAGGACCTTGATCAAACGGGGCGCCGGATTGTCCGAAAGATGGGGATAGGCGACATGACCCTGGATCCCGCGCACGGTCAGCTTGCCGGTCAGGCTGCCGCGGCGGCCGATCTTGACCATCTCGCCGAGTTCCTCCGGATTGGTCGGTTCGCCAACCAGGCAATGATCGATATGCTGACCCGCCTCGGCCATCCAGTCGAGCACCTTGACGGTGCCGTTGATCGCCGGTCCTTCCTCGTCGCCGGTGATCAGCAGGCTGATCGAGCCGTCGAAAGCGTCGCCGCGGTCGTCGAGGAACGCGGCCGCGGCGGCGACGAAGGCGGCGATCGCCCCCTTCATGTCGCTGGCGCCGCGGCCCCAAAGCCGGTCGTCCCGGATCGTGCCGGCGAAGGGGTCGACGCTCCAGGCACCGTCGTCGCCGACCGGCACCACATCGGTATGGCCGGCGAAGCAGAAATTGGGCTGACCGTCGCCGAAGCGGGCATAGAGATTGTCCACATCGGGCGTGCCGTCTTCGCTGAACGGCAGGCGATGGCAGACGAAACCCAAGGCACCCAATTGCGCTTCCAACAGATCGAGTGCGCCGCCTTCCACCGGCGTGACGCTGGCGCAGCGGATTAGGTCCTGGGCCAGGGCCAGCGGATCGGGTTTGGCGCCGGCGGACATGACGGCGTCCTCAATCGCGCAGCAGGTCGTTGATCGAGGTCTTCGAGCGGGTCTGCGCGTCGACCCGCTTGACGATCACGGCGCAGTAGAGGCTCGGCCCCGAATTGCCGTCCGGCCCGACCGACGGCAGGCTGCCCGGCACGACCACGGAATAGGACGGGATGCGGCCGTAATGCACTTCGCCGGTGGCGCGGTCGACGATCTTGGTCGAGGCGCTGACGAACACGCCCATGGAGAGCACGGCGCCTTCCTCCACGATCACGCCCTCGACCACTTCGGAGCGGGCGCCGATGAAGCAATTGTCCTCGATGATCACCGGATTGGCCTGCAACGGCTCCAGCACGCCGCCGATGCCGACGCCGCCGGAAAGATGGCAGTCGCGGCCGATCTGGGCGCAGCTGCCGACCGTGGCCCAGGTGTCGACCATGGTGTTCTCGCCCACATAAGCGCCGAGATTGACGAAGGACGGCATCAGTACCGCGCCCGGCGCGATATAGGCGGAATGGCGGACAATGCAGTTCGGTACCGCGCGGAAGCCGGCGGCGCGGAACCGCGCGTCGTCCCAGCCCTTGAATTTCGAATCGACTTTGTCGAACCAGGCGGTCCCGTCGCCCGGACCGCCGGGTATCGGTGCCATGTCGTTCAGACGGAAGGACAGCAGCACCGCCTTCTTGGCCCATTGATTGACTTGCCATTCGCCGGCGACCTTCTCGGCGACCCGCAACTCGCCGCGGTCCATGGCCGCCAGGGTGGTCTCGACCGCCTCGCGCACGGCCCCGCCGGTCTCCAACCCGATATTCTCGCGATCTTCCCACGCGGCTTCGATCGCCGCCTCCAGGCTCTTCCTGTCCATCTATCCCTCTCCGAAAACGCAACCGCCGACCGGCGCGCCGGCGGGAGGTTTTTGTCAGCTATTGGCCAGGGATTCAAGCCACTTTGTCAGGTCTTCGACATGGAAATCGACGTGATCGTGGCGCTCGTCCTCCGGTTCGCAGACCAGAACCGTAGTGATCCCGAGATCGGCCGCCGGGGCCAAATTCACCGCCATGTCCTCGACCATGACGGCACCTTCGGTCTCGATACCATGCTGGTCAATCATATCGTGATAGATCGTTATGTCCGGCTTCGGCACATAGTTGGCGGCGACGACGTCGTAAATCGCGGAAAAATGCGCCCGGATGCCGAGCCGTTGCAAGATACGCTCCGCATGGGGTTCCGTGCCGTTGGTGAAGATGACTTTGTCGCCGGGCAGTGCCGCCAGGGCCTGGTCGAGGGCCGGGTTGGGCATCAGGACATTTACGTCGATGTCGTGCACGTAATCGAGATAGTCGTCCGGATCGACGTCGAACTCGATCATCAAACCGCGCAACGTGGTCGAATGTTCGAGATAGAGGCGGCGGCGCAAGGCATAAGCGGCCTCCGCGTCAAGGGACATGCGGCGTTGCACGAAGGCGGTAATGCGGGCGCAAATCTGGGGGAACAGATAGCTGTCGGAGGGATAGAGCGTATTGTCCAGATCGAAAATCCAATGAGCGCAACGCGCCAACGCCGCGTGATCGGGCGCACTGCCCGAACGATTATCAGTCGTCATCCGCTACCCCATTTCGCCGTAACAATTCGTCGGCGTTGCGTTAAAGACTAAATTAAGAGTCCCCGGTCTAATATCCCCGCGACCATAGGGTCAATGAGTTTTGCGTTAACGCGCGGTTGCGAGGATGTAGAAACGTGTCGCTAAGCGATCAGCACGACGCCCAGATTGTCGGGGCCGACGAGTATGCCTCGCCGGCGGACGACGGCGTGGGTCTGGCTTGGCTGGCGGCGCTGGTGAAAGGCTCGCCGCAGGCGGCCGTGGTTTGGAACGAGGAGGGTGCGGTCGCTTACTCGAACGCCACGGCCCGGCCTATTATCGAGCATGCGGAACGGATGGAAGGCCATCAGTTGAGGTCGGCGATCCTGACCTGCCTCGCGGAAAACCGCCATGTCGGATTGCGCGTTTCAGTACCGTCGGGCGAAGGGCATTTGATTCTCGATGTCTCGGTGATCCCCGCCCCTACGGTAGAGGGCCGTCACGTCTTGCTGTTGGCCCGCGACGATACACTGGAGCATAACTTCTCCAACGCTTTGGTCGCTTCACGGCGTCTGTACAAGGATTTGGTTGCCTGCTCTTCCGATTTCGCTTGGGAGACCAAGCTCGACGGCAGCTTTAGCTACGTTTCGCCCCGGGGCGCGATCGGCTATACGGCGATCGAATTGAACGGCCGGCTCGGCCGCGATTTGCTGTACGAGGAGGGGATCGAGGTCCGCGCCAACCCGTTCGAATCCCATGTCGAACTGATCGACGAGGAAATCTTGCTGCGCCATGCCAATGGCGACGTCGTCGTCATGCGCGTGTCTTGCGTGCCGGTGCGGGAAAGCAATGGCGCCTGGCGCGGCGCGCGCGGCGTCTGCCGCGACATCACGGAACAGAAAGCCCAGGAAGAAGCGCTGGAGCGCACACGGACCCGCGACCGTCTGGTCAAGCGCGTCGCCGATGAGATCCACAACGAGTTGACCGCCGACGCGATGCTGTCCGCGGCCGCTGGCGCCCTCGCCGAAGCCCTGGAGGTCCCCTATTGCTGGATCCTCGGCGAAGATCAATCCGGCGGCTTGGAGCGGCTTGCCCAATTCGGCTGCCCCTCCGATCTGGACGACCGCGTGCAGGACATCATCTCCGATCTCGTCGCCGAAACGGACGAACGGGATTGGATCGAACGCGTCCAGGACGGCTGGCACCTTTGCATCGTTCGCTGCGGACATGGCGAGACGCAGAAAGGCTACACGGCGATCGCCCGGACCAAGATCGCCGGCGACTGGACCGAAGAGGAACGGGCGCTGGTCGCGTCGGTGGCCAACCATATCGGCGTCGCGCTCGCCCAGGCGGAAGCGCAGGACCGGCTGATCCTCCTGTCACGCACGGACGAGCTGACGGGATTGTTCAACCGTCGCGCCTTCGACGATGAGGTCGAGATCCGGCTGGCCCGCGTGGCCCGCACTAAGTCGTCGGGCGCGATGTTGTATTTCGATCTGGACAATTTCAAGGCGGTCAATGACGAACGCGGCCATGCCGATGGCGACGCCGTATTGAAAGCGTTTTCGAGAATGCTGAAAGAAGGCAGCCGGGTGACCGACTTGAGTGCGCGGATTGGCGGCGACGAGTTCGCCGTCTGGCTCGACGACGTCAACGAGGAGGGCGCGATGACGAAAGCGCGCTACGTGATCGAGGCGTTCCAGGAGCTGCAATGCTATTCGGGCCGGCCGGACAAGCAGTTGAACGTTTCCATCGGAATTGCGGTGGCCCATCCGGAATCCGACATCGACTTGAAAACCCTGTATGCGGTCTCAGACGCCGCCCTCTACCGCGCCAAATGGGCAGGCAAGGGCACGGCAAAGATCGCCACCATCGACGATATCGAAACGGAATCGGGAAGCTGAGATGCTGACACGCCTGTTTAGCCGCGCGCGTACGTCCGTCGAGATTATGGACGACTTGACCTACGAGCAGCAGAAGGAAATGGTCCAAGATCCGGATCCCGCCATCCGCCTGCAATTGGCCGGACATCCGTCGACGCGACCGGAGATCCTGTACTTCCTGGCGGAGGATTCGTCCGAGGACGTGCGTCGGGCCGTCGCCGCCAATCCGGCAACGCCGGTCCAGGCCGACGTCCTACTGACCGAAGACGAAAAGGAAGATGTGCGTGCCGACCTGGCCCGCAAGATCGGTCGCCTGGCGCCGGACATGGCGCCCGACGAGCTCGATCGAGTACGGGAAATCACGCTGCAGGTTCTGGACGCGCTGGCCAACGATCAGCTACCGCGGGTCCGCGCCATCATCGCCGAGGAAATCAAGCACGCGGACAATATTCCGAAACATATCGTCCTGAAGCTGGCGCGGGATGTGGAGACCATCGTCTCCACCTCCGTGCTGGAATATTCGCCGCTGTTGAGCGATTCCGACCTGATCGAAATCATCGCCGCCGGCACCGCCCAGGACGCGTTGAGCGCGATTTCCCGCCGCGAAGGCTTGTCCGGCGACGTCTCCGACGCGCTGGTGGCGACCTTGGACGTGCCCGCGGTCGCCAGCCTGCTGGCCAACAAGAGCGCGCAGATCCGCGAGGAGACCTTGGACTTCGTCGTCGACAATGCGGAGAATATCGACAATTGGCATGAGCCGTTGGTGCTGCGGCCAGAGCTCTCCATCCGCGCGGTGCGGCGCATCGCCACCTTCGTCGCGACGTCGCTTGTCGAGGTTCTGGCGCGGCGCAACGACCTGCCGGAAGATGTGATCGACGAAATCCGCGGCGCCGTCCGCAAGCGTCTGGACGAGACCACGGGCGAAGGCCAGGATTATGACGTCGACCGCGCCCGCCGCATGTTCGAGCAAGACATGATCGATGACGAAGTGATGCAGGATTCGATCGCCGCGGGACAACGGGACTTCGTCATCGAGGCCCTGGCGCTGAAAGGCAAAATGCCGAACGCCACCGTGCGCCGCATCCTCGGCACGCGCAACGGTCATGTCATCACCGCCTTGAGCTGGCGCGCCGGCCTGAGTATGCGCACGGCGTTACGTATGCAGACGCAAATCGGTCATGTGCCGCCGCAAGCCATCGTCAATGCGAAGGGCGGCTTGGACTATCCCATGGACGAGAAGCAGATGAACTGGCACCTGGAGACCTTTTCCTAAACGCTCGCGCGAATAAGGGGCTTTGGAAAAAGGGGTCGGAGGGAATTTTCGCTTTTTCATCATCAAATAATTGAAAACAAACAGATATTAAAGGGGTCGGAGGGATTTACCGCATAAGAAAATCCCTCCGACCCCTTTTTTTGCGCGGATTTCCGGAGATCTATTCCTGAGGCTTGCGCGGAAAAGAGCGAGGCGGCGTAAGGCTGCGAGGACTAGAGCAGATTCACTTTACTCCGGTTCATATCCGCATGCGGTGAAGTAGTTTTTACACTCACTGGCTTTGAATTCGTCGATAGCTTGTCCAATCACCTTCCATAATTCTGGGATTGTCCGGGCTGCTTCTTTTCTCAGCGCCGCCTTGAGTTTCGAGAATGCCTTTTCGATAGGGTTGAAGTCCGGTGAATATGGCGGGAGGTAGAGCAAACGCGCACCGGCCTTTTCGATTGCCGTCCTGACGCCGGTGACTTTGTGGGCGGGCAGGTTGTCCATGATGACCACATCCCCCGGCTTGAGTTCCGGGGCAAGCACTTGTTCGGTGTAGGCGATAAAGGCGTCGCCGTTCATCGGCCCATCCAGCACCATGGGTGCGACCAAGCTGTCGAGACGCAACCCGGCGGTAAAAGTGGTTGTTTTCCAATGCCCGTGGGGAATGGCGTCGCGGCAGCGTTCGCCCCGTTTGGACCGTCCGCGCCGCCGCGCCATCTTGGTGGAGGCGCCGGTTTCATCGACAAAGACAAGCTTTTCGGGATCAAGGTCGGGCTGAGCCTCAAACCAGAGTTCGCGCCGGGCTTTCACGTCCGCGCGTTCTTGTTCCGCTGCATGCGCTGTCTTTTTTTGAACGTGATACCGCGCTTCTTGAAAAAATTACAGACCGTTGCCGGACAGACCGAGACGTTGTGCTCCGCCTCAAGGCGCTCGGCGATCTCGTAGAGTGCGATGTCCGGCCGGTCCGCGACCAGGCCCAGAATATAGTCCTCATGACGATCAAGTTTGGAGCCGCCAGGTTGCCCCTGCTTGCGCGCCTCCGTTTCTCCGTAATCTCGATAGCGGCGATACCAGCGACCTGCCGTCGACACGCCAATATCGAAACGAGCCGCTGCTTTATGAGTTGAGAGACCACCCGAAATCGCGGAAAGTACCCGTTGGCGCAGGTCTGTGCTGTAACTTTGAGACATTGTTCCTCCTTGCGAATCAACGCAAAGATAGAATCATGGAACGGCTCAAACGGGAATCCCGTAAATGAATCTGTGTTCGATAAATCTGCTCTAGTTGTAGATGACGCCAGTAAAGACGCGTTAACCTTAAGCATTGATTGCTAAAAATTTAGATATTTTTTGTATTTGCCCGATCTCCGAAAGGATATACAAATACCAAAATTTGCGTGTTCTAAGTATATTAGGAGTCTATAAATGGTTGTATTTGATCCGGGCGAGTTTGCCATCAATGTCACGCCGACCGGTGCCGTCTTCACTATGTTCGGCCAGACCATGTCCGTGAACATCGTCACCTCTACAGAAACGTCGACGCGGATCGAGGTGATCGACGTCAACAATCAGACTTATTTCGTCGAGATGAGTTACGCGGTATCCGGCACCGAGCTGACGTTGCACTCCGTGACCTGGCTCAATGGGGCCAACCAGCCGTTTTTCAGTTTCGACAATATCAGCATCACGACGGGCCAGAACTTCCTCGATATCTCGGGCGCTGAAGTATTTGGCGATTATTTCGCGAATGCGGACATCTTCAACGGCAGCCTGTTCGACGACATCTTCCACATGTTCGGCGGCGATGACTTGGGCTTCGGCTTCGATGGCAACGACTTGATTTACGGCAATCTGGGCAACGACCTGATCTACGGCAATCAGGGTCTCGACGTCATCTTCGGCGGCCAGGATTTGGACGTCATTTTCGGCGGTCAGCACGCCGACATCGTTTACGGGAATCTGCATAACGATATCATCTACGGTAATCTGGACGTCGATTTCCTTTATGGCGGCCAGAATGACGATGTGCTGTATGGCGGCCAGGGCAACGATATTCTGTTCGGCAACCAAGGCAACGATACGCTCTACGGCAATCTCGGCGACGACACGCTGAACGGCGGCCCGGGCGCGAATGTTCTCCACGGTGGCGCCGGTGCCGACACCTTCATCGTCGATGAGGACGATGTCATTGCCGACCTGACGGACGAGGATTTCGTCATCTTCATCTGACCCGCCGATCTCCGGCTCGGTTCGAAGCGGCGGCCGGGTATGTGCGCAATTTGCGTTAGGTTCCCTCCTAAAGACGGTTCGGCTAACATTCGGTTGGGTCTTGGCGGGGGTACCTCGGCCAAGACCCACCGAACATGTTCACGCTGTTCCGGAGACGCGACGTTCAAACCGGCGATAACGATGAGCTGACGACGGACTGGCCCTGGCGGCGGGCGGTGGCAAAGCGCTCGCCCCGGCACCGTCTGTATCTGACCGTTGGAATTCTGCTCGGTCTGTATGTCGTCAACGTTACCGTCAACGCGATCTACAAGGACGCCATGAAATGGCAGATCGATCTCCTGCAAGATCGGGCGGCAAGCTTGGCGCGCCTCGATCCCCATGACCCGGGCATCGCACGGCTGCAGCAGTTGATCGCCAGAGCCGACTATGCCAGCCTGATCGAGATCCTACCGCGCGCCATTGCTAAGCGTTCGGCGGTGACCGAATATCTGAAGCGGCATCCGCATCTCGTCCTCGGCATCGCGGTCGACGGCGACGATTACGAACCGAACCGGATCGATCAGATGCTGCGGACGCTCAATCGCCGCCTGCGGCCGTATCGCCTGTCCATCGGGCTCATCGGACCGCCGATCGAGATCAGGTTTCCCGTCTCGGCGACGCGGGACGACATCCTGCGCGGCATCCCCACGGCGTTCCGGCGTCGGCCGGATTTTGTCGTCGCCTTGACCGACCGGCGCTGCACTTATTCGACGGCGGAACCCGATCCCGCCGAACCGGCCCGCAACCGGATCTATTCATTTGGGCGCTCAGGCTTGATCGTCGTGGACAAAGCGGTTTGGGGCGAGAGCTTGACGTCGGGTCTGCTGACGGAGATTGCCAGGTTTCTCACCGAAGAAACGCGAGAGCGACGGTGGCGCCCGGCCGATTACGCGGGTCGACCCGAGGAGATCGTCGCCGATCACCAGTTCGCCGGCAAATTGCGGCGCGATATCGTCGCGCAGACGGAACCGGCGGACGGACCTCGCCAACTCCATATATCCATTGGTCTCGACGACGTGCCGCCAGCCGAGGCGCGCGCGGCTATCGGGGAGGCCAACGCGGCGTTTCGTTCGGTCGGGATCCGGTTCGAAATCCGACACCTGCACCCGCATCGTCTAAAGGACCGTTGGAAATGGCCGGTCGAGATGAAGAAGATGCTGGCCCGTGGGGATAGCGATCTCTACATCCTGCTGACGGCCAGCGAATGGGTCTCGCCGGATCAGGGGCCCGTACGCGGGCTCGCCAATGCCGCCGCTGGCGCGATGATGATCCAAGTGGGAACGCCGAGCGAAACGGCAAAGCGTCTCTCCCATGAACTCGGTCACATGTTCGGCTTACCGCATACGCTGCTCAACGGTCATGTCATGTATCCGAACGAAGGTGGTATCGGCTTGCGCTGGTCGCCGGGCAGCAAACGGTTGCTGGCGAAAAACAAACAGGGCGCGCAGTGGTTTTCCACATTTGCATCGCCGGCGCGTTTCGATATCGCCAGTCGGCTGGCGCCGGTCATGCGCCGGGCGACGCCAGAAGACGGCTCCGCTCGTTCGCTCGACGCATTCGCGGCCAATGGTGCTTGGATCCGGTGTGACTAAAGCTGGATCAATCGGTTATCAGCGATCGAAGATCTTGGTGCCGACACCGCCGTCGTCGGAGAAGATCTCCAGTAACAGAACATGCGGCACGCGGCCGTCGAGGATCTGCGCCGCGGCGACGCCGGCCTCGATGGCGTCGAGGCAGCATTGCAATTTCGGGATCATGCCACCGGCGACAGTGCCGTCGGTCAACAGGCCGCTGGCCGCCGTGGGATCGATTTCCGAAATCAGGGTACCCGACTTGTCGAGGATGCCGGCGACGTCGGTCAGCATGATCAGCTTATGCGCGCCCAGGGCGGCGGCGATAGCGCCGGCCGCCGTATCCGCGTTGATATTGTAGCTGGCCCCGTCCTCGCCGACGCCGATCGGCGCCACGACGGGAATCAGATGGGACTGCTCAAAGGTCTTCAGAAGCGCCGGATTGACCTTATGGGGATCGCCGACGAAGCCGAGGTCGAGAATTTTCTCGATATTGGAGTCGGTATCGACGCTCTTCTTACGCAGCGGCACCGCCTCGATCAGTTTGGCGTCCTTGCCGGAAACGCCGACGGCCTTCCCACCGGCGGCGTTGATCGCGGTCACCACCTGTTTGTTGATGGAGCCGGAGAGCACCATTTCGACGATCTCCACTGTCGCCTTGTCGGTCACGCGCAGACCTTCGACGAAGGAGCTTTGGATTTTCAGCCGGTCCAGCATGGCGCCGATCTGGGGGCCGCCGCCATGCACCACCACCGGATTGATGCCAACTTGTTTCAGCAGCACCACGTCGCGGGCGAAAGTGCTGGCCAGGGCGTCGTCGCCCATGGCGTGGCCGCCATACTTGATGACAAAGGTTTGGCCGGCGAAACGCCGCATGTATGGCAGCGCTTCGGACAGAATCCTGGCCCGTTCGCCCCGGTGGCTGTCGTGGTTTGTCGTCGTTTTCGTCATGACGCGGGCTTATAGACCAGTCAGGACCAATCCGCCAGCGCCGCGGCGGCGGCGCGCAGTTCGGCGATGCCCGTTTTGTCCCGCGAACTCGTCACCAGAATATCCGGATGGGCGGCGGGCTTCTTGACGATCTCGTCGCGGACCTGGGCGAGGGGGGCGTTGCGCTTGGCCTTATCGCCTTTGGTCAGCACCACCTGATAGACCACGGCGGCGGTATCGAGCAGGGCCATGACTTTTCGTCGCTATCCTTCAGACCGTGCGGGCGTCGATCAGCAGGAAGACCCGCTGCAGATTGACCCGGCCCTTCAGATAATCCTCGATCAGACGGTTCCAGCGCGCGATCTCCGTCTTCGAGGCGCGGGCGTAGCCGTAACCCGGCAGATCGACCAGCATCAGCTTATCCGCCAGGTTGAAGAAATTCACTTCCCGCGTCCGCCCCGGCGTGTTCGACGTGCGGGCCAGGGTCTTGCGTCCGGTCAACGCGTTGATCAGGCTGGACTTGCCGACATTGGAACGGCCGGCAAAAGCGATCTCAGGCAGCGCCGGCGCCGGCAACTGCGCCTCCTGCGCCGCACCCATGACAAAATCGCAAGCTTGTGCGAACAGCCAGCGGCCCCGCTCCAGCGCCGGCTCGTCGAATGCCGGGCCGGCGTCGGTCACGGCTCAGGTTTCCTTCTTCTTGGTCGCGGTGGTGCCGCCGCCGATGGGCACGCCCATGCGCTTCATGATCACCCATTGCTGGGCCATGGACAGCACGTTGTTGACGGTCCAGTAGACCACAAGACCGGCGGCGAACGGCGCCAGTAGGAAGGTGAAGAACAGCGGCATGAATTTGAACACCTTGGCCTGGATCGGATCGGCCGGCTGCGGGTTCAACAATTGTTGCATATACATGGAGATGCCCATGGCCAACGGCCAGATGCCGATCATCAGGAAATTCGGTGGGTCCCAGGGGATCAGGCCGAACAGGTTGAACAGGGTCGTCGGGTCCGGCGCCGACAGATCCTTGATCCAGCCGAAGAAGGGCGCGTGACGCATTTCTATGGTGACATAGAGCACTTTATAGAGCGCGAAGAAAACCGGGATCTGCACCAGGATCGGCAAACAGCCGGCCGCCGGATTGACCTTCTGCTCCTTATACATCGCCATCATCGCTTGGTTGAGCTTGGCGCGGTCGTCGCCGTGCCGTTCCCGCAGCTTCTCGATCTCCGGCTGCAACGCCTTCATCTTGCTCATCGACTTGTAGGATTTGTTGGCGAGCGGGAAGAAGACGATCTTGATGCAGACCGTCAGCAGGATGATCGCCAGACCCATATTGCCGATCAGGCCGTAGAAATAGTTCAGCACCTTGAACAAGGGCTTGGTCAAGAAATGCAGCCAGCCGAAATCGATCGCCAGCTCGAACTTCTCGATCTTCAGATCCTCAGCATATTTCTCCAGCAGCTTCACTTCCTTGGCGCCGACGAAGAGGTGATTGGTCACCGATGCGGTGGCGCCGTCGGCGATGTCAACGGGCGGGCGCAGATAATCGACCTGGAAGCGGTCCTGGCCGTTGCGGCTATGGCGGAAACCGGCGGTGAACGGATGTGCCGCGTCCGGCGCCAGGGCCGTCAGCCAATACTTGTCCGTAATGCCGACCCAGCCGCCGGTGGAGGTAAATTCCTCACCCTTCTCCATCAGGTCTTCATAGTCGATCTCGTTCAACGTGCCCTCGAGCACGCCGAGCGGGCCTTCATGCTGGATGTAGAAGCCTGAGGTCTCCGGTAGACCGATGCGGGCGATCAGGCCATAGGGGCTCAAAGTGCGCGATTGGCCGCTATTGTTCACCACCTCCTGGGTGACGGTGAACATGTAGTTTTCGTCGAGGGAGATGACTCGCTTGAAGACCAGACCGGTTCCATTGTCCCAGCTCAGGGTTACCGGCTTGCCCGGCGTCAGTTCGGTGCGGTCCGCTTGCCAAACCGTCTCGTTGTCCGGCAAAGCCACGCCGTTTCCGGCGGTCGACCAGCCGAAGCGAATGAAGTAGGGCTTGGGCCCGCCTTGCGGCGACAAAACCACGACGTTCGGGCTTTCCGGATCCAATGTCTGGCGATAGTCGCGCAAGGCCATGTCGTCGATGCGGCCGCCCTTCAGGGAAATCGAACCGCTGAGCCGGGCTGAGTCGATGGTGACGCGGGCGGACTTGGCCAGCGCATCTTCTCGATTCGCGGCGGGCTGATTGGGCTGTGCGGTGCCGGGCACGCCGGGCGTCGCTTGGCCGGTCCCCTCCGCCTTCGGCGCCGGCACATTCGGATCGACATTGGCGCCTTGCTGTTGGCCCTGCTGCTGCTGTTGTTGCGGCGGCAGTTGGGGTTCGACGAAATAATATTGGAAGCCGATCAGAATGATGATCGACAGGACAATGGCCAGAATGAGATTTTTTTGATCGTCCATAACTTAATCGCTGGGTCTTTCAATTATGCTCGCGGCGGCGCGGCACCGGGTCGTAGCCGTGACCGCCCCAGGGATGGCATCGGCCGATCCGCTTGAGCGCCAACCAACCGCCCCGCCAGGCCCCATGTTCAGCCAAAGCTTCCAAGGCGTAGGCCGAACAGCCAGGTGCGAAACGGCATTGACCGGGCACCAGCCAGGCCAGGCCATAGCGGTAGCCGAGCACCAGCCAGGATATCGCCCGGGCCAGTGGACCGAGTTTTCGGTCATTGTCGCTATGGAGTTCGCTTTGCACTGGTCAAATCATTCAGCTTTTCGGATGGCGTCCGCGTTTCTCGTGCCTCTTTTCGTGCACACGCTTTAAAGCGGTAGTTAGGTCATTTTGCAAGGATATAAAGGGCCGATCCACCGTCGCCGGCCGGGCGATCAGAACATAGTCGCAACCGGGCCGCCCGGCATCCGGCAAAATAGCACCCGCCAGCGCACGGAGACGGCGTTTCGCCCGATTGCGCTTGACCGCGTTGCCAACCTTTTTACTGGCGGTGACGCCGAAGCGGATGGCCGCTGGCTCTTCCCCCCGGCGCGGCAGGACCTGCAGTACCAATCCCGGCGTCCCCCAACGCCGGCCGCGGCGGGTCAAACGCACGAATTCCGCCCGCTTGCGCAGACGGCCCAAGGCGACTGGGGTTTTGGGATTTTCGACGTCGGTCGACATGGACCGGTCAGCCGGTCCGACCGCAATTCTAGGCGGACAGGCGCTTGCGCCCTTTGGCGCGGCGGCTGGCAATCACCCGACGCCCGCCGACCGTGGCAATCCGCTTGCGATAGCCGTGCCGCCGCTTGCGGACGAGCCGCGAAGGTTGATAGGTGCGTTTCACCGGACCACTCCATTTGCTTCCGGTCAGCCTACTATGGCGCCGGTGTCGAATTCAGCCGGCTGTATAAGCGCGTTGCCGCACCAAGTCAACGTTCGCCGGCCATCGCAACCTGAATTCGCCGGTGATTTTCGCGTCGCGAAAAAAATTGCGCTTTATATCAGTTCAACATATTGGAAATTATACTATTTGATATATTTATATGAATGAGATTTCCAACGGGCAGCCATTTCGGCGACGGAGAAAATCTCTCAACAGGGGACCCGGGCCAATAAAACCAATAATAGCTCGGCAACCCCGGACAACCGCGAAATGTGGGGAGCATAAAAATGACAACAACCAGCACCGCAACCGCAACCACCACCCCGACCGTCGATAACGGCGTCAATGTCGCCGCGCTTCTGGACGCCCGCGAGGCGTTGACGCAAGCGCCGGTGGCGGCGCAATTTCAATGGCGCGCCAGCTGCGAATGGCGCAACGGCACCCATTGCCGTTCGACGGTCGAAGGTTTCCACGGCCTCTGTGAAGAACAACATCACAAAAAGACCTTCACCTTCGATGCCGATCATCCGGAAATCTTCGCCGCGGAAGACAATGGCGCGACCCCGGTCGAATATGTCCTGGTCGGTCTCGCCAGCTGTTTGACCGCGGGTGTGGCGGCCGTGGCGCAACACCGGGATATCCAACTCCACTCGGTGACCGCCACTCTGGAGGGCGATATGGACCTGCAAGGCATACTGGGCATTGATGCCGACGTCCGTAACGGCTTCGACGGCATCCGCGTGACCTATCACATCGACGCCGACGCCGATCGTGAAGATATCGAGGCACTGGTGGCGCAATCGCAAAAGCGCTCCGCCGTCTACGACATCATCACCAATCCGACCAACGTGACCGTCGAGGTCGCGTAAGGCCGAGCAACATCGCCTAATACCAAATTTCGATAATAGCTACCTTTTTGATGGGGCGAGATGGTTCAGTCCGGTAGGCGCGGCGCGCCGCGCGATGCAGGGTATCGGGCAAGCGTCGCAACGCACCGGATGGGCCATCTCGCCCCACCGGAGGCCGGCTTTTCAGGCTCACCGGACGTCGTTGCGCACCGCTTGTGGTATCCATACCACGGCGCGCCGCGCGCCTCGCCGGTAAACCTGAAAAGCCGGTCAAATAGGTAGCTATTATCGAAACTTGGTATAAGGGGAGGGCGAGATGCAAACGACGACAACGATCGTCATCGGCGGCGGCCACGCCGGACTGGCCATGAGTTGTCACCTCGCCAACCGCGCCATCGACCATGTGGTCTTGGAGCGGGGCGAGGTGGCGAACTCCTGGCGGACCGAGCGCTGGGACTCGCTGAGACTTCTGACACCGAATTGGCAAAGCCGCTTGCCCGGCTACCGCTATGGCGGAACTAATCCGGACGGCTATCGCTCGATGGCGGAGACCGTTGCCTATATCGACGGCTACGCCAAGGCGATTTCGGCGCCGTTGCGGACCCATACCCGGGTCACCGCCGTTCGCCCCGACGGCGACGGCTATCGGGTGGAAACCAACCGGGGCCACTGGCGCTGCCGCACGGTCGTCGTGGCCAATGGTGCCTGCAGCGTGCCCTGCATACCCAAGCTGGCCGACGAGCTGCCGGCCGGCATCGCCAGCTTGACCCCCAAGGCCTACAAGAATCCCGACCAGCTGGACGATGCTGGCGTGCTCGTCGTCGGCGCCTCGGCCACGGGCACCCAGATTGGGGAGGAGATCCACCGCTCCGGTCGGCCCGTGACGCTGGCCGTCGGCGAGCATATCCGCGCGCCCAGGACCTATCGCGGCCGCGACCTGGAATGGTGGATGGACGCCGCCGGCGTGCTCGACGAGCGTTACGACGAGGTCGACGACATCGCCCGCGCCCGCGCCGTGCCGAGCCTGCAGCTGGCCGGCACCCACGGCCCGGAGACCCTGGACCTGAACGCGCTTCAGGACATTGGCATCCAATTGGTCGGCCGCTTCGTCGGCCTGAACGGCGACAAGGCGCAGTTCGCCGGCTCCCTGCGCAATCAATGCGCGCTGTCGGATCTGAAGATGAACCGGCTGCTGACCGCCATTGATACCTGGGCGACAGCGCAAGGTCTCGACAGCGATGTGCCGGACCCCGAACGGTTCGCGCCGACCCGCGTCGACGACAAGCCTATTCTTGGGTTGGACTTGCGGGCGGCCGGGATCAAGACCGTGATCTGGGCCACCGGCTACCGGCCGG
The DNA here is from genome assembly GCA_965216645.1 of Alphaproteobacteria bacterium. Lineage (GTDB taxonomy): Bacteria > Pseudomonadota > Alphaproteobacteria > CBDCGJ01. Next base: position 43,206 of record CBDCGJ010000006.1, on the reverse strand, counting down.
ACCATGGCTGGCTGAAACTGCCGGTCTTCGACCGCAAGGGCCGTATCGTCCACGACGGCGGCGTGGTCGAGAACGCGCCCGGCGTCTATGTCATGGGCCTGCCTTTCCTGCGCCGCCGCAAATCCTCCCTGATCGACGGCGCCGGCGCCGACGCGCGGGACCTCAGCAACCATCTGGCGGCCTATTTGGACCACCGCGAACCGATCCGCCGCTGCGCCTGAACACGCCGCCCAAAAAGGGGTCGGAGGGATTTTACTTTCTATTAAAATCCCTCCGACCCCTTTTTTGTGATTTATGGGTTCGTCCTGCCTGCGGCGGTGCAAATCTTCGCTGCCGCTGCGCCTAAGGCCGGCTTGCGCTATGCTCCCGTTCGGAAGGGAGCCGACCGACATGAAACTCGAAGGTAAGACCGCGCTGGTCACCGGCGCGCAGCAGGGGATCGGGCGCGCCATCGCGGCGGCCTTCGCGGCGGAGGGCGCTGCCGTTGCGATCAATTATCTCGACGATGCCGGCGCCGCGGAAGCGCTGGTACGGGAGATCGAGCGGTCCGGCGGCCGCGCCGCCGCCGTTGCCGGCGACGTCCGCGACGCCGACGCGCGGAGCAATATGATCGCGGCGGCGGACGCCCTCGGCGGTATCGACATCCTGGTCAACAATGCCGGCGTGTTTCCACGCGTCGAGATGCTAACGATGTCGGAAGCGGACTGGGACCTGGTTCAGGATATAAATCTGAAAGCCGGATTCTTCTGCGCCCAGGCGGCGGCGAAGCGGATGATCGCGCATGGCCGGGGCGGTGCCATCGTCAACATCGCTTCCGTCGCGGCTCATAGCGGCCCGCCCCTGGGCGTGCATTACGCCGCCAGCAAGGGCGGCGTCGTCGGTCTGACCCGCGCCGCCGCCATGGCCCTGGCGCCCCACCGCATCCGCGTCAACGCGATCGCCCCCGGCCTGACCGACACGGCCCAACCCCGTGGCGGCGCCAGTGAGGACGAAATCGCGGCGACGGCGGCCAAGCTGCCGCTCGGCCAGCTCATCGAACCCAGCGACATCGCCGCCGCCGCGGTGTTCCTAGCCTCCGACCAGTCCCGGCAGATGACCGGCCAGCTGCTCCATGTCAACGGCGGGCAGTTGCTGCTATAGAAGCCGACGGCTTCGGCCGGCGATTTATCGTTTCAATCTATTTCTTCATGGAGATTTCACCATCGACTATCTCAGCTATTTTGCCCAAGACTACCAGCAGGCGCGGCGGAAGTTCCTGGAGGCGGCGGACGTCGCCGGTGCCGAACTGGTCGAGCATCGGCATCCCCTACCTGGTCCGGACGGCCGGCCGCTCTATATGGATGTGGCGCTTTACGGTCCGGCGTCGGCGGGGAAAGTGCTGCTCTGCACCAGCGGCGTCCACGGCGTCGAGGGCTTCTGCGGCTCGGCGGCACTGACCGGCTGGTTCCGGTCCGGCGAATATCGCGCGCTGGCGGACGATTGCCGCGCCGTCCTGGTCCACGCGGTCAATCCCTATGGCTTCGCCTGGCTACGCCGGGTCAACGAGGACAATATCGACCTGAACCGCAACTTCCTGGATCACGATCAACCCTATCCGGACAATCCGGGCTACCGCGATATCCACGATATGCTGCTGCCCGAAAGCTGGGACGACGACAGCATCGCCAAGGTCAATGCCGCCATGCGGGACTATGCCGAGGCGCGGGGAGACGACGCCCTGCGCGACGCGGTGGGGCGGGGTCAGTACAGTCATCCGACCGGCCTGTTCTTCGGCGGCAACGCCCCGGCCTGGAGCAACGACACCCTGCGTCAAATCCTGCGCGACCATGTGGCGGGCGCCCGCGCCGTCGCTTCGCACGACTTCCATACCGGGCTCGGCGCCTACGGTGCGGTCGACATGATCTCGGGTTGGGAGCCGGGCACGCCGGCGGGCGATCGCATGTACGAGATTTATGGCGAAGGCCTGAGCAATCCGATGTCTGGCACTTCGACCTCCCGACCGCTGTCCGGTTTCGTCAACTTGGCCATCGAGGAGGAGATCGCACCCGCTGCCTCGACCGGCATGACCATGGAATTCGGCACCTATCCCATGCCGCAGGTGCAGGAGGCGCTGATCGCCGACAATTGGCTGCATGCCAAAGGTGCGCTCGACAGCGATCGGGGACGCGCCATCAAGGCGGCGATCCGGCGCGCCTTTTATCCGGACGAAGATAATTGGAAGGAGTTGATCGCCGTGCGCTCGCGCCAGATCATGCGTCGCGCCGTCACGGGCCTGGCGCAGCAACCCTTGGGCTAGGATTTTTCGGCGCGGCGGCGGGCCATCTTCTTGACCAGGTTGTCGGCGATCCCCGGACGGCTCCAGGGACAGACGGCGAGGCAAAGACCGCAAGTTTCGTTCTCGATAAAATAGGGCAGGCATTTGTCGAAATCGACATACCATTTGCGTTCACCGTTCACGACCTGCTTTTCCCGGTAGATCGCGTCCGGCGGGCAGGCATTGGCGCAGACCTGGCAATTGGCGCAGAAGTCGTCGGCGCCGAACACATCCGGCCCGTCCGGCTCGAGCGGTAGGTCGGTGGTCACCATGGAGAGGCGGAAGTTCGCACCGAACTTACGGTTGATGATCGAACCATGCTTGCCCAGTTCTCCGAGCCCGGCGGCGATGGCGGCGGGGATCATCAACACATCTTCCGTCATCGGCCCGGTCTTCGCCTCCGCCGCATAACCGCGCTCGCGAATCCAGTTGGTCACCCGCTTGGCGGTGCCGCCGGCGCGGGCATACTGCATCATTACTTCCACATAGGCGTCTTCATGGGGCGCTGCTGCCAGCTGCGCATAGTCGTGGGCAAAGCCCATGACCACGGCCCATTTACCTTTCGGCTGCGGCCGGTCGTTAAATGTCCAGGCCGGGTCGTAAACGCAGATACCGACCAGATCCGCGCCGATTTTCAGTGCCGCCTGCTTCACGGCCGCCGACCAACCTTCCGCCGGCGCGGGACTTGGCTGCGCGGCTTGTTCGGCCTCGGCAATATCCCGCATCTCATCATAGAGTTTGCGGGTGTTGCGGATCAGCTCGTTGCCGCGATAGCGATCATAGAAATAGCGCAGGACCTCGAGATGCGCGATCGATTCGTCCGTACGCCAAAATACCGGTTTCGGTTGGCGAAAGGACTCCTCGTCCAACCCGTTGACGGCATTGCCCGACATCTCCGGCCAGCGGGATCGAATTTCCGGACTGGGTGTATATGAATGGTCCTGTTTCACAATATCCGCCTTCCCTTGCTTTTCAGCATGGCAAGTCTACGTTTCGCGCACGGACCGCACAACAGGCTCGGGGGTTTGGCCCGATACCAACAATTTTAAATAAAATGATGCTAATATTAGTTAATTTCAATTAATTATTATTATAAAAATAGTAAGAGATACATGTAGAGTAACGTATTCGAATTAGCGTGATGAGTAAGAATTCCGACGAACCTTGCAGGATCTGCCAACTTCTCGACCGGCAATATCTGTCCGATGTTGCGCAAAAAGTTAGAGATGGCGCGATCGGCGTACGGGCGTGGGCATCGCCTTCAATCAACATGAAGCGTATCGATCAGCCGCTTGTTGGGCGGACGGGCGATCGCTTGGAATTCGCTCAGTTTCGAAATGGCCGATATGCCGAGCGAGAACGTTTCGACGACAGTGGTTTTTGAGATTCGGCATGTATTTATTGAACTTAGCATCTCAATGGCTGCTGCAGCTCGTTGCCCCGAAACTTCCGCGCGAAGCCCTCATCCAGCACCCTTTGGAAATCGAGACCGCGAAACTGGTCGCCGAACGGAAATTCGATGTGGTTGAACGGCTCTTCGACAAAGAGCGGACGGACGGCAGAACCGCGCTGTCGTCGAGACTGGTCCGTCGCTGTATGAAGCCGAACTCCTTCGACGATTGGATCGAGGCCGATCCATACAATATGTGGCCCTGGTTCCTGAAAGGCCTGCTTTACACGGAACTCGCTTGGGATCATCGCGGGACCGGCCACGCGGAACTGGTCCGCGAAAACGGGCGGCAGAAGTTTTTCAACTATTTGAGAGAGGCGGAGGCGTTTTTGGATCGGGCAGTGGCGTTCGCGCCGCAGGACCCCTTACCCTTGTTGGCGCTCATACCCGTCTATATGGCGACGCGCGACGATCCGCTGGAAACGATGTTGTTATTCAAACGCGCGCAGCGGCTCGAAGAGCTGAGCGTGCTCGCTCATTTGTCCTTGCAGCAGGCGATTACCCCGAAATGGGGCGGCAGTTTCGAGATGATGGAGGATTTCGGGGAAGACTGTCTGAAGCGTTCACACAGAAACGGTGCGCTCGCCTGCATTGTGCCGGACGCGCATATCGAGGTCTGGCTGATCGCGGACGATATCGATTGGGACATGACCAGTGACCAATACCTTAAAAGCGACGATGTCCAGCGCGATATCGTCAATGCGCATGAAATGTTCTTTGTCCATTACGACGACAAAAATATCTACGACAATCGTGCGGCCCACAATCGGTTTGCCTTCGTCTTCGACAAGATGGGTATGTACGACTATTCGTCCCAGCATCTCCAGCAACTCAACCTGAAGATCTCCGACGCGCCCTGGGGTTACGAGTTTTTCCCGAAAGCGAACTTTGTGCGCGCCCACCAGCGCGCCGGCGTCTGGCTGAACTAGAAGCGCTACGCACGATTGCCGGACGGGCTGTGACAAGCTTCCGGCCATGCGCGAGCAAATTCGAGAAGGACGTCGTCGGCGCAGGCTGCGCGGACATGTAACCGCGCCATCGCCCGCGCGAGGTGATTTCCGTACCAAGGTAATGGACGTTCGTTGTTTCACGAAAACCAATTCCCAATCGGCGTCACGGTGCGCAAGTATCCTATTCGCACCGCGACGATTTATCCGGGAGGGTTGCCCGCAATTTTAGGCAAATTCGCTTTGTTTATGTTATTTTGTGTGACGATTTTATAATACTATTAATTGTGTTCCGTTTGCCTGCCTGTTGATTGTTCGGTTTACCGCGATGAGAAGAATTCTGCATAACGTTTGGCGCGCCAGCCGTCATTTGGGCCGCCTTGAGGAGTTTCGCCTGCAATTCATCTCCGGCTTCATCGGCAGCGAATGTTGGGCCGAGGAAAGCCCCTCCCGCCGGAAGAAGATCGAGGCCTACACCCGAAAACTAGCGGAAATCACGCCGCGCGATCTGGCTCCCGAGGCCTGGGCGCGGGCGCAGTACAATCTCGGCCGGTTATATCTGATCGACGCCGCCGACAACGGCCGCAGCGAGGTTTTGGAGAAGGCGCGCGAGCGTCACGAGGCCGCCCTCGAGGTTCTGGCCGAGGGCGACGACGCGCGGACCTGGGCCCAGACCCTGATCAATCTCGGGCATATCTATAATATTTTGGGGGAGCGGACCGGCGAGCGGGCGCATCATCACGCCGCCCTTCAGGTCTGCGAGCAAGCGTTGACACATTTCACCTTCGAGGTGTCGGTGCCGGAATGGAGCGCGGCGCAAATCAACCGTTGCAGCGCCAAGCTCGGCCTAGCCACGCTGAATTACGGCATGGCGGAGTTGGAGGAGGCGATCCGCCTGGCCGACAACATCATCACCTACCCGGTCCGCCAGGCCGTGCCGAACCATTGGGGCGGCGCGAACCTGCTGAAATGCAATGCCTATCTCGAAATCGCGCAACGCGACCGGGATCACGAACCACTCCTTGAAGCGCGGGCGGCCATCGAGTTGGCCCTGTCGGTCTTTGACCGCGAGACAAGTCCGACCGAATGGCTGTCGGCGCTCAATAATCTGGCCTGCTGCGACATCGAACTGGCCGCGCGGACGAAAGAATCCTCCCATGTGGATTCCGCCATCGATTACCTGCGGCGAGTCGAGAACGATTGGCGGGACGTCGCCGTCCGATACTGGTCGCGAACCCGCTGCAACATCGCATTCGCGCATATCGTCGAATACGATCTGCGCGCCGATCGGCGGAGTCTGATTGCCGCCCACAACATCTATTTGGAGATGTGGGATCGCTTGGATCCGGTGCAGGATCCCGTCGGCCATTGGCGCGCCCATCTCGGCCTTGCCGAATGTCTGCTGCGCCGCGCCGAAGCGGAGGGGCAACCGGGCTTGTACAAGGCCGCTGTCGACGCGGCGACAGAAGCGCGGCGACGCCCAGGCCTCGAAACCACACCGATGCAACTGGCCGAGACGGAGATGTTGCTGGGCGAATGCCTGCGTGCCGCCGCGAGCCAGAGCGGCGACGACGACATGCATGGCCGCGCCAGCAGCGCACTCGGCCAAGCCCTGCTGATCTATCGACAGACCAAAAGAGACGATCTCGTCGATCGCATTCAGCGCAACTTCAAGAACGACCGTTGGGCCCGGCTCCACAAACTCTCCGCCAGCTAACGTCGAGACGAGTCATGGAAATACTGAAATTCATTATCCTTTTCTTCTGGCAGTTTACCGTGCCAAGACTGCCTCATGGTGCCGGCTTCTACCATCCCGCCGCGCCGGACGCCGTCAAGTTTTTCAATGCCGAGGATTGGACGGCCCTGCGCGACCTGCTTGAGAAACAGCCGACCGACAGTCGCGGCTTGCTGGCGAACGCGTTGTTTCGTGAAGACATGCCGGCAAACAGTTTCGACAATTGGATCGAAGCGCAGCCCGATCTGCCCTGGCCCTGGCTCTTCAAAGGCCAACTCTATACGCAGATCGGTTGGGATCATCGGGGCGAGGGATACGCCGACACCGTCGACGAAGATGAATGGGAGAGTTTTTTCGGCTATCTCGAAGAAGCCGAACAATATCTCTGGAAGGCCGCCGACCTCGCCCCGGACAACCCGTTACCGCTTGTCGCACTGGTGCCGATCTTCAAGGCAACCCGGGAAGATCCCCAGGCAGTGTTGGAATTGTTCGAACAGGCACGAACGCGTGGCAACCTCACGGTGGGCAGTCATCTCTGCGTGCAGGATGCGATCAGCCCGAAATGGGGCGGCGACTTCGAGCTTCTGGAAGCGTTCGGCGATACCTGTCTCAAGCGCGCGCGAGAGAACGGCGCCTTGGCTTGCGTCGTTCCGGATGCTCATGTGGAAGTAGCCTTGATGTTTGAAATGTCGGAAAGCGCTGGCTCAGAACGCGACTATCTACGCCAGGAAGGCGTACGCAACGATGTTCTAAACGCGCACGAAGTTTTCGTCGATCATTATGATGACGAGAAAACTTGGGACAATTGCCAAGCCCACAACACCTTTGCCTACGTTTTCGACAAGATGAAGCTCTATGAGCTATCCGCCCTGCATCTACGGCAGACCGGATTGAAAATGGCGGCATCCCCCTGGACTTACGAACACTTCCCGGAGGCCGCCTTCGTCCGCGCCCATCAGCGCGCCGGCGTCTGGGCAAATTAGGTCAACACCCTGTTGCCGGGCGGGCCGGGCTATGACAAGCTTCCGGCCATGACCGAGAAAAACTTTGACGTGATCGTCGTCGGCGCCGGTTTCGCAGGCATGTATCTGTTGCACCGCCTACGCGGCATGGGCCTGACGGCGCGGGTGTTGGAGGCCGGCGACGGCGTCGGCGGCACCTGGTATTGGAACCGCTATCCCGGCGCCCGCTGCGATATCGAGAGCGTACAGTATTCCTATCAGTTCGACGACGCGCTGCAGCAGGACTGGATCTGGTCCGAGAAATACGCCACCCAGCCGGAGATCCTGCGCTACGCCGAACATGTCGCCGAGCGTTACGATCTGAAACGGGACATCAGCTTCAACAGCCGGGTCGCGCGGGCGGTCTGGGATGACGGGGAAGCGCAATGGACGGTGACGACGGAAGAAGGCGGCGACTATGCCGGTCGCATCTTCGTCATGGCGACCGGTTGCCTGTCAGTACCGAACTGGCCTCAGGTCGAGGGTTTGCACGACTTCGCGGGGCCGATTTATCACACCGGACAGTGGCCGCACGAAGAGGTGGATTTCACGGGCCTGCGGGTTGCGGTGATCGGCACCGGTTCCTCCGGCATTCAGTCGATCCCGCTGATCGCCGCGCAAGCCGCCGAGCTGACGGTATTTCAGCGCACGCCGAACTACACCATCCCCGCCCATAATGCGCCGCTGGACCCGGATTATGTGGCGAAGGTGAAAGCCAACTACCCGGAGATAAGGGCGAAGGCGAAGCAGACGCCGCCGGGTATCTACGGCGAGTTCAATGCGGGCGCCTCCCTCGACGTTTCGGACGATGAGCGCAGGGCGGAATTCGAACGCCGCTGGCAAAAGGGCGGCCTGACCTTCATGGGCAGCTTCGGCGATCTGATGCTGAGCCAGGAGGCCAACGACAATCTGGCCGAGTTCGTCCGCAACAAGATTCGGGAGATCGTCGACGACCCGGCGGTCGCCGAGCTGCTCTGCCCGAAGAACATCATCGGCGGCAAGCGGCTCTGCGTCGACACCAACTATTACGCCACCTACAATCGCGACAATGTCACCCTGATCGACGTCAAGGAACGACCGATCGACAGGATCACCGCCGACGCCGTGCATGCCCATGGCCGCCGCTTCGAGGTCGACGCCCTGGTCATTGCCACCGGCTTCGACGCCATGACCGGCGCGTTGACAAATGTGGATATCCGAGGCCGGGACGGCGCCAACCTGCGCCAACGTTGGGCCGAAGGACCGAGCAGCTATCTCGGCCTCGCCATGGCCGATTTTCCAAATCTGTTCACCGTGACGGGACCGGGCAGCCCCTCGGTCTTCACCAATATGTTGCCGACCATCGAGCAGCATGTGGACTGGATCGTCGACTGCATCGCCTATATGCGCGGCGGCAATTATACCAGCATCGAAGCCGAACCGGCGGCGGAGGCGGAATGGTGGGAACATGTTCAGGAAGCCGGCCGGGTCGGCCTGAAGACGTCGACGGACAGCTGGTATCTCGGCGCCAATGTCGAAGGCAAGGCCCGCGTCTTCATGCCCTATATCGGCGGCTTCCCGGAATACTGCCGTAAATGCGAGCAGGTCGCCGCCGAGGGCTATACCGGCTTCGCCTTCGGGTAAATTATTTAGAACTTTTTGTCACGAAGCGGTGACCGCGGGTTCGACGACCGGCCCGCGCGCCCCATATCTTCGGGCAACGAACCAGAATATGGGAGAGCACCATGGCCCGCGGCTTCGCCGAGATCGCCTTTACCCCGAGCGTGCTGAAAATACAAAGCCGGCAGGGCTCCGACCGCGCCTATGCCAAGTTTTTGGCGCCCGAGGCCGAACGTCGGGACAAGCTGGGCGAGGCCGAGCGCGCCTTCATCGCCGGCCGCGACGGTTTCTATCAGGCCAGCGTGTCGGAAACCGGTTGGCCCTACGTACAATTCCGCGGCGGGCCCACCGGCTTCCTGAAGGTGTTGGACGAGGAAACCCTGGCCTACGCGGATTTCACCGGCAATAAGCAGTATATCTCCGCCGGTAACCTGTCCGCCGACGGCCGCGTTTCCCTGATCCTGATGGATTATCCCAATCAGCGGCGGTTGAAGATCTGGGGCCGCGCCGGTCTGATCGATCAGACGCAAGACGCCGAGCTTGTCGCGAAGTTGCACGATCCCGATTACGACGCGATGCCGGAACGCGCCGTGGTGATCGCCGTGCAGGCCTTCGATTGGAATTGCCCGCGCCACATCCCCCAACGCTTCACCATCGCCGAGTTGGAAGACCGGATCGCGCCGGTACGCGACGAATTGGCGGCCCTGCAGGCGGAGAATGCGCGCCTGAAAAACATGCTGGAAAATCGGGAATAGTGGAGAGATGCCTATGTGGAAGTTGATCGGAAGTTTCTTATTGGGCGGCGTTTTCGGCACGGCCTTTGGCGTTGCCGTCGGCTTCTTCGCCTTTCCTTATGTCTTCCCGCCACCGCCCGCCGCGGAGCAGTTAAGCGCCAGCGAGCAGGGTACCGTCGTCGCCCGCGGCACCTTCATCCACGCCAATCCCAGCGACCCGATCCACTACGGCAAGGGCAAAGTCACGGTCTACGATCGGACGTTGTTTCTGGAAGCGGATTTCGAGGTCGGGCCCGGCCCGAAGTTCCACGTCTATCTGGTGCCGAAGCAAAGCATCCGCGCTTCCGGCGACGTCAGCGGCACCATGTTCGTCGACCTCGGCCGCCTGCGCGCCTTCGAAGGCAGCCAGAAATATGCCATTCCCGCCGGTATCGATCTGAAAGAATTCCCCAGCGTGGTGATCTGGTGCGAACAGTTCAACGTCCTGATCTCGCCGGCGGATTTGACCTTTGAGGGATAGCAGCCCTTCTTCCCACGTCCTTTAAGTAACCACGGATGCACACCGATAAACTCTGATGCGGGGGAGCGCTTCGGTCCCAAATCCATATTTATCTGTGTTGTCTAATCGCATGCTGTTTTGTCAAGCTCTCCTGGCCATTAGTCTCCACCGCCGGTGAAGTGTTGTCTTCGTGGTCGACATGGTTGTCGCCGCATCATGGTGGTCGCTTGGTGAAGGTGTCTCCATGTTCATCACGCCGTATCCGGTGCGTTTGGCAACGGTCGGCAACACAGATAGCGAGATCACCTTGCACCGCGCTCCCGGCGGGGAGCCTTCGGGGCCTTTGCGATGCTTGGGCCCGTTACGGAAGTTGTTTTCTAAGCCGCGTCCTCCTTGCCTTGCCATCTGAAGGCTTCGCCAGTGACCAGCATGCGGTGCAGGATCACCGCCAGCTTGCGCGCCACCGCGACCCGCGCTTTCTTCATGCCGGCACGCTTCGCCAGTTTCAGACCCCAGGCTTTGAGATGGCACCAGCGTCCCAGGCGCGAGAGGATCACCGTCGCGGCCTCGAACAGGTGGCCCCTGAGCAGCCGGTCGCCGCGCCGGGAGATCCGGCCGACATAGTCGACCTCGCCCGATTGATGGCGCCTCGGCGTCAGGCCGAGATAGGCGCCGACCGCATCGGAGCGGGAGAACCGGCTTGGATCGTCGATCACCGCGAGATAACTTTGCGCCACCACCAGGCCGACCCCGGGGGCGCTGATCAGCAGGCGGCAACGCGGGTCTTGGGCGGCTTGCCGCGACAACAGGCGGTCCAGCCGCTTCAGTTGCTCGTCACAGGCCTGACGTAGCGCCAGCAGCGGCAGGACGATCTCCCCCAAGCTCGGGCGCTCGTCCAGCAGTTCCCGGACCCGCCCGGCGAAACGAGCGCCGCCGGCTTTGCCGACCTTTAAGCCGAAGACCTTCAAAAGGCCCCGGATCTGATTGCCGAGATCGCGGCGGGTCCGCACCACGGCGTCCCGCGCCACCACCAAACTGCGCCGCTCATGACTCGTCAGATCCTTCACCCGAACCTCGCGGTACCAGCCGATGCGGGCGATCTGCGCCAGACCCGCCGCGTCGAGCGCATCCGTCTTGTTCAAACGCAGGGACAGTACATTCTTTGCATGACGGGCGTCGATGCAGACCGCCGGCAAACCGCGCTCGCGCAACCCGTGCCACAGCCAGGGCGACAAGCAACCGCTCTCAAAGACGACCCGCTCTATGACGCCGGCAAATCTCTCAAGCGCCCGGGCAATCGCATCAGGGCAGCTCCGCGCCTTGCCCCGCCAAACGGTCTCCCCACTCCCGTCCATCACACAAATGCTGGTCTCTTCCAACGAAACGTCCAATCCGACATAATTCAACATGGTCATTCTCCTTCTTTGCCTAACAGAGCGAATTGCAAACAAACTCAGTTTAGGCCGGAGAATGACCAACTGCGATTACCCCATGTGCATCTGTGGTTCCCAAATCCGGCGATCCAGGACTTTCCGTTCGTTCCCGCAACAACTTTCCGGATGACGGCGGCTTGGCGGCGGGGCATGATCGGGGCTTTGACGGTGGCGTAGGGATTCGATCGTGCGGACCAATTGGGCGGTGTTGCTGACGGGATTTGTGGTGTTGTTGGTCAGCGGCGGTTCCCGCTTCGCCATCGGCCTGACCCTGAAACCGATGGCGGAGGATTTCGACTGGTCGCGCGGCACTTTGAGCCTGGCCATCCTGGTCTTCCTGGTGATCTCCAGCCTGTGCATGGCGTTGGCCGGCCGTCTCGCCGACCGCTTCGGCCTGACGTATATCCTGGCTGGCGGTCTGTTCATCAGCGCCCTCGGCATCGGTTTGATCAGCGCCGTGCTGGAACCCTGGCAGGCTTTTCTGCTCTACGGTCTGGTCTTCGCCTTCGGCAACGGTCTAACCTCGATCACGCCGGTCGGGGTGATGATCAGTCGCTGGTTCTCCGACCGCATCGGCCTCGCCAACGCGGCGGCGATCTCCGGCATGGGGGTTGGACAGTTGATCATGATCGGCCTGCTGGCGACTGTGCTGGTGCAGTCCGGCTGGCGCCCGGTCTATCTTTGGCTCGGCCTCGCCAATCTGGCTCTCGTACCCTTCGTCCTGCTGGCGGTGCGCAACGTGGCCGCCGCCAAGCCGGCGGCGGACGCGGAAGGGTCCAGCTTCGCCGAGGCGCGCCGCACGCCTTATTTCTGGCGCATGCTGATCGTCTATGCGATCTGCGGTTTCCAGGACTTCTTCGTCGCCAGCCATGTGGTCGCCTTCGCCCAGGACCGCGGCGTCGACACCCTGTTCGCCGGACATCTGCTTGCCTTCATGGGTTTGACCGGCTTGATCGGCGTGCTGCTGGCCGGGGCCTGGTCGGATCGCGCCAACCCCCTGCGCCCGACCGTCGCCTGCTTCGTCCTACGTGTCCTGTTGTTCGGTCTGATCCTGGTCAATCAGGACACGCTCGCCATCGCCGTCTTCGCGTTGGGCTACGGCATCACTTTCTGGGTCACGGCGCCGCTCACCGTGGTCTTCGCCCGCGCCGCTTTCGGGTTCAAGAATCTAGGCACGATCTCGGGCGTGGTGACCATGATCCATCACATGGCCGGCGGCTTCGGCGCCTTCACCGGCGGCGTGCTGTTCGACATCTCCGGCAACTATCAGTATGCCTTCCTGCTGATGCTGGTGCTGTCGGCCGCCGGCATGCTGTTTGGCCTGCGCCTGCGTGCGTCAAAGCCGGCGTAAAGATCTCATACAGACCGTCGGCCGACCGGAAACGAAATCCCAACAAAAAAGCCGAAGCTTGCCTTTTGGCCCGCGCTTGGTACAAGGGCCGAAACAGGAGACCATTCATGCGTATCGAAGCCATCGCCATCGGCGACCGCCCGCCCCACGACGTCAATGTCATCGTCGAAGTGCCGCTCGGCGGCGAACCGGTGAAGTACGAAATGGACAAGGAGGCCGGCACCGTATTCGTCGACCGCATCCTCTATACCTCCATGCGCTATCCGGGAAATTACGGCTTCATTCCCCATACCCTATCGGACGACGGCGATCCGGTGGACGTGCTGATCGCCAATTCGACGCCGCTGCAGCCCGGCTGCATCATCAACTGCCGGCCAGTCGGCGTGCTCTATATGCAGGACGAGGCTGGCGAGGACGAGAAACTGATCGCGGTGCCCTCTGAGAAGGTCTCTTCCATGTTCAACGGCATCAAGAGCCACCGGGACCTGCCGGACCTGCTGATCCGTCAGATCGCTCATTCTCTTCCAACGCTACAAGGATCTGGAAGACGGCAAATGGGTCGAAATTTCCCGTTGGGGCGATGACGCCGAAGCGCGGGAACGCATCGTCGCGGCGATCGAGGCGGCGACATAGAAGGCAGGGTCAGCTCATCCCTCACGCCGTCCGCGGCTTTGCTGACGGCGGTGTTCCTGAGACGATAGGTCAACATCACTGACCTATGTTTCACGTGAAACATAGGTCAGCACTGCTGCCGATTCGGGTTGGACAGGCGCGATGTAAGCGATTGAAATAGTTCACCGTTAACAATTCCCAAGCCCTTGTGGCTGCTTCGTAAGTTCGTGTTTTTTCGGTTTTGAGATTGCAAGAATTTGGCTTGGTTGGCGCCGTTTTCTAGCGATTTCGATTCCCTTTTTGAGCCGTTTGTGATTCCTTCGAGTGAGTGATTTGGAGGAATTCCATGCGTCCGAGGAAGCGGCCCAAAGCCGATCATGACGACCTGTTCCTGGTCCGTCTCGACGGCCTTTTGAACCCGCGCCACGAGTTGGTACAGCTGGCCGACAAGATCGATTGGGACTGGCTCGACGAGGAACTGGCGCCCTATTTCTCCGACCAGGGCCGGCCGGCGGAGCCGGTGCGGTTCATGATCGGGATGTTTCTGTTGAAGCATAGCTACAACCTGTCGGACGAGCAGGTCTGGGCACGCTGGGTCGAGAACCCCTATTACCAGTACTTCACCGGCGAGGAGTTCTTCCAGCACCGGCTGGTGCACGAGCGCTCCGGCATGAGCCACTGGCGCAAGCGGATCGGCGACAAGTTGGAGATCCTGTTGGCCGAAAGCCTGCGCATCGCGCACGACACCGGCGCCCTCAAGAAACGCGATCTGGCCCGGGTCACGGTCGATACCACGGTGCAGCCCAAGAACGTCACTTTCCCGACCGACGCCAAGCTCCTCAACAAGGCGATCCAGGAACTGGGCAAGCTGGCCAAGCGGCACGATGTCAAGCTGCGGCAATCCTATACCCGGGTGGCCAAGCGGGCGGCGATCAAGGCCGGGCGCTACGCCCATGCCAAGCAGTACAAGCGCATGAACAATCGGCTGAAGTTTCTGAAGACCCGGCTCGGCCGGCTGATCCGCGACATCGCCAACAAGATCGAAAACGATGCGGACCTGAAACAGGTCTTCGCCGGCCCCCTGGCCAAGGCCCGTCAGATCAAGAGCCAGAAACAACGCCAGCGCGGCTGGAAGCTCTATTCCTGGCACGCGCCGGAGACCGAATGCATCGGCAAGGGCAAGGCCCAGGCGCCGTACGAGTTCGGCGTCAAAGTCTCGCTGACCGCCACCAATAAGACCTGTAAGGGCGGCCAATTCATCCTCCACGCCAAGGCCCTGCCGGGCAATCCTTATGACGGCCACACATTGAAAGAGGTGCTCGAGAAGACCGAGGCCCTGACCGGGCGGGAGATCGAGCGCGCCTATGTCGACAAGGGGTATCAAGGCCACGACGCGCCGCGACCCGCTCCGGGTCTTCAAATCCGGCCAGAAACGCGGCGTGCATGGTCAGATCAGGAAGGAACTCAGGCGGCGTAGCGCCATCGAGGCGGTGATCGGTCACTGCAAGACTGACGGCCACCTGGGCCGCAACTATCTGAAGGGCCGCCAAGGCGACCAGATCAACGCCGTGATGAGCGCCGTCGGTTACAACTTCCGCCTCATCCTGAGATGGCTGCGCCATCTCTTGCGCCAAATCATCACCGCCATCCTGGCCGGAAGGATCCCAAATTCAACCCTAAAAACCGCTTCTTAACACTGAACGAAATATAGAGCGCCGAAGTGGACAAGGAATGGACGGTGTCCAATTCCCGCCGCTACTTACCCCTGTAGCGTGTAAACCCGGCGCAGGCGGCCGGTGCCGCGCAGGCGGTGCTCGCCGAGCTTGGTCAGGGGGACGGAGAGATGCTCCGAGATCGTGTCGGAAAGCAGGCTGTCCACGCCTTCGGTCTTGCAAAGCTCCTGCAGGCGCACCACTTCGTTGGCGGCGCGGCCGGCGACCGTGTAGTCCAGTCGGGCCGGCGCGCCGACATTGCCGTAGCTGAGATCGCCGTAATGCAAGGCGACAACGCATTGCAGCCGGTCGTCCTTTGCCTCGGCCATGGCGCCGAGGATATTGCCTGCCGCCGTCGCGGCCCGCTTGCAGGCCTGCTTCGGCGCCTTGTCGACCGGGAAGATCGCCATTACCGCGTCGCCGATGAATTTCAGCACTTCGCCGCCCTGGGCATCGACCTCGGTGACCACCCGCTCGAAGAAATCGTTTAGCAGGTCGAGCATCTCCTCCCGCGGCAGCCGGTCGGCCAGCGCCGTCGAGCCGCGCAGGTCGCAATAGAGGATCGCCGCGCCGATGGTTTCGCCGTCGCCGCGATGGGATTGGCCGGCCAACACCCGTTTCGCGGAGCGCGGTCCGAGATAGGTGCCGAGCAGCGCCGCCTTGGCCCGGCGCAACGCATGGACTTCCAGGATGCGCGCGATCAGCCCGGAATGGGCGAAGATACGGCCGAGGGACGGCGTCGAGAAACCATCCGGATCGTCGCTGGTCAAGGTCATGACATGTTGCGAGCCATCGGAGAAGGAGAGCGGCATGGCGACATAGTCGGTGCAGCCCTTGCTGCGCAATTCATCCATGATCGGGAAATCGAATTCCGGTTCCGGATCGTCGAGCCGCTGGCGCACGCCGCCTTTGCCCTCGGTGACGTATCGCGTCGGGCTATTGATGTAGGAGGGATGCTCGAGCAGGGCCCATCGGCATATCGGTGAATGTCAGTTCGCCGGTCTCCCGCCACCAGGTGAAGCTACGGCCCAGGGTCTCGGGATGCAGCGTCCAATTGATCACGTTCAGCCGCCGCAACGGCACGCCGCCCGCCACCATGCGGTCGGCCAAATCTTTGATGAAGATTTCCGGCTCCGGCGAATAGAGCGCTTGCCAAAGCAGCCAATCGGTCAGGTCCGTGGCCGCGTCCGTCTCCTCGGTGGCCTCGACCTCCGGCACCTCGCCGCTGACCTCGACTTTACTGGTGTCGAAGGCGATATAGCCGCCGACCGGCTTCGCCTCCAACAACGGCCGCTCGTAGCTCCAGCCGACATCCTCGACCACTTCGCCGTTCGGCAGCACCGCCGACCAGTAGCTGGCGGTACCCTTGAAGGGGCAGAAGGTGCGGGTGGTGCTGGGGATCAGCGCTTCCGTCCGCACGTCGTCCTTTGGGAAATAGATCATATTGCCGATCACCGATTCGTGCATCAGCTTGGCTTTGGCGCTGGCGGCCAGAGTCGTGTTGCCAAGTCGGGCGGTCGCGGAATCGGCTAAATCGAATGTGTTGATCGCGTATGCGTCCACGGGATCACCAATCGCTCAATTGTATACGGAATTCTACCCTATATCGGGTCCGGCAACCAGGATTTCAAGGCGGCGCCCGTCGGGTCGGAGGACATGCGCGTCTAAAACAATCGTCATGCCGGAAACGGCGCAGCCGTTATCCGGTATCTTGTTGGCAGTCGAGCTCAATGCTCGAAAAGATACCGGCTCAAGGCCGGTATGACGGTATGATTGATGGGCGAGAGTTGGTGCCGCGGCTCGGCAAAGAGACACAGCCAGCCTGCGACTTGCCCTGTTATCGACGACCGAACAGACGTTCGATGTCGGCGAGTTTCAGTTCCACATAGGTCGGGCGGCCGTGATTGCATTGGCCGGCGCGGGGAGTCACTTCCATCTCGCGTAGCAGGGCGTTCATTTCTTCGACGCTGAGCCGGCGGCCGGCGCGGACGCTGCCGTGGCAAGCCATGGTAGAGATGACATCGTCCAGCCGGTCCTTCAGCGCCAGGGTATCGTCCCATTCGGCCAGACTGTCGGCCAGATCCCGGACCAGGCTCTGCACCGCCACCTCGCCCAGCATGGCCGGGGTCTCGCGCACCACCACGGCGCCGTCGCCGAAGGGTTCCAGCGCCAGTCCCATCTCCGCCAATTCGTCGCTACGGTCGGCCAGGCGGGCGACGTCGGCGGGCGGCAGCTCCACCACCTCCGGCAACAGCAGCAATTGCCTTGGGACGCCGCGGTCGGCCAGGTCGGCCTTCATCCGCTCCTGCACCAGGCGTTCGTGGGCCGCGTGTTGGTCGACGATGATCACGCCATCGTCGTTCTGGGCGACGATATAGGTTTCGTGCAGTTGGGTCCGCGCCGCACCGAGGGGGTAGCCGTTCGCTTCCGGCTCCTGCTCCGTGGGCTCGTCGGCCGGCGGCGCCTGATAATCGACCATCGGCTCGGCGACCTGGTAGCGGGCCGCCGGGGCGAAACCGCGCGGCGCGGCGGCGGCGAATTGATTCTGCCTGGCAAAATTGGCCAGGTCTACGGCGGGACGGGCGGCACCCAGGGCGGCGGCGGCCACGGTGGTTGAGGAACGATGACCGGCGTCGGCCAGGGCATGGCGAATGGCGCTGACGATCAGACCGCGCACTCGGCCCGGGTCGCGGAACCGCACCTCCGCCTTGGCGGGATGGACGTTAACGTCGACCTCGGCGGCATCCAGGGTCAGGAACAGCGCCAGCACCGGATGGCGGTCGCGGGCCAGCACGTCGGCATAGGCGCCGCGGATGGCGCCGTAGAACAGCTTGTCCCGCACCGGCCGGCCATTGACGAAGAAATATTGTTGCTGGGCGTTACCGCGGCTGAAAGTGGGCAGGCCGGCCAAGCCGGTCAGCTCGATCCCCTCCCGTACCGCTTCGATCGCCACCGCGTTGTCGATGAAGTCGTGGCCCAGGATCTGCGCCAGCCGGGCGCGCCGGCCTTCGAACAGATCGCCCGCCGCGGCCGGGTAATCGAGCATGCTGCGTTCCCCATCTTTCAGGCGGAAGCCGACGTCGGGATGGGCCATGGCCAAACGCTTGATGGCGTCGACGGCGTGGTTTAATTCCGTGCGCGGAGTCTTCAGAAACTTCAGCCGGGCCGGCGTCGCGTAGAACAGGTCGCGGACCTCGACACGGGTGCCGGGGCCGCGTGCGGCCGGGACTGGATCGTCCTTCCGGCCGCCTTCGACCTGCAGGCTCCAGGCCTCGCTATCGGCGGTGCGGCTGACGATCCGTAAGCGCGAGACGGCGCCGATGGAGGGCAAGGCTTCGCCGCGGAATCCCAGCCAATCGATGCGCAGCAAATCGTCGTCCGGCAGCTTCGAGGTGACATGGCGTTCGACCGCCAGGGTCAATTCCTCCCGGCTCATACCCCGGCCATCGTCGTCGACGGCGATCAGACGTTGGCCGCCGTCCTCCAAAATCACGTCGATCTGCCGGGCGCCGGCGTCGAGGGCGTTTTCGACCAGTTCCTTGACCGCGCTCGCCGGCCGTTCGACCACCTCGCCGGCGGCGATCCGGTTGACAGTGGTCTCGGGCAGGCGACGTAGGGTCACGCAGGGTCTCCCGTCAGGTAGCGCCGGGCCAGCACCTTGCCTTCCTCGACCGCCGGTTGGCCGAAGGGGTCGACGCCCCAAAGCTTGGCGGCGAACACGGTTTCCAGCATGAAATGCATGAACAGGGCACCGAGCGCGGCTTCGTCGGCCTGGCGCAGAGACAGGGTGCGCACCGGCCGCCCGCGATTGGCCAGGGTCTCGATGGTTGCCCGCTGCATGGCACCGACCAGATCGCCGACCCGCTTGCCGGCCAGATAGTCGAGGCCGACAGCACCGGCCCAGTCCGCGTCCACTTCCGGCCCCCGGCCCGCATGGTCGAAGGCGATTACGGTGAACAATTTATCGACCGGGCCGTCGAGATAGAGCTGCAGCTGGCTGTGCTGGTCGACCGGGCCGATGGCATTGACAGGGGTGGTGCCCATGCCGGCCTTGCCCAGGCTTTCCGCCCAGAGCTGGCGGAACCAATAGCCGAACGGCGCCATCCGGTCGTGGTAGGTCAGCAAGACAGCTTGATTGAGGCCCTTGCGTTTTTGCAGCGCCACATTGACCGCGCCGCCGACCGCCGCCGGTATGGCCGCCGCCCGGTTGGCGGTGAGGGCCTGCTCAGCGACCTCCGTGGCGCCGGCGCGAATGGCGGCGGCGTCGAGCCCGGCCAGCAAGGCCGGCAACATGCCGTTGCTCGACAGCACGCTGAACCGGCCGCCCAAGTTCGGATCGTGGTCCAATACTCGGGCGCCGATCTTCTCGGCTAAGCCGCGCAGGGCGCTGTCGCCCGGTTGCGCGATCATCAGGAAACGGTCCGCCGCGGCCTCGGGTCCCAGGGCATCATTGACCCTGCGCACGGCGACCAAGCTTTGCGACAAGGTTTCCGCCGTGCCGCCGGACTTCGACACCGCCAGGAAGGCGGTGTTGTCGAGTGCGGCCGGGTCGAGCATGGCGGCGAAACTGTCGGCGTCGAGATTGTCGGAGATGACGATCTCCGGCCCGTCGCGGTTGAGCGCGTTCAGCTCCAGGATCGTCCGCGCACCGAGGCTGGAGCCGCCGATGCCGAGCAGGACGACACGGTCGAAACGACCGCGCCAGTCGTCGGCGATCGCCGCCAGCTCCGGCAGGTCGTCGGTCTGTTGGGCGGAGTTCAGGACAGCGGCAAGTTCCGGGTCCGGTCTCTGCAATTGTTCCAGCGGCTCGCGCAGATTGGCGAGCTCCGCCGCCAGGTCGTCCCGGTCGAGGCCCATACCGGCGATTTTGTCGGCGAAGCAGAGCTCCAGCGATTGCACATAAGATGACATAATAGATTTCCCGAAGATTTCCGGGACCCTAACAGATCGCCGGAGGGGCCAAAAGCGGTTCGCGCGCCCCGCTATTCGCCGGGCGGATTGCCGACGATCACGGTGAGCATTTTGTCCGGTTTTAACAGGCGCTTAGCGACTCTTTTCAGGTCCTCCAGGGTGACCGCGTCGATCAGCTTCGGCCGCTGCGATAGATAGTCGAGGCCGAGTTTGTGTTTCTGAATGCTGACCAACATGCCGGCGATTCGCGCGCCGCTGGTCAGATTCAGAGGAAACGAGCCGTTCAGATAGGTCTTGGCGTCGGCCAGTTCCTCCGCCGTGAACCCTTCGTCACGGACCTTATTCAGGACCGCGCGGATGGTCTCGATGGACTCGTTCAACCGTTCGTTGGCGGTACCGACTCCGCCTAGGATCAAGTCCGTATGGTCGAAGCCATAGAGATAGGTATAGACCGAATAGGCGAGGCCCCGCTTCTCCCGCACTTCGTTGAAGAGTCGCGTCGTCATGCCGCCGCCGCCGACGATGTAGTTCATCACATAGGCCGCGTACCAATCCGGATCGCCGCGCGGAATGCCGGGGGCACCAAAAATCACCCGGCTTTGCGGATTGTTTTGGCGCACGATCTTGGTCTCGCCCAGGCCCTGCGGCTGGGTGTCGGGAACAGTGGCCCCGCCCGCGGTTGCCGGTAGGGCACCGAAAGTCTTGTCGAGCAGGCGGCCCAGATCGTCCGGCGAAATGTCACCCACCACGCCGATCAACAAACCTTGGCGATGCAGACGCTGACGCACGAACTGGCGCAGGTCGTCGACGGTGATCGCCTTCACGCTAGCCGGCGTGCCGTCGTTGGGCCGGGCATAGGGATGTCCGGCGAAAGCGGTGGCGAACCAGGTGCGGGAGGCGATGGTGTCCGGATCTTCCTCGTCTCGGATCAGGCCGGTCAGGATCTGCCGGCGGATTCGCTCGACCGGTTCCTCATCGAAGCGGGGCTCGGTCAGGGCCAGCCGCAGCATCTCGAAGGCTTCCTCGCGAAACTGGCTGAGGGTGCGCAAGCGGCCGCCGAAATTGTCCCGCCCGCTCGAAAAACTCAGGCCCATGGCCATGTCTTCGAGCCGGGTCTGGAAGGCGAGGGAATCGAGTTCGCCCGCGCCTTCGTCGAGCAGGCCGGACACCATGTTGGCCAAGCCCTTCTTGTCCGCCGGGTCGAGGGCGCCGCCCCCGGGGATCATGAAGCGCAGGGCGATTACCGGCACTTGGCTGTCCTGCACCAGCCAAGCGGTGATGCCGCCCGGGCTTGTCACCGGCGTGATCTTCGGTCCGGAGGCGGATTGGGCCGGCAGGGCGAGCAGCAGAAGGGCGACGGCGCCGGTTAGGAACGCGGCGATAAATCTCATGGCGCTACTCCTTCGCTTTCGGCGCTTTTGGCGTTTCCGGCGCCTTCGGCAGCAGATAGCCCGCGACCGACCGCTGTCGGTCGAAGACAAAGGCCGCCGCATCGTTCACTTGTTCGACCGTGATTTTATCGACCCGTTCGGGCCAGCTCTCGACTTCCTGCGCGGTCATGCCAACGGTCAGAGCGCGGCCGAAGATGCGGGCGCCGGAGAACATATTGTCTCGCGCATAGATGGCACCGGACTTCAGGCCGAACTTGGCCCGCGCGACCTCTTCCTCGGTGACCCCGTTTTCGAGCAGATCGGCGATCACCGCATCGATCGCGGGCTCCAGCTTCTTCACATCGCCACCCGGCACCGGCGTGGCATAGACGCCGAAGCCGGTGCGGCCGAGGCGCAGGCCCGAGTAATAGGCGCCGGCGCCGGCCGCCAGTTTCTGCTCAATCACCAGCTTACGGTGCAGCCGGCTGGTCGATCCGCCGCCGAGAATATCGGACAGCACGGTCAAGGGCAGGGAATGCTTGGTTTCGCCCGTCATTCGGCTCGGCGCCAGGTAGGAGCGCCGGAACGAGGGTTGCCGGACCCGGGGATCGCTGTAGCTGAGGCGCCGCTCCGCCAACTGGGGCGGCTCCTGAGGGCGCAGCCGTTGCGGCACCGGGCGGCGCTTCAGCGGCCCGTAATGCTTCTTCGCCAGCTCGATCACATTGGCCGGATCCACATCACCGGCGACGATCAGGATCGCATTGTTGGGCGCGTAGTAAGCGCGGTACCAATCCAGCGCGTCCTGACGGCTGAGTTGCTCCATCTCGTGGCGCCAACCGATCACCGGACGGCCGTAGGGACTGGCGAGATATTGCGCCGCCGCCATCTGCTCGCCGAACAATGCGTTCGGATCGTTGTCGACACGGGAATTGCGTTCCTCCAGGATGACCTGCCGCTCGTTGCGCACATCTTCCTCGGTGATCTTCAGGTTTTCCATGCGGTCGGCGAACAGCTCCATCACCAGCTCCAACCGGTCGCTGGCCAGGTTCTGGTAATAGCCGGTGAAATCGTAGGACGTGAAGGCGTTTTCGCGGCCACCGTTGCGGGCGATGATCTTGGAGAACTCGCCGCCGGAAATCTTCTCCGTCCCCTTGAAGATGAGATGCTCGAGAAAATGGGCGATCCCCGACTTGCCCGGCGGCTCGTCGGCGGAACCGGCGGGGAACCAGACCATATGAGTGACCACCGGTGCCCGGTGATCCTCGATCACGATCACCCGCATGCCGTTGTCGAGAACGGTTTCCGTCGGATTGAACAGACCGGCCTGCGCCGGCCAGGCGATCCCGCAGAGCAGCAAAGCCGAAAGAAGTTTACGCATCGTTACCTCGTTGGATGATGACGTCTTTAAACGAGAGTTTGCCCATGCGGCCCGCGAATGCAAGCGCGAGGCAAGCAATCGTGATCGCTGGCCGCGGGCTCATAAGGTGCCGTACTGAAACTGCAAGCCATAGAGAAAGGGGTCGGAGGGAATTACTTAGTTTTAGACGAAATTAATCAATATTAAACACCTTTAATTAGGTAATTCCCTCCGACCCCTTTTTGAGGTGGATGACGACGATGCGAAGAGATGGGAGGGAATGCCTTACGAAGACCCATCCATCACTTTGGCCAGCAGCCGGCGGGCGGCGACGGTGGCCGCGAGATCGCCGCGGGCGACTTCCGCTTCCAAATCCTTGGCGAGACCGGCGACATCGTCGCGCCGGGTCAGATCGGCGAGCAAACTGGCTTCGACTTCCGCCCACATCCAGCGCACGGCCTGTTCCGCCCGCTGCCGGCGGAAAGTGCCGCTCTCCGTCAACGCTAGACGGTAGCGGCCGATGGCGTCCCAGACCTCTTCCATGCCCCGGTTTTCCAGCGCCGAGACCTTGAGCACCTCCGCCCGCCATTCCGGCAGACGCGGCCGCAGCAGATGGAGAGCATTGAGCACATCGGAGGCGGCATGGCGCGCCGCGGTTTCGAAATCGCCGTCCGCCTTGTTGATCACGGCCAAATCCGCCAGCTCCATGATGCCCCGCTTGATGCCCTGCAGATCGTCGCCGCCAGCAGGTGAGAGCAGCAGCAGGAACAGATCGACCATGTCGGCAACCGCCGTCTCCGACTGGCCGACGCCGACGGTTTCGACGATGACGACGGAGAAACCCGCCGCTTCCACCAGGGCCATGGCTTCCCGCGTGCGCCTGGCGACACCTCCGAGACTGCCGCCCGACGGCGAGGGCCGGATGAAGGCTTCAGGCTTGCGGGACAGGGTCTCCATCCGGGTCTTGTCGCCCAGGATCGAGCCGCCGGTACGCCGGGAGGAGGGATCGATGGCCAGCACCGCGACCCGCTCCCCCTGTTCGATCAGATAGAGCCCGAAGGCCTCGATGAAGGTCGATTTGCCAACCCCCGGCGCGCCGGAGATGCCGATGCGCAGCGACGGCTTCCGCTTCGGCATCACATGGTTGAGCAGCGTCTCCGCCCGTTCGCGATGGTCGGGCCGGGTCGATTCGACCAACGTGATCGCCCGCGCCAATGCGCGGCGTTCGTCGTTCAGGACGGCTGACGCCAGTTTTTCGAGATCGTCCATGGGCTCGGCATAACCGATCCCCGGCGGCCTGTCACCCCGCCTTGAATTCGGCTAAATTGGCGCTCATATCAGTCGGAAGTTCGCCAACAAGAAAATCAGGAGGGACCGATGCAATTGACGGGCATCAATCATCTCGCCTTCATCACCGACGACATGACCGAAACCGTGCGGTTCTACCGGGATTTGCTGGGTATGGAACTGCATGCCGGGATCGGTCATGACGGTTATCGCCACTACTTCTTCCGGGCCGGCAACACCCAGATCGCCTTCTTCGAATATGCCGGCGCCAGCAAGATGAAGCCGAAGTTCCACGGTTCACCGACCCGGGAACCGTTGGGCTTCGATCACGTTTCGTTTACCGTCGACAGCCGGGCGGCCCTGTTTGCGTTAAAGGATAAGTTGGAGGCGGCCGGCCTCGACGTCGCCGGCGCGGTCGACCATGGCACGCTCTGGTCGATCTATTTCTTCGACAACAACAATATTCCGCTGGAGGTCAGCTGGGACATCATGGAAGTGACCAAGGCGCCCGCGATTACCGACGACGATCCGTTACCTGTGGCGGCGGAAGGGGCGGGCCCGCAGCCCGGCCATTGGCCCGAGGTCACCGATCCGACCCCGCCCGAGGCGATGACCGCCCATGCCGGCAACGGTCACGACATGCGCAACGATTTCCTGCGCCGCGGCATTGGCCGCTGTACGGAGGACTACAAGCGGGCCGTCGGCGGCGACTGAGTTAAGATTGAAGGAGAGGAAGGGGCGATGGCACGACAACCGAAAATGCGTATGAAAACGTTACTTTTGACTTTGCCGTTCGGCGCGCTGCTCGCCACCTCGGCGGAGGCGCGCGATATCTCCATGCGCTTCGACATCTATGCCGGCGGCGTCCATGCCGCTAGCGGCGTCTATTGGGCGACCGTTGAGCGGGACAAATACAGGGTCGAGGCGCGGACCCAAACTTTGGGCATGCTGGACAAGATGTTTCAATGGCGCTCCCAAACCAAGGCCTCGGGCCGCATCGTCGATGGCGAACTGACACCGCAATCGGCCTATCACATGGGTCAGAACCGACGCGGCAAGCGGGAGATCGACATTGCCTTCCGGCCGGGCCAATCGACCCTGGCGACGATCAAGGGCACCGGCAAATATGACGACGACGCCAAGGGGCCATTGCCGCTCGCCGGCGCGCCGCTCGACGCTTTGACCGGCCTGACCAAGGCGATCCTGGCGCCGCGCTCCGCCGCCAATCCTTGCGGCCCGGAGATGGACGTCTTCACCGGGAGGCGCCGCAATGTGGTCAGCTTCAAGGCGCTCGGCCCCGACCTGCTGAAGCCGACCCAATATGCGGCTTATAACGGCCCGGCGACGAAGTGTCAGATGTTCTATGAGCGCAAGGTGGCGTTCCAGGAAGATCTCGGCAAGCCTCAGGGCGAGAAGAAGCCGCGACCCGACGTCTATGTCTGGTTCGCGCCCTCGAAGGCGCAAGACGTCGCCATTCCAGTGCGGATCGAAACCCATTCCCGCTACGGCCACGCCGTGGTGCATCTAATGAGCTTGAAGGTCGACGACGACATCAAGCTCGCGCACAAGGCCCGCTGACGGTTCGCCGGCGGTGCGGTAGTGGAACAAGTCGGCAAGGTCGCCAGCGTCTGGCGCTATCCGGTCAAGAGCATGGCGGGGGAGGCGCTGGAGCGCGGCTTCGTCTCCTACGGTGGGCTTTATGGCGACCGACGCTATGCCTTCGTGCGGCCGTCGGCGCCGGACGTCTTCCCCTATTTCACGGCCCGCGACAATCCGGACATGTTGCGTCATCGCCCCCGCTTCAAGGATCCCGCCGCGGCGGCCGATCCGGACAATTGGCAGGCGGTCGCCGCCGCCAATGTACCGGTCACGCCGGTGACGGTGAAGCGGGAGGCCTTGGCGGTCGAGGTCGAGACACCCGCGGGCGAGGTCTATGACGTGGACGATATCCGCCTGCGTCACACGCTCTATGGCGAGGAGCGGCTGGAGCTGATCCAGGCCGACACCGTGTTGGCCGACTGCAATCCGATCTCCCTGATCTCCACGCAAACCATCGACCAACTTGCCGGCGAACTCGATCGACCGCTCGATCCGCGGCGCTTCCGGGCCAATCTCTATCTCGACCTGGACGCCGGCACCGGCTTCGCCGAGGATGCCTATGTCGACCGCAATTTGCGTATCGGCGACCGGGTCAAGATCGCGGTAACTGACCGCGACCCCCGCTGCGCCGTCATCGCCCTCGATCCCGACGACGCCCGCCGGGACAAGGAAATCCTGCAACATGTCTCCCGCAATCACGGCAACACGGCCGGCGTCTACGGCGTCATCCTGGCCGAAGGTGTGGTGAAGCCGGGAGACGCGGTCTACTTGTTGTAGGCGTTGTTCCATGGCTTGCCGCCGTTCATGCGATCCATCCTTGTGACGTCTTAAGAAAAACCGTCATGCCGGAAACGGCGCAGCCGTTATCCGGTATCTCAGCGAAGGTGAAACTCACTTCTCAAGGAGATCCCAGCTCAAGGCCGGGATGACGCGTGTGGCCTAGCCAGTTGATGAGTACATCTGCGGCCTATCCCTCAAACGCCTCGGAAAGCCGGTTTCCTTTTCTCCATGAAGGCGGTGCGGCCTTCTCTATAGTCGGCGCTGGCGAAGCAGGCGTTGATGGCGTCGTCGCAGGCGGCCAGGTCGCGCTGGTCCTCGTCCTTCAGCCACAGTTCCACGGACATCTTCGCCGCTTTGATGGTCAAAGGCGCATTGCCGGCGATGGTGTTGGCGTAGTCGACCACGTAATCCTCAAGCTCTGCCCGGGGGACCACTCGGTTTGATCAGGCCCATCACCCCGCGCGTCCTCCACGTCGAACATGCGGGCGGTGAAAAAGATCTCCTTGGCGAAGGAGGGACCGACCAGGTCCATCAACTGGCGGATGCCGGCGGCTCGGTAGCCGAGGCCGAGCTTGGCCGCCGGTACCGCGAACTTGCTGTCGTCGGCGGCGATGCGTAGGTCGCAGTTCAAGGTGATGGCGACGCCGCCGCCGACGCAATAGCCCTTGATCATGGCAATGGTCGGTTTCATGGCGTTGCGGATGGCGGCCTGGGCCTTGCCGCCGACAGAGTCATACTTCGCGGTCGCTTCCGGGCTGTCCCGCTTCTCGCCAAATTCCGAGATATCGGCGCCGGCGACGAAGGCCTTGTCGCCCGCGCCGGCCAGGACGATGACCCGCACCGCCGGATCGGCCTCGAAATCGGCGATGATCTCTGGCACCGCCGCCCACATTTCCATGGAGACGGCATTGCGCTTCTCCGGCTGGTTGAAGATCATCCAGCCGATGGCGCCTTCTTTGCGGGCAATCATCTTGCTGGTCGAGAGCTCGAGCTCTGTCATGGGCGGTCTCCTCGCATGTCTTGTCAGATGCTGTTCAGATGCTTTGATTGTCGCGCAGGCGGTTGATCTCGTCGGCGCTGTAGCCGATCTCCGCCAGGATTTCGTCGTTATGGGCGCCTTTCACGGGCGCGCCGATGGCCAGCTTGGCGCGGCTACGGCTCATGGTGATGGCCTGGCCGACCAGGGTCACGTCGCCCGCTTCCGGACTTTCGGTCGACTGGGCGATGCCGAGATGCTTGACCTGCTCGTCCGCGAAGGCCTGGTCGATGCGGTTGATCGGACCGCAGGGCACCCCGGCCTCGTTCAGCAGGTCGACCCAATAGGCGCTGGTCCGGGTCGCGATTTCCGCCGCGACCTCTGCGTTCAGGGCGTCGCGGTTTTGGAAGCGGCGCTTACCGCTGACATAGTCGGGATGGTCGACCAGATCCGGCCGCTCGATGGCGAGGCAGAAGCGTTTGTAGATCGGGTCGCCCACCGCGGCGACGTTGATATAACCGTCCTTCGTGGCGTAGGCGTTGGTCGGCACGCTGGTCGGATGTTCGTTGCCGACCTGCGGCGCCACGTCTTCATCCATTAGCCATCGGGCGGCCTGGAAATCCAGCATGAACAATTGCGATTCCAACAGCGAGGCCTTGATCCACTGACCCTCACCGCTTTTCTCCCGCTCGATCAGCGCCAGCAGGACGCCTTGGGCGGCGAGCAGACCGGTGGTCAGGTCGGCGACCGGAATGCCGACCCGCATAGGTCCGTCGCCCGGCGCGCCGGTGATCGACATCAGGCCGCCCAGGCCCTGCGCGATCTGGTCCACGCCAGGCCGTTTCACATAGGGCCCGTCCTGGCCGAAGCCGGAAATACTGGCATAGACCAGCCGCGGATTGACCCGACGCAGGCTGCCATAGTCGATGCCGAGGCGATGCTTCACGTCCGGCCGGTAGTTTTCCACCACCACATCGGCGCCGGCCACGAGCTTCTTCAATACCTCGATCCCCTCCGGGCTTTTCAGGTTCAGGGTGATCGACCGTTTGTTGCGGTGCAGGTTTTGGAAGTCCGGGCCCTGGCGGGCGCCGCCCAGGCCGCCGTCGCCGCCGGTATGATCCGGCGCTTCGATCTTGATCACGTCGGCGCCCCAATCGGCCAGTTGCCGTACCGCCGTCGGGCCGGCCCGGACCCGGGTCAAATCGAGCACGCGGATATGGTCCAGCACGTCGGACGCGGCGGGGATCGGCATCTGTCAGTCTCCGAGATTTGCCAAAGCGAGAATATTGCCGGCAGTATAGTGTCTTTACGTGATTGCGAAAGAGGGCGGCATGAGCCAATTGGAAGACTTCGACCATGATAAATTCGAGACCGATTTTTGGAAGGACGCGGAGGCGCGCGACGGCTGGGACGATTTGGAGCCGGGGAAATCCCTGACCACCCGGCCGGTGACCATCACCAAGGAGATGATCCAGCGCTATGCCCGCTCGATCGGCGACGACAATCCGCTCTATTTCGACGAGGACTATGCCAAGACCACGCGCTTCGGCGGTCTGATCGCGCCGCCCAGCATCCACGCGCTGTTTCTGTTCGCCTGTACCGGCCACGATCATTTCATGCGCACGCCGGGCACGGTAAATATGGGCCAGAACTGGTGGCTCGAACGCCCAGTCCGGCCCGGCGATACCATTACGCTCGAAGCCCGGTGCCTCGACAAGGTGATCCGCAAGGGCAATACCTTCGCTATCCATGACAATGTTTTCCGCAATCAGCACGGCGAGGTCGTCTGCTCCGGCCGCGGCTGGACCATGCGGCCCTATTGAGGAGTTTCCGATGCACGACATTACATTCGCCGATATCGAACCCGGTCACGAAATCTCCGGCCCGACGGTCACGGTGACGCGGGAGGCGATCAAGGAATTCGCCGCCGCGTCATACGATCACAATCCCCTGCATTGGGACGACAAGTATCTGGAGGAGACCCGTTTCGCCGGGGACAAAAAGTTCGACACCGTCATTCAGCATGGCTTGATGACCTACTCCCTGATGACCCGGGCGATGACCGACTGGCTGTGGCCGGATAACGGTAACCACCGCCGGCTGGAGACCCGCTTCCGCAAACCGATCTATCCGGGCGACACCATCTCCGTCCGCGGCACCGTGATCTCGAAGCGGGAGACCAAGAAAGGCAAGTGGGTGGTCTGCGACATGGTCGTGGAAAAAGCCGACGGCACTGTGGCCGCGACGGGGGAGGCCTTGGCGGAAATCCTCAACTAGGCCACAATGTCGCCCGTAGAGAGAGAAAGGAACGAGAGATGTTTGAGGGCATGATTTCCGCGGATTCCCACACAACGGAGCCGCCGGAATGTTACAGCGAGTTTATCGAGGCGAAATTCCGGGACGACGTGCCATATTTGGAATCCGGCGAGGACACGGATATTTACGTCATTCCCGGCCTGAAGCGGCCGGTGCCGATCGGCCTGGTGGCCGCCGCCGGCAAGGCGCCGGAGGAGCTGAAAATCACCGGCACCCGGTTTACGGAAATGCATGCCGGCGGCTGGGATCCGAAGGCCCGGCTGAAAGATCAGGACCGCGATGGCGTCGCCGCGGAAATCATCTATCCCACGGTGGGCATGCTGCTCTGCGTGCATCCGGACATCGACTATAAGCAGGCGTGTATGGAGGCCTACAACCGCTGGCTTCAAGGCTATTGCGAGACCGCGCCGGACCGGCTTATCGGCATGGCCCAGGCGGCGATCAAGTCGCCGGCCGAGGGCATGAAGGAATTGAAGAAGATCAAGGAAATGGGCTTCAAGGGCGTGATGATGACCGGCATGCCCGGCGAGGCCGATTACGACGACCCGATTTACGACCCGCTCTGGCAGGCCGCGGTCGATCTGGAACTGCCGCTGTCGTTCCACATCCTGACCACCAACGACGCTTATTTCGAGACCCGGGGACCGCGGATCAACGGATTCCTCAGCATCACCCGGACTTGCCAGGATCTGCTGGGCCTGTTCGTCTTCTCCGGTATCTTCGATCGCTTCCCCGACTTGAAGGTTGTCTGTGTCGAGGCTGACGCGGGCTGGGCACCCCATTTCATGTACCGCATGGACCATGCCTATAAGCGCCACCGCGCCTGGCTGAAATGCGCGGAGCTGTCGATGCTGCCGAGCGAGTTTTTTAAGCGCAATATCTGGCTGACCTTCCAGGACGACTGGACCGCCTTCAAGTTCCGCAACGAATGCAACATCGAGCGGTTGATGTGGGCCAACGACTTCCCCCATTCCGACAGCACCTGGCCCTGGAGCCAGGAACTGCTGGCCGAGCATGCGAGCGACATGCCGGCGGCGGAGCGGGACCTGATCCTGCGCGGTAATGTCAGCGCGCTTTACGGCTTGGCGGCATAGGAGACGACGATGTTCGATCTGAAAATCAGCAATGGCAATATTGTCGACGGCAGCGGTAAAGCGGCCTATGCCGGCGACATCGCGGTCAAGGACGGCAAAATCGCGGCCTTGGGCCATGTCGATGGCGAGGCGGCGGAGACCGTCGATGCCGACGGCCAGGTGATCAGCCCCGGCTTCGTCGACATTCACACCCACTACGACGCCCAGATCCTGTGGGACCAAGGCCTGACCATCTCGCCCGAACATGGCGTGACTTCCGTGGTGATCGGCAATTGCGGCTTCGGCGTCGCACCGACGAAGCCGGCTCATCGGGACATGATGAAGCGGACCCTGGAGAAGGTGGAGGGCATGAGTTTCGAAGCCCTGACCGCGGGATTGGGTGAAACTTGGCCGTTCGAAACCTTCCCGGAATATATGGACGCCGTCGAGCAATCGGGCGCGGATATCAATGTCGCGGTGCTGGCCGGCCATACGCCGATCCGAACCTACGTGATGGGCGAGGAGGCCGTGGAGCGCGTGGCCGAGCCCGGCGAGGTTGCGGCCATGGCCGAAATCGTCGAGGAGGCGATGGAAGCCGGCGCCGTCGGTTTCTCCACCTCCCATGCCGGCACCCACCACGGCTATGGCGGCAACCCGGTGCCGAGCCGCTTGGCAGACGTGGGCGAGATCGATGCCTTGGTCGGCGCCATGAAGAAATCCGGGCGGGGGATCATGCAGGCCACCATCGGCCGGACCCTGTTCCACGACCAGTTCGCCGAAATCGCCGGCAAACATGACGTGCCGGTAAGTTGGACGGCCTTGCTCGCCGGCATGTCCGGCCCAGGCTCCCACCGCAAGCATCTCGAGCGCACCGCCGGTTTCGTCGACGATGGCCTGTCGGTCGTACCCCAGGTGTCTTGCCGCCCGCTGATGTTCGATTTCGAGTTCGACGAGCCGTTCCCGTTCGAAATGCTCGGGCTGTTCAAGCAAACCATGCGGACAGACCGGGCCGGACGCCGCGCGATCTATGCCGACCCGGCCTTCCGCCAGGAATTCAAGGACCTGTTGGCGCCGGGCGAGAAGCTGGCCTTGGCTGGCTGGGCGCAACGGGCCGACATCTCCTTCTGTCCTCTGGACCACGACCTGGACGGCCGCCTGTTGGCCGAAGTGGCGGCGGAGCAAAAAGTCGATCCGGTCGACCTCGCTCTCGATCTGTCGCTCGAAAGCGATTTCGCCACCCGCTTCCGCTTCGCTATCTTCAACAATGACGAGACGGAAGTGGCGGAGCTGTTGCAGGATCCGAATGTGGTGCTCGGCCTGTCCGATGCCGGCGCTCATGCCAGTCAGCTTTGCGATGCCTGCTTCTCGACCCATCTGTTGGGTCATTGGGTGCGGGAACGAGGCGATTTAAGCTTGGAGCGGGCGGTGCATATGCTGACCCAGCGCCCGGCGGAGCTGTTCGGCCTGAGCGACCGGGGCCTGCTGGCGGAAGGACGGCCGGCGGACATCGTCGTCTTCGATCCTGGCACCGTGGGGGCAAGCGGCTTGCGCCGGGTCTATGACTTGCCCGCCGGCGCCGACCGTTTGGTCGCGGATGCGTTCGGGATCTCCGAGGTTGTCGTCAACGGCCATCGGCTCGGCAGCAACGGCCACCGCCCCGGCAAACTGCTCCGGGGCGGCCGGGCCTGAAGGAGCGCGCGGCAACTACTTGAAGCAGATGGTGTCGGAACCTTCGAAATCCGTGCCGTCGAGAAGCTGACCGGTCAGCGTCGCCGACATTGCATTCGGATCGAAGGCAGCGGCCATGTTTTCGAACTTTGCGATCAGATCCATCGCGCCGTCGGCGTTCTCGTCTTTGAGTTGGACCCGAAGCCTGGCGCTGTTTCCGGCGATCGCGATCGGCAGATCGTCGAGATGCAACGTCGCCGGGTCGATCTGTGTTACATCGAACTCGAAGCTCCCGAACACATGCACGGTAATCTTCCCGGTGCCATTGTTTTTGATGCAGTTCATCCCGCTTTTCGGATTGATGGCGATTTGAACAGTGGCGATCGGCGGCGTGCCATCGGCGAAAGCCAGTCCCCGAATGTCTGTCGCGCCGGTCGCGCCAATCAATGTCGCTGCTCCCGTCATGGGATCGATTTCCATGAGCTCCGTTCTGGCGGCATATAATTTGCCGGTGCTGTCGAACTCCAACGCCTGACTGTTGCCGGACATATCCGTGCTGACAACAACCGTCGCTAATCCGGTGCCGACGTCGACTTGGCAAAGGTCGCTTGGATTACCGACATCGAGACAATACAGATTATCGCTGCCGTCGAATGCCATCGCCTGAATGCCGGTCAGACCCATGGCACCAATCACGGTGCAGTCTCCCGTCGAGAGATCGATCCGCGCCAAAATATCCTCTTCGCTCGTTAGCGATTGGCTTAATGCGACATAAAGATTGTCGCCGGAATCAATGGCCATAGCGCGAACCGTATACATATCCGAACAGGCGGGAGCTTCGGCGACGACTGTGCCGCTGCCGGTCGTCGTGTCGATGGAGATAACTTGATGTAGATCTACGCTGGGACGAACGATCGAATACATCGTGCCGTTTGAATCGGCGGCGGCGGCGTTGGTGCCGGCAAATCCGGTCGGTCCAATCAAAGTCGCCTGTCCGGTCATCTCGTTCAGCTGCACGAGATCCCCCTCAACTGTCAGTCCGTAGAGCTGTTGTGACTTTACTTCGGTCGACGCGAATGAAATTAGGCCCGCCGCGAGGGCGATCATTAAAGACAGTATTTTTGGCATTACGAAACCCATACCTTGTGAGAAAAAGTAATTATGATTTTGTGAAAGTATAGATTTTCACCAAATTTGCGTTCGATAAAGGTTTGATTATTAATGAAAGTTGTTTCAATTTGCAGATTGTTTCGGGAAAGATCCCCGTCTTGATGCGTGATCTTTAGCAGTTTCCGTGCCGGCGGTGGGATAAGCTCTTTACCGGATCGGTCGGTTTTGTCATATTTCGGCGGATTTCGACATATGGGAATTTGAGCGGAAAGGCGCGGTATGGGTGCGACGGTCGGCACGAGGTTCATGACCTGGTGGAAGGGCGAACGGGTCGGCGAGGACGAGTTCGGCAACGTCTATTACAGGTCGCGAAAGGGCGACGACAGGCGCTGGGTGATCTATGCCGACCGGCCTGAAGCCTCGGCGGTGCCGCCGGACTGGCATGCCTGGCTGCACAAGACGGTCGAGCATCCCCCGGTCGGCGAACATGCGCCGCCGCAACCTTCTTTCCATAAGGACCATGAACCCAATCTCACCGGCTCCGCCGCCGCCTATCGCCCGACCGGCAGTATGAGCGGCGACGGCAAGCGGGCCTCGGCAACCGGCGATTACACCGCCTGGTCGCCGGACGACTGAGTCGCGTCGGAACGCCATGCAAGGCAATATCGTCGAAACCCTGGTCGGTGCGGTGGTGCTGATCGTGGCCGCCGTTTTCCTCTGGTTTGCGGTCAACCGGGCCGATGTCGGCGGCGTCGACGGTTACGAATTGACTGCCAAGTTTCAAAGCGTTGCCGGCGTTGGCGTCGGCACGGACGTGACGATCGGCGGCATCAAGGTCGGCAGCGTCTTGTCGCAGGAGCTCGATCCGGAAACTTTCCAAGCCGTCCTTACCGTGTCGATCCGCGACGATATCAAACTGCCGGCGGATTCCTCCATCAAGATCGCTTCCAGCGGTCTGTTGGGCAGCAATTATCTGGCCGTCGAACCCGGCGCTGACGAGGAGCTGTTGGAGAGCGGGGACGAGTTTTCCTATACCCAAAGCGCCGTCGATCTGACCGATCTGATCGGTCGCGCGGTCTTCGACGGCGGCGATGGTAAGAAAGCGGCCGAATGAGCGAGCCGACCGCCAACGCGCAAAGCCAAAATTGGGATCCGGCGCGCTATGCCGAGAATGCCCGCTTCGTCGCCGACCTCGGCATGCCGGTCTTGGAGCTGTTGGCGCCCCAGGCGGGTGAACGGATACTCGACCTCGGCTGCGGCGACGGCGCTTTGACATTGAAGCTGAAGGAGTTGGGCGTCGATGTCTTGGGCGTCGATGCCAGCGCCGAGCAGATCGCGGCAGCCAAGGATTTGGGCTTGGAGGCGGCGGTCGCCGACGGCGAAAACCTGACTTTCGACACGGAATTCGACGCGGTCTTTTCCAACGCCGCGCTGCATTGGATGAAAGATCCCGATGCGGTCATCGCCGGCGTCAAGCGGGCGCTGAAGCCCGGCGGCCGGTTCGTCGGAGAGATGGGCGGCTATATGAACGTCGCCACCCTTCGCGCGGTTTGCCGCTTGGCATTGCAGCAACGCGGCATCGATCCCGACGCCCACGATCCCTGGTATTTCCCGTCGCCCGCCGGTTATAGCGCGCGATTGGAAGCGGCGGGGTTCGCCGTCCGCTCCATCGCGCTGATCCCGCGCCAAACGCCGCTGCCGGGCGATATCCGCGGTTGGCTCGAAACCTTCGCGGAAAGCTTCACCGGTGCCGTGGCGGCGGCCGAGCGGCCGGCACTGCTGGACGAGATCGCCGATGCGGTGGCGCCGATGCTGCGGGACGAAGCGGGCAATTGGACCGCCGACTATGTCCGGCTCCGCTTCCGGGCCGAACTAACGGGGTAGGCCGGTTATGCGGCCGATCGTCATCGCCGGGTTTCTGTTGCTTCTAATTTGGCCGCAGGCCTATGCGGAAGAATGGTTCGGCGTTCTCGGCGCGCTGGACAAGATCACCGCGCGGGTCAGCAAGATCGAGGCGCCCTTGGGGGAGGAGGTCCGGTTCGGCACGCTGAAAA
This sequence comes from Alphaproteobacteria bacterium, assembly GCA_965216645.1. GTDB lineage: Bacteria > Pseudomonadota > Alphaproteobacteria > CBDCGJ01. The sequence goes on along the minus strand of CBDCGJ010000006.1, from coordinate 7,318 downwards.
TCGTCGTCCGGACCTGTAAAAAAAGCCGCCCGACGGAGTTGCCGGAGGTGACGGCCTTCCTGGAAGTGACGGATCAACGGCCCGACGCAAAGCAGGCGGAAACCGTGTTCAAGGGCTGGATGTTCGCCTCCAGCCCTGCCGTTTCGGCCATCGAACATCCGGTCTACGATGTCTGGGTGATCGATTGCAGCACGTCCGACGCCGATAAATCCCGGCCGCCGGCGAAGAAGTCCGACGGCTGATTCAACGCCTCCGACAAGCGCCGTCGATATTCGTCGCGGTCGATCTCGACAGCACCGAACTGGCGCAAATGGTCGGTGATGAATTGGCAGTCCAGCAGTAGAAAGTTGCCGCGGATCAGCCGACCGACCAAATGCACCAAGGCGACTTTCGAGGCGTCGCGGGCGCGGGAAAACATGCTCTCGCCGAAAAACGCGCCACCCAGCGCAAGGCCGTAAAGGCCGCCGACCAGTTCGCCCTCCCGGTAGACCTCGACCGAATGGGCATATCCCAGGTCGTAAAGTTCGAGGAACAGATCCTGGATGTCGTGATTGATCCAGGTGCTGTATCTGCCGCTACTCGGCGCCGCGCATTGCTCGATCACCGATTGGAAGCGGCGGTCGACCTTGACCGCGTATCGCTCCGACCGCACCGTGCGGCGCAGGCGTTTCGGCAGATGAAAGTCGTCCAGCGGCAGAACGCCGCGGCGATCCGGGTCGACCCAGAACATGCGGTCGTCCTCGCGCCCTTCCGACATCGGAAAGACGCCGACCGCATAGGCCTTCAACACCAAATCGGCGGTTATTTGCACCATGCGACAACGATGGGATGTTCCGCGGCCGAGATCAATCCTGGCGGTTGGCCAAGTAGCTCTCGAGCCAATGAATGTTGTAGTCGCCCTTGGCGAAATCGTCGTTGTTCATCAGGTCGAGGTGCAGGGGGATGTTGGTGGCGATGCCGTCGACCACCATTTCCTCGAGGCACCGTTTCAGGCGCATCATGCATTCGTCCCTTGTCTGCCCCATGACGATCAACTTGGCGATCAGGCTGTCATAGTGCGGCGGCACCACATAGCCGGAATAAAGCGCCGAATCGACGCGCACGCCCAGGCCGCCCGGCTGATGGAACTCGACCACCTTGCCCGGTGACGGGGTGAAGGTGACAGGGTCCTCGGCATTGATCCGGCATTCGATGGAATGGCCGCGCCAGAACACCGTGTCTTGGGTAAAGGACATGGGCTTGCCTTCGGCGATGCGGATCTGCTCCCGCACAAGATCGATCCGGGTTACCATTTCGGTGACCGGATGTTCGACCTGCAGCCGGGTGTTCATCTCGATAAAGTAGAATTCGCCCTTCTCATAGAGGAATTCGATGGTACCGAGGCTGCGGTATTTGATCGCCGACATGGCGTTGGCGACGATGCTGCCGATGCGCCGGCGCGCTTCCGTGTTCAGGACCGGCGAGGGCGCCTCCTCCAAAAACCTTCTGATGACGGCGCTGCAGGGAGCAATCGCGCTCGCCCCAAATGGATCACATGGCCGCGGCCGTCGCCGATGATCTGCACCTCGATATGGCGCGGCTCGGCCAGGTATTTCTCGATATAGACCGCGTCGTCGTTGAAGGCGGCCTTGCTCTCGGTCTTTGCCGCGGCGATCGCGTCGGCGAGGTCTTCCGGCCGTTGCACCACTTTCATGCCGCGACCGCCGCCGCCCGGAAGCCGCCTTGATCAGGATCGGATAGCCGATCTTCTCGCCCAACTGGCGCGCTTGCTCGAGATCGGTGATCTCGCCGTCGCTGCCCGGCACCACCGGGACGCCGAGCTTGGTCATCGTCTCCTTGGCCGCGATCTTGTCGCCCATCAACCGGATATGTTCAGGCGAGGGGCCGATGAAGACGAAGCCATGCTCCTCCACCATCTCGGCGAAGGCGGCGTTCTCCGAGAGGAAGCCGTAGCCCGGATGGATCGCGTCGGCGCCGCTGATCTCCGCCGCCGCCAGCAGGGACGGGATATGCAGATAACTTTGCTGCGCCGCCGGCGGGCCGATACAGACGCTCTGATCGGCCAGGCGGACATATTTCGCCTGCTCGTCCGCCGTCGAATGGACGGCGACGGTTTCGATGCCCATCTCCCGACAGGCCCGGTGGATGCGCAGAGCGATTTCGCCGCGATTGGCGATCAGAACTTTTTCGAAATCGGCCACGGGGTCTAGCGCTCCGGCTACTCGATGATCATCAGCACGTCGCCGAATTCCACCGGCGACTGGTTGTCGAACAGGACCGCTTGTACCGTGCCCGGACCGCGGCGCCGGGATCTCGTTGAAGGTTTTCATCGCTTCGATGATCAACACGGTCTGACCCTCATTGACCTGATCGCCGACATTGACGAAAGGATCCGCGGTCGGTTCCGCGGCGCGGTAGGCGGTGCCGACCATCGGCGAGGTCACGGCGCCGGGGGTGATCGGCGTCGAATTGCGCGGGGGCGGCCGCGGGGGCATTAGCCGCCGGCGCGGCGGCGGGTGCGGGTGCCGTGGCGGGCGCGACGACCGCCTGGGCGCTATGTCGGACCACCCGCAGGCGATTGTCGTCGTCGCCGATTTCGATCTTCGCTCAACCCGGTCTCGTCCAGCAATGCCGCGAGCTCGCGGATCAAATTTTGGTCAACTTCCAGTTTTCCCATACTCGGCATACTCCCTGCTACGATACGTCGATCAGCGCGGCGGCCGATTCGAGAGCATAAAGATACCCCGCCGGGCCCAACCCGCATAGGACGCCTTTTGCCACCTGCGAGATATAGGTATGGTGGCGGAAATCCTCGCGCCGATAAATGTTCGAAAAGATGAACCTCGTAGATCGGTAAATCCACCGCCTTCAAGGCGTCAAGGATGGCGATCGAGGTATGGCTATAGGCCCCTGCATTGATGACGATCGCTTGCGCGGTATCGGCGGCCTGCTGGATCCATGTGACCAGATCGCCTTCGTTATTGCTTTGCCGGCAGTCGGCCGTGACGCCCAGCGCCTTGGCTTTCGCCGTAATCAGGTCATCGACGTCGGCCAGACTAAGTCCGCCGTAGATCTCCGGCTCGCGGATACCGAGCATATTGAGGTTAGGGCCGTGTAAGACCAGAATTGTCGCGCTCATGGGAAATACGATACAGATTGCCAGGACCAAGGGGTCTATATAACGCTTTGCCAGCGGTGATGAAAGCCGTCGCCGCGCATTCGCGGCACTGGTCGCGACAGAGATCGGAAGATAACGGAAATCGATGCAGATTATTTTGAATGGTGAGCCGCGCGAAGTGGCCGAAAGCCTCGACCTGTCGGGCTTATTGACCGAATTGGGCTTGGATGCGCGGAAAATCGCGGTGGAGCGAAATCTGGAGATCGTGCCCCGCTCGACCTATGACGAAACCCGGCTGGGCGGATGGCGACAAGCTGGAGATCGTTGCATTTCATCGGCGGCGGCGATGGGCCGGCGGATACCGAAACCGCGCCCGACGACGGCTTGACCATCGCCGGCAAGACCTACAATTCCCGCCTGATCATCGGCACCGGGCAAGTACAAGAATTTTCGCCGAGAACGCCCGCCGCGCTGGAAGCCTCGGGCGCGGGAGATCATCACCGTCGCCGTGCGCCGGGTCAATGTGACCGACCCGGATCAGGAGATGCTGGTCGACTTCATCGATCCGAAGAAATACACCTATCTGCCCAATACCGCCGGTTGTTACACCGCCGAAGACGCCTTGCGGACCTTGCGACTGGCGCGGGAAGCGGGCGGTTGGGATCTGGTCAAGCTGGAAGTGCTGGGCGATCAGAAGACCCCTCTATCCCAACATGCCGGAAACCGTGCGCGCGGCGGAAGTGCTGGTGAAGGAAGGCTTCAAGGTCATGGTCTACTGCAACGATGATCCGATCCAGGCACGCGTGCTGGAGGAGATCGGCTGCGTCGCCATCATGCCGCTTGCGGCACCCATTGGCTCCGGCCTCGGCGTGCAGAACCCGGTGCATATCCGTTTCATCATCGAAAACGCCAAGGTGCCGGTGATCGTCGACGCCGGTGTCGGCTGCGCCTCCGATGCAGCGATTGCGATGGAGGTCGGCTGCGACGGCGTGCTGATGAACACCGCCATCGCCGAAGCCGGCGACCCGGTGCGTATGGCCGACGCCATGAAGCACGCGGTGATCGCCGGGCGGCAGAGCTACCTGGCCGGCCGTATGGCAATCAAACGCTATGCCGATCCCTCCTCGCCGCTGGCGGGCCTTATTTAGCCGCCGGACGCCCATGTTCCGCTTCACCGCTTTCTGCCTGTTCTTTTTGATCCTGCTGTTCGTGGCGCCGCAGATCTGGTCCTATCTGACCTATCAGCCGCCGGCGGCGAATTGGTGGAACGCCAGCCATGCCGAAACGGGTTTGGCGCCCGATCCGGACGATACGACGGAGGCGGTGGTGCAGGTCTATGCCGCGCCGGCTTTCGGTTGGCGCGGCGCCTTCGCCGAACATACCTGGCTGGCGCTCAAGGATGCGGAGGCAGGCCATTACGACCGCTATGAAGTGATCGGCTGGGGCGTCGGCGGGCGGTGCTTCCGCCGTGCGCCGCAGTCAGGGCAGTCCGGACAGCGAGTGGTACGGTTCGCCGCCCCGCCTCGTGCTCGACCTTCGCGGTGAAGCGGCGGCGCGGCTGATCCCGGCCATCGAGACGGCGGTTCGGGCTTATCCCTATCCGGACGAATACCGGGTCTGGCCGGGCCCGAACAGCAATACCTTCACCGCCTTCATCGGTCGCCAGGTACCCGAGCTCGGCCTGGCCATGCCGAATCGGGCCGTGGGGCAAGGACTTTCTGGAGAACGGTAGTCTGCTCTCAGCCAGCCCCAGCGGCACCGGTTTCCAGCTCTCCTTGCTGGGGGTCGCGGGCGTCACCTTAGGGCTGAAAGAAGGATTGGAACTGAACCTGATGGGCTTCACCGCCGGGCTGGCGCTGTGGCCGCCGGCAATCAAGCTGCCGGGTATCGGGGCGGATCGGAATAGGGAGCGGCGCATGACCCGGGAGATCGTCCACTATACGGATTTGAAAAGCCCCTATGCCTATCTGGCCGTCGAAGCGACGCGGGGGCTGGAACGGGACTTCGACGTTCATATCGACTGGCGGCCCTATAGCTTGCAGATCGACAATTTCATGGGCTCGGTAGCGGAGCGTTCGGAACATCAGTGGCGCAAGGTGAAATATTCCTACATGGATTGCCGCCGCATCGCCAACACCCGCGGCCTGACGCTCAGAGGGCCGAAGAAGATCTACGACACCCGCATGGCCAATACCGGCCTGCTCTATGCCAAGGCGGCCGGGCCGGAAGTGTTGGCGGCCTATGTCGACCGGGTCTTCGAAGGTTTTTTCTGTCACACCATCGAGGTCGAGGAGCAAGCGCAGATCGAAGCGGCGCTCAATGAAGCGGGCGCTGACGCAGGTGGCTTCCGGACCTATCTCGACGGCGATGGCGGCGCCGAGCACGGACCGCCATCGCGCGGAAGCGGAGGAGCAGGGCGTCTTCGGCGTACCGTCCTATATGCTCGACGGCGAACTCTTCTGGGGCGGCGACCGCCTGCCGGTCTTACGCCACCGTCTCGAACAGGCCGGCTTGGCGCGATAACCCGCATTGAGCTGCCGCGGCACCGCCAGCCCCTATCTCCTCAATTCGAAGCAAGGCGACCTGACAGCCGAGGCCGGGAGCCAGCGGAAGGTGCTAGTATACCATTGGTATACCAGCATGACTAATCGCCGGAAGATGGGTGCGGTGCCGAGGGACGAACCGGTCAGCGGGTAAGCCGTCAGCGGGAAGCGGCGATGCGCTTCATAGGCGAGGCCGGTACCGACGCTGCCGAACAGGTCGCCGTCGACCAGGCGGGCCTGGGGCAGCAGGTTTGCGGACGGCTTGGCGGATGCAGGGAATGGCGCTCGAGCCGCCGGTCAGGAAGACGGAGGTCTACGACGCTCGGCGTCGCACCGGCGGCCTTGAACAAGTCGCCGACGGTTTGTCCAAGGCGGGCGACGTCGCTGGCGATGGCCGCGTCGAAATCGTCGCGCATGGTCGGGATGTTCAGGCCCTCGATCAGGTGGGAGAGGGACAGCAGGCAATCCGGCGCCCGCCGTCAGGTCGATCTTGGCCTGTTCCACCGCCATGGCCCAGGGCGTGGCCCTGACGCCGGTCGACGATCTGGCGCAACCGGTCGACCAGGTCGCGCCGGGGCCGCGTCATAGCGGATTTGCTGCAGTTCGCCTTCCGTCCGGGTGTTGTAGAGGGCGTGGATGCGGTGCCAGGTGGCGAGGTCGTGGTAGAAGAGCTGCGGTAGTTGCCGCTTGCCGTCCCGACTCCAGGTCCCGAGGCCCAGCTCCGGCATCGCCTTGGCCATGGACAGGCGGCGGTCGAAGTCCGTGCCGCCAATATGGACGCCGCCGGTGGCCAGGATGTCGTCGCGTCTGTCGGTCTTGGCGCGCCCCGCCGGCGAGACGCGGATCAGCGAGAAATCCGAGATGCCGCCGCCCAGATCGATGATCAGCACCAGTTCCTCGGCTGCGACCCCGCTGCTCGTAGTCGAAGGCGGCGGGCGATCGGTTCGAACTGGAAGACGATCTCGGCGAAGCCCTGGGGCGCGGGCGATCTCTTCCAGCACGCCCCTGGCTGCGCCGGTCGGCGGCCTCGTCGTCGTCGACGAAGCGGACGGGCCGGCCCAGGACGACGCGCTCGACCGGATGGTTCGTCGCTTGCTCCAAGCGAGCTTTCAGATGGGCGAAGAAATAGCCGAGGATGTCGGTGAACTTGAGCGCCTTGATGCCGATGCGCGTCTTCTCCCGCATCAGCGAGGTGCCCAGCACGCTTTTCAGCGCTCGCAGTAGGCGGCCGTCGTCCCCCTGGATATAGGCGGCGACGGCGGCGCTGCCGAATAGAACGTCGTCTTCCTCGGTGTCGAAGAAGATGGCGCTCGGCAGGGGTCGGGCGATCGTCCTCCAGGGGCCAGCAGCCGCGCCGCCCGGCCGTCATGGGATCGCCGCCGTGGAATTCGTCGTGCCGAAATCGATGCCGCAGAAAAATTGCGCCGCCATCGGCCGCCCCCGCCTTCGGGAATGGTCAAGTGATGTAGGTAATGAGCCGCGGGTTCTACCGGACCCGGTTGAGGAATGCAAGCGTGTGTACATCCCTCTGGCGCGAGGAATCTGAAACAAACCGCGCCAGAACGTCCTCGTCATGCCGGACAAGCGTTAGCGCGATCCGGTATCTCTTCGACGTCGAGCCTCCTGTTGCCTCCAGATTCCGGCTCAAGGCCGGAAT
>CBDCGJ010000005.1:0-59646 GCA_965216645.1 Alphaproteobacteria bacterium | reverse complement strand
ACCTCGATGGCTTCGACATCGACCGGCTGCGTGGAGATGTTCGTGCGCGGGACGGACGAACGATGTTTACCGTCGGTGCCGTCCGCGGCAAGTCGACCGCCAAATTCGCCGGGGAAGCCTCCCCGCAAAATGAAGGTTTCGACATACGACTCGATCAGGCGGACCTGCGCCACAACACAATAGCCGCGAAACTGGCGGCGCCAGCGCGCTTGAGCTTCGCCGGCTCCGCACTGCGGGTTAACGACACGGCGTGGCACGTTGACGACGGAACGATCAGGCTTGACGGACGCAGCGATGCGACGATCAATGTTGCCCTTGAAAAGCTGCCGCTGTCTTTAATGGATGCGTTGGCGCCGGATCTGAAATTGCGCGGTCGCGCCTCCGGGCAGGGAAAAATTTCTTTCGCCAGAAACGCGCCCACTGCCGATTGGCGAATGGTTGTGACTGGCTTTGGCAGCGCATTTGCCGACGCGTCGGTGTTGAAAGGATTGCGGATCGAAACCGACGGCAGATTGCGGGACGGGCGGGCGGAAATGACAGCGAAGTTCGCCGGGGTTCGGGATCTGGACCTGCGTATGGAAGGGCAGGCACGCTTAGATGGCGGTGCTGTCAACGGACTCGCCAAGGGTCGCGTTCCGATAGCTCTATTGAACGGACTGCCGGGGCTGCGTCACCGGGGGGCGCAGGTTAGCGGCCTCGCCGAATTGAACATGGGCCTGAGCGGCCAAGTCGACCGACCTAACCTGCGGGGCGATGTAACTCTCAAGGATGGCGTTGTCACCGATCCGCTAAGCGGGATGATGTTAAGTCGGTTGGCGGTGACCGCCGGATTTGACGGCGATAGCATACGGCTGACCAACCTTACCGGTCTGTTCAACGAGAAGGGCGAAATCCAGGCCAGCGGCCGGCTCGATTTGCAGCCATCTCAAGATTTCCCGGCGGAGTTAAAACTGCGGGTCGACAATGGGGTTTATGAGTTGGATCGCTTGGTTCGCGCCAATTTCGATCTCGATATGACGCTTGCGGGCCCCTTAACCCGGGCGCCGGCAATCAGCGGCCAGGTCAGCATCGACCGGATGGACGTGAACATACCGGATCGACTGCCTGGCGGATTGTCGAACATGGAGATCAAACATGTCGACCCGCCGCCGCGCGTGATGGCGCAAGAACGGGCGTCCGGACGCGGCGGTGACGAGAGGCAAAGGCGGGAGGCGCCAATCGACGCCAAGCTGAACGTTACCGTGGCGGCGACCGAGAATATTTTTATCCGCGGCCGTGGCTTGGACGCCAAAGTCGGAGGCGGGCTCAAAATCGACGGTACGAGCAGGAAGCCGGATATTCGAGGCGGCTTTAAGTCGTCTCGCGGTGTCCTGAAGATCTTCGGTAAAACCCTAGAGGTTAAACGGGGTGAGTTGGCCTTCAGCGACGATCTGGCACCGAGGATCGACTTCGAATCCTCTACCGATGTGGAAGGCCGGAAGGTCTGGGTCGATGTCAAGGGCGACTTGGAAAACCCAAAGTTCAGTTTCCGTACCGTGCCCCATCTACCGGAGGGTGAGGTATTGGCCTTGCTGATTTTTGGCCGTCCCGTCGACCAATTGACGCCAGTGCAGATGACAATTCTTGCCGCCCGCACTGCCTCTTATCTTTCCGGCAGCGGTCCTGGCGTTATCGAATCGGCGACGAACGCGCTTGGCCTAGATCTCGTCGATTTCGACGTCGGGCCGACCGGCAATGCCTCGATCGAAGTCGGTTCGCAGATTTCGGAGCGTGTGTATTTGCGCCTCAAACAAGGCACGACTGTGCAGTCGACGGGCGTGAAGATGTATTTCGATCTAACCCGGAATCTGAAGCTGAAAGGCGAGCAGACAGCCGACGGCGACAGCAAGATCGGAATCGAGTTTGAGTACGATTATTGAGCTTATACCTCGTTATAAGCGCGGTGCGGTTTGCGGTCAGAACTTGTACGAGAAATCCACCGTCAGAAGGCCGTATTCATACTCGTTTTTGATCTTGTTGGTATCCATATCGCGGCTGGAATAGCCGAGACCAAACGAACTGCGCCAACGGTCGGCGAAATCCCAGTTCACACCAACGATGCCGGTAAACATGTAATCGTCGGTCCAAGCGCCGGCATTGACCGTGCCGAAGAGGGAAAAGGCATCGCTGATCTTGTAGTCGACACGACCGTCGATAACCGGCAGCAAGGATTCTTCCTGCACTTTGGCGGCGGTTCCATCGGCGGCGACCAATGTGACGGTGGTCTGTTGCAGATGCAGACCGGCACCGACCGTGAGGGAAAATCCGTCGTTAAGATCGAAAGCGTGGCGGTAGACGGCCTGCCCCTGATAAAGACGAAATTGCGACAGGATGTCTTGTCCCGGCGCGAAGGTGGCGCCGTCGAAAACTACCGTATCCCGGAAACGTCCCTCATCGCGGGATTCGAAGGGGATGAAGTCGAGGGATATCCTGCTGGCCTCATTGAAATAGTAGCTCAGCATGGCGGCAGAACGGTGCGTCGGGTCGTCTACACGATTCAGATCGTTAAGGTCGAACTGCGTGCCGCCGGCCCCGGCGGCGATCTTGTTGGCCATGATGAAGGCCTGGCCGAATTGCGCCTCATACGACCATCGATAGTTCCCTGTCGATACCGGAAGCTTTTCTTTGTCGGTGCTACTGCTGTTCAGCGGCACCTTGGCACGGACGCCGAGAATTCCGCCCTCGCCAAAGGGATAGAGACGCATCGGTTCGTCGAATGGTTCGGTGAAGGCCCAGCCGTAGAACATGCCGATGCTCGCGCCCGCCACCACGTCATCAGCGAAATGATGGTCGGCATCGATCCGGCTGTATCCGGTCAATGCCGCGAGAGCATAGGCGGGAATGCCGAACCAGGGCCCATACCGCTTACCGAGGAAGGACGCACCCGTGAAGGCGGAAGATGTGTGGCCAGACGGATAGGACGTGCGGGACCGTGAGTGCGGCCGCATCTTGGATGACGCCAGCTTGCCCAAGCCGACGGTGGCGCCGGTGAAGGCCATGGTATAGGCCTGCATCTTGAAGCCTTCCCAATCGCCCTTTGCCGAGGCGACACCTAGGCCGGCGATCGGAATCAGGAATTGCAAATAGTCGCCAGCCTTCTCCAAATCATTGTCGCCGGCCTTAACCGGTGTGGCGACAAGCATTGCTGCCGTGAGCATACCGAGGATAGGTGTGGAACGTCCGGGTTTTTGCATGAGCGGATACCTAAGTTAGGGAACACTAATAGTCTCTAGCGGTAAAGCCCGTGATCCACAATAAGGAAAGTCTAATTTGTTACTTAAACAATGCATCCGGCCGGACTTGCCGCCCGGCCGGGTTCACTCGACGCATTGATTACTCCGTTACACACTCACGCTCATACATTGATCTATAGGCACATTGCGACTTGCCGGCCATCTAGATGGTGCCGTATCTGATCCGCATGCCGGTATTCTTCGGCGGTTTCAGATGCTTATTGCGGATGCCAAACTGAACCATGAGGGTCAAATCTTCCGCCCATAAAGCGGCTTCCGTCAACGTCAGCTCGGGGTACATGGCCTGAATCATTTCCGTCAATGTCTCGGCCATTTCCTGTCTCGCACCGTGCTCGGCATGCTGCCAAAGACTGGTCTCAGCGGTGCTGTCTCGATCGTTGGAATGTTCGAAGTCGGTCATTGTCTGCTCCCATCGGTATGTCCCGTTCATGAAGCAGATATTGGCGTCCAGTCCTTGTAGTCTTATCGAGCGCCCGCCAAATCCTTGCGACGAAATGCCACCCGGCGATTGGTTAAGGTCGGTAGTCCCCCGGCGTCTTGCCGGTCCAGCGGCGAAAGGCGTGGTTGAAAGCGCTGACCTCGGCATATCCCAATAGAAATGCGATTTCCGACAAGCGAAGATTGGCGTCGCCAACATACTCCAAAGCCAGTCGTCTGCGTATGTCGTCAATGATGGCGCGGTAACTTTTCCCCCGTTCCGTTAGGCGCCGGGCCAGTGTGCGGCTACTCATCGCCATCTCATCGGCGATGTCGGCAAATCGCGGCACGCCGTCGGATAGTCGTTCCGCAACAAGGCGGTCGACCCGTCCCACCAAATCATCCTTATTTGGACGGCGCGAAATGACATTGTCCGCGTGCGCTTTCAAGATCTTCAGAAGCTTGTCGTCGGCGGAATGCAAATTCGTTTGGTGCAATACCGCCGTCGGTAATGTCAGCGCGCATCCCCGTGCGTTGAAGTCGGGCAGAATTCCGAACACACGACGATAATCATCGGGACGTCCTATAGCGCTATGTGGAAACTCCACTTTGGCAAGAGGGGGAGAGTTGCCGGTAAGCTCGCGATAAGATGAGACGTTAAGAGTCTGATCGAGCTCATAGACCTGCCGTCCGTCCTTCACTCGATGTTCGAGATAGCGGGTTTCTATCCTCGTTTCGCCGTTACTCGATTGGACTTCCAGGCGGGTGGATTCATCATGAATACGAAGATATCTGACCGCGTTCACAAGCGCTTCATAGAGCGTCGGCGAGTGCTCGATGATGTACCCGTACAAACCCGTGTCTTTGAGAAGCGCCGAAGAGCCGATGTCCATACCGAAACAAGGATTGTCGGTAACTTCCGAGGCCAACGCGAAAAACTCTGAATAGCGTAGGTAAGGGACTTGCGCGTCCGGGTCCGAAAGGTCGACTTTGTCCAGGCGGGTTTCCGTCAACAATCGGTCTACGTTTTGACCGGCCAGCCGCAGTCGATCCATCGCCGCCGATATCCAAGTGGTATCGATTCTGTAAGACGTCGACATTGCATCCTCATCACACTTCGCCGTCATTCGGCCGCAGTTCTATTGACTAGTACGGTCGCCCAGCTAGACTAAAAAACAACATTGTTGTTTAAATTAGAATACAAGAATAGAATCATTTGCGAATGACCTTTATTCCGGGAGGACGATGTGTCCACGACAATACGCCAATTACATTGGCTAACGCTGTGTTTGATGATTGCTATCGTCACGAGTGTTAGTCTAACTCAGACGGCATTTGCGACCGGCAAAGGTCGCCACAGTGAGGCGGCCTGGCACGATTACACCTATAGATTCAGCGCCGGCCTTTGGTTTTCCAGAGTGTATGGTGCCTATGTCGCGAAGCAGGTAACGGGCGGACTGTTGAGCGACGACGACATCAAGGTCAAGGTCGACGACGACCTCGGCTACGACAACACGTATACCAGCGCCGATATTTCGGCTGCCTATCGAACCGGCAAACATGATTTCTGGATCGTCGGGCGTCACTTTTCCCAAGACGAGCGCCGGCGAATCGACTTCTCGTTCGAAGTGGATGGCGAAGTGTTCGAGGCCGGCAACAGCATTGCCACGGACATTACGATCACCGATGTGGATCTCCGTTACGGTTATTCCTTCTACACCTTCGAAGAGGATGGCTTTCGCCTTGGGCCCGTGGTCGCCTTGAGCTACACGAATTTTGAGTTCGAACTGGTCGATGTGGAAATATTGAATACGCCCATTCCCGTCCGCTGGAAGTTTTCACAAGCCGCGCCGGTGCCGACTATCGGCGTTCGTTATGAAGTTCCCTACCGTCAATTTTTGTTTGTCGCGCAAGCTGGCGGGCTCTACTTCGATTTTGACGAACTGTCCGGTAAGGGACTGCGGGCCGAATTGACGGCAACTTGGCGTCCTTGGCGGCATGTCGGGTTCTATGCCGGTTTATCCGCCATGTATGTCGACTTGTCGTTGCGTGACGAAGACATCGACGACTTTACGCTGTTCGGCCCGAGTGTCGGGGTCGAAGTAAGATTCTAGGGCGCAAGCGCTTGCCGCTTAAATTCGGAATACCGGCGTTTGTCTTACTGCTTGTGTTGCTGACCGGTTGCGCCGGGATCGGGCCGAAGACCGTACCGCGCGACCGTTTCGACTATAACCGCGCGATATCCGATTCCTGGAAAGAGCAAACGCTGCTGAATATCGTCAAGCTGCGCTACGCGGACATGCCCTTGTTCGTGGAGGTCAGCTCGGTGGTCAGTGGCTATACCCTGGAAGGGCGGATCGATGCCAGCGGTGCCATTGGCTCGCAAACCAGCGCCACGGGCGACTTCATCAATCTGGAGGCGGGCGCCAAATATGTGGACCGGCCGACGATTACGTATTCGCCTATTAGCGGCAAGCAGTTCACGAAGAGTTTCATGCGACCCATTCCGCCTTGGGCGGTGTTTTTCCTCATGCAAACCGGTTGGCCGGCAGACATGATCGTCCCGATTGCGGTCGAATCCGTCAATGGTTTGCGAGCCGACGTGGTGATCCCGCCGGGGCGGGAACGGGAAGATTTCCCTTACTACAGAATGGTCGAAAGCCTGAGAGTTCTGCAAACGGTGCATGCCTTGAGTATGCAGATAGAGGGTCGCGAGGAGATCGATTCAGAAACCTATCTGTTCTTTCACAACAACAAGGAACAGCCGGAGATCGCCGAAAGTCTGGAAAAACTCCGACAGTTGCTCAAATTGAAATCCGGTAAAAACCGCTACAGCGTTGGTTATGGGTTATATCCGGACGCCGATACAGACATCGCCATGCTCACCCGCTCCATGCTGCAGATCATGGTAGAGCTGTCCTTACATGTACGAGTTCCGGCAGTGGATGAAGCGGAAGGCCGGACATTGCCCTGGGGCCCAGTCGACACCTTGGACGACGACGCGGAGTTGGCAAGGATCATCCAGATCCACCATAGTAAGAACGTCCCAGAGAACGCGTTTGCCAAAGTGTTCTACCGCGACAACTGGTATTGGATTGACGACCGAGACTTCAAATCCAAACATACCTTCGCATTCGTCATGATCCTGTTTTCGCTATCGGAGACCGGCGCCAGGGAAAGTTTACCGACAATAACAATTCCGACGAACTAAAGGCGTTCGCCCTGACGGCGCCAAAGTTCGTGGATTTGAATGCCGTTGACCCGTTCGATCGCTTCCGCCGCATCGAGACATAGATCCTCGCGATACTTCCGGCCGATGATCTGAATCGAGATCGGTAGATCGTTCACAAAGCCAGCGGGGGCAATGGCCGCGGGCAGTCCGAGGAAATTCATCGTCCAACTGTAGACGCCGCTGTCCATGATACCGCGAACGGCGTCCACGCCGCGTTCATCCTCGTCCCATTCGTAAGTGGATCGCATGAGGAAAGGCGACAGGATCAGCGGATATTCCTCGAGAAACATATTCCACGCACGCACATAACCGGTTCGGCGCGCCATAGCCCGCAAGGTTTCGGCAGGATCGTAGGGCCCGTATATCTGCCTGTAATTGTCGAAGATGTCCTGGAAGGTACCGCTGCCGTACTCGCGCACCATCGGTTCCATGAAAATCATGGCATCGCCAAACAGCGTCGCCAACGCGTCTTTGGCGATCTCCTCCAGCATTGGCGGGTCGACCTCTTCGACCCGGTAGCCGGCGTCGGCGAGTATCCCCACGGCTTTATCGACGGCGGCGGTTATCTCTGGCTCGATGGGATATCCGTTCGTCGCTCGGGCGACGGCGACCTTGATCGGCGGGTCGACCGGCGGACCGATCAAGGGTTTGGCGGTTTGCCATGGATCGCGCGGATCGGCGTCGGTCAGCACCTGCATGGCAAATCGGACGTCGCGGACTTCCCGCGCGATGACGCCTTGGGTGGACATAAGCTGGGCGATCATGCTGCGTTCCGCCGGGGCGGAGGGGTTGTAGGCGGCGACCCTGCCTTGACCTGGCTTCACCGTTACCGCGCCGCAGCAGAAACTGGGAAAACGTAAGCTGCCGCCGATGTCATTGCCATGTGCGATCGGTCCGAAGCCCGCCGCTACCGCGGATGACGCGCCGCCGGAAGAGCCGCCGGGCGAGCGCGTGTCGTCCCATGGGTTGATGGTACGGCCATGAACCTCGTTGACCGTGGTCGCGCGGAAGGAAAACTCGGGCGTGTTGGTCAGGCCGATTACGACCGCTCCCGCCGCGCGCAATTGCGCCGTCACCGGTGAATCGTCCGGCGCGATCATGTCTTTGAACCCCGTCACGCCGTTTGTGTTGGCATGACCCTCGACATCGATATTGACCTTAATGGTGACCGGCACGCCGTGCAGCGGTCCGACCGGACCGATCCGCCCGAACTGGCTATCCAGCGCGGCAGCGGTTTTCTCGGCATCTACGGACATGTCGTCGACAATCGCGTTAAGGCGGCCGTTCGTAGACTCGACCCTTTTCAATACCGACCCTAAGGCTTCCATCGCGCTGACTTCGCCGGCTCTGATCGCGCCAGCGAGATCGCATGCGCTCCACTGCCAAAGCGGCGCGCCTTGTCTACTATTCACTTGGTTACTCCCTAAAATCGAATTCAAATATGAAAATTGAAATGCGGAAAGTTGTTCCGTTATCGATCTAGCCGGACGCCGCGCGAAAACAGGTCCGTAACTCCTCGACGAAGATATCCGGTTTCTCCATCGCCGCGAAATGTCCGCCGACGTCGAGTTCGTTCCAATAGATCAGATTGTCGAAAACCTTCTCCGCCCAATGGCGCGGCGGTCGGAAAATGTCTTTTGGAAAGATGCTGCAGCCGACGGGTACGGTGATCTGGTGCTTCGAGGCGCGGCCGAAGCTTTCCCAATAGATGCGACCCGATGATGCGCCGTTGCCCGGTAGCCAATAGAGCATGATATTGTCCAATAGCTCGTCTCGGCTTAGGACGTTTTCGGGGTGGCCGCCGCAATCCATCCAAGACCAAAACTTCTCCAGTATCCAGGCGGCCTGACCAATCGGCGAATCAACCAGGGCGTAGCCTAAGGTCTGGGGCCGGGTACCCTGCTGCTTCGAATAGCCCGAATCCCAATCGTTGTAGTGCTTGAGTCCGTCGAGTGCGTCTTGTTCGCGCGGTGTCGGATTGTTCTTGTCGGCCATCGCCGGCGGCGCCGACACCATGTTCAAATGGATGGCGCGGCAATGGGTGGGGTCCTGTGCGCCGACAAATCGGGTGATGATTGACCCCCAATCGCCGCCCTGCGCCACATAACTGTCGTAACCGAGCCGTGCCATCAGTTCGATCCAGGCCGTCGCGATCTTCTCCACTTTCCAGCCCGGCTTGTCCGGTTTGCTGGAAAAGCCGAAACCCGGCAGGGATGGGGCAATGATATGAAAGGCGTCTTCCACCGAGCCACCGTGTGCCGTTGGGTCGGTCAGCGGGCCGATGATTTTCATGAATTCGAGCACGCTGCCGGGCCAACCATGGGTGATCAAAAGGGGCGTCGCCTCGGCATGGGGCGAGCGGATGTGGAGGAAGTGGATGTCGACGCCGTCGATTTGCGTCTTGAATTGCGGGTACGCGTTCAGCGCCGCTTCGCAGCGGCGCCAGTCGTAGCTGTCCCGCCAATAGTCGCAGACCTCCCGCATGTAGCTCAACGGCACACCTTGTGACCAGTCGTCCGGCGTTTCCGCGTCGGGCCATCGGGTCGCGGCCAGACGCCGGCGCAGGTCGTCCAGATCCGCTTCGGGGATATCGATGGCAAAATCTTTGATGGCGTCCGACATGGGCTATTCTCCTCGGCTTGGCGGACGCCCATCCTGCCCAATTTCACCGGCCGCCGAAAGCCGGTAATGGGCCGACCCTTTTTAGGGTCGGCCCTCAGGCGCCTGTCTGCGGGTGTCAACCGGCGCCGATTGCGATTTTGCGGCTGGCCGAGGGTTTCTCCGCCTTGCGCGGCAGCGTCAGGGCGAGTACGCCGTTTTCATAAGCCGCGTCGATTTTGTCGGTTTCGACGTCGTCCGGCAGTCTGAATGCTCGTTGGAATGCGCCATAACTGCGTTCCGAAAAGTAGTAGTTGGCGGTCTTTTCCTCCTGCTTGCTCGACTTTTCGCCTTTGACCGTGAGCACATTGCCGTTCAGCGCGATGTCGATATCCTTTTCCTCCACACCGGGAAGTTCGAGATTGATGCGGTAAGCCGCCTCAGTCTCCGCCGCATCCGCCGTCGGCTGAAACCAGCCGGCGATCTGCGATCCCATTTGTTTCAGCGGTTCGAAGAAGTTTGGCCAGAAGCCATGACCGTGATGGATTGGTACCGGGTTTTGCTTGTCGTTCATATTCCGTCCTCCTGAACAACAGATCTCGTTTACATTAGAGATAGGTTTTGGATGTAAGCGGGGAAGGGGTTGGCGGCGGAATTGATCTGTATCAAAGGCACGCGAACGTCTGCTACTTGCGCAACGGAATCCGATGACGCATAGTATCGCCAACCTCGATCAATCGAGGACGAATAATCGTGCTCAACGTAGCATCGTATTTTGGGAGAGCAGGTTGATCCGCGGGCAATGTCGCGATCGGTGTCACCGGTCCGCGTGCCGGATCAGGAGTTGAACATCACGACATGACTGAAGCAACGACCTCGACGTCGTCGGACCGGAGCTTTGCCTCGGCGGAAGCCATTCTCGAGGTGAAGGATGTCGCCGTACATTTCGGTGGCATCGTCGCGTTGGACGGCGTTAGTTTCAATGTGCCGCGCGGCGCGATCCTCGGATTGATCGGCCCGAACGGGGCCGGCAAGACGACCCTTTTCAATTGCCTCAGCCGGCTGTACATCCCCAATGCCGGCGACATTCTGTTCGAAGGACAGTCGATCCTGTCGACCAAACCGCACGAGATCGCCGATATGGGGATTGGTCGCACCTTTCAGAATTTGGCTTTGTTCACGACCATGTCGGTGCTGGATAACATCATGGTTGGCTGTCATTCCCGCAGCAAAAGCGATTTTTTCTCCAATGCCTTCCGTCTGCCATGGGTCAAGCGGGAGGAGGATGAGCTGCAGGACATCGCCTGGGAATTGATTGACTATCTCGACCTCGGCCAATTCGCCTACACGCCGGTCGGCGGCCTGCCGTTCGGCATTCAGAAACGGGTTGAGCTCGGCCGCGCCATGGCCAGCAATCCGAAGTTGTTGCTGCTGGATGAGCCGGCCGGTGGCCTCAATCATGACGAAGTCGAAGAGTTGGCGAATACGATCAAGCAGATCGGTTCCGACCGCGGCATCTCCGTGCTGTTGGTCGAGCACCACATGAGCTTGGTGATGTCGACATCGGACGTGGTTGTGGCGATCGATTTCGGCCGCAAGATCGGCGAGGGCACGCCGGCGGAAGTGCAACAGAACCCGGACGTCATCCGGGCCTATTTGGGGACCGACTGATGGCGCTTTTGGAAGTGAAAAATCTAGAGGCTTTCTATGGCCCCATCCAGGCGTTGCACGGCATAAGCTTCAGTCTGGAACAGGGCGGTATCACGACCATTTTGGGCGCCAATGGTGCCGGCAAGACGACAACGCTCCGATCCATTTGCGGGATGACCAAAACCAATGGCACGGTTCAGTTCGACGGTCAGGAGATTGCCGGCAATTCCACGGAATCGATCGTCAAGCGCGGCGTTGCCCATGTACCGGAAGGCCGCGGCACCTTCGTGCGGGTGACGACGGAGGAGAATTTGCAGCTCGGCGCCTATACGCGCAGCGGCAAGTCCCGCAAGGAGGATATGGAGCGGGTGTATACCTACTTCCCGCGGTTGAAGGAGCGGCGCAATCAGCAGGCCGGAACCCTTTCCGGCGGCGAGCAGCAGATGCTGGCCGTCGGAAGGGCCTTGATGCTGCGGCCGCGTTTGATGTTGCTGGACGAACCGTCGTTCGGTTTGGCGCCGCTGATCGTGCAAGAACTATTCGAGATCCTGCGGACCATTAACAAGGACGAGCAGGTCAGCATGTTGCTGGTGGAACAGAATGCCAATCTGGCGCTGGAAACGGCGGACCACGCGTATCTTCTGGAAACCGGACGGGTGGTGATGTCCGGCACGTCGGCGGAGATCAGCGCTGACGAATCCGTACGCAGCTCCTATCTCGGCTACTGAGTAATCAGGGAAATTCGGTATGGATCTCTTTTTGCAGCAGACCTTAAGCGGCTTGGCGACCGGCGCGATTTACGCCTGCATCGCTCTAGCCGTGGTGATGATCTATCAGGCGATCGACCATTTCAATTTCGCGCAAGGCGAAATGGCGATGTTTTCCTGCTTCATCGCGTGGCAACTCCTGGCTTGGGGGTTTCCTTATTGGGTGGCGTTCTTCTTCTGCCTTGGCATCTCCTTTATCGGGGGCATGGCGATCGAACGCATCGTCTTCGCACCGATCCATGACGCACCGGTGTTAAGTCACATCGTCGTCTTTATCGCCTTGTTCCAGATTTTCAACGCCACCGCCGGCTTTATCTGGGAATTCACCATCAAGGAATTCCCGAGCCCGTTCCCTGACAGCCTGCCGTTCGAAACCAAACTTATCGGGATGCATGAAGTGGGCATTGTCGGGGTGACATTGGTGATGTTGCTGTTGATTTATTTGTTTTTCAGATACACAAGTGTCGGGCTCGCCATGCGGGCCGCTGCCGCCGCACCCGACTCCGCGCGACTGGTCGGTATCAATGTCGGTTGGATGCTGGCGCTTGGCTGGGGACTGGCCGCCGCCATTGGTGCCGTTGCCGGCATGATGATCGCACCGATCGTGTATCTGGAACCGAACATGATGCTCGGCATTCTGCTCTATGGCTTCGCCGGCGCGGTGGTCGGCGGCTTGACCAGTCCGCTTGGCGCCGTGCTTGGCGGTTTCCTGATGGGCGTTTTGGAGAATTTGGCCGGGACCTATGTCATCGGCAGCGAACTTAAGCTCACCTTCGCCTTGATTGTCATCGTGGTGATCCTGATCTTCAAACCCTCCGGTCTATTGGGCCGGGTCGTTGTGCAGAGGGTGTAGCGATGACTGCGGAAACCATGTCCAACGATGCCGCCGATCGAAGCGCGCCGATGAATCGAACCAATCCAGCGGACAATCTGCGCTTCCTCGGTATTCGCCTGCCGATGTTGAAGAATCTCTGCATCCTGGCCGGCGTGGTTGCCGCTCTCGTCCTGCCAGCGGTGGCCGAGGATTTCGCGGTCTTTCAGATGACCCAAGTGCTCTATCTCGCAATGGCGGTGTTGGGGTTGAATTTGCTGACCGGCTATACCGGACAATTCTCGCTCGGGCACAGCGCGTTCATGGCGCTGGGCGCCTATACCGCGGCGATCATGATGGACCGGTGGGAGCTTGCCTATTATTGGACGATCATTCCCGCCGGACTGATCTGCTTCGTCGCCGGGTTTTTGTTCGGATTGCCGGCCCTACGGTTGGAAGGCCTCTATCTCGCCCTGGCGACCTTCGCGCTGGCCGCTGCGACGCCGCAGCTGCTGCGCTATGAGCATCTCGAGGAATACACCGGCGGCGTGCAGGGTATCGACCTGTTGAAACCGGAGTCGCCCTTCGCTTTCCTCTCGGACGATCAGTGGCTGTATTATTTCAGTCTGATCTTCGGATTTGTACTGATCTGGTGCGCTTGGAATCTGGTGCGCGGTCGATCAGGCCGAGCCATGATCGCCATCCGCGACAATCCCATCGCCGCCAGCACCATGGGGATCAACACCGCCGTCTACAAATCGGTTACTTTCGGGATCAGCGGTCTTTATTGCGGCATAGCCGGCGCGCTGTCGGCGATCGTCGTCGAGTTTATCGCGCCGGAAAGTTACACCTTCATCCACGCTATCCTGCTGCTGATCGCCATGGTGATCGGCGGTCTGGCCTCGATCCCGGCGGTGATTATCGGCGGGATGTTCATTCTCTATGTGCCGAATATTTCGGAGTCGCTGGTCGATACCTTCTTCGGTGGCGATCCAAGTTCGAAGGCCTTGGTATGGGTGGCGTTCGGTTTCTTCTTGATCCTGACCGTCTATGTAATGCCGGCCGGCGTTGCCGGCTTCGTGCAACGGATCGTAATGAAGATTGCCCGCTAGTCCGGGCGAATGGGACGCGGCGCCGGGACTAGGCAATTGCGGCCGCCGCGTATTAGACTAACCGCCAAGAACGCCGAGGAACGGCGTTTCGGGAGAAAAGGGAGAATGTGATGCAGAAGACATTTGGCTTGATGTCGGTCGCGGCGATCGCGCTTGTGGCCGGCATGGGCGTCGCCGCGGCGCAAAACGCGCCGGGCGTGTCCGACAAGGAAATCAAGATTGGCAATACCAATCCGTATAGCGGCCCGGCCTCGTCCTACGGCACGATCGGCAAGTCGATCGCTGCTTGCTTCAATCAAGTGAACGACGAAGGCGGGATCAATGGCCGTAAGGTCAAATTCATCTCGTATGATGATGGTTACAGCCCGCCGAAAACGAAAGAGCAGATCCGCAAACTGGTGGAGCGGGACAAAGTCGCGCTGACGTTCCAGACGCTCGGCACGCCGACCAATTCGGCGATCCACAAATACATGAACAAGAAGAAGGTGCCGCATTTGTTCGTCGCCACCGGTGCAACGAAATGGGGACAGCCGAGCAAGTATCCCTGGACTATGGGCTTCCAGCCGAACTACCAAACTGTCGGTAAAATTTTCGGCAACTATATCTTGCAGAACCACGCTGACGGTAAAGTCGCGGTGCTGTTCCAGAACGACGACTATGGCAAAGACTATGTCATCGGATTGAAAGAGGCCTTGGGCGACAAGTACAGCAGCCTCGTGGTCAAGGAAGAAAGCTACGAGGTCACCGATCCGACCGTAGCCTCGCAAATCGTCAGCTTGGCGAATAGCGGCGCGGACGTGTTCGTCGATATCTCCATTCCCAAGTTCGCCGCACAGGCGATCAAGAAGATGGACGACATCGGTTGGAAGCCGGTTCATCTGCTGAACGATGTCGCCGCCAACATCAAGGCGACCTTCGAGCCGGCCGGCACCGAAAGGTCGAAAGGCATCATCTCCCTCACCTATTTGAAGGATCCGGCGGAAACCGAATGGGACAACGATCCGGAGATGAATGCCTGGCGCACCTTCATGGAGAAGTATTATCCGGATGGCGATCGGGCCAATCAGTTCAACGTCTATGGCTGGTCCGTCTGTAGCCTGATGATCGAAACCCTGCGTAAGGCGGGCGACGATCTAAGCCGTGAAAACATCATGAAATCCGCGGCAAGCTTGAAGGACTTCCGGGTTCGCGGCCTGCTGCCCGGCATCGTGGCCAATACCAGTTCTACGGACTTCTATCCGATCGAGCAGATGCAAATGACCCGTTTCGACGGCAAGCGTCTGGTTCGTTTCGGTCCGATTATCGGGGCCGGCGGTTCCTGATCGCTTGCGTTTCCGGTAAACCTGTTGGGGCCGCCGCATTGCCGGCGGCCCTTTCGGTTTTAGGAGGACAAATTGGCTATTCGAAAGATTGCCCGAATGGGCAACCCGATCTTGCAACAGGTGGCGGCGCCGGTCGCCGATCCCACCGCACCGGAGGTCGCCCGCCTGGCGGAGGATATGAAGGACACGCTGATCGATATCGGCGGTTCCGGTATTGCCGCGCCGCAGGTGTTCGAGAGCCTGCGCCTGGTCGTCTATCGCGTGAGCCCGCGCTTGATGGCGGACGCGGCGGAGAGCGCCGATCCCTGGATCGTGATGGCCAATCCGGTCCTCAGCCCGATTGGCGATACCAAGGTCGAGGGTTGGGAGCGTTGTCTGTCCATTCCCGGGCTTCACGGCAAAGTGCCGCGCCACGATAAACTGAATCTAAGCTATCAGTCACTGAACGGTACGACCGTCGAGAAAGAGGTCGACGGCGCCCATGCCGTGTTGTTGCAGCATGAATGCGACCATCTCGATGGCATCCTCTACCCCATGCAGATGACCGATCTATCTTTGTTGGAGTTCGATGCTGAGCCAGGGGCGCTGGCCAAGGATATGGAAGACGGCGTTGAAATCTGGCCGGTATTGCGGAAGCTGGTCGAGGATTGGCCCGGACGCGCGCAGTGGATGAGCGGCCAAACTTCCTGATCCTCATGGTCGATCAGCTGAGCGGGCTGTTCTTCGACCAGGGGCCGGCGGAGTTCCTGCATGTACCGAATTTGCGCCGCCTCTATGACCAGGGTGTGAATTTCTCGAATGCCTATTGCGCCAGCCCGCTCTGCACGCCGGCGCGTATTTCGTTTATGACCGGCATGCTGCCGTCCCGTACCGGCGTCTACGATAACGCGGCCGAGTTCGCGTCTCACATCCCGACATTTGCCCATTACCTCCGATCGGCGGGCTACGACACTTGCCTGTCCGGCAAAATGCATTTCGTCGGTCCGGATCAGTTGCACGGCTTCGAGCAACGCTTGACAACGGATATCTACCCCGCCGATTTCGGTTGGACCCCGAACTGGCGCCGCCCGGACGAGCGGGTCGATTGGTGGTACCACAATCTCGGCTCGGTTACCGAGGCCGGCACGGCGGAAACCACGAACCAATTGGAATTTGACGATGAAGTCGCGTATCAGACGAAACTGCAATTGACCCGGCTGGCGCGGTCCGAGCGGGACAAGCCGTTTTGTCTGGTTGCCAGTTTCACGCATCCCCACGATCCCTATGTGGCGCGGCCGGCATTCTATGACCTCTATGATGAGGTGCCGCCACCCACTGTGGCCGCGATACCTTACGAAGCGCAAGATCCGCATAGCCGCCGTCTGATGGATACGGTGGATTGGCGGAACTATCCCTTGACACCGGTCGACATCGAACGAGCAAGACGCGCCTATTTCGCCAATGTCTCTTATCTCGATGGGCTGATCGGCGAGATCCTCGAGCGATTGCAGGCGCTGTCCCTTGCCGAGAACACGATCATACTATTCACGTCCGACCACGGCGATATGCTGGGAGAGCGGGGCTTGTGGTTCAAGATGTCATTTTTCGAGGCCTCGGCCCGCGTGCCGCTTTTGATCCATGCGCCGGGCCGGTTTGGTAACGGTCATATGGGTGCGCCAGTTTCGACGATGGATATTCTCCCGACCTTACTGGAACTGGCCGGAACGCAAACGGTTGGTGAGGTCGACGGGTGCAGCCTGTTGCCGGCGCTCTCCGGCGAGCAACTGGATCGTCCGGTCGCCGGCGAATATGCGGCGGAAGGCGCCGTCGCACCCATCGTTATGCTGCGTGAGGGGGATTGGAAATATATTTTTTGCGAGGCCGATGGCGGAAAATTGTTCAACCTCGCCGACGACCCGCATGAGTGTTCGCCGAGCGACGACCCCGAAATGCTGGAACGGTTTCGGTCTATGGTCGCCGAACGCTGGGATTTGGTTTCGTTCAATCGCGATGTGTTGGCGAGCCAGCAATCGCGCCACGTCGTTGACCGCGCACTCCGCCAAGGTCGCTACGCCTCTTGGGACCATCAACCTATCGATCCGGCCGACAATCGCTTCATGCGCAATCACTTGGACCTGAATGACGTGGAAGCCAGGGCGAGGTTTCCGAAGAGTTGAGTTGTCATTCGGAAGCCGTCACCCCGGATGCAGCGCGGCATGCAATGACGCGCTGCTGGTCCGGGGCCCATGTTGGCCGGTGGAGTACAACACTTCGACAAATTTCCCGGACCAGCACAGCGGCACGACGCGCCGCAGTGCATCCGGGAAGACAGCGGTAAATTCGTCAAAACCGCCGCGTCGCTTTTACTGCGTAGCAAGCGCGGCATCGAGATGGGGGATGATCTCGGCTGCTTTGACATGCATCTTGGTGGCGTTCGGTTGATGGATGAATGTGTAGATCGGCCGGCCCATCCGATCGTAAACATAGACCGTCGGGATGCGATCCAGATCGCCAAAGGCGGCTTCGATTTCCGCGTCTTCAGGTCCGCGCAAGACGGCGAATGTCGGCTTGCTGCGTTTCAGGAACCGGCGCAAGCGGACGCCGCCGTCGTCCTTGAAAAATCCTTCGAACAAATTGATCGAGACGATCGCCACGTCATCGTCGGTATAGCGGGCGCGCAGCTTGTCCATCTCGGCGAATTCCGGTTTGCAGGGCGGGCACCAGCTGGCGAAGAAGCCGACGACCACCGCTTTGCCGTCGAAGACCGGGAGAGGCGTATCCGTCATTGTCGTCATCGACCGAATAAACGCCCTTAAGTCGTCATCCAGCGGCGGCGCCTTTGCCTTCGACTGTCCGAACGATACGGATGCTATCAGCAGGCAGAAAGCGAGGGCGGATAGAAATTGCAGCGATCTCATCGAACAACAAATATCCCTTTTGACCGATCCTGCCACTTCACGGTCGATGAACTTTCGGCGAGCCGGTGATAAAAGAGCACTTTTTGAACGGAGGATGTTTTGACCGATTTCGAATTGATCGACTACGAAATCCGCGACCGGGTCGCGGAAATCACCATGCGGCGTGAGCCGGTGAACGCCATCAACATGCAGCTGACGCGGGAGATTAATGCGGCCTATCGCCTGGCCCGCGACGACGAGAATGCGCGCGCGGTGATCCTGACCTCGGCTTGCGATCAAGCGTTTAGCGCGGGCATGGATTTGGAGATGATCCGTGGCGGCTCCGGCCTCGACCTGCGCCGCTTTCTGGAGGAGCTCTATTTCACCATGCACGACCTACAATACCGCATGGGCAAGCCGACCATCGCCGCCATGACCGGCCCCGCGCGGGCCGCCGGTGTGACCCTGGCCGTGTCCTGCGACATACTGATCGCCAACGAAGACGCCGATATGTCTTATCCGGAGATCAATGTGGGCGTCATCCCGGCGATGCATTTCGTCCACTTGCCGCGGCAGATCGGTCGGCACAAGGCGTTCGAGTTGCTGTTTACCGGCGACACCATCGGCTACAAGGAGGCGGCGGCACGCGGTCTGATCAACAAGGCGGTGCCGGCCGACCGGGTGTTGTCCGAGGCCCGCGCGATGGCGCAGAAATTCGCCGAGAAATCGCCGGTGGTGATGAAGCTCGCCCGCGACAGCTTCATGCGGCAGAATGACTTCGAATACCGCCGAGCCATTGAGAATGTGGTCGAGACGATCTGCAACATCATCGAGACCGACGACGCACAGGAGGGTCTGGACGCCTTCAACGAAAAGCGCCGGCCGAACTGGTGAGCCGCTTGACAGCCTTGTCCGCCCGACCGAACATCGGTCGGCTTCCATATCGAGAGGTGCTCCTATGGCCCGTTACGACCGCGTGATCAAGAATGGCATGATCGTCGACGGCAGCCGCTTACCCAGATTTCGCGGCGACATCGGCATCAAGGACGGCGTAATCCGGCAGATCGGCCATATCGATGCGGCGGATGCGGCAACGGTGATCGACGCCGACGGCCTGATCGTCGCCCCCGGATTTATCGACCTGCATACCCATTACGATGCCCAATTGTTCTGGGATCCCTATATGACTATTTCGGGGTGGCACGGAATTACGTCCGTTGTCATCTGCAACTGCGGTTTCGGTTTCGCGCCGGTACAGCCGGCGGCGCGGGAACGGGCGATGCTGTCCATGACCCGGGTTGAGGCGATTCCGCTTGCTTCCATGGAAGCCGGCATGCCGTGGGATTGGATCACCTTCCCGGAGTTTCTCGACAGCGTCGATCGGGCGCCGAAGGCGCTGAACGTATTGCCTTATGTTCCGCTTAGCCCGCTCCTGATCTGGGTGCTCGGTTTCGAGGACGCCAAGGCCGGCCGTAAACCGACGGATGCCGAGCATGCGGAAATCTGCCGGCTATTGAACGAAGCCATGGACGCCGGCGCCTGCGGTTGGTCGGCCCAACGCATGGTGCCGTCGGGACCTTCCGCGGTGCAGCGCGACTTCGACGGCACGCCGATGCCGACGGATGTGATGCATGACGACACCTGCCGGGAACTCGCCAAGGTGCTGCGTCAGCGCAATGACGGCTTCGTGCAGATGCTGCTGATCTCCGGCGACAATAAGCGGGACCAAGCCTTCTATGAGGAGATCGCCGAACTCTCGGGACGGCCGGTGTTGATGAACGTGGTGCAGGCCTTCGATCATCGCCCGGAAATTCACCGTCGTGTGCTGGACTGGCTCAAAAGCTGTCGGGAGCGCGGCGTCCGCGTCGTCGGTCAGGGCCTGACCACCGACGCCGGCTTCACCTTCACCTTCGAGGACTGGAACCTGTTCGACGATTCCGACGATTGGTGCGAGGCCACGACCGGTACCTTGGCTGAGCGAAAGGAAAAGCTCGGCGATCCGGCCCGCCGCCAGGCGCTCAAAGACAATATGCCGCGTACCGCCACCGGCCCGCTGCCGGATATCGTCATAGTCGGCCCCAAGGCGGAACGGAATCAACCCTGGCTCGACCACACCCTGGCCTTGGCGGGGGAGAAGATGGGCAAGCATCCGGTGGACGTGATGCTCGACATGGCGGTGGAGGAGGACCTGGAAACCGAATTCTTCGCCGCGCCGCCGAACGGCAAGATCGAGTATTTGAAGGAGATCGTCGACGATCCCTACATTCTGTTCGGCGTCTCCGACGGCGGTGCCCATACCAAGTTCCTGACCGCCGGCCGCTATCCGACGGAGACCTTGGTCAAGATCGTCCGCGAGCATGGCATGATCAGTTTGGAGGAGGCCCATTGGCGCCTCTCCGCCTTGCCGGCGGAAGTTGCCGGTTTCGTCGGCCGCGGCGTCCTGCGCAAGGGGGCGCCGGCGGACATCGTCGTCTATGACTACGACAATCTGGAAGTTTTGCTGGATGAGATCGTCCATGATTTGCCCGGCGGTGAGTGGCGCCGGGTACAGCGGGCGAGCGGCTATCGCTATGTCCTGGTCAATGGCGAGGTCACGATCGTAGACGACCAACCGACCGACACCTTTCCGGGCCAACTTCTACGCTTCGGCACCGGCGTGTCGACGCATGCCCAGGCCGCCGAGTAAGCCATGCTGCGCGTCGTTCAGCGTTTCCGTATCGAGTGGGGACATTGCGATCCGGCGGGGATCATCTTCAACCCGAACTATGCCCGCTGGATGGACGGCGCCTGCCATAGCCTGTTCAAAGCGGCCGGCGTGCCCATGGCCGAGATGATGCGGACCAGCGGGTTCATCGGTTGCCCGCTGGTCAAGAGCGAACTCGAGTTTGCCCGGCCCGCCTACTATGACGATGTGATCTCGGTGACCAGCCAGATCGGCCGCTTTGGCGGTAAGTCGTTCGATCTATCTCATGTCTTTCGACGCGGCGATGAAATGCTGGCCGAGGGCAGGGAGGTCCGGGTCTGGGGCTATGCCGACGAAACCGACAGCCGCCAACTCAGCGCTCAATCGATCCCGGAAGAGATCAAAGCGCGCCTGTCTGAAGACCGCGAAATCGACGTCTCGCCGTAACCGAATACGCCATGCGCTCTATCGCCTCAGGACCCACGCGGAAATCAAAGGGTCAGACCCTTTGAATAAGAACAAGCCCGATTTCGGCAGAAAATGGGCTATTTCCCTGGAATATAAAATCAAAGTATAAAATCAAAGGGTCTGACCCTTTGAATTAGGTTACGCCGGATTTCGGCTTAAAAGCTGGTATATTTATGGAAATTGGAAATCAAAGTGGAAATCAAAGGGTCTGACCCTTTGATTTTTATTTGCGAGGGAGTTGGGCGTTGAAGCGCCTTAACGGTAATCCGCGCAGAGCGCCCACATGGCGGCGACCGCGTCCTGGCGTTTGGCGAAGTCGCGCTGGCGTGGCTCGCTGACGACGCCGTTCACGCCGAGTTCCGCAAAGCCGTCGAGATCGCGTTTGATCTCGTCCCGATCGTCCTTCAACGCGTCCCAGAAGGTTCGAAGCGTAATGCGGAAATCGTCATCCGGCCGCGCCGCGCGCAGTCGGGCGACGATCGGCTTCAGGTCGTCGAGGCTGAGCCGTGTCGCCAGGCCGTGCCAGCCATTTCCCTTGTGCTCCGCCCGGCGTAGCGCCGCCGTGCTGTTGCCGCCGATCCAGATCGGGATCTCGCGGCCGGGCAAAGGGACACTGCGGATACCCTCGGTCGCGGCCTGATGGAGGCTTGGTGTGGTGGTCAGGGGGTCCTCCCGCCAACAAGCGCGCAACAGATCGATACTGTCGTCGGTCAGCGGACCGCGATCCTTGAAGGATACGCCCAGTGCGTCGAACTCGCCTTCGAGCCAGCCGACGCCGGCGCCGACGATCAATCGGCCGCCGCTCAGAATATCCAGCGCCGCCAATTCCTTGGCCAGATGCAGGGGTCGACGCAAGGCCAGCAGCAGCACCGAGGTGCCGAGGGCGATCCGCGAGGTCTGCGCCGCCGCCCAGGTCAAGGTGATCAAAGGTTCGAGGATCGCCGGCGGCGGATAGGGCGCGTCCGCCGGCACCGCCAAATGGTCGTTGACCCAGATGCTGTCATAGCCTAACGCCTCCGCGTCCCGGGCCGCTTGCGCCACCATGTCCGGCGTGACGTGATCGCCGATCTGCGGCAGATGGATACCGAATTTCATCTCACTTCACCTGTTTCCAATAGGTATCCTTACGGGCAATGCGGCCGTCCCGCACTGGATACACGTCGACGACGTTCACATGATAATCCGCGCCATGCTCGTCCGTGCCGCGGGTTGTGAACATTTGCAGAATAACGTCGCCGGCGGGACGTTCGACCATGTTCTCGTAGCTGACGTGGCGCCAGTTGTCCTGCCGCCAGCGGATTTCCGCCACCATCTCGTCGACGCCGCGCAGCACGCGCCCGGTTGGACTGTCCGTGCCCGGCTCCCCGTAATGCATATGCCATTCGAAGTCGTCGGTCAGGATATCCGCCAGACCCGCGCGATCCGCTTTCGCGTAGGCGCGTCGAAATCTGGCGATCAATGCCAACATGTCGTCGTCTCGCATGACTTCCGCTCGCTAGATTGCCGGTAACATATCTGTGCTCGGATTATAATTATCTTGCTTATAATTGCCTAGACAACTAAATTTCCGTTGTCTAGGCAACTAAATATGCGCCGCGGCGTTACGCGGCCGCGGTATTGGTTTCGCATGATCGGTTTCGCATGATCGGTTTCGCATGGATGAAGACTACGATCGCAACTTCGGCTTTCTGGTGCATGATGTGGCGCGCTTGTTGCGTATTATCTACGACCGCCGCATGGCGCCTTTGGGGCTGACCCGGTCGCAATGGTGGGTACTGAACCACCTCTATTTTCACGAGGGCATCTCGCAATCGGAATTGGCGGGATTGCTTGACATCGAGAAAGCGACCTTGGGGCGTTTGCTTGATCGGTTGGAGACCAAGGGCTGGGTCCGTCGGCGGCAGGACAAGAAGGATCGCCGCACCAAGCGGGTCTTTCTGACCAAGAAAGTGCAGCCGACGATCGATGTGATGCGCGATCTGGCGCGGGTCACCCGAGAAGATGCGCTACGGAGCCTGAACCGGAAGGAGCGGGCGGATATTATGAAGATGCTGACCCATATTCGAGACGACCTGTCGGCGATCGCCGGTAAGGAAACGGGAAGCAAGGCATGAGCGACGATCAGGCGACGGCAAGCCCGGAAACCCCCGCGAGACGCCGCAGCGGCGTCGCACGGATATTGCTGCGGGTGTTCCTGCTTCTGTTGGTGCCCGGATTGTTCATCTTTGCCGGGGCCACCTATTACTACGCCACCGGTCGCTATATCAGCACGGAGAACGCCTATGTGAAGGCGCCGCTCGTCGTCATTACGTCGGAAGTGACAGGTCGGATTGCCGAAGTTTATGTGCGGGAGAATCAACACGTCGAACGTGGCGCACGGCTTTTGAAGTTGGAATCCCATCAATTCGAAATCGCCGTGCAGGAGGCCAAAGCGGCACTTGCGAATGCGCGTTTGGAGATCGAAGGTCGTCGCTCCGAATTGCGTCAGGCGGAGGTGGAAATCTCCGTGGCTCGGGAACGCCGCCGCTATCTTGAGACCCAATACAAGCGCGAAAAGAAGCTGACGTCGCGCGGTGTCGGCCGGGCGATGAAACTAGATGAGGCCCAGCATTTGCTGCGTGCCGCCGAGCGCTTGCAACTGGCGGCGCGGGAGAAGCGGCAGCGCTTGCTGACTAAACTCGGCGGTGATCCGAAGATACCGGTCGAGTCCCATCCGCTCTATCTCGCAGCGCTGGCCAAATTGAAGCGCGCGGAATTGGATCTGGCCCGGACGCATATCCTAGCGCCGGAAGCGGGCGTAATCGCCAAAATGACATTCCAACCCGGCGAGCATGTGGAAGATAGCAAACCGCTTTTCATGTTGGTCAACGATCGTAAGACATGGATTGAAGCCAATCTCAAAGAAACCGAGTTGACCCATATAAAGCCGGGTCAGAGCGCGACCTTCGTCGCCGATGCCTATCCGGACATCGAATGGACCGCGCGGGTTGCCGGCATCAGTCCGGCTACCGGAGCCCAATTCGCCGTCCTGCCGCCGCAGAACGCATCGGGTAATTGGGTGAAAGTGGTTCAGCGGCTGCCGGTGCGTTTGGTGATCGACGATGTCAATGTCAAGGGCAAGCCGCGGTTGCGGGCCGGCATGACCGTCACCGTCACCATCGATTCCGAGCGCGAGCGCAAGGCGCCGCCGCTGATCTCCAAAGTCTTGGCCATGACGAAACGCGTGGTGGGCGTCGACGTCGCGCCTTGAGCAGCGTCACCGACATCACGCGGGGCAAGCCGGCCGCTTCGCCGGCGGAGAAGTGGACGCTGCTGGCGACCGCGACCTTCGTCACCATTCTCTATGCCATGTCCGTGACCATCGCGGCGATCGCGCTGCCGGATATGCGGGGGGCGATGGGCGCGACCCAGGACCAGATCACCTGGACCATTACCGGCAATATCGTCGCCTCCGCCGTGGCCACGCCGCTGGCCGGTTGGCTCGCCGGCAAAATGCAGGCCAGGACCATGTTGTTGGTCTGCGTATTCGGTTTCGTCCTTGCGACCGTGGCCTGCGGGGCGGCGCAGTCGCTCGAGGAGTTGGTCTTGTATCGCGTCCTCCAAGGCGCGTTCGGGGCTTTGGTCATGCCGGTTTCGCAAGCCTTGGTACTGAACGCTTTCGAGGAAGATCAGCGCAGCATGGCCATGGCGGTGTGGGGCATGGGCGTGGTGCTGGGGCCGATCATGGCGCCAATGCTCGGCGGCTATCTGGGGCAGGAATTCGGCTGGCGCTGGATCTTCTTCATGATGGTCCCCTTCGGCGCCGTCGCTATGGTTGGCGTCGCCCTGTTCGTGCCGAAGCAAACCCCCTTCGGCAGCCGGCGGCTGGACTGGATCGGCTTCCTGTCGCTGTCCGCCGGTGTGGCGGCCATGCAGATCATGTTCGACCGGGGGGAACGGGCCGGCTGGTTCGATTCGACGGAAATCGTAATCGAGGCCTGCGTGGCCTTGCTCGGGTTTTATCTTTTCTTCGCCCATAGCCTGACCAGCAAGGCGCCGTTTCTGGATCTGAATATCCTGCGCAATCGCAATTACGCGGTCGGTCTGATTTTGGTCTTCGCTTTCGGCATGCTGAACTTTGTTCCAATGGTCATGTTTCCGCCTTTGTTGCAGGAGCTGCGCGGCTATCCGCAATCGATCATCGGCCTGTTGATGGGGACCCGCGGGGCCGGCACCTTTCTTGGTTTCTTTCTGATGGCGTTCGCGGGCCGCCTCGATCCGCGGATACCTCTGACTTTCGGGTTCCTGTTGCAGGGTTATGCCGGCTTGGCGATGGCCGATTTCGATATCAACGTGACCACGTTCGATGTCGCCTGGACGAGTACTTTGCAGGGCTTCGGCGTCGGCTTGGCATGGGTGCCGGTCAGTGTGGTCGCTTTCAACGCCCTGCCGCCGGAAAAGCTGACCGAGGCCACGGCGGTGTTTCAACTTCTCCGCAATATCGCCTCCAGTATCTTCATTTCCCTTAGCGTCGCCGTCCTCTTGCATACGGGGAAGGTCAATTATGGCGAAGCGGCGACTTTCGCCACGCCATGGCACGAGAATTTTCGCTTCGCCGTGGCCCAAGGCTTCTGGTCCGTGGACAATCTGCAAAGTCTGGCCGGCATGCAGGCGGAGATGCAGCGGCAAAGCCTGATGATCGGCTATTTGAACGCGTTCCGGATGTTCGCCTGGACCGCGTTCGCGGCGGCGCCCTTGGTCTTCCTCATCAAAGTGAAACGATCATGAGGGGGTGTGGACCGGCCTTTCACCCAAAACCGTGACCCGATGACCGCGGCGCTCTTCCGGCCAATAATCCCACATGGCGAAATGTTGCGTGCACCGGTTGTCCCAGAACGCCAGGTCGTTTTCATGCCAGCGCCAACGGACGAAAAACTCTGGCCGCTCCATATGCGTGAATAGCATGTTTAGCAGCGCGTCGCTTTCCGGGCGCCGCAAACCCTTGATTCGCGTCGTAAAGGCCCGGTTGACATAGATCGCTTGCTTGCCGGAGACCGGATGGGTCCGGATAACCGGATGCTCGGCGCTGGGAAAAGTCTTGCCACTGTCATCGACGCCGCGGTCGGAATAGCGGCCGCGGTAGATATGCTCGGATTCATGCATCGCTGTCAGGCCGCTCAGGATTTCTTTCATCTTGTCCGACAAGGCGTCATAGGCCGCGTACATGCTGGCGAACAGCGTATCGCCGCCGCAGCTCGGCAGCTGGTGCAGCTGCAACATGGTGCCGAGCGGCGGCCGCTCATCGCAGGAGACGTCCGTGTGCCAGGCATTGCCGTTGGCGATTTTCGAATCTTTATGCGTATGGGTGACGAAAATCTCCGGATGGTCCGGGTGGGTCGGCGCCGCGGGATGGGTATGCAATTCGCCGAACATGCGGCCGAACGCGACCTGCGTTTCGGGTTCCAGTTCCGGTTGATCGCGGAAAAACAAGACTTGGTGGCGGGTAAAAGCGTCGTGGATCTCGCTGAACTGTTGGTTGCTGATCGGTTGGCTCAGGTCGATGCCGCGGACTTCGGCACCGATCGCCGGGCTCACCGGCTTGATCTGAATGGTTTCATAGCTCATGGTTTCGAACCTACACCACTTGCCGGGGAGAGGGAACATTGCCGAGTAATTTGAAATTTCGTGACGCGTATGTGGACGACTTACCCGCCATCGTCCGACTGTTGGCCGACGACCCTTTGGGGGCGACGCGGGAGAAAGCGGGTCCACCCATCGACCCGCGGTACCTGCAAGCGTTCGCAGCGATCGAGAAGGACAGCAATCAACGGCTCGTCGTGGTCGAACGGGCGGGCGAGTTGGTGGGCTGTCTGCAAATCAGTTTCATTCCGGGATTGTCCCGTCTCGGTGCCTGGCGCGGGCAAATCGAAAGCGTGCGGATCGCCCAGCGGCACCGAGGCGGCGGTCTTGGCCGTTTGATGTTCGACTGGGCGATCGGGACCTGCCGTGATCGCGGCTGCGATCTCGTGCAGTTGACCAGCGATAAACAGAGGCTCGATTCGATCAAGTTTTATGAGGGACTCGGTTTTGAAGCTAGCCATGAGGGGCTCAAATTGTCTCTCGCCCCGATTGGCTCGGAGGAGGCGACTTGACAGCCGTATTCAATTGTATACGTATCGGGAAATCCCGATACGAATTGGCGTTAAGGCGAGGTTGTCATGGCGAGGAGTGTCCCCTTAAGCGTTCGGGTAAGTCCTGAGGACGCGGCTTTTCTAAGTAATTACGAAGCGCCCGACGCGAAAACGCCGAGCGATAAAATTCGGGCGATATTGGCGGCCGAACGGCGGCGCGAAGCCGGCGCACATGATTTCGGCGCCTGTGTCGAAATCGTCGAGGCGATGTTGAGGCCGGCCCGGCGGCGGTTGCGCAATGCCCGGAAAGATGCGGGTATCCGGTCCGATTTCGTAACCAAGATGTATGAGAAGATGCCTGAGATCTTAGCCACGATGATGATCACGCCGGAATCGTGGGAAGGCGGCCGAAATGATCTTGAGGCACTTGAGAGTGAGCTCGCCGAGATAACTTTCGCGCTGATAGAAGAGATATTGGAGCTCGGCCTGCTGAAACGCGGACGTACTTATGACAGCGATTTGGTGCGCGACCGGATTCCACCGATATTGGAGATTGTGGAGCTCATAGCCTTGTCTGATAAGTCCGATCTTGGAAAATAAGCTTAAGGGCTAAACCTTTCATCGTCGTCGGGGCCGCTGGGTCGATCGATTGAAAATATTGTCAAACCCGAAATTCTGAGGCTAAAGTCCGGGTGAGACCCTGGATACCGCGGGAGTGCCCTGTGGATGTTTGCGAATATTCCGAGCGAGTTTCCTCAACGTTATAGCTTTGTCCTCTTGCCGGGCTTTTCGATGATCGCCTTTGCCGCGGCGGTCGAGCCGTTACGGCTCGCCAATCGGACGAGCGAGCAGGAACTTTATGCCTGGGACCTTTACAGCGTAGACGGCGCGGCGGTGCCGGCGTCGAACGGCATCGCGCTGGATGTGGCCGGCGTCCTGGGCGATGTGCCCGGCGGTTCCGTGGCCGTCGTGTGCGGTGGCGTCGACGTCCACAAGCTGTCCAACAAACCGCTTCTGTCCTGGCTCCGCCGGCAAGATCGGGCCGGGCAGGATATCGGCGCCATTTGTACCGGCGGTCATGTTTTAGCGGAAGCTGGGTTGCTGGAAGGATATCGCTGCACCATCCATTGGGAAAATCTGGCGGCGTTCAGCGAGAATTTCCCCGATATCGAAGTGACGGCGCAATTGTTCGAAGTGGACCGCAACCGCTTCACCTGCGCCGGCGGTACCGCAGCGGCGGATATGATGTTGTATCTGATCGCCACGCAACATGGTCAGGATCTGGCCAATGAGGTAGCTGAGCAGATTATGCATGAGCGTATCCGCGCCCATGACGAACGTCAGCGCATGTCGGTGGCAAATCGCATTGGCGCGCGGCACGCCAAACTGGCGGCGATCATCTCGACCATGCAGCAGAATCTCGAGGAACCGCTAAGCCGCATGGAATTGGCGCAATCCGCCGAATTGTCCACCCGCCAGCTCGAGCGTTTGTTCCGCCGGTATTTGAATCGCTCGCCGGCCCGCTATTATCTCGAACTGCGGTTGCAACGGGCGCGGCAACTCTTGCTGCAAACCAATATGTCGGTGATGAATGTGGCGTTGGCGTGCGGTTTTGTGTCGGCGTCTCACTTCACGAAATGCTACCGGGCCTATTTCGGCCGCACGCCATACCGGGAACGGGGTCTGCCCGCCGGCCGCGTCGAAAAAGCCGACGCCGACAGCCGCTACGCCTGACCCCGGAAGACGCCGAAAATTAGTTCCGAATCGGTCCTTTGTTTCACGTGAAACATAGGTCAGTACATAGGAATTATTTCATACCCCAACAATTTTAACAGTGTCAGACTATTTTTCTTATCGTTTAAGTTTTGAAATTAAAAGTATTTTTATTTACTTCAACACAGTAAAATAAACCACAGATACACACAGATAAACACTGAATTTGACGAGTGGCGTGACGTTGAATCGGTATTTATCTGTGTGTATCCGTGGTTTCGAAACATTTATTGGAAATTGCAGATTCTCAAGAGCAATCGCTGGAGTTAACTCCGTCTACGCCGTCGCCGTTTCGGGGTCGCGTCGGCGGTGGACACGGCGCGGGCGGGGAGTTCGATTTGTTGCCCGAGATGGGGATAATCGGCTTTGGCGTGAGGGATCGCCATGGCATCGACAAAATGGGCCTGAAAATCGGCTTCGATGGCGGTTTCGATCTTTTCGATCTCGCCTACCAGGGCTTCGATCTCCCGCCTCGCGCGCTTGTTCAGAAGGGCGATGCGGGCACCGGTGCCGGCGGCGTTCCCGGCCGATCCGACTTTGCCCGGCGCGCAGTCGGGGATCATGCCCAACACCGTGGCGTAGAGGGGATCGATATGGCTGCCGAAGGCACCGGCCAGCACGACCCGATCCACATGGTCCGTACCGAAGCGATCCATCAACAAGCGCGCGCCGGCATAAAGCGCCGCCTTGGCCAGTTGAATGGCCCGCACATCGCTCTGCGTGATGCGGATTTCCGGTTCGCCATGATGCAGGATATAGGCGTGGGTGCGGCCGTCCGCCACGATGCGGTCCGATCGCGCGGCCAGAGCGCCATCGATCGTGCCGTCGGCGGTTAGTATGCCGCTTAAAAACATTTCCGCCAGCACTTCGACGATGCCGGAGCCACAGATACCCGTGACCCCAATCCGCCGCGTCGCCTCGGCAAAGTCCGGCGCGTCGGACCAAATCTCGGCACCAATCACGCTGAACCGGGGTTCCAGGGTTTCCCGATCGATGCGCACCCGCTCGATGGCTCCGGCCGCGGCCCGTTGTCCGCAAAGGATCTGCGCGCCTTCGAAAGCGGGGCCGGTGGGCGATGACGCGGCCAGCAACCGGTCTTTATTGCCGAGAACGATTTCCGCATTGGTGCCCACATCGACGAGCAAGGTGATCTCGTCGCCGAGCTGCGGCCCCTCGCTGAGCACCACGGCGGCACTGTCGGCGCCGACATGGCCTGCGATACAGGGCAGCAAATACACCCGCGCCGCCGGCGCCAAGGTCAGTTCGAGATCCCGGGCCGGCAGGTCGAGAGCCGCATCCGTGGCCAGGGCGAAGGGCGCACCGCCCAACTCTGTCGGGTCCAGGCCGAGAAACAGGTGATGCATGACCGGGTTGCCGACGACCGTCGCGAGCAGCAGGTCTTCCACGGTCAACCCATGTTCGGCCGTCAACGTCGCGGCCATCTCGTTGACCGCGGCGCGTACGGCCACGGTCATGTCGCGGTCGCCGCCGGGATTCATCATGACATAGGACACCCGGCTCATGAGGTCCTCGCCGAAGCGGATTTGCGGGTTCATCAATCCGGCGCTGTCGATCACCGCGCCGCTGATCAAATCGCAGAGATGCGCGGCGATCGTGGTCGAGCCGATGTCGATGGCAAGGCCGTAAACGGTTTCCTTCAAACCGGGCCAGACGGCGACGATGCGCGCGTTATCGTACACCGCCGCGGTGACCCGCCATTGTCCTTGCCGCAACGCGCTTTGTAGCGACGGCAGCACGGCGGGATCGATGGCGAGATCCGGCAGCGACCATTGCGTTTCCAATGCTTGGCGAAGCCGGCTGTCGTCGCTGGCTTGCAGATGCATATCCGGTTCCGTCACCACGACGTAATGTAGCGTGATCAACGGATCGAGATCGATTAGCCGGGCGTCGGCGCGCTTGCGGATGACCTGGCGATGCCGCTGGCTTTCCGGCGGTACGTCGATGACCGCGTCGCCGGTTACCTCGACCTGACAGCCGAGGCGGCAACCGTCACGCAATCCGCGCCGGCGGTCGTAATCTTGCTCGCGCTCGGTTGCCCCGCCGAGATGGTCAGCGTCGCTGACAATATTGAATTTGGCAAACTCGCCGGTGCTTTGCCGAATCTGGCAACGGCCACAGATACCGCGTCCGCCGCAGACCGTATCCAAATCGACGCCAAGTTTTTGCGCCGCCGTTAGCACCGTGGTGCCCGCCGGAAAAGTGCCGCGCTGGCCGGAGGGGGTGAAGACGATATTGACGTCCGGGCAGGCCATCACCTGCTTAACGTTGCGCGCGGCGCCGCCGCCGCTCACCTCGGCCGTTGCCTTCCGCCGCCGGCGCACGATATTTGCGCAGCCACTGGCGGCAGTCCGCATCGCGGCCCAGCAAGACGTCCGCGCCCATGATGCCGCTGATCTCCTCTTCATGCAGCGGATTCAGGATTGCCGAGGTCATACCGGCGCCAATGGCCATGGCCAGGAAGCTGGCATTCAAGGCATGCCGGTTGGGCAGACCGAAACTGATATTGGAGGCGCCGCAGGTCGTGTTGACCTTCAGCTCGTCCTTCAATCGGCGGATGATCGAAAAGGCGGCCCGCCCGGCGGAAGCCATGGCGCCGATCGGCATGACCAGGGGGTCGACGACGATGTCGCTGGACGGAATGCCGAAATCGGCGGCGCGTTCGACGATCTTACGCGCCACCTCGAAGCGTATCTCCGGATCTTCGGAAATGCCGGTCTCGTCATTGCAAATGGCGACCACGGCGGCGCCGTGTTTCTTCACCAGCGGCAGGACGCTTTCCAACCGTTCGTCCTCGCCGGTCACCGAATTGACCAAGGCTTTGCCTTGATAAACCTCCAAGCCGGCGGCCAGAGCCTCGACGATGGAGGAGTCGATGGACAGCGGTACGTCGGTCAGCGATTGCACCAACTGAATGCATTCGGCGAGGATCCTGGGCTCGTCGGCGAGGGGAATACCGGCATTGACGTCCAGCATGGTGGCGCCGGCGGCGACCTGCGCCAGCGCGTCGGCCTCCACTTGACTGTAGTCGCCGATCGCCATCTGCGCGGCCAACTTCTTGCGTCCGGTCGGATTGATGCGCTCGCCAATGATGCAGAAGGGCCGGTCGAAGCCGATAACGACCTCACGGTTGGCCGAGGAGACGAGGGTGTCGGTCATGGGAAACGCCTTACTTGGACGGGTTATCGAGGATGAAATTCAGGCCGTCGGGCTGAACCGTGAATTGACCGGCCTCGATTTCCGCGAGCCAACCGGCCATGCGTTTCACGCCGCCGAGGGGATAGACATGAGCCTTGACGATGCCGCAGTCGGGTTGCTCCGCGGTATGGCGGGCCAACGCCGCGACCAATGTCACCGGGGCCGACACGGTCATCAACCGTGTGATGTTGCGAGCCTGTCGGGTCAGTACACGCAAGGAGGGGCCGATTCCGCAGAGACGCGCGTAATTGATCAA
This sequence comes from Alphaproteobacteria bacterium, assembly GCA_965216645.1. Classification (GTDB taxonomy): domain Bacteria; phylum Pseudomonadota; class Alphaproteobacteria; genus CBDCGJ01. The sequence continues at coordinate 27,062 of CBDCGJ010000005.1, read as the reverse complement.
GGTCTTCAGGTTAGCCGGGCCGGGTATGCCGATATGGATCGGCAGTTTGTTGCCCAACGCTTTCAGATTGGCCGCCCAGTCGATGATCGCCGCTGGATCGAAGCAAAATTGGGTTGTGACATACATCTCCAATCCATTCGCCCGGGCGTAGGCATTCTTCCATTGCAGCGCCTCGATGATGGCGTCCGTCGACATATCGGGGGAGCCTTCGGGGTGACCGGCGACGCCAATGCGCCGGATCTCGTAATGTTCGAACAAGCCGGTTTCGAGCAGCTGCATGGAATTGTCGAATGGGCCGAGAGGGTGATCCAAACCGCCGGCGATGACCAAGACCTCATCGACGCCCACCTCGCTTTGCAATTGGTCTAAACCTTCGACCAGTTGCGCCTTGCTGGCGAAACTGCGGGCGGCGAAATGAGGCACCGGGCGCAGGCCGGCCTTCTTCACCAGCTTCGCCGTTGCCACCGTATCGGCGAAGGCGGCGCCAGGTAGAAAGGTGACATTCACGCTGGTACCGGTTGGCAGCAGGCCGCCCATATCGTCTAGGCGGGCCGCCTGCGTCGGCGTCACTTCGGTGGGCATAGCCGTGCAGGAAGTCGATCACCTGTTGTTTCACGGCCCCGCTGACGGCGTCGAAGGCGGGGTCTAGGTCGGCATTGGCAATGATGCTCATGGCGTCGCCTCCTCCTGGCTGGGTTCGAAGCCGTAATTAGCCACCAAATCCTTCAGCCGCTGTTCATCGAACGCCGCTTCCAGGTCAGTTTGCGCCGCCGCGACGACCGCTTCCAGATCGTCGCCGCAATCGACCGCCGCGCCGCGCCGCCACTCGCCGATATAATCGTCGGTGGAGGTCATCTTGGCCCGCATGGCGGCATGGTCGATGGCGGCTTCGAAGCGCGGGTCGAGTTGCCGCTTCGCCGTCTTGCGGCCTTGTTTGGCCATCACCGTCGACGGGATGTCGCGCCAATAGATCACCGTCAGTTTGGCCATGACGCGCCCTCCGAAATGAAGCGGGTGAGGTCGCCGAAACCCGTCACCCGATAATCGAAGTCGAGTTCCAACTTGTCCGCCGCCGCGCGGGCGCGCTCCAATAAGTCCGGGTCTTCCGACTGGGCCAGATACATGACCCGCGTATAGTGCGCGAAGTAACTATCCCTGAGCTCCGGATGCCGGTCGAGGCCGAGGCCCTGGATGACCAGCCGGTCGAAATGGCGGACCAGGAAGTCGGTCAGGAAGAAGCAGTTGAACTCGTCATCTGAGCGCGCCTCGAAAGCATCGAGCCCGCTGAAGAAGGCGTAGCAGTGGGGGGCCGGCGATACGTTCGGCACCTTCGTCCGCCAGTACCTCGTCAAGTTTGCCGCCGGTTCCGCAATCGCCATAGGCGACGAGAATTCTTTGATAACCTAGTCCGCGCGCCTCACGAATTTTTCCGCGTACCGCTTCGGGAATTTGCGCCGGCCGGTTATGCAGCTTTGCCGGCAGGCAAGTAATGGCGAGATGATCGAGACGGTTGACCTGTTTCACGGCCAGGATTTCTCGTGCCAAGGCGCCGCAGGCGATCAGCATGACACCGCCGGCCGCAGCCGCGGTTTTCGGGCTCTGATCCGTCGAAAGATTGGTCGGCATGTTCATGGGCCGAACCCTCTATCTCAACTCAGCACATTGCCGCGCGGCGCTGATTGTGGCGCCGGTCGATGAGCGACTTCGCGGTTTCCACCGTGACGGCCGCGTCCCGGCAATAGGCGTCGGCACCGATCGCGTCGGCGAACTCCTGGTTCAAGGGGGCACCGCCGACGAGAACGATATAATCGTCGCGGATGCCCTTCTCCTTCAGGGTATCGATCACAACCTTCATATAGGGCATTGTCGTGGTCAATAAAGCCGACATGCCGATAATGTCAGGTTTGTGTTCTTCGAGCGCTGCCAGATAGTTCTCGACCGGATTATTGATGCCGAGGTCGATGATCTCGAAACCGGCGCCTTCCATCATCATGGAGACCAAATTCTTGCCGATGTCGTGGATATCGCCCTTGACCGTGCCGATCACCATCTTGCCCACGGACGGTGCGCCGGTTTCCGCCAGTAGGGGCCGCAGGATCGCCATGCCGCCCTTCATGGCGTTGGCGGCAAGCAGCACTTCCGGCACGAATAGGATGCCGTCGCGGAAGTCGATGCCGACAATGCGCATGCCTTCGACCAGAGCTTCGGTGAGAATCCTATAAGGTTCCCATCCTCGCGCGAGCAGGATATTGACGCCTTCCTCGACCTCGTCCTTCAGGCCGTCGTACAGGTCGTCCTGCATTTGCGCCACCAACTCCTCGTCGTCGAGCGAGTTGAGGTCGAGATCGTCTTCGTCCGACATCGTTCCAGACTCCACAAAACCATGCCCTGGCGCCGGTCGCCAGGAAATAGAATTTCACTGGCATCGAATTTCGGCTGTCTTGCGAACGACTTCTTGCGGCCGGAAAACGACCTATGAAAATTGGTTAATTTCGGCGGATTTCAGGGGCTTTCCTACCGTTCCCGGAAGGATTCGGAGACCGCGCGGTAAACCGGCGCCAGCAAGTATTGCAACAATGTCCGCTGCCCGGTGTTGATGTCGGCCTGTACGGTCATGCCCGGCAGCACCAGATTACGGCCGGGTTCCTTACCGACATAGTTCTGCGCAAGATGGACGACACCCTTGTAATAAGGCTGCCCTTCCTCATCCAGGAAGGTGGAGGCGGAGACGCGGGTCAGTTCGCCCTCCAATCCGCCGAAGCGGGCATAATCGAAGGTCGCAACCTTGACCAAGGCTTTTTGACCGACCGCGACATGTCCGATGTCTAAAGTCGAAATCCTTGTCTCGACGACCAATTCGTCATCCACGGGCACGATTTCCATGATCACGGCACCCGGCGCGACGACACCTCCCACAGTCTTGATGGTAATGTTCTTAACCGCGCCGCGCACCGGCGACACGACGTCGAGGCGGTCGACGCGGTTTTCGCTGCGTTCCAGCGCCTGGTTCAGTTCGGCCATTTCCGCGGTGACGGCCCCCATTTCGGTCAACGCTTCATTGCGCAGGCGTGCGCCAAGTTCGGCGCGCCGGCTGTTCGCTTCGGCAATGGCGCGCTGGGCCCGAACGATATCGCCTTCAGTCTCGCGGATGTCGCCCCGCGCCTTGTTGGCGGCGCGTTGTACGTCGAGATAGACGATCCGCGACATCAAACCTTTTTTCAGCAGTTCGCCGCGCATCTCTAGTTCTTCGCGGATTAGCGACAGGTCTTTTTGCAAAGTCACTTTGTGCCGCTGCAGGTTTTCAAGCTCGACCTCTCGATCGGCGATCTGGTCGTCGAGGACCTGGAGTTGCGAATCCCGCGCTTCCCGTTGCAGGCGTAGAATCGCCCATTGGTCCGAGACCAATCCGCTGTTGTCCACCGCGACCGTCGTGAAATTCGGCTCGCGGTCCTCGGCGAAGGCACGCAACCGCTCCGCTTTCAACCGCAAGGCGGCGAGGCGGGTCTGCCGCTGCTCCAACTCCGATCGCGCTGACGCTTCGTCCAGGCGCAGTAGCTTCTGGCCCGCTTCGACGATCTCGCCTTCACTGACCAATACACGTTGAACGATGCCACCTTCCAGATGTTGGACAAGTTGAACGGAACCCGACGGCATAACGATGCCTTCCGTGGACGCCGATTCGTCGATCTGCGTGCCGGCAGCCCAAACCACCGCGCCAAAGACAAGCACGGCGATGAGCCAAACCATGGCGGCCACCGCACGCGGCGGCCCGGCTTCTTCCAGATAGGTGGAATGAGCAAGGAAGCGCACTTGTCTGGCCAGCATGCGCCCGGGCGTGTGGCGCGTGCGGCCACTTGCCGGCAAGGTTTGCGGCCGTTGATCGTCGTCGCGATTGGCGGGCAGGTTCATAGCGCACCTTTTGGTATTTTCGGCATGATCTCGTCAGGCGGTCCGAGCATCAGGGGGCGGCCCGCGCTGAGCACCAGCACGCGGTCGGCCAGCTTCATATGCGACGGCCTGTGCGTAATCATCACAACCGTTCGTTGACCCTTCATCCGCATCAGGCTCTCCATCAATTGACGATCGCCTTCCTCATCCAGGGTTTGGCCGGGCTCGTCGAGTAGCAGGATCGGGCTATCCTTCAAGTAGGCCCGAGCCAGCGACAAGCGCTGCAGGAACCCAGATGGTAGGTGAGACAGCTTCTGGTCGCCGATGCGCGTGTCAAAACCGTCCGGCAAGGCTTCGATATCGTCGAGCAACGCCGCTTCCGCACAGGCGGCGCGCAAATCGTCGTCGCTGGCCGTGGGCTCGGCCAACCGCAGATTCTGCGCGATGGTGCCGTGGAACATGGTGCAGGATTGCGGCACGTAAGCCACGGCGTGACGCAACTCGATCGGATCCAGTTGACGAATATCGATGCCGTCCAGCAGGACGCCGCCCGCCTGCGGGCGATACAAGCCGGCCACCAGCTTCAACAATGTCGATTTGCCGGAGCCGTTGGCGCCGGCGATGGCCAGCATTTCGCCGGCGGGTATCTCCACATTGACGCCCATAAGCGCGGCTTCGGCGACCGCTGGATAGCGAAAGCTAAGCCGGGAGAAACTGATGCGACCGCTGAAATCCCGCCCGACATAGGCATCGTCCAAGCGGCGTTCGCGCTCGACTTGGAGGTTCATCAGAGCGTTGAGTTGTCTGAGGCCGAGCCGCACTTCTTCCGCCTTAGTCAATAACATCAAGCCCATTTGCAGCGGTGCCAGGGCACGCCAAATCAGCGCCATGACCGCGATCAGCGCGCCGATCGACATTTCATTGAGCAGAACCCGCTGAGCACCCATAGCCAGTGTCGCGATACCTGCGCCCATCATCAGGACATGACTGATGGTTTGCATCAGGAAGGCCAATTGCGAACTGCGGAAGTGATAGAGCGCAGTCTGCGCCGATAATTCGCGGAACCGGGTCATCCACATCCCTTCCGCGCCGGCTTGTTTTATCGCGCGCGTATGGGTCAACATCTCGACCAGGAAACTGTGACGGCGGGAGCGGGCGTTGGTGGTTTCCGCAACACCCCGTCGGGTCGGCGGCATGATCATGACCGCCATCAACGCGAACAGCACGATCAACACCACTGGTATAATTCCGATCGGTCCACCGAGCCATGTAATGGCGACCAAAAACAACAGGACGAAGGGCAATTCCAGCAGGGCCGCCGCCAACGGACCCGTAAATAAGTCGCGCAGAGACTCGAACTCTCTAAGCCGCGAAACCTGCGCACCGATCGGAGAGGCTTCCGTATAGGCGGGAGGCAGATAGAGAATTTGCCGCAATGCCGCTCGGCCGATGATATTATCCATGCGGGCGCCGATATAGGCCAGGAACCGAGCGCGTATCATCCTCAACCCGATATCGGAAAACACCAGCAACCCGATGCCGACGCACAAATGCGGCAAAAGATTGGGCGCGTTTTTACCGATCACCCGGTCATACACCGTCATGATAAAGAGCGGGATAGCCACGGCCATGAGGTTGAGAAAGAAGGTGACGGTCAGCAGTTTGACCATCGTGCCGCGGAAGCGGCGTGCCACATCGGCGACCCAATTGCGTTGGGCACGAACCGCACCCCGGTCGTCGCCATCGTCAATTTTGTCGACGGCATAGGCGGTGCCTCTGACCAACCTGGCACCGATTTCCTTTTCTTCGCCGCTCTTGCTATCGAAGACCAGCACACCCTTTTTGGTCTGGCGAAGCGCGACCATGGCCTTGCCCGAGCGGTCGACGTAGAGGCAGGGCATCAGGCGCGGATCCAAATGCCGCAATCCGATCTTTACCGGTCGCGTTTGATAGTTCAGCAAGGCAAGCAGATTACGCACATCGACCAGGTCCAGCTCGTCGATGAAATGGGGCAGGGCTTCGGCCAGATGTCGCGGGTCGCCGCGCCAGTCGAGCGCGGTGAGAAGTGGGGCGATACAAGCGGCAAATCCCTTGGCATCCTGGAACGCATGCAGGCGGCCGTTCTGCAATGCCTCTTCCAGTGTTTCATGGGCGTGAACCGCCAATTGTGTATCGGCAACCAGGGTCATGACGCCGCACTAACTTTGGTGGTCGACTGTTCCGGCACGCCCAGGGGTTTGAGCCCGCTGTCTTTGATCTCCAACACCCGATCCGCCAACTTCACGACCGAGGGGCGGTAACTGACGAGAACGAGGGTGCATTTGCCGCGTAGGCTTTTCAATAGCTCCAGCAGTTTCTCGTCGCTGCCGCGGTCGAGCATGCTGTTGGCTTCATCGAACAGAATGATGGGCGGACGCTTAACGAGCGCGCGCGCTATGGCGATGCGTTGGCGCACGCCGCCGGGCAACGCATCGGTCGAACTGTCGCCGACCCGTGTGGCGAAACCCATGGGTAGCCGCGCAACGAACTCGTCGATGCCCAGCATGCGCGACAGGGCGACGGCCTCGTCGGCTTGCTCGTCACCCCGAAACATTGTCAGATTGTCCATAATGGTGCCTTGGAACAGCACGCCATATTGCGGCAGATAGCCGATTTGATCGCGCAGGCTTTGCGCGTCATGCTCGCTGGTATCGTAACCGTCGACAGTGACCTTCCCGGCGGTCGGACGAATATCGCCCAGGATCAACTGCAACAATGTCGATTTGCCGCAGCCGTTAACGCCACGGATCGCCACTGTCTCTCCCGCCGCAATGGTCAAGTTCAAGTCTTTGAAAACCGGTTCCGCCACACCGGGATATTGGAATGTGACATTTTCGAATTCGATCTCGCCCTCGATGGCCGGCAAGCGCGGTGCGCTGCCGCGCCGTTCCGCCGGCATGGCGAAGACTTTGGCCACCCGTTCCTTGGCGACCTTCACGTTTTGAAAATGCGTCCAAATGCCCATGGCCCGCAGCAGTGGCTGAATAGTACGGCCGGCGAGCATGGTGCAGGCGGCCAGGCCGCCGATGGTGAGATCGCCGCCAAGCACCACCATGCTGCCGACGCTGACGATGGCGATCATCGTCAGTTGGGAGAATAGTGTGCCGAAGCCCTGAGCCAGGCCGCTGACGAAAGACGCGTTATAGGTGGTTTCCGCCGCCGCCTCCTGCAGCCGTTCGTAACGCCGCAGCATCTGCTCTTCCATCGCCATGGCCTTGACCGTATGGATGCCGCCGAGCAGTTCGATGATGAAGCTGAAACGGCGATCGTCGGATTCGGCCCGGCGCCGTAACGCCTTGCGGAGGACCAGACCGACAACTAAAGACACGACGACAAACAGGGCCAAGGTTGTCAGCGGGACCCAAACCAAGTCGCCAGCGATCGCCCAAATCAAACCCAGGAATATTGCCGCGAAAGGCAGGTCGACGAGTATGATGACGCCCTGACTTGTATAAAAGTCGCGTAATTGTTCGAGGGCGGCGATGCGGTCGAGATGTTCGCCGGGCGGTGCCTGATCCAGGGCAGACTGTTCCGCGCGCAGAATTGTCGTCACCAACCGGCTGGCCGCGATATGCTCGTATTTCATGCCGGCCCAGCCGGTCAGATAGGACCGGGCAATCCGCAGGGCGGCGTCCAACACCAGCGCCGTACAAAGGGCGACGACGAGTAAAAACAGCGTTTCTGAAGCCTGATTGGGAATGATTCGATCGTAAACCTGCAAAATGACGATTGGCAGGGTCAATGCTAATAAATTGATGAAAAGCGAGGCGAGTACAACGCTCGGTCGAACGAGCGATAGGCGTGGCAGCCGTCGTGGTCCGCTGGTAATCGACTTGGCGCGGCCGCCGTCTTGGACGGCATAAAGTTCACTTTCGACTTTTTTACCCATACTCAACTCAATACAGGGTTAATTGGTAAAAATTGGTTAACGAATCGGCGTCACATTACCTAAAATTTTGGGCAAATCGAATTCATTTTTGCTTTCGTCACTAAAATTCACTTCTTATTTTAAGAAAAGATTCTTAAATGGCTTATAGCATTTGAGAGATACTCACGACATCGATAATAGAACGTTAATGATTTTCGTTAATATTCCTATTACCTTCGGCGGATGTCGATGAAGAACTCATCATTGTCAATAGGTTATGTGAGTTAAGGACTGGTAAGTAAAATCGAAGGCTAGAGCCATGGCGGATGACATTGGCGGCAAGGATTGGACGAGGAACGTCGACCGAGCGCAGTTGGAATCGAAAGAGGCTGGCGTGCGGTCGGAGGATGAGGTCGAGGAATCTCTGTCCGAATCGTCACCGGCGCTGGCGATCGAACGCGGCGCCGATCTCGGTAACCTGCATCTCGGCAACCGTTGGATAGCGGAAACCGGGGCCGTTCAGCTCCGCGAAGAGGCGGCCGTTGAGGAAACGGCGCCGGAAAACGACGAAGACGAAATCGCTCAATCGCCGAATGAAACGGACGCGGGAGAAGCATCCATACCGCCCGCCTCCGATGCCCAGGCATCGGAAGTCCCGGTTCCGGTCGATGCTCAGGTTTCGACACCTAGGGATGGCAATCCGGCACCCGACATCGGCTTGAATCTTCCGATACCGAATGCTGTGCCTTTGTCGACGCGGCAATTTGACGAGTCTGCCCAAAGAGGGCTGGAACCAACCGATCAACGCGTAGTCGAGCGGCCGATCGATCCGCTAGACGCGCCGGCCCCCGCCGTTGAAACGGGACAACCCCCGCCAGGCGGCGAGACCGATTTACCGCTGGAGCCGACAGACATTCCGACACCGCCGGAAGACGATGACATCGCCATTGACGACAACGATTCCGACACCGAAGAGGGCACCGGGACTACCGTCACCGTAACCCCAACCAACGATAGCCCGACGGCCGTCGCCGATACGGCCGACACGACGGAAGATTCGTCCGTCACCATCGACGTCTTGGCCAACGACACAGACCCGGACGGCGACGCCCTGACGATTACCGATGCCACGATCTCGAGCGGCTTGGGCGGCGTCTCGATCGTCGGTAACGAACTGGTCTACGACCCCGGAACCGATTATCAGGACCTGGCCGTCGGCGAGACCGCGCAGGTGGAGATCGCCTATACGATTACCGATCCCCATGGCGCGACCAGCAGCGCCGTGGCCACCGTCACCGTGACCGGCGGCAACGACGGTCCGACGGCCGTCGCCGATACGGCGGACACGACTGAGGATGCAAGCGTCACCATCGACGTCCTTGCCAACGACAGCGATCCGGACGGCGATGCCTTGACGATCACCGACGCCACCATCTCCAGCGGCCTCGGCGGCGTGTCGATCGTCGGCAACGAGCTGGTCTATGATCCCGGAACCGACTATCAGAACCTGGCCGTCGGCGAGACGGCGCAGGTCGAGATCTCCTACACCATCACCGATCCGCACGGCGCGACCAGCAACGCGGTTGCCACTATTACGGTGACCGGCGGCAATGACGGTCCCACCGCGGTGGCGGACACGGCCGACACGACTGAGGATGCAAGCGTCACCATCGACGCATTGGCCAACGACACAGACCCGGACGGCGACGCCCTGACGATTACGGACGCCACCATCTCCAGCGGCTTGGGTGGCGTGTCGATCGTCGGTAACGAGCTGGTCTACGACCCGGGCAGCGACTACCAGAACTTGGCCGTCGGCGAGACGGCGCAGGTGGAGATCGCCTATACGATTACCGACCCGCACGGCGCGACCAGCAGCGCTGTGGCTATGGTCACCGTGACCGGCGGCAATGACGGTCCCACCGCGGTGGCGGACACGGCGGGCACGACGGAAGATTCCTCCGTCACCATCGACGTCCTCGCCAACGACACAGACCCCGACGGTGACGCCCTGACGATTACCGATGCCACCATCTCGAGCGGCCTCGGCGGCGTGTCGATCGTCGGTAACGAACTGGTCTATGACCCGGGAACCGACTATCAGAACCTGGCCGTCGGCGAGACGGCGCAGGTCGAGATCGCCTATACGATTACCGATCCCCATGGCGCGACGAGCAGCGCTGTGGCGACGGTTACGGTGACCGGCGGCAACGACGGCCCCACCGCGGTGGCGGACACGGCGGACACCTCGGAAGATTCTTCCGTCACCATCGACGTCTTGGCCAACGATACGGACCCCGACGGCGACGCCTTGACGATCACCGACGCCACCATCTCCAGCGGTCTCGGCGGCGTGTCGATCGTCGGCAACGAACTGGTCTATGACCCGGGAACCGACTATCAGAACCTGGCCGTCGGCGAGACCGCGCAGGTCGAGATCGCCTACACCATCACCGATCCCCATGGCGCGACCAGCAGCGCTGTGGCCACCGTCACCGTGACCGGCGGCAACGACGGTCCGACGGCCGTCGCCGATACGGCGGACACGACGGAAGATTCGTCCGTCACCATCGACGTCCTTGCCAACGACAGCGATCCGGACGGCGATGCCTTGACGATCACCGACGCCACGATCTCGAGCGGCCTCGGCGGCGTGTCGATCGTCGGCAACGAGCTGGTCTATGATCCCGGAACCGATTATCAGAACCTGGCCGTCGGCGAGACCGCGCAGGTGGAGATCGCCTACACCATCACCGATCCCCATGGCGCGACCAGCAACGCGGTTGCCACCATTACGGTGACCGGCGGCAATGACGGCCCCACCGCGGTGGCGGACACGGCCGACACGACGGAAGATTCGTCCGTTACCATCGACGTGCTGGCCAACGACAGCGATCCGGACGGCGACGCCCTGACGATCACCGACGCCACCATCTCGAGCGGCTTGGGCGACGTGTCGATCGTCGGCAATGAGCTGGTTTACAATCCCGGAACCGACTATCAGAACCTGGCCGTCGGCGAGACGGCGCAGGTGGAGATCGCCTACACGATCACCGATCCCCATGGCGCGACAAGCAACGCGGTTGCCACCATTACGGTGACCGGCGGCAATGACGGTCCGACGGCCGTCGCCGATACGGCCGACACGACTGAGGATGCAAGCGTCACCATCGACGTCCTTGCCAACGACAGCGATCCGGACGGCGATGCCCTGACGATCACCGACGCCACCATCTCGAGCGGCTTGGGCGGCGTCTCGATCGTCGGCAACGAGTTGGTCTACGATCCCGAGGATGCTTATCAGGATCTGGTCGTCGGCGAGACGGCGCAGGTCGACATTGAATATACCGTCACCGATCCGGAGGGGGCGGAAAGCCAGGCTGTGGCGACCGTCACCGTGACAGGCACCAACGACGGGCCCGTCGCGACTGACGATACGGCGACTACGACCGAGGATAACTCGGTGACCATCGACGTGTTGGCGAACGACACGGATATCGACGGCGACGCGTTGAGCATCTCGGATGCGACCATTTCCAGTGGTGGGGGAAGTGTCTCCATCGTCGGTGACGAATTGGTCTACGATCCGGAAGATGCCTATCAAACGTTGAACGACGGCGAGACCGCGGTGGTTGAAATTGACTATACCGTTTCGGACGGCCAGGGCGGGACGAGTGTGGCAACCGTGACACTCACCATAACCGGTGCCGATGACAACGCGATTTTCGGTACGCCCGGGAACGACAGGATTATCACCACACCGCAACCCGACCACATTATCGCCCTCGAGGGTGATGATACGATCAAGTCCAAGGGCGGATCGGACACCATTCAAGCCGGCGCGGGCGACGACGATGTCCAGGCAGGCGCCGGCCATGACAGTGTCGAGGGCGGGGATGGTGACGATATCCTTAAAGGTCAAGGCGGCCAGGATACGATCGATGGCGGCGATGGCCACGATGAGATACAAGGCGGCGGCGGTCGCGACGAACTCGATGGCGGTGCCGGCAATGACACACTCTATGGTGACGGTGGTGATGATACGATCGACGGCGGCGCGGGCGACGACTATGCCGAAGGCGGTCAGGGCGATGACGTTTACCTATTCGCGGAGCTCGGCGGCAGCGATACCTTCAAGGGCGGCGATTGGACCGACACGGTTAAGCTCGAAGGCGATGTCGGCGATATGAATGTCGATTGGACCTTGACCCTGGATCAAGGAACGATCGTCCAAACGGGTAGCGATTTTGCCGTTTTGTCCGACGATTCCGCCGGTTCCATACAGCTCAATGACGGCAGCGAACTTTCCTTCGAAGGTGTCGAACGAGTCGAGTGGTAGGTGGATTTGCCGGCTATTTTCTAGGTTAATCCGATTTAACCACCTCGTTTCAGGATTTTTTTACAAGTAATCTCTAATACATGTATCCAGTAGCTCCTGGCGCAGAAGGGCGTCGAGCAAGTATTGGAGTATAGTCATGGTGAACGAGTTGAACTCGGCCCAGAATTTGGCCGAAGACTTGGAGCAGCTGTCAATTTCCCCATCAAATAGGCATTCGGCGGACGAAACAGAAGAAGGATTATCGGAAAGGTCGGCGTTACCGAATAGCTTTGAGAATGCGGATTTCGGCAGCGTACATCAAGGTGGAAGGGACAATCCCGACCCGCGTCTGCAAAATGAGGAGGTACGGCAAGGCGGCCTAATACAGTCCGATCCCTCCGTCGAACCACATCAGGAAAATGTCGCGTCCGAACATCGGTCTGACGGCGCAAATGTCACCGCCGAGGTCGACGTTGCCGCCATGCAAGATGACGGCACTTCCACCTTCGAATCGGGCTACATAGATCCGGACAATCTAGTCGCCTTGAGGGAATTCAATGCCGCACCCGCTGGTCAGGCGTTCGACGTCGCTCCCGATGACGGTGCACCGCCGCAGGCGTCCTTTGACAATGGCGTTCCCGCACAAGACGCGCGACCGGCCCAAACTCCCGCCGAATTTGCGGATAGAGGTCTCGATGGTTTTGATCAGAGTGAACCGAATGTCTCGAACGACAAACAATTGCCGTCGAGAGAAACGGTGGCGCCAGCGGACGGAATGGTTTCGGAAGTCCCGGAAACCAGTGCCGACGGCGTCTCGACCCACTCGGTAACCCCGACGGAGCCTGTCGACATGAGCGACCCAGTAGCCGTGAACGCGGCGCCGGAAGCGCCTGTCGCAGGTGGCATGGACGCTGTTCCGGCGGTCGGCAATGACGGCGACAACGGTCACGGCAACGACGCCGGTGGCGTTGATGCGAGCAATCCGGGTCAGGGCGCGTCGAATGGTGCCGATACGGCGCCGGAAGCGCCCGCTGCGGGCGGCACGGACGCTGTTCCTACCGTTGGCAATGACGGCGACAACGGTCACGGCAACGACGCCAATGGCGTTGACGCGAGCAATCCGGGTCAGGGCGCGTCGAATGGTGCCGGCACGGCGCCGGAAGCGCCTGTCGCAGGCGGTATGGACGCTGTTCCGCCGGTCGGCAATGACGGCGACAACGGTCACGGCAACGACGCCAATGGCGTTGATGCGAGCAATCCGGGTCAGGGCGCGTCGAAGGGTGCCGGCACGGCGCCGGAAGCGCCTGTCGCAGGTGGCATGGACGCTGTTCCGGCGGTCGGCAATGACGGCGACAACGGTCACGGCAACGACGCCGGTGGCGTTGATGCGAGCAATCCGGGTCAGGGCGCGTCGAATGGTGCCGATACGGCGCCGGAAGCGCCTGTCGCAGGTGACACGGACGCTGTTCCGCCGGTCGGCAATGACGGCGACAACGGTCACGGCAACGACGCCGGTGGCGTTGACGCAAGCAATCCGGGTCAGGGTGTGCCGGGTGGTGCCGATGTCTGGGCGCCACTCGATACTGATGGCGACAATGGTCATGGCAACGAAGCCGATGGTGTCGACGCGAGCAATCCTGGTCAGGGCGTCTCGGGTGCCGGCAATGCAGGATCGAAATCGTCTTTCGACACCGATCATGACAATGGGCACGGCAACGACGCGGACGGGTTCGACGAGAGCAATCCCGGGAAGGGGATTGCTGGCGATCAATCCGGCGACGGTGCTTCCGTGGGCCAGGAGCTTCGCGGCACAGGCCAAAACGACGCGTTTTCGGTCGGCGTTGGCGATGATTGGGTCGATGGCGGTCAAGGCGACGGTTTGTTGTTCGGCGCCGCGGACGGCGACATTCTCAATGATGGTGGCGTTGACGATTTCGCCCGTGCCGGAGAGGGTGACGATCTGTTCCTGTTTGCCGAAGGCGGCGGCTTCGACGTTCTCGATGCCGGCGGCGGCTGGACCGAAGTGATCAAGCTGCAGGGCAAACCCGGTCAGATGAATGTCGATTGGACGCTGAATCTGACCGAAGGGGAAGTTGTCGAGTCCGGCGAAGACTATGCGGTCTTGACGCAAGACTCCGCCGGTTCGATCAATCTCAGTGACGGTAGCGAGCTTACCTTCGAAGGCGTCGACCGCGTCGAATGGTAAGCCGGCTCAACCGCCGCTGATACCGGATTGGTGCGGCCGGTCGGTACGAACGGTGACGGCTGTGGCGATGGCCAGGACAAAGACAATGGCCACCGCCCACAGCACCGCCGCGGCGTGACCGCCGTCCAGCATCAAACCGATCGCGATCGGCGCGCCGGAAGAGCCGACATCGAGACCGGAATAGACGAAGCCGAAGACACGGCCCGTCGCCCCTTTCGGCGTCGCCGCTCGGACCAGCATATCCCGAGACGGTGTGGTCATGCCGGACAGGAAGCCGGCGAGGCCGGCGGTGGCGATGAGTAACACCGTCGGCGGTTCGACCATTGCCAAAATAGCGAATGCGCTAGCGCTGCCGAGCAGGCCCACGGCGATCAGCAGGCCGTAGCGGTCGCTGCGGTCGGCGAGCACGCCGCCGAACAGGACGCCGGCCGCCGCACCAAGCAAGAAGCCGGTAAGGGCAATATTCCCGATCTCCAACGGCGTGCCATATAAGGCTTCCAACGTAGGTGGGAGAAAACTTTGCACCGCAATGAGGGCCAGGGCCAGGAAGCAGAAATAGAAGAAACAGAGGACCACCGCCGAATCGAATAACGGCGCTAGTCCGATATGTGTTTTATGCGATGCATTGGTTGCCGATTCCGCTTCGGCCAGTTCGTCCGCTAAATCGCTTCGATTGAACAAAAGCGCTGCCAGGACGGCGACGCCAACCAGTGCGGCGGCGACCAAGGCGCTACGCCACCCGGCCGCAAACGCGATGCTGAGCATGAAAGCCGGCGCCACCGCCCAACCGAGATTTCCCATCAAGGTATGCATGCCATAGGCCCGGCCGAGACGCGTGGGGCTGACCGAGGCGTTCATGATGGTGAAATCGGAAGGATGGAACACGCAGTTGCCTAATCCCAGCAGGACCGCGATCGGGAAAAACATCCAGAAGGCCGGTGCCAGCGCGAAGGCTGAAACGGCGAGGATGTAGAGCGCCAGGCCGCCGATCAAGACTCGTCGGGCGCCAATCCGATCGACCAGAAAACCGGCCGCCACCTGACCGAAACCGGAGGTGACGAAAAACACCGTCATGACAATGCCGAGCTCTGTGTAGCCGACGCCGAACTCGCTCACCATCAGCGGAAACAAAGGCGGTAAGACCAGCTGAAAGAAATGACTCGTGCCGTGGGCCAGGCTGATCAACCCGATGACCTTGGCATCTTTGGTCCAAGGTATGGCGGTTGGGTCGCTCACGAAATGCCTAGGCCGGACTTATTCGAGGTTTCCAAAGACGCGTTTGAACAGCGTGTCGACATGCTTGGTATGGTATCCGATGTCGAACATGTCCGTCAGCGCCTCGTTGCCCAGCGTGGCCATAACCTCCTCGTCCTTGCGCAACAGATCGAGGAAGCTGCCGCCTTCGCGCCAGATCTGCATGGCGTTTTCCTGGACAGTGCGGTAGGCATCCTCCCGCGCCATGCCCGCTTGGGTTAGCGCCAGCATAACCCTTTGCGAAAAGATCAAACCGCCGAGCTGGTCGAGATTGCGCTGCATGTTTTCCGGATAGACCACCAGTTTGTCGATCACGCCGGTCAGTCGCGCCAGGGCGAAATCCAGCGTCACGGTCGCGTCGGGCGCGATCATGCGTTCGACGCTGGAATGGGAAATATCCCGTTCGTGCCAGAGCGCGACATTCTCCATCGCCGGGATCACCGTCATGCGGACGAGGCGGGCAAGACCCGTGAGATTTTCCGTCAGCACCGGATTGCGCTTATGCGGCATGGCGCTGGAGCCTTTTTGCCCTTCGGAGAAATACTCCTCCGCCTCCAACACCTCGGTGCGTTGAAGGTGTCGGATCTCCGTCGCCAAGCGTTCGATCGAGGAGGCGATAACGGCGAGAGTGGCGAAGTACATCGCATGACGGTCGCGGGGAATGACTTGGGTTGAGATCGGTTCGGGCGTCAGACCCATGGCTTCGGCGACATGGGCTTCGACGGCGGGGTCGATATTGGCAAAGGTGCCGACGGCCCCGGAAATGGCGCAGGTCGCGATCTCGGTCCGGGCCGCTTCCAGCCGGCTCTTGTTCCGCGCGAATTCGGCATAAGCCTGCGCCAATTTCAAACCGAAGGTGGTCGGCTCGGCATGAATGGCGTGGCTGCGGCCCATGCAAACCGTGTCCTTGTGTTCGATCGCCCTTCGTTTCAAGGCGCTTAGCAGCTCATCCATATCGGCCAGCAGCAGATCCGTCGCTTTGACCAATTGCAGGTTGAAGCAGGTGTCCAGAACGTCCGAAGAAGTCATGCCCTGATGCACGAAGCGGGCGTTGGGGCCGACATGTTCCGCCAAGTTTGTCAGGAAGGCGATGACGTCATGTTTGACCTCCCGCTCGATGGCGTCGATGCGATCGACCTCGAATTTGCCTTTCTCCCAGACTTCTTTGGCGGCTTCCACCGGAACGATGCCGAGCTTTGCCATGGCATCCATGGCATGAGCCTCGATTTCGAACCAGATCTGAAATTTACTTTCGGCAGTCCAAATTGCCGCCATGTCGGGGCGGGTATAGCGTGGTATCATGTGTCAAATGTCACTCGACGGTCGTAAATACGAGCGCCCTGCATAGCACATGCCGCGGGGAAAAAGAAAACTCGGCTTGCGGAATTACATCTCTCTACACTTCGGCCCACATGCGCAGGAGATTGCCATAGGTCTTGAACGCAAGATCGGTTTCCTCGCCGTCCGGATCGTCCTTGGCGAGCTTGGCGCAAACTTGATCCAGGTCGAACAGGGTTTCCCGTTGCCAAGGGTCGCGGATCCGGCTTTGGATCCAGGTGACCGCGACCAGCCGCTCGCCGCGGCTCACCGGCGCGACCCTGTGCAGAGTGGTGGATGGATAGACCACCGCGCCGCCCTTCGGTAGTTTTACTTCCTGCTCTCCGTAGGGGGTTTTCATCACCAATTCGCCGCCGTCATAGTCCGTTGGCGCATTGAGAAAGATGGTTGCCGACAAGTCCGTGCGCAGGGCGTCAGCAGGGTTCATCACCGCGTCATCCATGTGAAAACCGTAGGACATGCCAGAGGAATAACGACTGATCATCGGCGTGGCCATTTTCTTCGGCAGGGCGGCGGCGCGGAAGGTTTTGTTGTCCCGCAGCGCCCGACGAAGCAAATCGCTCAGCGCCCTCTCGGCGTCCGTCTGCTTTTTGAGTTGATCGTTGTCTTTTACCCGCTTAGCCCGATAGCCCGCCGTCGATTTGCCATCGACGAACTCGCTGTTCTCGATCGTTTTGGCGATGCGCCTCAATTGCTCGGCATTCAACAGCGCCGGAATGATGGTCAGCATGCGATCAAGAATTCTCCTGCACGATCCAGCGGCCATTCTGCCGGCACGCCAAACCGCGACGCAAGCGATCAGTGCGTCCGATGCCGGACAACCGCTCCTCGAACTCTCTGCAATAAATACCGCCGGCGGTCTTGAAGGTACGGATTGGCATGACGCTACCGCCGCGGTTGGTCGCGAGGTTGCGCCATGTGACTTTTATGTTTGATGGTTTGGATTCCAACGTCGTTTGGCGATGTTCTCCCGCAAGCGCGATGTCCGTGGCGTTTAGGCCGTGAAAGAAATCTTCCGTAACGTCAGTTGATCGGCTGGGTTCGGCGGATTGACAAGCCGCCAATCCTGTCAACAACAATATGAGCGTCAGACTATATGTGCCACTTTTCGGCAGCAATCCACCCATTACTGCCATCCGCCTTTGATCGCCGCGGCTTCCTCGTCCGCGGTTAAATCCGGTCCACTTTGCGAGATGCCGCCGAAGTTGGACCCGGAAATATTTGCTTGGCTGCTGCCGCTGCTGACTTCTCCGCTTTCGCCGGATTCGCCGGAATCTCCGGACTCCCCACTCTCCCCAGATTCACCTGACTCCCCACTCTCTCCGGATTCGCCGGACTCCCCGCTCTCTCCAGATTCTCCGGAATCGCCACTCTCGCCGTTTTCTCCAGACTCTCCGCTTTCACCGGATTCACCGGAGTCTCCGCTTTCTCCACTCTCTCCACTATCGCCGCTGTCGCCGCCTTCACCGGAACCGCTTCCGCCTTCGCCCGAGCCGCCAGACCCGCTGCCTTCGCCCGAGCCGCCAGATCCACCGCCTTCACCAGAGCCACCGCTTTCACCGGAGCCACCGCCTTCACCAGAGCCACCGCCTTCACCAGAGCCACCGCCTTCACCAGAGCCACCGCCTTCACCAGAGCCACCCGAACCGCCGCCTTCGCCACCCTCGCCATCGCCGTCTTTGTTGTGAACAATATATCCGTTGGCGACATAGCTATGGTCGCCGTCCAGCAGAAGGTTGTAGACCGTCGTTTCCGGATCGGCCGCGTCCGCAGTCAAATGGGTTAGAGGTTGGAAAATGGGCGCGGGCGCAGCCGCATGGGCCAAGCTGCCGTCTACAGCCGGTGCCATATCGACCGCCCGTGCGAGCAGGTCGCCGGTGCGCAACGGCATTGCGTGAAAACCGCTGTTTTCCCGACGCGTTGCCATCGGATCGACGGACCGCCAACCGGTCTTGGTGAGGAACGGGTGTTCGGCGGTGACAAACGGCGCCTCTTCGTTGAACCCGAAGAGTTGGCGTGCGCCCAGCATCGGTTTTTCGATGCCGGTGACCTTGTTGACACCGCCGAATCCGTTGGCGACCCGGTCGCCGACCTCGATCTGTTCGATCGGGCGCCGGCAACCGTCCGCCATGTCGATCAACGTCCCGGCGAGAAAACAGCTGGACCCAGATTTCGCGACCGCTTCGTTCACCGACAGGAATGCCGCGTCGCTGTCCAACTCAATCGGCGACATGGCGATAACCACGGCTAGCGCGCTCGTGCTGGCGAGCAGTTTTAGCGGGAGGCGACGAGATTTCGCGGGCATAATCGAATGCTCCAAGTTACCTGACTGCTACTAAAACACCTGAACGGCCGCATTCATCCCGAGAAGACGAAAAAAACATTTTCGGGAAGATTTTTGTTTCTCGCGTGTTACTTCAATACAGACCGGTGCCACTGCATAGCCGAAAAGCGCCTATCCGTGCCGACATTCGACAAGGAAATCGAAAGGGAATTGATTGCCCTACTGCCCCGATTGCGGCGGTTTTGCATCGGTTTATGCGGTGGATTCCCGGATGGCGACGATCTGACTCAAGCGGCCTTAGAGCGCGGATTGGCCAATATCCACCAATGGCAGGTGGGCAGCCGCCTCGATAGTTGGCTGTTTCGCATTGCGCGGAATCTGTTTCTGAACAAGTTGCGGGCGGAACGGGTGCGTCGCGGCCATCTACAGATGGTGCGCAATCAACAGGCCGACGTAATTGACGGTGCGGCCCAGGCGGCGGCGCGGCTGGAACTTGGGGTCGTCCTTGGTGAGCTCGGTCGCTTGCCGGAGGAACAGAGATCCGTCTTGCTGCTGGTCGCCGTCGAAGGTCTCAGCTATCGGGAAACCGCTGAGGTCATGGACTTGCCGATCGGCACGGTGACCAGCCGGGTCGCCCGCGCTCGCAAGGCCCTGCAATTGTGTTTGGCCGAGGAAAAGATGTCGTCCGAAGCGGACAAAGAGGAGCGACGGTCATGAGCGAACGGTTTAGCGACGAAACGCTAATCGCTTATCTCGATGGCGAATTACCATCGGAGGAACTGGCACGCATCGAGCAGGCGCTTGAAAACGATGCCGAAGCGCGTCAATTCATCGAAGATATGTGTCTACTCGACAACCGTTTGGCCCGCGAGCTCGACGAAGCGGCGTTCGGACCGGGTTTGGACGATCTAAAGCGAACTGCCGACGCCGCGGCGGGTTTGTCGAGCCCTCGGCCGGCAAAATCGCATCGCTGGGCTGCCGGATTGGCCGCTGCCTTGGCGGTCGGGTTGCTCAGCGGATATCTGCTCGGCAACAGCGGTTTGGAGCGTCGCCTGGATGCGTTGGAACAAGCCCGGATGCAAGACCGCGAGTTACTACGAAGCACCGTAAATCGAGCATTGGAGAAAGTCGCCAGCGGCCAGGTGGTGACATGGCGGAGCCCGTCGACCCCCGCCCAAGCCACAGTGCGGCCGATCCGCACGTTCAAAACCGAAGATGGCCGATGGTGCCGCGAGTATGAACGCATTTGGCGATCCGGCGATCGTTCGGAAACAGAGCGCGCCATCGCTTGCCGGCGCGGCAGCGGCGACTGGCGGGTTCGGCTCACCGCCATCGATGGCTGACGCTATCGTTCCCGATAGGCGATGTAGGCGCCGGCGGCGACGATGATGGCGGCCCCGACAAAGGTCCAGCCATCCGGAAACTCGTTGAAGAAGACGTAGCC
Organism: Alphaproteobacteria bacterium; assembly: GCA_965216645.1. Classification (GTDB taxonomy): domain Bacteria; phylum Pseudomonadota; class Alphaproteobacteria; genus CBDCGJ01. The sequence goes on along the minus strand of CBDCGJ010000005.1, from coordinate 6,423 downwards.
CAGGATCGTCGCGAACACCAATTGCAGATAGGTTAGCGGCGTGACGGCGGACGCCTCGGCATATTGGAACGCCTTGACGACCCAGTAATGCGCCAGACCACCGATGGCGCCGAGCGACAGAAAAATCATCAGATCGAATAGATCCGCCGGCGTGCGCCAAAAGAACGGTAGTGCCAGGCTGGACACTACCGCGCCGACCAAGGCGGTGTAGGTGACGGTCACCGTATTGTCGTCTTGACCGGCCAATCTTCGGGTAATCACCTGATAAAGGGCGTAGCAGCTTGCGCTGGCGAAGACCAGAAAACCGGCGGCGTGAAATCCCTCCATCCCCGGCCGGATGATGATCAGCATGCCGACGAAACCGATCGCGACGGCCAGCCATCGGCGGGCGCCAACATGTTCGCCCAGGACGAAGATCGACAGTCCGACAACGACGAAGGGGGCCGTGAAGCTGATCGACGCCGCCGTGGTCAGCGGGATGAATTGTATGGCTGTAAAATAGCAACCGGTCGACGTGAACAGCAGTAGAGAGCGGAACACTTGGGAAGGGATATGCGCACTCTTGAAGATGCTCAAACCCCGGCTCGGCATGATCAGCAGCATGATCAGAAACATATGCCCCGCATAACGGACCCAGATCACCATGGGCACCGGATAGTCGGCCCCCAGATATTTCACGCCGGCATTGGAAAACGGAAACATGATTACGGCGCCGAGCATGAAAGCGATGCCCAAAAGGACATTCTGCGAAGGCTGATAGGGCTGCCGAAACGATCGGGGGGTCACGCGATTACCTGGTTGAATTACGTTGTTGAACTAGTGGGTTAGAGTAACCCCATTGATTTGAAACTGGCATGCTTGCCGCGCCCGATGATGACATGATCGTGCAGGGCGATGTCGACGGCCTTGGCGGCGCGTTGGATCTGCTTGGTCATGTCGATATCGGATCGGCTTGGCGTCGGGTCGCCGGAGGGATGATTGTGTACCAGGATAAGTGCCGCCGCGCCGAGCTCCAGCGCGCGTTTGACCACCTCGCGCGGATAGACCGGGGTATGATCGATGGTGCCTTTCTGCTGCGCCTCGTCCGCCAGCACGACATTTTTGCGGTCGAGATAGATGATGTGGAACTCCTCGATCTTGGAGCGGCCGATGCGGGCCTGCATGTAATCGAGCACCGCGTTCCAGGAACTGAGCGCCGGTTGATTGACGACCTGCTCCCGCATAAGACGCAGGGCGGCCGCCTGGACCGCTTTCACGGCCACGACCGACGCATCGCCCATGCCCTTGACTTCACGCAGGCGGGCGGGATCGGCGCTGATCACATCGGCGAAGCTGCCGAAGCTGCGGAGCAGTTGCTTGGCCAGCGGTTTCACGTCCGAACGCGGTTTGGCGGCGAAGAGCACGAGCTCGAGAAGTTCATAATCCGGCATGCCCTCCGCCCCGCCTTGCAGGAAGCGCTCCCGCAAACGTTGGCGATGGCCCAGATAATGCGGCTTCCCGTCGCTCAATGTGTCAGGCTCCGGCACTATTGTAGGGCGGTTTGTCGAGGCCGGCGGGCGAAAGCGTGAAGATTTCGACACCATCGGCGGTAACGCCGATCGAATGCTCGAACTGCGCGGACAACGACCGATCCCTGGTCACCGCCGTCCAGCCGTCGGAAAGCATTTTCACTTGCCATTTACCGAGATTGATCATCGGCTCGACAGTGAAGAACATACCTGCGCGTAGTTCCACACCAGTACCGGCAACGCCGTAATGCAAGACATTCGGCGCGTCGTGAAAAACCCGACCAAGACCGTGGCCGCAAAAATCGCGGACGACACTGCAGCGTTGGCCTTCCGCCAGGGTTTGGATGGCATGACCGATATCGCCGAGCCGCGCCCCCGGTTTGATCTGCTTGATACCGGTCATCATGGCTTCATAGGTGATCTCGATTAGCCGTTCCGCCTTTCGTTTGATACGGCCGACCGGGAACATGCGACTAGAATCGCCGAACCAACCGTCAAGGATCACGGTGACATCGATATTCATGATGTCGCCTTCCTTCAGCACCCGGTCGCCCGGAATGCCGTGGCAGACCACATGGTTGACGGAGGTGCAGATCGATTTTGGAAAACCGCGATAATTCAACGGCGCCGGGATGGCATTATGTTCGAGGATATAGTCATGGCAAATCTTGTCGAGCTGGTCCGTTGTAACGCCGGGCAGCACATGCGGAGTAATCATATCCAGTGTTTCGGCGGCCAGACGGCCGGCGCGGCGCATGCCTTCGAAATCTTCCGGCCGATGAATCTTGATCTGACCGGTATTCTGTTCCGGCGCTTCCGCCGCGAGCACATAATTCATGTCGCTACTACACCTTGTTAAATCTCAACAGGAATCGAACCGGCGCTCGGGTCGTCGAACATCCCCATGCTCCCGAACGCGAATTCAGCGCTATGATAGCGGAAGGAAACCGCGTCCGAAACGACCTTTCTACTTGCGGTCCCATGCGGGGCGCAAGGGTCGGCTGGACCAGATCACGGCATTGGCAAGACTGGAATAGTCGTCGGTCCAAGCTCGATCGCCCGGCTTCGCCCGCAAGTCGTACCAATCGCCGAGCGGACCGAGTAGCGCCAAATCGTCGGGTTTCGCGGCGAGCGCGACCCAGGCGGAGGGGAACTCGTAAAATGCGACGGATGCCGGCGTGTGCGGATCATGCGCGACCGCGGCCAGACCGAGTTCCGCCGCGGCGGCGGCCAGTACCGGCTTTAGATCGATATTCCAATTGGAGATATTGAACATAATCAAACCACCGGGCGTCAATTTACGCAGATAGAGGCGGATCGCTTCCACGGTCAGCAGATGGCTCGGCACCGCGTCAGACGTGAAGGCGTCCAGAACCAGCAGGTCGTAATGACGGTCAGGTTCCTTTTCCAACGAAAGACGAGCATCCCCGACGACGATCGTCCCGTCTTCGAAGCAACGGGACAGGTAGGAGAAATAGCGATCGTCCTTGGCAATCGCGATGGCGAGCGGGTCGATTTCGAAATAGCGCCATGTTTGCCCCGGCTCGCGATAGCAGGCCATGGTGCCGACGCCGAGGCCGGCGATCCCTACCCGTTGCGGCCAGTCCGTGCCCGAATTGCCGCGCATCACGCGGCCGAATGGGCTGTCGAGATGGAAGTAGGTGGTCGGCTCCCGCGCTTTGGCCGGGTCTCGGGATTGCGCGCCATGCAAGGTAACGCCGTGCTCCAACAGTACGAATTCTTCCTCTGGATCGAGGCGGACGGTATAGCTCGCGAAATAGCTGCGGTCGCGGTACAGCACGCCGTCATCGAGATTGGCCAGCCAGGCATTGAGGCCGAGAGCCAGCGCCACGATGACGGTTGTAACGAGCCGTCCCCGAAAGGAAGGGTGCAACAGCGCGGCGGCGACCAGCAACAGCGGATATTCAAGTATGCGTTCGAAGACGAGCGGGGCAATCAAAGCCGTGAACAGACCGCCTAAAACACCGCCCGCGGACATTACCAAATAGAACTCTGTCAACCGGCTCAAGTCCGGGCGTCGCTTCGCCATCTCTCCATGACAAAAAAGTGCAACGACGAAAAAGCAACCGATGTGGAGCGGTATGGCATGGGTGAAAACCGGCAGCTGCCAATGAAACAATACCGCTAAGCCGATCAATGCCAATGGTGCCAGCCATGTCGCAACGACGTGCGGGATCGGCTGGCGGCGGGCGAAGGCCAGGGCATAGGTCAACAGATAGAGGGCCAACGGCATGACCCAGAACAACGGCAAAGCGGCGATATCCGTGGTGATATGCTGGGTCACCGCGAGCAGAAGTGCCGAAGGGACGAAGGCCAAGGCGGCCCACTGCATCCGTTGCCGCCACAGATGCTGTGGAGGGTCCATTCCTACTTGCAGCCGGACGCGGCCCGGATGACGCCGGATCGAGAGGGCGCAGGCGGCGATCGCGACGATCAGCAATAGGTAACCGCCACTCCAGAGCCAGCTCTGGGTCTTGAGGGTTAGGTTCGGCTCGATCACGAATGGATAACCGATGAGCGCGGCAAAGCTCGCCAGGTTGCTGGCGGCGAATAAGAAATACGGGTCCGCCGCATCCGGATGATTGCTGCGGCCGAACCAGGCCTGCAGGGTCGGCGCGGTTGCGGCGACGGCGAAGAAGGGCAGGCCGATCGAAATGGCCATCAACCCGATAAGCCAAAAACCGGCAAACGCCGACACGTCCGGTGTCCAGCCCTGCGCCAAGCCGATCGGCAAGCTGATCATCGGGACAAGGATGACTCCTATATGCAACAAGCTCTGACGCCGCGCGCCCAAGCGGCGGAAACTGATATGCGCGTAGAGGTAACCGAGCAGCAAAACGGCTTGATAGAAGACCAGGGCCGTGTTCCAAACCGCCGGTGCGCCGCCGAGCAGCGGCAAGGCCTGCTTCGCGAACATGGGTTGGATCCAGAACAGCAGAAACGCGCTCAGACCCATGGTCGCGGCAAAGAGCGCCACCATTTCGCTACAAGGGGGGTGCGAGGTCGATCGCCCGGCTGACCCGAATTTCCACCGTGTCGATGTCGCAGGCGTAGCAGACGGCTTCAACGCCGGCCGACAGAGCTTTGTCGAGAGCGGCGCCATAGTTGGGATCGATGTCGCGGGCGATCGCGAAACGGTCGCAGTCGGTGCGTTGCACCAGATAGACCATGACGGCGCGGTGTCCTTCGGCGACCATATCGCTCATTTCAACCAAATGCTTGGCGCCGCGTGCGGTGACGGAATCCGGAAATTCGGCCAGACCGGCCTCGCGCATCAAATGCACGTTCTTCACTTCGACATAGCAGTCGGGTTTGCCATCGTCCTGTAGCAGGATATCGATGCGGGAGTTCTTGCCGTATTTCACTTCCCGTCGCAACATATCGTATCCTTGAAGCTCGGCAATGGTGCCGTCAAGAATGGCTTCCTCCACAAGACCATTGGGATGGGCGGTATTAATGCCGACCAGGCCGCCGTCAACATCAGCGAGTTCCCAGGAGAATTTCAATTTGCGTTTTGGGTTCCGTGCAGGCGATAGCCAGACGTCGATCCCCGGTTCCTTCAGCCCCAGCATGCTGCCGGGATTGGCGCAATGGGCGGTGATGATTTGGCCGTCGTCCAGCCGGACGTCGCTGAGAAAGCGTTTGTATCGCTTGATCAATAGGCCGTGGATCAGAGGGTCTGGGAATCGCATGCTTGGACGATAGCGACGGTGGTTGCACCGCGCAACCGCCGCTATATTGACGGGCTGAAAAAGGGAATGGGACATGCCGTGGAATCAGGATAAGTACCTCGCCGCCTGGGGATTCGCCGCCGACGCCCATCGCGGGCAAACGGTGAAGGGTAGCGAGCGGCCTTATATCGTCCATCTCGCCGGCGTTGCGATGGAGGTCATGGCCGCCGCGGTGGCGGAAGGGCTAGACGACGTCGATTTGGCGGTGCAAAGCGCCGTGCTGCACGACTGCATCGAGGATACGAATGTAACTTACGACGACGTTGCCGCCGAATTCGGCAGCGCGGTGGCCGATGGGGTGCAAGCGTTGACCAAGAAATTCGAATTGGAAAAAAGTCAGTCGATGCTGGACAGCTTGGCCCGTATTCGAACCCAGCCCCGCGAGATCTGGTGCGTGAAACTGGCCGACCGGATCAATAATCTGCAACACCCGCCTGGCGAATGGAGCCGCGAGAAGCGGTTGAGTTACCGCGCCGACGCTCAGGTGATATTAAATCATCTGACGGAGGCCAGCGCCTTTCTTTCCAATCGCTTGAGCCATAAGATCGTGGCCTACCAGGCCTATTGTCAGGAGTAAGCATGACCGCCCAAACCGCCAAAATCGTCACCGCCGCGGTGCTGTTGATCGGAGACGAAATCCTGTCCGGCCGGACCAAGGACAAAAATCTGGGCTATTTGGCCGATCAGCTGACCGCCCTCGGCATCAGATTGCGGGAGGCGCGCGTGGTCGCTGACGACGAGGGCGAAATCGTCGCCGCGGTTAACGCGGTGCGGGCCAAATACGACTATGTTTTCACCACGGGCGGCATCGGACCGACCCACGACGATATCACCGCCGACAGCGTCGCCAAGGCTTTCGGATTGCCGATCGGCCCCAATCCCGAAGCGGTACGGATGTTGGAGGAGCGCTACCGCCGTACCGGTATGGAGTTCAACGAAGCGAGGCAACGCATGGCACGGACGCCGGAAGGCGCCGCACTGGTGGAAAACCCGATCAGCACCGCGCCCGGCTTCCGGGTGGAGAATGTCTATGTCCTGGCCGGTATACCGCAAATCGCCCAAGCGATGTTCGAGAGCCTGAAGCACGAACTGGTCGGCGGCGATCCCGTCCGCTCCCTCGCTATCACCGCCTATATCGGGGAGGGGACGTTAGCGCCCGGCCT
>CBDCGJ010000004.1:0-23057 GCA_965216645.1 Alphaproteobacteria bacterium | reverse complement strand
AGATAGTCCTGCCAACGCACCGCGGCGCCGGCGCCGATTTCGAGAAACGCCCGGTCGGTCAGTTGCCGCGCCATAGTTTCGCCAAGCGGAAACAGCGCCCGCTCGAGCCCGACAAGAAACAGGGTCAGCCCGATCAAAACATAGACGAAGCCGACGATGACCCGGCGCAGATTGGCCGGCCGCCGCCCCACCGCGAGCGCCTGGAAGGCGAGCAGGATGACGACGATCGGCATCACGTCGAACGCAGTGCTGATCAGGGTGCGGACCAGTTCGGTGACGAAGCCGCTCATACCAGCATCCCAAAGATCATGACGAACAACATGGGCGTCAGGCTGGCAAAGGCGATCAGACCGAAACCGTCGAGCATCGGATTGCGGCCGCGGATGGCACTGGCGAGCCCGACCCCCAGCGCCGTCACCAAGGGCACGGTGATCGTCGATGTGGTCACGCCGCCTGAATCATAGGCGATGCCAATAATGTCCGCCGGGGCGAAAACCGTGACGATCATCACCAGCACATAGCCGCCGATAATCAGGTAATGGATCGGCCAACCGACGAGAATGCGAAACACGCCCAGAACCAGGGCTGCACCGACCGACAGCGCCACCGTCATACGCAGCCAGAAGGCATAGGTCTCCCGCGCCAGTTCCGTGTTCGCGATGGTGCCGGCGGTACCGGCAATTTCCGCGGCCTCTCCGGCGACGGCGATCAATGCCGGTTCCGCCACCGTGGTGCCGAAGCCGAGGGCAAAGGCGAAGCCGAGCAACAGCCAGAGATTACCTTTCCGCGCCAGGGCCTGGGCCATGTCCTGACCGATCGGGAACAGCCCCATTTCCAACCCTTGGACGAATAGCGCCAAGCCCAGGATAACGCAGACCAGACCGATCAATACGTCGGCCAAATCCGGAAACGGCTGGCGCAGCACCAAAGTCTGGAAAAAGACGATCACCAAAATGATCGGGGCAAGATCCCGCGTCGCGCCACCAAGCAGGCGTAACAATCCGAACAGCGGGTTCTTCATCGACGAATACCAAGCACGCCCCGACCCGCGCACCCGCGTCGGCAGCAAGAAATGAATTAACTGAAACGATGCTTCAGCACATAGCATTCGCGATCGCCGAATGGCAATTGGCAATTCGATACCAGGCCGAATTATTCACCCGACACGCGGCCTGTAATTTGAATCATGTTAACCGATAGTGTCAGCGTATCCGGTTTTGCCAGGTGATCCGACAGGCGGGCAACCAATCGATCGAGCGCCTCGCTGTCGATCAGGCCATGCGACAGAATACTCTTTCGCATCATCGCCAGCGTACGGGGAACATGCATCGTCATCGGATCTTCGGCGGTCAGCGCATGCAGGCAACGTCGCACCGACGCGACGGCTTAAGGCGCCCGTCAGTCCGCCAATGCCACAGCACAGATCGAGGCAATGCCAGCCGGGCGCCACCCCGACGCGGTCCAACGAAGCCTCGCCGTCGTCATGAAACAACGCCGCCTGCATGTCGAGACGCCGAAACTCTTCGTCGGACGTAGCAATTGGATAGGATTTTTCGGCCATCGATCCGCTCCCAAAGCTCGACCGGCTTCGGCAGTATATCGATCAAAACCGAATTGTTGGCAAGATGTAACGCGTTCGAGGCTAGGCCGATTTCACGGACTCGTAAACCAGGGCATCGGGGTCTTCGAGACCGGCGAAGCAAGCCAGTTCGCGGCGGCCAGCGTCCGTCCATTCGCCGGAAAGATCGAGCAAGCCGCTATGGACGAGCTCCACAATCTCTTCCCGGTTTACCGAGATAGGCTGACCGTTCCAGTGACGGATTTGCGCGCGGTCGACGTCGATACCAGGCCATTCGCCGCTCGTTTCGAACAGCTCAATGACTAAACGCAGGACATCGTTGCCGGAAAGGCTGATTTGCATTGGCCGGTTCTCCGGCTCTTGGGATACGAGATATTTCACTTTAGCACCTATGCTTTCCTAAATCGACCTCAAGCTGCATTACGTTGGAGGTGACGTGTTTCGCGCCTAGACATTGGTTCGGCGACGAATTGGGTCTCCAAGGGCATTGTTGGAAGACGAACTTGCGCGGTCGTGCCGACGCCGAGCTCGCTGCTCAATCTAAGCTCGCCACCATGAGCCTCGATCATCTTTCTGGTCAGCGGCAGGCCCAATCCAATGCCGCCGTTGCGCCGGGTCAACGAAGACTCGACCTGTTCGAAAGGCTCCATAATTCGCGCCATGTCTTCTTCCGCGATGCCGATGCCATTGTCGATGATCGTGATGTCGATCCAGTCTTTGTCCGAGGTGTCAACCGACAGCGATATTTCACCTTTGTCCTCGGTGTATTTTACGGCGTTCGACAATAAGTTGGCCAATACTTGGCGCAACAACTGTTGATCGCCACGTACCGTAACTTCTTTCTGCGGTAGAATGTTACGGAAAGAGATTTGCTTGTTGCCGATCTCGGTATAGAGCATGGCCGCAGCCTGACCGGCGAGGTCGGAATACCGGATATTCTGCGGTCTAATGTCGAGCTTGCCAGCCTCGATTTTCGAGATGTCCAGAATATCATTGATGATCTGCAGCAGATGGCGGCCACTTTGCTCAATATCGCCAGCATACTCAACATAGCGGGTATTGCCGATCGGTCCCATCGCCTGGGTATTGATCAATTCGGAAAAGCCGATAATAGCGTTGAGCGGCGTTCTCAACTCGTGACTCATTGTCGCTAAAAATTCGGATTTCGCGTGGTTGGCGGCCTCGGCCTCTTCTTTTGCTGTGCTGATCCGAGCAATCGAAAACTCGTAGAGGCCAATATACGTCAATGCCATTGCGGTGACGTAACCCGCCGCACATACAAACAAGATCAATGTGATGGCGGCCGTGCCACCGTTTCCGAAACTAGCCGGAAACTCATGACCCGTAACATGCAGGACACCCAAGATGGCGAAACCCAATGCGAAACAAATCAATCCGGTCAATCTGTAATAGCCGTCGACGAAAAACATGGCGACGATCGGAACTGTCAATGTCCAAGACAACGCCGGCGATTGGATGCCACCATAATGATAGGAGACATAAAATATCAGCGCAATAAAATGAAGCAGTGAGCCGAGGCCGACTGCCTGCTTCGCTTTGGTCCAGCGGAGTAAAAACGGGAATATGATGAAAGCAAGGTCGGCGATCAAAAGTGTCCACGCAGCCTTACTTGGATGTTCCATAATGAGTGAGATTGCGATGACAGCACCAAGCGGCGGGCCGCATACATGGCTGATAACAAAAGCGCGTAGCCGCCGATGCTCCTCTTGACTGTCTCTCAACGTCTCTGGAATGAACCAGTCCAGGACCTTTATGAAAAACAGTACAGCTACCCTAACGTGCGCCATTTTGAAACCTTATCTACTCGATGGCATTTTAGACAGATTAACTATATACGTTTCATTAACTTCCACGAATACTTATCGAGAACAATTTAGGATAGATTTTTCTAAAAAAGTTTGGTTTATTTGAGAAAATTTTAGTAAAAAATTGAATAAAATTTTATCAATCAGAACAGAGTCTAAGTCTAGTTATTTATACTTCTCACTCAAATGTATTTTTATGATTCACCGACAACGAATTTGATTCTGTTTTCGGTGGGGCTTTGAATCAAAGGTGTCTAATTTATACCTTCTTATTGAATTCTGTCTTACACACATTTTTTTAGCATTCAAACATCCTAATATTTACTCTGTTCAGGAGGAGATCTTAGAGAAATGTTGCATAGATGATACTATTCAAGAAATCCTACTTGCGTATTGTTGCGAGGCACGCGTTGCGACCATATAATTTGAACTTAGAAGGAATTTTTGACTATCCGTTGAAAATCTTGCGGACCCCGACTGTCTGACTTATTGGCGGACTGAGGGGCGACGTGTGTAGGGCAAATGGCATCGGTAAGAGTTGATCATACGTCTTTTGAACTGTTGCAATCGCTTCAACAGCGTGTTGATCGACATTTCGAGAAATATCCAAACGGACATTTAGTAAACGGCCGCGCCGCCAAGCCGTCCGACATTAATCTCTCCGGCAACGACTATCTTTGTCTGGGCAACGATCGACGGATCGTCCGGCGACAGCTCGAAGCGTTGGCATCCGGTAGCGAAGACATCTATATGTCTGGCGTTTATACCCAACATTTGGAATTACAACTTCGTCTAGAGCGGGATTACGCCGATTGGATGGGGGCTGAATCCGCGGTTCTTTGCCAGTCGGGGTTTGCCGCCAACGAAGGGTTGATTCAGGCGATAGCAGGGCCTGATACACCGATATACATCGACATGTTCGCCCATGCTTCCGTCTGGCAGGGAGCACGGATCGCGGACGCGCCGGCCTATGCCTTCCGCCACAACGATGCAGCGCACCTGAAACGCCAGATTTCCAAGCAGGGACCGGGTATTGTCGCGGTCGAGGCGATTTACAGTACCATCGGCGATTTTTGTCGTTTGCAGGAAATCTTGGAGGTTTGCGAGGAAACTGGCTCATTACTGGTTGTCGACGAGTCGCACGCCGTGGGCGTCATCGGCCTGCAAGGCGAAGGCTTAGTCAGCCATTTGGGATTGCAGGACCGAGTACCTTTCAGAGTTTTCAGCCTATCAAAAGCGTTAGTGGGCCGTGGGGGTGTGGTTCTCGGGCCAACTCGTTTCACGGAGTATTTTCGTTATGAGTCGTCGCCCGCTGTTTTTTCCTCTGCTGTATTTCCGAATGAAATCGCGCGTTTCCATGCAACGCTTTCCATCGTCCGGGGTGAAGTGCACCGCCGATCCCGCGTTTCCGGTTTGAGCGAACGTTTGCGCAACGGATTGCAAGACGTCGGCTACAATGTATCGAGCAGCGAAAGTCAAATTGTCCCGCTCGTTGCAGGACCGGAATCTGAAACCGGCCGCTTGAGAGATGCATTGGAAGATCGTGGCATTATTGGTTCTGTTTTTTGTACGCCGGCGACGCCCCGCAACCGCTCTCTTGTCCGACTTTGCGTCCACAATGGGTTGAACAATACCGACATCGACAAAATAGTCGGTGTATTGGATGAAATTCGCGATCTCGTGAGACCGGACCAATGGCCGGGCAACTTCGGCCAACGTTCCGGGAAAGCAAAGCCGGTCACCGCTCTGTCGAGCATTGCAGCAGGTGATTGATCCGCTGTTCGTGAAAACACCACTCTATCCGAACGGTTTCAACGATTCTGCCAGAATTTCCACGCTTCCAACCGAATAGTTCAAACGGCGCTTCAAACGCGTCTGCGACATATTGTCTAATAACAACCAATCCGGAACATATGCAGGAACACCTGCGGCAATCCGGCCGATAGGGAGCGAAACGATGGAAAGCGCTTCGGCTAAATCGAGACTATCTCTGTATAGACAATATTGCTGTGCCGCCGCACTGCAACAGATCGGCCAATGGCTTTTCCTTTTCGGTGGACGGTTGATGCATGGCGAGGTCCGGATTTCGCTTTCCAATCTGAATGACCGAACCCTGCGCGATCTCGGCTTCCAGCGCGGCGACCTGCTCGGGCATGTCGGCAGCGGCATCTATCCGCGGCGCTATCGCATGCACGGTCTTGACGAATAACCGCTAACCGCCGGGACGGCGTATGCTATAGTTTCGCCACGCGCCGTTCGGCGCGGCTCTCGGATCGTCAGGGACTATCAAATGCATTCCGCACCGATGTCGCGCCGGCTTGCCGGCGAGTTGCTGGGTACACTCTTCCTTCTCGCCACCGTCGTCGGATCGGGTATCATGGCCGACCGCCTGGCAGGCGGCAATGTGGCCATCGCCTTGCTCGGCAATACCATACCGACCGGCGCTATATTAATCGTGCTGATCGTCGTGTTCGGCCCGCTCTCCGGCGCTCATTTCAATCCGGCGGTGACCGTTGCCTTTGCCATACGCCGGCAGTTTCCCTGGGCGGAGGCTGTCCCCTATATCGCCGCTCAATTGTTGGGCGCCTATCTCGGGATGATATTGGCCCATGCGATGTTCGACGAAGCCTTATTGCAGATATCCAGCACGCCCCGGACGGGGCCGGCGCAATGGCTTTCGGAGATCGTCGCCACCTTCGGTCTTCTGATGGCGATTTTCGGCGCGCTGCGCTGGCGGCCGGAATTGGTGCCCTACTGCGTCGGCCTTTACATCACCGCCGCCTATTGGTTTACCGCATCGACCTCGTTCGCGAACCCGGCCGTCACCTTCGCGCGAAGCTTTACGGACACGTTTTCCGGCATCGCCCCTGGCGACGCCCCGGCCTTCATGCTGGCCCAATGCGTCGGCGGCGTTGCCGCCGCGCTTCTATTCGCCTGGCTACTCGCAGACGATCAGTAGGACGCGTAAGCGGCTATCGCCTGCTGCCAGCAATCCTCATACTGCCGGGCCACGGTTTCGGCGGAGAAGCGTTTGCGCACCCGTTCGGCCGAAGTAATGGCGGCCGCGGTATGGCGATCGAGTTCTTTCAGGTAATGGAAAAACGCACGCCGATAGTCGTCGTTATCCGCGTCCGTACCGGCGGCGACGGCGCCGCTGCCATAAGCCTCCAATATCAGCCGGACGTCGCCGACATCGGTGGCAAATGTGGGAACGCCCATGGCAAGCCCCTCCAACATCGCGACCGGCAGGCCTTCATAACGCGAGGTGAAAACGAGGCTGGAGGCTAGTGGTAAAAACTGGGCAACGTCATCGCAATGGGCAATCCGGCTGACATTGTCGAGTTCGAATTCTCGGATCAAATTGTCGCAAGTATCCGATAGCGGGCCGTCGCCCAATAGGACGAAGTGATCACCGCTGCCGCGCGCGGCCGAGGCCTGCGCCAATTTGATAAAAGCTTGTGGATTTTTCTGTTCGCTGAGACGGGCAACTTGCACAAAAACGCGGCCTTCCGATGGCAGACCGAAGGCCGCCCGCCGCGCTTTAATCTCTCCATCATCGATCTCTTGCCGGATAAATCGATCGGCGGCCATGGCCGGGTAAATCATGTCGATCTTCTCCGTCGCCATGCCGAGCCGGTCCGTGAACGCGGTTTCGATGCGATGGTTGATCGCGATGAACCGGTCGAAAGATTGAATGTCAGGCTCAGGATAGCGCTCGATCCAACCGATGTCGGTATCATAGACCTGTTGATCGACGATTGGGGTGTCGGCAAACAGACGACGCAGATCGCCGGCATGATCCGCCAGCCAGGGCGACCCGTTGCAAATCCAGACCAATGCCGGTTTGTAGTCGTATTTGATTGTGGCCAGCAGATCGAGATGCCGGTCGTTCGGCGCGATATCCGCCAAATCGTAAATCACCGCGCCGGCATCGATTAAAGGCGCGTGCAAGCTACCGAGATCCGACCTCAACCGCTCCGTCGTGGCGACGACGAAGTTGTAGCGTTCGCGCAGCGCCGCGATGATCTCAATGGTGTTTCGTTCCACCCCGCCAACAGCCAACAGGATGGGCAAGACCAGGATCACCGGCCTATCCGGTTCGGCACCGAAGCCGACATGGGGCGTCGGCCAAGGCAGGCCGATCTGAAAATCGGCGCTCCCTGCAGTCGTTGTGACATCATGCGGTGCAAAAATCTCGGTTAGGCTCAGCTCCATCTCGACCTCGGCCGGAGCCGGTAACTGTCGCACGACCCGACCGTTCAACCGGCGCGCCATAAAACCGCCATCGACCAGCACGCGCTTAGCTTCGGCCGACATCAGACAACCATCCCGCCAATGCGCCAAACCGACGGCCGGCGGCTCGGCCAAGCTATGTGACGCCAACGCCATATCCAGACCGACCAATCGAACGCAAAGCGCCAGGTTGCTCAACTGGGCCGGCGACAACATCCGATCCGGGTTTTCCGGCAGATAGAGATATTCTTGCCCCTCTCCCTCCCCGGTCAGCAAATTGTAGCTGTCGGGAACTGCGCGATTATCCGGCAAGATGATTTTTATGCGAAGAGCGCCCGGTGCCTGCTCTGGTCCTTTTAGCCGACGATAGGCACCCCAAATCTTGCGCCAAATGAACAGTGTGGCGGCGTTACGCAGCAGCCCCATGGCTAGGCCGCGCCCGTCAGATATCGGTTGCCGGACAAGCCGGTGCGAACCCGGCCGTTTTCGAACGCCGCCGGCAGATCGCCGCGCACCGTCTCGAACAAACGCCGGACTTCTTCCGTGATCGCCGATTTGTTCTCCTTGATGGTGTTGCTGGCGTGACTGCGATAGATCGTCAGAAATTGAGGGATATAGGCGGCCGACCCGAGCACGGCGGCGCGAAGCGCGAAATCCCAGTCGTGGGCATAGCGATAGTCCGCGAAACCGCCGACTTTCTCGAACAACGCCTTGGTGAAGAGCATATTGCTGGTTGTCGCGACAAAATTCTGACAGGCGAGCAGAGGCAACAACTCCTGGGCCATCAGCAAGGCGGCTGGATCGAGGTCGCCCGGAAACGGAAATTCCGGTGTCAGCGGTCCGCGTTTGCTGCCGATACGGCGGCCATTGTCATCCATAATCGCCAGATGCCCGGCGACAAACTGCCAATCCTTCCCGCGCAACAGGCGCGCTAGGATGTTGAACCGCGCGGCGGTAAAACAGTCGTCCGAGTTGAGAACCGCCAGCCAGTCTTGCCGCGCCTCCCCGGCCAGTTGGTTAAGCCGCGCATGGGCGCCCAAATTTTCGCCCTCCGGCGTTGGCAAAACCCGAACCCGCGGGTCCATATGGGCCGCCTGCCGATTGACGAATTCATGACTGCCGTCGCTGGAGCCGTCGTCGACGAGCAGGAGTTCGCTGACGAAGTGGCTACGCAAAGCCGACAATATGGCCGCCGGAACATACCGACGGTGGTTGTAGACCGGGATCAAGACCGAAAACAAATATCCCACTCCCCTCTTCAGATTGCTCCGTTTATTGAGCCGCCCAGCGGAAATTGCAAGTCCGTCAAGCGGCTTGATATTGCCGCCGTTTCCGCCTAAGCCGTACGAAACGCCGGGGCTTGGAGGGGCCGGATTGATGTCGGAAAACAAAGGCCTGTCTTCTTTGGTCCTGGGGGGCGGCTTCCTCGGCACAAACTTGGCTCGTCGCCTTGCCAGGAGCGGCGGCCAAGTCCGTTTGATCAGCCGAACTCTCTACTTTCGCGACGCCCTAAGCGGGGTCGAATGCGTCGAAGGCAAGATGGACGATACGGACCTGCTGGCCGACTGTGCAGCCGGAATGGACACGATCTTCCATGTACTCGGCGCCTCCACGCCCGACAGCGCAAATCTGTCGCCAGCCGACGAACTGAGTACGACAGTCGGGCCGACCTTACGCTTTTTCGAGAGCCTGGCGCATTCCAACACCCGCGTCATTTTCATCTCCTCCGGCGGCACGATTTATGGCAAGCCGGCGACGATCCCAGTGCCGGAGACCGCGCCCAATTGGCCACAGACAGCTTATGGTGTCGGTAAGATGGTCGTGGAACGTTACCTGGCGCTCTATCATCGGCTATACGGCCTGGACTATCGAATCCTCCGCGTGGCCAATCCCTACGGCCCCTACCAGATTGCCCGGCGCGGACAAGGGGCGATCGCCGCCTTTGTCGAACACGCCTTGAAAAACGAACCGATCTCTATCTGGGGCGATGGTTCCGTGATCCGCGACTATGTCTATGTGGACGATGCCGTGGAGGCCATGTTGTCCGCCGCGCGGACAGACAGCACGCAGCGTCTGTTCAATATCGGCAGCGGGGCCGGAGTCAGTTTGAGGGAGCTTGTCGATACGATCGGCCGCCTACTCCAGCGAGAGTTGACTGTCAGCTACGAAGCCGGCCGGCCCGTCGATATCCCCAAAAGCATCCTCGATGTCAGCCGTGCCGAAGCCGCGTTAGATTGGTCGGCCGACACGACGCTGGAAGAGGGCCTTAAACGGACGATCGCCTGGATGGCGGGTCATCTCAGCCGCGCCTAGCGGCAATCGCTTTCTGCCAACATCGCTCGAACTGCCCAGAAATATTGTCGACCGAGAACCGCGCGCGCACGTCCGCCGCCGCGGCAGCGGCGTTACGCTTTTGTGTCTCATTGTCCGAACGCCAGTCGGTACAGGCGCGTAAGAACGCTGCCCCGGTCTCGATGCCGTCTATCACGTGACCGTTCCCGTGATCTTCCAACACCAACCGGATATCTCCGACGTCGGTGGAGAAAGCCGGCACGCCCATGGCCAAGGCTTCCAATAAGGCGATCGGCAGTCCTTCGTATTTCGAGGTTACGATAAGCCCGGACAGCAAGGGATAAAGCCGCGTAAGATCGTCACAAAAGGGAATCTTGTAAACGTTTTCGAGATCGTATTTGTCGATGAAGAAATCGCAATCGTCGCGAAGCGGGCCGTCACCTACCAATAGAAAAGCGTCCGACTGCCCGGCTTGCTGGGCATCCGACGCGATACGAAGAAACTCCAGCGGCCGCTTCTGATCGGTCAGACGACCGATGAATGCAAAAATCCGTCGATCGGCAGGCAAGCCGAACTCCTCTAGCCGGCGCCGCCGCTCTTCCGGACTAGGTTCGGGTAAGTCAAATCTCGGCGCGTCGATCGCGCTGTAGATCAAATCGATCTTCGCCGGATCGATCCGATACCGGTGTTCGAACTTCTCTTGGATGCGCCGGTTAATGGCGATGAAGCGGTCGAAGGACTGGATTCCAGATTGGTCGAAATACTCGATCCAGCCGACGTCGGAATCGTAGACTTGTTGATCGACGATGGGGCAATCGTCGAACAGATCTCTAAGCGCCGCGGCGTTTTCGGCGAGCCAGGGCGAACCGTTGCAAACCCAAACCAGTTCGGGATCGTAGGCGGCTTTTAGCTCCCGAAGCATGTCCAGATGCCGGTCCCGCCCGGCGCATTCGGCGAGATTGTATATCTCGCCGCCCGCGTCGGCCATTTGGTGGTGCAAAGACCCTTGCGACGCGGTTTGCCGCTCGGTCGGAACGACGATGAAGCGATAGTTCTCCCGGAGCGCACGGACGATTTCGATAGTGTTCCGCTCCACCCCACCCACGGCGAGGAAGATCGGCAGGATGAAGACTACCGGACGCGCGTCGGTCGGCGCTAAAGGCTGGTGCGTGGCCCAAGCCCGCCGGGGTGTCACTTGACCTTGTCCGACAGTAAACCCGGGACCGTCTCGCTGCAATGTGACCGCACCGAACTCGATGACATCTTGCAGCGCCCGCAACGGCGCCTCCACCGGTCCTGGCAGCAAGCGCAACACGCGGCCGGACAGCATGACACGCGGCGGCAGATCGCCGCACATGACAGCATTGAATGCCCGGTCCGAAAACAGACAGGCCGACCGCAGGTTTTCGACAGCGACGTCCGGCGGCTCTTCCACGGTCGCCGATGCGACCGCCAGGTCGAGATTTGTGCATTGCAGACAAAACAGCAGATTGTTCAAATGCGCGATACTGAGCAATGCCGCTCCCCGCGGCGGGGCGTAGTAAGCCCTTTCGGGTACTGGCTTGACCGCCGCTGGCGTCGCGATTTCAAATGCATCGTACCCCGCAGGCAAAGATTTTGGGTCATCGACCAGGATCGTCAAAATCAGTGTTCGACGCGGCAAGGACGGATCGATGTAGCTTTCCCCGACCGCACCCGGAAGTCGCGAATGCCGCCAACGACGGACCGCCGCGATCAATGCATCGCCACCCGGCAGGCGCGTCAAGACGGCGAGGATCACGCGTCGCAGCATCGCTTCCCCCGGAGGCTCCGATCAAATTCCGCGCAGTTTTCGATAGACCCTGACCAGCGTCGGCTTGCCTGTCGCCCAACGCCAAAGCCCGGTCTCCTTGAGCTTCAACCCGCCGATCGACGCGTTCAACGGTACGGCGAAATTGCTGATCGCGTTGCCGGTGGCCTCCACATAAACCGCGCGTTGGAAATTCTGGTGGAATTCATGCAGCGCACGGCGATACGCGGCGCCATGATTTGCGTTGGGTTCGCTCGCGCTGGCGATGAAGCCCTCGGCATAGGACAGCAGAAACACCGCCTTCAACATGTCGCCATGCCAGTGATCGCGGCCTAAATTCCCGGAGGCGTCGAGCAGACGGGCCCAAGAGCGTATGCCTTCGATCACGGAAATATAGTCGGCGATGCGCGCGTCCTCGCCGTCGCCCAACGGCTTCGCCAGTTCGGACCGCAGGATATCGACGCCGATTACCGGCGCCACTTTCGGGTGAAGGTCGATGAACGTGCGCGCCAGCATGCCCGCCGTGAACTGACGATTGAGGAAACCCTCCAGATTATATTGGTGATAGTGATTGCCTATGGACAACGGCGCGAAATAAATGCGGAAACCTTCGGGCCGCAGATGCATCCGGTAAGCGAATTCGATGTCTTCGTAACCCGCGGCGGCGAAATCGTCCTTGAAGCCGTCTTCCGCCCAACTGTCGACGACCTGCCGTTTCACGGAAATATTGGCCGTGTAGAAGAACCGCCAATCGATCCAATCGTAGGGCTTTAAATGAGCATAGCCGAACTGCTCCCCGCCCAGGCCTTGGATATGAGCCATGACGAAGTTCGTGTCGGCCTCCGCCTTGTCCGGCCAGACCACTTTACCCAGCACGGCGACGTCCGTTCCGCCCAAACGGCGATGCATATCAAGGTGGACCTGAAAGAAATCGCTGGAACGCGGCTGAATATCGTCGCCCAAAAACAGCACGATATCGGCCGTGGCCATGTCCGCACCGATATTGCGGGCGCGCCCCGGCCCGCCATTGTCGATCGACATATGACTGAAATTCGGGATTTCGCCGGCAAGTTCCTTCAGCCGTGCCGGCGTATCGTCGGCCGATCCATCGTCAATGACGATGAATTCGAGATCGACCTCGCCCGCCATTTGATGGCAAAGACGTACCGTCTCGCTCAGCAGTTCGCCGCGATTATACGTCGGTATGACAATGGAAATATCAGGCATGCGCGACTGTCCCCAATCCGAGCCCCTTATGGATCGATTGCCCGGCTAAATGCAAGCGCTTCCGCCGTCTTAATTGGACTTCTGTGCAAGGCCCTGCCAGCGATAGGCTTCGGCCCGCCACCAAGCCGCCGAATCGGCGAATTCCGGCTCGCCCTGCAGGTCGAATTCCGCGAACAGGTCGTTCTCGCGCTGCCGGGTCAAGTTCGTGGCCCGCAAGAGCCGCTGATGCAGCTCCTCTATGCGCGCCGGGAGCACCACCTCGTCGCCCAACGTGTCAGCGTCGTGATGGCGTTCGGAAGGTTGCAAATAAGCATCTATGGCCCGCGCCTGGGTGCGATCGGCCTTGAAATCTTTAAACAAAAACTCCCGGCGCAGACGCTTCACTTGTCGACGCCAGTTTTTCAAGAGATCGATGTAAGGCAGAAAGACCCGCGGCGCACCGCGGGATAAGCGCTCCGCCTCGCGCATATAGACATACCAGAGCCGCAAACCGGTCTCGAGCGCCATCCCGTCCCGCTTTTGGAGCGACTGGGCGACCTCCAAAGGGTGACGAAACACCAGGACGTAATACGGATGGGTATCCTGTTCCGTGAAAATTGGCGCCCAGAGGGTCAACAGGCGGCACATGCGCGGGTCCTTGATCGCCCAAAGTCGATGTTCGGCGAATTGAGCGGCGACAAGACGTCCAATCTCTGCCTGCGACGCCATTACCTCCGGCAGCTCCTGCCACCCTGTCGGCAGCGGCTCGTGATCATGCCAGTCTGAGCCCATGGCTTTCAAAACGCGGTCATGCTGGACGACGATATCGTAATTCTCGAAAAACCCGCGCTCGTTCGAACCGGCTTCTGGACGCATTAGATTATCGCCGAGCGGCAAGCCCAGGTGATGCAATAAACCGGCGGTGGCGGAGGTGCCGCTGCGATGCATACCAAGCACGACAATGGCAACGCTGGTCATGACGCCTGACGCCCACCAAAGGCGTTTAGCGCTTTCTTGGCAATAATGGCGGATCGGCCGATCCATTTACCCGCGGCGGCGGCCGGTTGATCACCGGCGACGATATTGACCACGCTGGTAAAGTTCGGCATGGCGTCGCCCACGCCCTCGACAAACACTGTGCGCTGGAAGTTCAGATAGAACTCCGTCAGCGCCAGTTCGTAGGCGGCGGCCAAATTTGCGTCCGGCTCCCGGGCGGCCGCAATGAAGCCTTCCGAATAAGACAGGATAAACACCGCCTTCAAAAGTTCGCCATGCCAATAGTCGCGGCCGAGATTACCCGAGGCCTCCAGCAGTTTCGCCCAAGAGCGGATGCCCTCGATGACCGAAATCAGATCCGATACCTTGGCCTCGTCGGCGGCCGTGACGGGCTCTCGCAACTTGGCCCGCAGACCGGCAACGCCGACCGCGGCAGCGGCGGCCGGATGCATGTCGACAAAGGTCCGCGCCATCAGACCGGCGGAGAACTGCCGGCCCAAAAACCCGTCCAAACTATACTGGTGAAAATGCAGGCCGAAGCTCAAGGGCGCGTAGAATATTCGCAGACCGTCGGGTCGTTGATTCAAACGATAGGCCAGCTCGATATCCTCATAGCCGTAGGTCCGGAAAACATCACGGAAGCCGTCTTCCAACCAGTCGTCGACGAGGTCGCGCTTCACCGAGATATTCGCGGTATAAAAGAAGCGCCAGTCAAGCCATTCGTATGGCGTCAGAAATGCGTAGGCAAACTGTTCTCCACCCAATCCCTGGACATGAGCCATAACAAAGTTTGTGTCGGCTTCGTCCCGGTCGGGCCAAGCCACTTTCCCCAGCACCGCCACGTCCCGTCCCGGCATTTGCCGATGCAGGTCGAGATGAGTTCTGAAGAAATCGTCGGAAGTCGGCTTGATGTCGTCGCCCAGGAACAGGACGATATCCGACGTCGCCATCTCTGCGCCATGATTGCGCGCTCGGCCGGCGCCGCCATTGTCGATCGATTTGTAGCGGAGATTGGGGATTTCCGCCGCCACCGCATCGAGCCGAGTAGGCGTGTCGTCCACAGAGCCGTCGTCGATCACGATATATTCCAAGTCCACGCCGCCGGCATGGCGGTGGCAGAGGCGTAGCGTGTCGACGATACCATCCGCCCGGTTGTAGGTCGGAATGACGACGGAGATCTCGCTCACATCATCGCTCCTTACTCCGTGTCGGCATATCCGAAATACCTCAGATCGGCACCATACTCGGCCATCAAGGTGTTCAGGACATTAGCATCAAGTCGCTCGCGCCAGCGGCCCATGGTGTCTGGCGGTTGGATGAGGTCGGACAGGTGAGCCGCGCCACCGGCATTCAATCCGACGAAATTCAGGATCTTCCCGACTTCCTCTTTAGGCGAAGCCGCCAGATCTTCCAATCGGACCCTTAAGTAACGCCGCGGCATCGTACGTTCACAGTAACTGGCGACTTCCCGATTCGCTCTGCACCATAGGCGGAGGGAGGCCCGCACCGGGTCGTCCGCCGACTGGCTGAAGCGGGCTTCGTAATGTTTTAAAACTTGCGCCTGATTGTCGGAAACCGCCATATCCCGCCCGTCTCTCATCAGGTGGATGAAGCGAAGCCGGGGAAACGCGGTGCGCAGGATCGGCAGCACATACATCGAACGCGGATTTTTCCAACCCCAATGAAGCGACGAACTTGGCCGGCTGGTCAGATAGGCGGTCAATGCCGTACGAAAATCGGCAATGGCGCGCGCGGAAACCTGGGAGGCATCATAATCCAAGCCGCCCGTTGTATGCAGAATCGCGTTGATATGGTCGTCCAGAAAAGGTTCAAAATCCATGGCATCGCCGGCGTAATTAACGCGATCCGCCGCCCCCATGAAAATGCCCGCCTCGGCCAATAAAGCTTGCAGCGCCCGGGTGCCGGAACCGCCAGTGGCGCCGACGACAATCGGCTCAACCAACGGCATACGGCCGCTCAATCGGGCCAACAGCCGTCCGACCGCTGTCGGCAGAAGATGCACACTCGCCCGCATGGTTAATCCACTCCTTCCTCGAAGGTCCAATGGGGCTCAATGTCAAAATCGACGATCCCCTGGGACCAGAGTTGCGCTTCGGGGCTCACCCGAAACATAACGCAGTCTATGATACGATGCAGGAACACGGTTTCGCCACCACGCTCCGCCGTCACGGCGCAACTAACGGTGTAATGGGTTTCCGGGAACAGACGGCACGGGAATTCGAAGCGTACCCGTGCAGTTTGCCCAGCGGCGACCGCCGCAATCAAATCACCGGGCTTGCCGGAACGCTTGCCGCCCAAGGCATATCCGGTATGGGTGCGGAAGATCATCTGGAACGCTACGCCTTCCGCCGCTACGTCGAATTCGGCGTCAAAGCAGAACGCGTAATTGCGCCCGCGCACCAACACATTGACCGTCTCGCCCTCGGCCGTCTCGATCCGCGGATTGAGGATACGGGCGCCGTCGACGGTGAATTCCGTGCGCCCGTCCGGGATCATGCCGGCTTCCAAACTCTCCCGCAGCGATTCCGGCGCATCAACCGGCACCTCGGTCCCGGACTGCAACTCTTCGCGGATTTCCGGCTGCTGGCTGACAGGCGCATGAATGTAGCGGCGATAAGCGGAAATGACGTCGCGGGGCAGACCGTCCATCAAAAGCTCGCCCTGATCCAGCAGCAATGCGCGTTGGCAGAACTGCGTCACCATCTGCGGGCTGTGGGAAACGAACAGCAGGGTTCCGCCCTTCGACTGATAGTCGGCGATACGGCCATAGCACTTGTTCTGAAACACCTCGTCGCCCACGGCCAGGGCTTCGTCGACGATCAGGATGTCCGGATCGACGCTGACCGCCAGCGCAAAGGCCAACCGCACATACATGCCGCTGGAATAGGTCTTCACCGGGTGATCGATGAACGGACCGATGTCGGCAAACGCTATGATATCGTCCATGCGGGCGTCGATCTCCTCCCGCGTCAGGCCGATCACCGCCGCGTTCATGACCACATTGTCGCGGCCAGTGAAATCGCCGTTGAAGCCGGCACCCAGTTCCAGAAGCGCGGCGATCCGGCCCTTGACGGTGACCTGACCGCCGCTTGGCGGCAGAATGCCGGCGACGATTTGCAGCAACGTCGATTTACCGCTGCCGTTGCGGCCGACGATGCCGACGGACTCACCGGCCGCAACGTCGAAGCTGACATGATTGAGCGCCCAGATCTCGTCGAAATACTGGCGGCGGCCACGTGCCACCCATTGCCGCAGCCGGTCCATGGGCCGGCGGTAGAGGCGATGTTGCTTGCTCAACGCCGCCGCAACGACGACGGATTCCGCTTCAGACGACATCGGCGAACGCCCGCTTGGCGCGCATGAAAACGTAGAAGCCGAACCAGGCCGACAGAAAGGCGATGACGGTGTAAATCGTCCACGCCACCCAATCCGGAGGCGCGCCGTCGAACAGGATGCGCCGCAGATCCAGTACGGGCACCGTCAATGGGTTCAGATAAATGAATGGCCGCACCGCCGCCGGCAACGCCTCGACGCGAATGAAGATCGGGCTGAGAAACAGCAACACGGTTACCAACAAGCCCGTCACGTGACCGATATCACGGACGAACGCACCGAAGGCGGCGAGAAACCAGCCGAGGCCAGCGATCATGACGACAAACGGCAACAGCACGACCGGCAGATAGAGATAACTCGGATGCACGGCCCCCCCGGTCAGCAGATCGACAACGATTAAGACAACGACGCTGATCAGCACCCCGACCGTGGCCGACAACACGGTCGACAAGGGCAGGATCTCAACTGGGAAAATCAGTTTTTTCACATAGTTCGTGTTCACCGTGATCGCGATGGGGCAACGGGTCAACACGTCCGCGATGGCTTGATGCAGCAACAATCCAGCGAACAGATTCTTGGCGAAGGTCGCCATATTGGTGCCTTCCGGGATCGTCATGCCCTTCGGCGTGAACAGATATCCGAACAGGAACGTGAAAACAGCCAGCAACAGCAACGGGCTCAACACAGACCAGGCAAATCCGGCGAGGGAGCCGACATATTTGCTGGCCACGTCACGGCGCACCAGCTGTGCCAAAGGGAAGGCCTGCCGCATCGGCAACGCATAGGGTGCCCAGGCGCAGGCCACCACGCTCACCGGATCGGCTTGGGCGGAATAGGTTCGGGTGCCGTTCATGGGGCCCTTTGCATGGGGTTCAGACGTAGTCCGTCAGTCCCGCCGCTTTTAACGCCTTTTGCTTGGAAGCTTCAATATCGTAGTGCTTGCGGGTCACGATACGCTGGGCATAGAGGCCGCCACCTGCCTGCAGGTTCGTGACGAACTTCCAGCCGCCGTAGGAATCAGCCGTCAGATCGCGAATCGCATGGAATAAGCGGGTGCGATACTCGCCATCCGCCGCGCCGGTCATATACTTTCGGACCAACGGGCCGATCTCGTTATTCTCCATATCGGCCACAGACGGCGCCGTCACCGTGGAGCCGCCGCCGATATCGTGCAGATGACGGACAATCTGATTGTAATTGGCGGCGCCATGATATTTGCCCGCATTGGTATAGAGCTCGTCGGGAAACGCCTCCCCATCGGGGCCGAAGCTGCAATTGGCGATCGCCGCCTCCAACGCGGCGCGGATCAAGGTGGCATGGATGATCATGTCGGAAACCTTCTCCCGCACATGGTTGACCCGGGTCAGGCCGTTCGCTTCCGCGATCAATTGGGCGAATCCGACCAGTTCGTCCGCTTCGTCGGCGAGGAAGGACAGACTGCCCAGCCGCTCCCAGAGCCCCAGGGAGTGGGCGAAGACGGCGGCATATTTGGTTTCGCCGTCCAGAAACACTCGCTCCTCCGGCACGAAGACGTCGTCGAAGATGACGAAACCTTCCGGGCAATGCTTCTTACCGGAAATCGGGAACGTGCGGTCGTCGCCATGGCGCGGCGCATAGGTGGCATTGACGATCTTCACGCCTGGCGCGTTGACGGGCACAGCGCAGGCGATGGCGTAGTCGCCTTCCCCCTCCTTCATTGCCTTTGTCGGGATGATCATCAACTCATGGCCAAGAGAGGCGCCGGAGATATGCAGCTTGGCGCCGCGAATCACGACGCCGTCGGACCTGCGCTCCACTACACGCGTGTAAGCATCAGGATCCGGCTGCTGGCCCGGCGGCAAACTGCGGTCGCCCTTGCCGTCGGTGATGCATTCGGTTACCCGCAGATCGCGCGCCTGCACATCGTCGACGAAGGCGCGAATCCGTTCGCCATAATGCGGCAAGTCCGGCATCCGCCCGGCGGCCGTGATCAGAGTCATGATCGACTGATACGTCACATGGGCAACCAAATCGGCGTCATGCAGGATGGGAATCCGCGATTTCAGCTCCTCGGCGGAACGGGGGATGACCATCAAGGGGCTGCGCGCCTTAGGATCCGGGTCATGGAAGCGGTCGTAACACGCCGCGACCAGATCGACGGCGGACGCCATGAGGTCATGGCTCAACAAATCGTCGACCCGCTCCCCTTCGAAATACGTTGCCCGCCCGTCGGCCAAGCTGGCCCGGTAGGCGTCACCAGTCATCATTGATAAGGCTCCCCGTCGGCATGTGTCCGCCTATTAGACAAGGTGCCCGCCGGCTTTGACAAGTCCAGGGTTTTGAGCGGTGGATGGCCGATTTTCATTTTCTAATTTAATTTTTTCTAATATTAATGGCGCGATGCGAGATGCCGACGAAATGGACGTGCTGGCGATCTGCGTGCCGACCTATTTGCGGCCGGAGATGTTGGCCCAATGTCTTGCGAAATTGCGGCGGATCGAGCGGCCGGACGATCTACATTGTCTTGTCATTGTCGTCGATAACGACAGCGAAGGCAGCGCCCGCGCGACGTTCGATGCCAGCGGTATAGCCGATAGCTTCGATGCGATCTACGCCATCGAAAATGAGCGTGGCTTGGGTCAGGTGCGAAACCGCTGTCTCGACGAGGCGATCGCGCGGGATGCCTCGCTAATGGCCTTTATCGACGACGACGAATTTCCCGAACCGAACTGGCTGATCGGGTTGCTGGCCGCGATGCGGAAGTTCAATGCACCGATCGTGCGCGGTCCGGTGGTGCAGTTGCCGTGGGAAAGCCGGCCGGATTTCGACTTTGCCGCCGCCAAGCCCAAATGGCGCCGCAAAACCGGCGACACCATCCCTCATGTCAACACTAATAACGCCATTTTCGACTTGCGACTGGCGATTGAGCACGAATTGCGCTTTGATCCTTTCTTCCGATTCGTAGCCGGTGAGGATCATGATTTTTTTGAACAAATGGTGGCGCATAGCGGCCGGGAGGCAATTTGGTGCGCCGAAGCGATTATATATGAAGTTGTTGTCGAGGAACGGCGTCGCCTGCGTAACCGATTGTCGCGCGCCTATAAGGGAGGCGCGGCCAACGTCGCCAAATATCGCCGCCGCAATTCGATGCTAAAAACGGAATTGTATTTCGCCGGGAAGTCCGTGGGAAAGATGGCCGCCGGTTTACTGAAGGTCATCTCCGGTGCCGTCACCAGTAAGCGCCGGGTCATCACCGGTCTGCGCGATTGGGCCAGTGCGGCCGGATATCTCGCCGGCATGACCGGTTGGTACACCGAATCTTATCGAGTGACCGACGGCGAATAAACGCCCGTCCATGACAACTCCCCGAAACGCATCAGGCCTTCTGGGCCTTTATCATGGCTGGTGGATCGCCGCCGTCGGTTTTTGCATGGCGTTCTTTGCCTGGGGCGCGATCTTCTACGGCAACGGCTTCTTCATTCGCGCCCTGACCGAAGCGCGGGGATGGTCCAACGCGAGCGTCTCGACCATCGTCGGCTCGGCCTATCTTTTCGGCGTTCCGGCTACCATGGCCGCCGGCCGCTGGATCGACCGCCACGGCAGCCGCTGGGTCGCCGTCTTCGGCGCCAGCGGTATTGGCCTCGGCGTGATGGCGATCGGCTATGTAACCGCGCCCTGGCAATTGGCGCTGGCCTATCTGTTGATCGGCTGCGCCTATCCCTGTCTCGCGACGATTACGATCAGCGGCAGCCTGCTGCCCTGGTTTCAACAGCGCCTCGGACTGGCCTTGGGACTGGCCTTGACCGGCGCCAGCATCGGCGGCGCCTTGCTGGTACCTGCCATGGTCCTGGCCAGCGAGAGATACGGTTTCCGCGAGACTTTAACGGCGACCGGCCTCGGCATGATCGCTTTACTCGTGCCTTTGATCCTCCTCGCGATCCGCAAACCGGCGGAGGGCGAAGTCCCACCGGCTGAACTTCAATCATCGTCAGCATCCTCATCCGGCGATCAGGCGATGTCGGCGCGGGAGATCCTGCGTCAAGGACGGTTCTGGCGCCTTATTGTCGCTTGTTCGGCGGCACTCGGTGCGCAAGTCGGCTTTCTAACCCATCAGATTCCGATTTTGGCGCCCAACCTGGGATTGACCCAGGCGGCGTTGACGGTCAGCGTCACCGCCTTCGCAGCCATCTTCGGTCGTTTCGCGCTTGGCGCTTTGACGGAAAAAGCACCGCTCTGGTTTTTGGCTGCCGGCTGCTACGGCCTGCAGGGCGTCGCCTTTGTTATTCTTCTCATGACCCAATCGCCCGTGGCGATTTACGCCGCGGCAGCATTGGCCGGGCTTGTCGTCGGCGCCATTGTCATGCTGCCGCCCTTGTTGTTGAACGAGGCGTTCGGCAAAGCCAGCTACGGGAATGCCTATGGCCTAATCAATATCGGGATGTTCTCAAGCGCCGCCGGCATGGCCGCTTTGGCCGGCTTGTTGCGGGACCTTCATGGCCACTACGGGATCGCTCTGACCCTACTGGCCGTTCTGCACTTTTTCGCGTTGATCGTGATTTCTATCCGACGTTAGATCATATATCTACCATACAGAACCATTTGACCGGTCGCATTTATCCCCTGGCTAGGCGCGGTCCGCCGGGCGATGCGGGGTATCGGCCAAGGGCCGCAACGACGTCCAGGGGATAAATGCGACCGGCCGGAGGTGGCGTTAGGACGGGATTTGTCGTCGGCGCGACGCTTGCCCGATACCCCGCATCGCGCGGCGCGCCGCCCCTTAGCCAAATCCCGTCCTAACGCCATCAAATGATGCCGTATGGTAGATATATGCTCTAACCCTTCGCCTTAATCTTCGCCCAGGTATCGCGCAGGGTGGCGGTTCGATTGAAGACCATGCGATCGCCGTCGCTGTCGGGATCGGCACAGAAATAGCCTAAACGTTCGAACTGCACCGTCTCCCCGACCGGGGTCTCGGCCAAAGAGGGCTCGATCCAGCAAGCGGGGCGCGTCTCCAGCGACGCCGGGTTGAGATCGTCCAGCATATCGCCGTCGGCGCCCGGGGTTGGTTCGCTGAAGAGATGATCGTAAAGCCTCACCTCCGCCGGTTTGGCATGCGCGGCCGACAACCAATGCAGGGTCGCCTTCACTTTGCGGCCATCGGGCGCGTTGCCGCCCTTGGTGGCCGGATCGTAAGTGCAGATCAACTCGACAACCTCGCCCGATTCGTCCTTCACGGCCTCCTTGCAGGTCAGGAAGTAGGCGTAACGCAAGCGCACCTCCCGCCCCGGCGCGAGACGAAAGAATTTCTTCGGCGGATCCTCCATGAAATCGTCGCGCTCGATATAGAGTGTTTTGGAAAACGGGACCTGTCGATGTCCGGCGTCCGAATCTTCGGGATTATTGACCGCTTCCAGCCATTCTTCCTCGCCTTCAGGATAATTCTCGATCGTCACTTTCAGCGGGTTCAGCACCGCCATGCGCCGTTCCGCCTGCTTATTCAACACCTGACGCACGCAGTATTCGAGAAATCCGAACTCCACCGTCTGATGTTTCTTAGAGATGCCCGCGCTGACCACGAAGTCGCGGATTGCCGCCGGTGGGTAACCGCGCCGCCGCATGCCGGACAGGGTTGGCATACGCGGATCGTCCCAACCGTCCACATGCCCCTCCTCGACCAGTCGGGTCAACAGCCGCTTCGACATGATGGTGTAATCGAGATTGAGGCGGGAGAACTCATACTGCCGCGGCCTCGCCGGCACCGGTAGATTCTCGATCAGCCAGTCGTAGAGCGGCCGATGCGCCT
>CBDCGJ010000003.1:0-20860 GCA_965216645.1 Alphaproteobacteria bacterium | reverse complement strand
ATGCATCCTCGGCCTGATCCGGCCCGACCGGGGGAGCATCCTGATCGACGGACAGGAAACCGTCGGCCTGAAGGGCGGCGAGCGGGAGGCGGTGCTGAAAAAATTCGGCATGCTGTTTCAGAACGCCGCCCTCTTCGACAGTTTGAAGGTTTGGGAAAATGTCGCCTTCGGCCTCATCGAAGGCGAAGGCATGGACCGCGACCGGGCAAAAGAGATCGCCCTCGAGAAGCTTGCCCGCGTCGGTCTGGGGAGCGATGTCGGCGAACTCGATCCGGCCGAGCTTTCCGGCGGCATGAAGAAGCGCGTCGGCCTCGCCCGCGCCATCGCGACGGAGCCGGAGATCATCTTTTTCGATGAGCCGACCACGGGCCTCGACCCAATCATGGGAGACGTGATCAATCGATTGATCATCGAATGCGTAAAGGACCTGGGCTCGACCGCGATCACCATCACCCACGACATGGCCTCCGCCCGCACCATCGCCGATCGAGTGGCGATGATCTTCAAGGGCCAGATCATCTGGAACGGTTCGGTCGACGACATGAGCGATAGCGGCAACGACCATGTCGATCAATTCATCGCCGGCCGTGCTGAAGGCCCGATCCAGATGGATGTTCTGAAGCCGTGACAAAGCCAACGCAACGAATTCCGACCAAAAAACCGGCCGGTCATCACCCACGTCGTCAACGCTGTTCTGTAGTTCCCATTCTCGTCATCCCGGAATCGCCGCAGGCGATATCCGGGATCGTCCCAAGCACCGAGCCTGTGACGATCCCGGCTCTCCGCTACGCTTCGACCGGGGTGACGGCATTGAGAGCTTGCGCCTGCGAACATCCTGCCATGGAAATCGACAGCCTGCCGTTGCCGTCAAGCCATATGTCGCAATACGCGGGTGCCAGGAGTTCGAATTGGCGCGTGTGAGCGAACGCTTCATCTGTCAGTCCTGCGGCGCGGTGTTGCGGAAGTGGGCCGGCCGCTGTCCGCAATGCGAGGATTTGAACTCCATCGTCGAAGAACCGGACGAGAGCTTGCGGTCGAGCCGGCTCGGCAGCGGCAAAGCCAACGCGGTCACCTTTGTCGGCCTGAACGATCCGGCCGGCGGCGAGAAGGAAATGCGCAGCGCCAGCGGCATCGCCGAATTTGACCGGGTCTGCGGCGGCGGTCTGGTCCCTGGCTCCGCCATCCTGATCGGCGGCGACCCCGGGATCGGCAAATCCACCATCCTCTTGCAAGCCATGGCCTCCCTGGCCCGCCGGGGCATTACCTGCGCCTATATCTCCGGCGAGGAAGCAGTGGATCAGGTCCGTCTGCGCGCCTCCCGTCTCGGCCTCGCGGACGCGCCGGTCGAATTGGCGTCCGCCACCAATCTGAAGAACATACTCGCCAGTCTGGACAAATCCGACGCACCCCATGTGGTGGTCATCGATTCCATCCAAACCATGTATATCGACGGTATGGAAAGCGCGCCCGGCACGGTCAGCCAGGTGCGCGCCTCCGCCCAGGAACTAATCCGCGTCGCGAAAAAGCGGGACATCGTGCTGCTGCTGGTCGGGCACGTCACTAAGGAGGGTCAGATCGCCGGCCCTCGGGTGCTCGAACATATGGTCGACACCGTGCTCTATTTCGAAGGCGAACGCGGCCATCAGTTCCGTATCCTGCGGGCGGTCAAAAACCGGTTCGGCGCGACCGACGAGATCGGCGTATTCGAGATGACCGACGCCGGCTTGCAGGAGGTCGCCAATCCGTCCGCCCTCTTCCTCTCTCACCGCGATCAGCCGGTCAGCGGCACCGCCGTTTTCGCCGGTATGGAAGGAACGCGGCCGCTGCTGGTCGAGATACAGGCATTGGTCACGCCCTCGCCCCTGGCAACGCCACGGCGTACCGTGGTCGGATGGGACAGCAACCGGCTCGCCATGATCGCGGCAGTGTTGGACGCGCGCTGCGGCGTATCCCTGGCGGGCAACGATATTTTTCTGAATGTCGCCGGCGGCTTGCGAATCGCCGAGCCCGCGGCCGACCTCGCCGTTGCCGCAGCCTTGCTCTCTTCCCTCAGCGACGTGCCGTTGCCGCGGGAAAGCGTGTTTTTCGGCGAAATCAGTTTATCGAGCGAGGTTCGCCCCGTCGGCCAAGCCGAAGCGCGTCTGAAAGAAGCTCGAAAACTGGGATTCACCGGCGCCGTCGCGCCGCCCGGTGCCAAAAACCGCGCTTCGACCATGAAAATCGAGGAAATCGAGCTCTTGCAGGAGCTAGCGCTACGCTTTACAAGCGAGATGATTTCCCAAGGCTGACGGGAGCGCCACGCCACGCATGGATGGATTTGCCATTAGTCCGACCGATATCGGTGTCGCGGTCGTTTTATTGATTTCCGCTATCCTGGCTCTGAGCCGGGGTTTTGTCCGCGAAGTCTTGGCGTTGTCGACCTGGGTCGGCGCCGCGATCATCACCTATGTCACGCTGCCCCCCGCCAAACCGCCGGTCCGCGCCTATTTCAAGAAATGGTTCGATACGGAACAGACCTTGTTCGCGGATATCGCCGCGGGCACGGCGATTTTTCTGACCGTTCTGGTGATCCTGGCACTGATCAGTTCTTGGATATCGAAGAAAGTTCAGGACAGCTCCATCGGGCCGCTCGACCGCTCCCTTGGATTCTTATTTGGCCTGTTGCGGGGTGCGGTCGTGCTTTGCCTGGCCTATCTCCTGCTCCTGCAAGCCATGCCGCCGAAAGATCATCCGGAATGGATCACCAGCGCCAAGTCGGTCCCTTTGATGCAGCGCGGCGCCAAGTTTATTGTCGATCTGACGCCCAAGGATATCGCCGATAGCCTGGAGAAGTTTGCCGACAACGCCACCGAGAAGGCCAAGGAATCCTCGAATAATCTGCCCGATTTGATGTCCACCAATCCGACCGGCGGCGGCAACAAGGGCTACGACAAGACCCAAACCAAGGATATGGATCGGCTGATGGAGAACAAGTCGAAAGATTCCGATCAAGCGGAGAGTAATTAGCTCATGTATGTCAGACGGAAGGCTAAATAGAGATGCCGACACCCGACCGTCCCCGCACAACCCACCCCTTCGACGACGACAAGCTGCATGAGGAATGCGGCGTCTTCGGCATTCTGGGCGCCGATGACGCCGCCGCGCATACCGCGCTTGGCCTGCATGCGCTGCAGCATCGGGGGCAGGTTTCGGCCGGCATCGTCTCCTTCGACGGGACGCAGTTCCATTCTCACCGCAGCCTGGGTCAGGTCGGCGACAACTTCAATTCCGAGGAAGTGATCGGCAAGCTGAAGGGGTCTGCCGCGATCGGCCACAATCGGTACGCCACCACTGGCGAGACCGTGTTGCGCAATGTCCAACCCCTCTTCGCGGAGTTGGAACATGGCGGCATCGCGATCGCCCATAACGGCAATCTGACCAACGCCGTGGAAGTGCGGCGGGAGCTGGTGAAACGCGGTTGCATATTTCAATCGACACTGGATTCCGAAGTCTTCATCCATCTGATCGCCACCAGTCTTTACGATCGATTGCTGGACCGGTTGATCGATGCCGCGCGTAAGGTGGTCGGTGCCTATAGCTTGATCGCGATGACCAACAAGAAGCTGATCGGCATGCGAGATCCTATTGGCGTCCGGCCGTTGGTTCTGGGACAACTCGACGGCGCCCCGATCCTGGCGTCGGAGACCTGCGCCCTCGATATAATCGGCGCCGAGCTGGTGCGCGATGTCGAGCCGGGCGAAATCGTCGTCTGCACCAAGGACGGGGTCGAGAGCCTCAAACCTTTCGCGGAAAAACCGAGCCGGTTCTGCATTTTCGAATATGTCTACTTCTCGCGCCCCGACAGCATTTCGGAGGGCCGCAGCGTCTATGCGGTCCGTAAGGAGATTGGCCGGCAATTGGCGCTCGAGAGCCATATCGACGCCGATCTGGTTATCCCGGTGCCGGACAGCGGCACCCCGGCGGCGATCGGTTATGCGCAGGAGGCCGGCATTCCCTTCGAGCTCGGCATCATCCGCAATCACTATGTCGGCCGCACATTCATCGAGCCGACCCAGAATATCCGCCATTTCGGCGTGAAGCTGAAACACAACGCCAACCGAGCGGAGATCGAAGGTAAGCGGGTGGTGCTTGTCGACGATTCCATCGTCCGCGGCACCACCTCACAGAAAATCGTTCAAATGGTACGCGACTGCGGCGCGGCGGAAGTACATATGCGGATCGCCAGTCCACCGACCGCCCATTCCTGTTTCTACGGCATCGGACACGCCGACGCCGGAAGAGCTTTTGGCCGGCACCATGTCGGTCGAGGAAATGACCCGCCATATTGGCGTCGATAGCCTGTCGTTCCTCAGCTTCGACGGTCTTTATCAGGCTGTCTGCGGGGAAAACCGGAACGAAGAAGCGCCGCAATTCTGCGATGCCTGTTTTACCGGCGACTATCCGGTGGCGTTGATCGATCAGCGCGACGGCGCGGCGCCGGCGCAGCTCACCCTACTCGCCGAAAGCGCATGAGCGGTCGGCTTGACGGCCGCCTCGCTCTGATCACCGGCGCTTCGCGGGGGATCGGCGCGGCGATAGCGTTGGCCTATGCGCGGGAGGGCGCGCATGTGATCGCGGTCGCCCGCACCAGCGACGCTCTAGAGGAACTGGACGATCTCATCCAAAAGGACGGCGGCAACGCCACGCTGGTGCCGCTTGACCTGACGGACCACGAAGCGATCGATCAGATGGGCGGGCAGATTTATCAACGCTGGGGCAAGCTCGATATCCTCGTCGGCAATGCCGCCATTCTTGGCGACTTGATGACAGTTAACGACATTCCACCGGAGCTTTGGCAAAAAGCCTTCGACCTGAATGTCACCGCAAATTACCGTTTGATCCGCGCCTTCGACCTGCTGCTGCGCCGGTCGGACGCCGGCCGCGCGATCTTCCTGACCTCCGGCGTCACGCGCCATCTTCCGGCATTTTGGGGGGCCTATGCGGCCAGCAAAGCCGCGCTCGAAGCCATCGTCCTCACCTACGCGGCGGAAACGCAGAACACACCGCTGCGGGTCAATCTGATCAATCCGGGCCCGACCCGCACCAATATGCGCCAGGCCGCTTTCCCCGGCGAGGATCCGGATAGCCTACCGCCGCCGGAGCATGTCGTGGAAACGGCGATCACGCTTGCCAGCCCCACATTCACCGCGACCGGTCAGTGGGTCGCGGCCGACGCGCCGGCACCGTCGTTGCATTAACGTTTCGGCGCGTAAGGGTTTTTTCTTTTCCGCAAGCCGATACGGATCGGCACGCCATCCAAATCGAAATGGTCGCGCAAGCCGTTTTGCAGGTATCGGATGTAGGAGTCCGGCAAATCCTCCGGCAGATTGACGAAGGCGGCGAAGGTCGGCGGACGAGTCCTGGCCTGGGTGATGTAGCGCAGCCGCAGACGCCGGCCATTATGCCCCAAAGGCGGCGGATGCCGGGCCGTCATTTCCTCCAGCCATTGGTTGAGCGCCGCCGTCGGCACCCGGATTTGCCACTTGTCGTAGGCCTTGAAAATCGCGGGCAGCAGTTTGTTAACGCCGCGGCCGGTCAGCGCCGACAGCGTCACCACCGGCACCCCGCGCACCTGAGACAGGCCGTCCTCCACCCGCTCCCTTATGCGGGCCATGGTCTTGCCCGGATCCTTCACGAGATCCCATTTGTTTGCGGCGACGATGAGCACCCGCCCCTCGCCGACGATGCGCCGGGCAATGGTCAAGTCCTGCTTCTCCAGCGGCATGGTGGCGTCGACCAGCAAGACCACCACCTGCGCGTAATCCATGGCGCGCATGGCATCGCTGGCGGATAGCTTCTCGAGTTTATCGGTGATCTTGGCCTTGCGGCGCAAACCCGCCGTATCGATCAGCTTGATCGGTCGTCCCCGCCATCGCCAATCCGTGCCGATGGCGTCCCGGGTGACGCCGGGTTCGGGCCCGGTCAGCATCCGCTCCTCACCCAATAAATGGTTCACCAAGGTCGATTTACCGGCATTCGGCCGTCCTAAAATCGCCAGCTGCAGCGGCCGTTCGTCGCCCTCCTCCTCGCCATCGTCCGCCGCGTCGACATAGGGCCGCAGCAGATCGAAAAGCATATGCAGCCCTTCGCCATGGGCGGCGGAAAACGGCACAGGATCGCCGAGGCCGAGACTGTATGCTTCCGCCAAGCCGCCGGCGCCGGCCTGTCCTTCGCATTTATTGGCCAGTAAAATCACCGGCGTTTCGCGCTTACGCAACCAGCGAGCGAAATGCTCGTCCAGCGGTGTGACCCCGGCCCGAGCGTCGATCAGCATCAAGGCCACATCGGCATCGTCGAGCGCCAGTTCGGTTTGCTGCCGCATGGCGGCTTCCAGACTGCCGGGCTCGGCATCTTCCAAGCCGGCGGTATCGATCACGCGGAAGCGCAGGTCCGCCAAGCGGCCCTCGCCTTCGCGCCGATCCCGCGTCACGCCGGGCAAATCGTCCACAATCGCCAACCGCTTGCCGACCAAGCGATTGAACAGGGTCGATTTACCGACATTGGGCCGGCCAATAATGGCAATTGTGAACGTCATGACTTAACGATAGGCGATCAATTCGCCGTCATCGGTCAATAAATAAAGCGTGCCGTCCGCCACGACCGGTGCGATCTTGGCACCGGCGGTCAAATCCAAACTCCCAAGAACTTCGCCGTCATAGGGCGACATTGTCACCGCGTCGCCGTTGCTCGAGACAAGCAATAGGCGGTCAGACGCCAGAACCGGGCCCGACCACGTGATCGGTCCTTCCAAATCCTCCGGGTCCTCGAAGCGCTGCAATTGTTTCACCCAGACGATCCGTCCGTCGCGCCGGGTCAAGCACAATACCTCGGCATTCGTGGTCACGAGGTACAGAAATTCCCCCGCCAACCAGGGGGTTTCTAGGCCCGAAATATTGCGGATCCAGGCCCGTCGGCCGTTGCGCAGGTCGAGAGCGGCCATGCGGCCCGAATGGCTGATCGCGTAAATTCGGTTGCCATCGATCACCGGCAGGGCGCGGATGGCATTGATCGAGGCCAACGGCGACAATCCCCGTGACCGAACCAATTGATCGCTCCATACAGGACGGCCGTTTTCGACCCTAAGCGCCACGATCTCGCCGGACGCGTAAGGAGCAACGACAATACCGCCCTGAACGGCCGGGCTCGAACTACCGATGATTCCGGTTGCTTCCGGTAATCCAGTATAGATCCAAAGCAGGCGCCCGTCGGCGGCGTTCAAACTGTGCAGTTGATTGTCGTGGCTGATGACAAACAATCGGCCGCCGGAAATTGCCGGCGCCGCGCGGATCGGCGGTCCCAATTTATAGACCCATTTCTGCTTACCAGATGCCGCGTCCAGGGCATGAACTTCGCCGAACCCGGTAGTCGCATAGACGATCTCGCCGAAATAAGCCAAGCCGCCGCCGATCACGCCTTCTTCCTCGTCCTCCGGGGTCAGTGAGGCGCGCCAGATCACCCGCCCGTTTGACGCGTTCAACGCGGTTACGTTAGCTTCCGCGTCCATCGCGTAGACCCGCCCGCCGCCGGTGATCGGTGCTGCCAACAGCCGGCGGTCATCGTCGGAGCCGACCCCGATATCGCTGGACCAGGTCCGACGTAGACCACCCCCTGCCTCCACATGTTGAAGCGCATGTTGCGGCGTACCGCCCGCCATGGGCCAGTCGGAGTTCCGGATCGGTGCCGGTAGTTTTATTTGCAGGTCCCTGACCGCCGGGTCCGGCGCCAGGCTCTGCTGCAGTGTCAACACGGAGACCCGCGTGCCCGGCAGTTTCTGTTCGTTATCGGCACCGAGGAAGGTATCGCAACTTGCCAGCAGGAACGCGAGAAAACACAACGCTACGCGTTTCATGAGCCGCCCTCACCTAGAATGTTGAGGACTTGCTCGGCGCGCTGGCGGATACCCGGCGGCGCGCCGGCCATCGTACGTAGCGCCTTGAACTGCTCACGCGCGTCGTCAAGCCGACCGTCCCGATGGGCGACGATCGCTTTCAACTCATGGGCGGAGAAGCGCCAGGGGTTGTTGCCTTCCAACAATGGCGCCAATCGCGCGTCGATGTCGGCGGCGGAGCCGTCGTTGATCAGCTGGCTGGCCGCCAGATAGCGGACGAAGTCGGTCAGGGCCGGGCCGCCTTCGCCGGAGGCGACAACGGCGTCGTAAATGTCGATGGCGCCTTGCCGGTCGCCCGCCTCAATACGCACGCCGGCTTCCCGCAGTCGCGCCAGAACGGCATAGCCCGTACCCGATTCCTCGGCCAAGGCACGGAAGCTCTCCGTCGCTTCCGACGTTTTACCTTCTGCGGCTTGAAGTGCGGCCAGGATATACCGGTTCGAATCCTCGATCCGCTGTGCCTCCTGATACTCGCGCCAAGCGACGCGGCCAGCGGTGCCAATGACGATGGCGAGACAAGCGCCGACGACGTAACCGCCATACTTCTTCCAAAGCGCGTTCGCCTTTTCCTTACGGACTTCCTCATCGACTTCTTGAAAGATGTCCGACACGGACCCGCTCCAATCAAATTCATCCGAAAAACGCGCGCCAACATATCCCGCCACCCGGGCCCCGGCAACCGATGAAATTGCCGCTAATCGCGCCGGATCGGGCTGTCCGCATAGACCTCCACCAAATAGTCGATGAAGACGCGGACGCGCGGCGGCAGATACCGGCTATGGGGATAAAGCGCATGCACATCCGGGGACATCGGCGGGTAGTCAGGCAAGACGATGCGAAGCGCGCCATTGTCGATATGCTCCCCGACATCCCAAAGGCTCTTCAAGGCAATACCCTGGCCGTTGAGGCACCAGTCGGTGAGAATCTCGCCGTCATCCGCGTCCATATTCCCGGAAACGTTGAGCCCGATGGGTCCGTCATCTCCCTGCAGGGTCCATTGATACTGTTTCGAGCCTGGAAACCGCAGCAACAGACAGTTATGCCCTTGCAGATCTTGTGGCGTTTCGATCGGGTCATGCCGGTCGAGATAATCCGGCGCCGCGCAGAGCACCCGCCGGTTCGCCGCCAGCCGTCGGCTGATGATTGAGCTATCCGGCAATTCCGCATTACGGATAAGGAGATCGACCTGTTCTTCAATGTGATCTGTAAAGCGATCGGTCAGGACAAGGCGGAACTGGATTTCCGGATAGCGGCCGAGAAACGCCGGCACATGCGGCGCGACATGACGGCGGCCGAAGCCGACCGGCGCGGAAACCTTCAAGGCTCCTTTCGGTAGATCCCGGCGGGCGGCCAGCAGATTTTCCGCCTCTTCCGCCTCCCGAATGATACGGAGGCAATAGTCGTAGAACTCCGCGCCTTCCGGCGTCGCATTGGCCCGCCGTGTGGTCCGGTTCAACAAGCGAACGCCGAGTTTGTTTTCCAGCCGCATGATCCGGTTGCTGACCAATGCCGGTGTCATGCGCAGATCCCGGCCGGCCGCCGACAAGTTTCCTAGATCGACGGCACGAACGAAGACCACCAAATCCTCGATATTCAGCATGATTATCAACGTTTTTTTGAAAGACTTCGATAAATATGCCTGATTTTCATGTGAAAAGACAGCGTGTAGAAGAAAATCGGACGAAAACGGGGGCCGCCATCATGGACATCGCGATTGCCGATTGGCTCAACCTGCTGCTGCGTTGGTTGCATATCATCACCGGTATCGCCTGGATCGGCTCCTCCTTCTATTTCATTTGGCTCGATCAAAGCTTACGCAATCGGGGCGATCTGCCCGACGGCATCGCCGGCGAAAGCTGGAGCGTTCATGGCGGCGGCTTCTATCAAGTCCGCAAATTCGCCAATGCGCCCGAGCGCATGCCGGAAGAGTTGCACTGGTTCAAATACGAAGCCTATTTCACCTGGATCAGCGGGTTTCTGCTGATGGCGGTGATGTATTATTGGGGCGCCGAAAGCTTCCTGATCGACCCGGGCAAGCTGGACATGGCGCCTTGGCAAGCCGTTACCCTCAGCCTCGCCATCCTGGCGGTGGGTTGGGTCGGCTACGACCTCTTATGCAAGTCGCCCATAGGACAGAACAGCAACCTATTGTCGTTGTTGCTTTTCTTTCTGATCATTGCCGCCGCCTGGGCGCTGAACGAAATCTTCTCCGGCCGCGCCGCCTTCCTCCATATCGGTGCCATGATCGGCACGATGATGACCGGCAATGTCTTCTTCATCATCATCCCGAACCAGAAGAAGACAGTGGCCGCCCTGACGGCCGGCGAAACGCCCGACCCGATCTACGGCCTGCAGGCCAAGCAGCGCTCCACCCACAACAACTATCTAACCCTGCCCGTGTTGCTGCTGATGATCAGCAACCACTATCCCATGACCTTCGGTCACGAGTGGAACTGGGTCATTGTCGGCTTCGTGCTGCTGATCGGCGGCATCGTCCGGGATTTCTTCAACAGTCACAATGGCGGCGCCGAAGGCCTACGCATTTACTGGCAATGGCCAGTCGCGACACTCCTGACCTTTGCGATGATCTGGTTCGTTCACGGCACGCAACCGACCATCGACCTGGACGAAATCGAGGTGACACAGGCCGAGGCCATGGCCATCGTCGAGACCCGCTGCGTTTCCTGCCATGCGGCGCGGCCCCGGGACGAGGATCTGGACGAAGCGCCCGGCGGCGTCAAATTCGAAAGCTATGACGAGATCAAGCGGCATGCCACCAAGATCCTGGCTCAGACCGTACTGTCCAAGGCTATGCCGCTCGGTAACAAGACCGAAATGACCGAAGAGGAACGGCAGAAACTAGGCGCCTGGATCCGCGCCGGACTGCCAAAGGACGACGAGTAGCAAAATATCAGCATTTATATTAGCATGATGCTTATATGAATCGCGCGAGTTCAGAATCCGACGTCCTGACGCAGTCCTGGCCCGATTGCCTGGTGCCGGAATGCGAAGTTTCCAAGAAAGACGCGGCGGCATGCAAACGCCGGGTCGGCGTGGTGACGACGACGGTGAAGCATACCGCCTGCGTCGACTGGGCGCCGCGCTTCGTCTTGGAAGTGACCGCCCCTAATTACGCCTTCATCGATCCGCAAACCCGCCTGCTGATGGCCGCGGTATCGGCCCACGCCAACGCTTGCCGCTACTGCTACGGCGCCATGCGCGCCCTCCTGCAGATAAACGGCTTCGACGACGCCACGATCACCGAACTGCAAGGCGACATTCAGATCGGTCGTTACGACAACAAGGTCAAACAAACCCTCGACTTCACCCGCGCCCTGGTCAATGCCGAGCCGTCGGCTAAGGATTATCTGCCGGTACTGAAAGACGTCGGCTATGACGATCAGGAAATCGCGGAATTGGTCTATTGGGCCGCGTTAAGCGCGGCGTCGCATCGGATCAACACGCCGTTGGCCCTGCCGCCGGACAATATAGAAAACCTGGCCCGAGCGCCCTGGATGAAGATTGTCCGCCCGATTTTCGCCCGTGTGATG
Organism: Alphaproteobacteria bacterium; assembly: GCA_965216645.1. GTDB lineage: Bacteria > Pseudomonadota > Alphaproteobacteria > CBDCGJ01. Next base: position 9,382 of record CBDCGJ010000003.1, on the reverse strand, counting down.
GGCGCCAAGCACATGCCGAAGGCGCCGAGCGATCCCCTATCGCCCGAACAATGCGCCGGACCTTTCGCCGACATCGTCGCGGTATTGGAGCGAAGCCCAGGCGCCGGCGAACTGCGCGCCATTATCGACGAAGCCATGGCCTCCCAAATCACGACGCCGACCCAGCGCGGCTATATCCACGCCATCATCGGCCGAACCATGGGCGCACGCTATGTCGAGGCGGAAGCGCGGCGGTTGCTCAATAACAGCGGCGTCAACGACGAAACGATCTCCTCGATCCTCGACCATCTGCAACATCCCAGCCTGAGCGAGACGGATCGCCAGATCATCAATTACGCCCGCGATTCCGTGCGCTATCAGGTGCCGACAATTCAGAACAGCCTCAGGGACTTGGCCCCAGGCAAATCGCCGAATGTCATCATCGACATCGTCTGCCAAGTCGCCCTCGCCAACACGATCGCCCGCATGAGCATGTTGGTGGATTGACCGGCCGGCATGCCTCTGCCCTGGATCCTCGCCGCTCTAAGCCTACTCGTCTTCGTCGCCATCCTCGGCTACACGGTCCTGTTGCAGCGGCGGCTTAGACGGCAGAGCGAGGAGTTGGGCGCCGCCTACGATTCCGTCGAGCAGTTGCAGAACTCCTTCAATCGCTTCGTCCCGTGGCAGCTTGTCGATCAACTCGCCGATGCCGGCCAGGTGCCGAAGGCGGAGGAGCGCGAGGTTACCGTCCTGTTCGCGGATCTGCGCGGTTTCACCAATATCTGCGAGCCCCTCACGCCCGAGGAAACCATCGATCTACTGAACCGCTATTATACCGTAGTTTCGGACGCGGTGACCCGCAATCGCGGCCATGTTTCCAAGTTTATCGGCGACGGTGTGCTGGCACTGTTCGGTGCCTTGGAGCAGAACCCGTGGCGGGTCAATGACGCTGTCCATGCGGCGCTGGATATCGTCGCTCACGTGGACGCCTTAAACTTGCCGCAGTTGGAGAAGTCCGGAAGCACGCTAAAGGCCGTGGTCGGCATTCACACCGGCCCGGCGGTTGCCGGTGTGGCGGGTTCCGGCGACCATCTGGAATTTACCGTCCTCGGCAACACCGTGAACACGGCGGCACGGGTCGAAACCCTAACCCGCGAGCTGGAGGCGGACATCCTGGTAACGGAAGCGGTGCGGGCGGAGCTCGATCCGGCTTTTCGCGTGACCGCCATGCCGGCCCAAACGGTGAAAGGGTTGTCGGAACCGCTGGTTACCTTCGCGGTTCAGGGTTACGGCGATTGATTAGGGCCGGGCGGCTTCCACGCGTTTGCGCCAGAGCGCGGCACGGTAACGATTGGCCGGCATGCCAAGACCGCCTTTCGCATAGATATCCACCAACCTATCCATTGCGCCGATATGGCCATGTTCCGCGGCGCGGTGCAGCCAACTCAGCGCCCGGCCCGGATCGGCCGGGACGCCGCGGCCATGTTCGTAATCGTAGGCCACGCCCGCTATCGCTGTCACAGATCCCAGATCGGCGGCATTTCGATTGGCGGCGAATGCCTCCACCTGCCGGCCCAGCATACGGTAGCTGATCGCCAGGGTTTCCTGCGCTTCTCGATAGCGATGATCGAGGCGAACGGCGCGCTGCAACGGTTCGATCGCTTCCGGCCAGCGCCGCAAGCTGCCGAGCGCCGCGCCGTAGCGATATTGGACCCTTGCATCATCCGGTCGCAAGGCGGCGATCTTGCGGAATACGGTTAGTGCGCCGTGATAGTCCGCGCGATAAAAAAGCGCGTCGCCATAAGCCATATTGACCTCGATATCGTTGGCGTCCTGTCGGATCGCCGCTTCGCAGGCCTCGACTTGTCCTTGTTTCGCCTCCAGGAGACAACGCTCCCGCAATCCGGCCGTGTCCTCGACAGGGGCGGTCAGAAGCGCGGCCGCGAGCAGGATTTTCATGGCATCAGGCGCTCGCCACCTTGGCCCAGGGCGAGGCGATGAAACAGGCGCCGGACATCTCGCCGGCCGCGTCGATCGACACCGCATTGGGGCAGGCATAGATCGCCGGATAGACGGCGTTCTGCGCCACCGCAGCATTGAACATGCCGGTCAAGCCAGTCTGCACATCGTCCGGCAGGCGCGGATCGACGGAAACCAGATCGCTGCCGCTGACATCGATGCGCCCAGTCTGGAAAGCCTGATCCATACTCATGCCGTAATCCGTCAGGAAGGAGATAAGCTGGAAAACCGCTGGCATGATCCGCCGCCCGCCACTGGCGCCGAGGCCGAAGCGCAGCCCGTCCGCCCGCTCGACGATGGTCGGACACATATTCGACAGCGGTTTCTTGCCGGGTGCGATCGAGTTCGGACGGCCCGGCCGCGGATCGAACCACATGATGCCGTTGTTCATCGTGATCCCGGTCTGCGGCAGCACCACCTTGGAGCCGAAGAGCGACAATAGCGTCTGCGTCAACGCCACCACATTGCCCTCCTTATCGACGACGCTGAGATGGGTGGTACAGGACGGCGCCGCGGTTTCGTCCGCGTCCCCCATGGTCGACAGGCGATGCTCGTAGGCCGTCAGCAGGGCCCGGGCATAGGCGATATAGGCCGCCAATCCAGGCGCCGTCGTCTCCATCCCGTAGCCGGCCAGTAACTCCTGGGCATGGCACAGGGTCGGCCCGGCGGACAATCCGGGTGCACCGAACACGGTGGCATCCCGATAGGACCAGATCAGCGCGTCGCCGACCGTGGCTTCATAAGACGTCAGGTCGTCGGCGCTTAGCGGGCATCCGACTTCGGCCGCGTCGGCGGCGATTTTTTGGGCGATTTCGCCCTGATAGAAATCTTCCGGACCGGCCGTCTGCAAGCGCTTCAGCGTGGTCGCCAATTCGCCGAGCTTCAATACCGGCGGGGCGGTGCCCCATTCGCCGACCGGCGGGTGGCCGCCCGGCAGATACATTGCTTTCGCCGCGGCGTTTTGGGCCAGTTCCGACGCGCCGGTAGCGATCTTCAGACTGGCATACCAGTCGGCCAGCATCCCCTGCTCCGCCCGCGCCACCGCCGGCGCGATGGCATCTTCCCAGCTCAATGTTCCGAACGTTTCCAGCGCCTTGGCGACGCCGGCGACATAACCGGGTACGGCGACGGAGAGCGGTCCGAAGATGTTGCGATTGTCGACGACCCCTGGCCAGGCGAACAATTCGCCCGCCTGCTCGCCGCTTAACGGATAGTCGGCGGGGTCGAGGGCTTTCGGCGCCACCATGCCGAACTGCACGGTCCGCGCTTTCTTCTCCTTCGCCAGATAGATGGTCATGAACCCGCCGCCGCCGATACCGCTCATCCAGGGTTCGACCGACCCGATCGCCAGACCGGCGGCCACGGCGGCGTCGATCGCATTACCCCCCTGCCGTAAAATTTCGGCGCCGATCTCGGACGCGATATAGTGCTGGCTGGCCACCAGACCCGTGCGGGATTGCACCGCGGGTTTGCGAATTTCCCAGGTTTCGTATGCAACTGGTTTCGACATTTAATTCCATCTCCTAAAGCGTCACGATAGCCTGCGCCGGCTTCGCACCACGCCGACAATCGCCGGTAGGAAGGCGCCGGTCAACGCGACCATTATTGAAATCAGTATCCACGGACTGAGCGGTTCGCGAAAGACCAGACTGGCAAAGACAACGCCGATCGGCCCCGACAGCGGCGAAAACAGGGCGCTGCGGCCCACGGACAATTCCTGTAAGGCGAAGTTCGACAGGAGATACGGTCCCGCCGACGTCAATACCAAATAACAAAGCACCATGAACAGAACGAAATCGATCTCCGCATAGGCCGCGGCCGCGCTGGGATTGAAGGATAACAGGATCAGTCCGAGCCCGGCGGCCACACTCATCTGATAAGACGTGGTGACGATCGGCAATCCCCGGGTCGACGCGACCCGCCGCGCCATCAATTGGCTGGCCGTCGCGCATAAGACGCCGGTCACCAAATACAGATCACCCAACAGCACGCCCGTGCCGTCCTGATTTTTCAGATAAAACAACACCGAGATCCCGAGCACCGACAGACAGGCGCCGACCATGACGGACGCCTCCAACGGTTCTTTCAGGAATACTCGCGCCAGCACCGGTTGGATCACCGGGATAATGCCCCAGACCACGGAACCGTTGACGGCGCTGGTATAGCTGAGACCGAGGATGATAAAGAACGTGACCAATCCCGGCGAAAAGAACCCCATTAATAGAGGCTGCCAACCGTTCCAGCGCACGCGTTTGTAAAGCAGTAGGCTGACGGCCCAGAGCACCAACGCCCCACCGAGCACGCGGAAGGTATAAATCTCCACCGTTCCCATTCGCTCGAGCGCGATTTTGGAGACCGTCGCGGACGTGCCCCATAGGATGATCGCGCCGAGCATGGCGAGATTCGCTTGCATTTGCTTCATTTGCGTGGGATTTCCAAAAGGAAGACGCGATGCCCGCCATCTAGCCCCGTTCCGGGCGAAAACGCAACAAGTGTGCAACTATGAAGGAGACCTCCTGATGAGCGACCGTTACGCCGGTTACGACCAATTCCTGCTGGATTATCCCGACGAGCGCATCCTGCGCATCACCTTCAACAAGCCCGAAACCTATAACTCGCTCGACGCCGAGGGACATAAGCAATTTACCTATATCTGGCGCGATATCGACGAGGATCCCGACATCAATGCGGTGATCCTAACGGGCGAAGGCAAGGCTTTCTCCTCCGGCGGCGATTTCGGCATGATCCGGCAGAATATCGACGATTTCCACGCCCGCACCCGAGCTTGGAAGGAAGCCCGCGACCTGGTCTACAACGTGATCAACTGCGGCAAGCCGATCGTCAGTGCCATTAACGGCCCCGCCGTCGGCGCCGGACTGGTCGCCGGCCTGCTCGCCGACATCTCCATCGCCGGTAAATCGGCTAAGATCGTCGACGGTCATACCCGGCTTGGCGTCGCCGCCGGCGACGTCGCGGTGATCAACTGGCCGATCCTGGTCGGTATGGCCAAGGCGAAATACTATCTCATGCTCTGTGAGCCGATGGATGGACAGACCGCGGAAGAGCTCGGTCTCGTCTCCCTCTGCGTCGAGGACGACGAGCTGCAGGACAAGGCGCTTGAGGTTGCCCGCAAGCTCGCCAATGGCGCGCCCAGCGCGATCCGCTGGACCAAGTATGCCCTCAACAACTGGTACCGAGCCATGGGCCCGTCCTTCGACGCCTCCACCGCCCTCGAAATGCTTGGCTTCGCCGGACCGGAAGTTGAAGAAGGCCTAAACAGCCACTTGGAGAAGCGGCAACCTAAGTTCGATCCGCGCTCCGAGGTCTAGGGAGTTTTGCGTCGCCGCCGGTAAGCCGTTACTATCGCCCGGAAAATTGATTCGGGGTGTGACGCGGTGAACGGCAAATCTTTAGCGGTTGTGTTCGGAGTGTTGGCATTGGCGATGACGCCGGTGCCGGCCTCGGCGCAGCTGCAAATTCTCGACAATGTCAAAGACAATGTCAAAAAGGTCCTGGGCGGGTCGGCGGACAAGTCGAAGGGCCAGCAGGGCGATGCCAAGAAGAACCAGGCCGCGAAAGGTAATCAAGGCCAAAAGCGGCGACGGGCCCGCCGGGAGCCGGTAGCGGTGGTCGACGCCATCCGCAATGCGCCACGCGCCGGCGTTCGCCTGATGGACACGGTCTATCCGCAACAGAGCATACAACTGGGCCGGAACGGCAGTCTGACCCTGCAATACACGCGCGGCTGTCTGGTCGAGAACTTCAAGGGCGGCACGGTGATCGTTGCCGGCAATCAAGCCACCGGCAGAAGTCTATCGCAGGGCGGGTCGGTACGCGCCAACTCCCCCGAATGCGGCATTCAACAGGCGCGCATCACACAAGATTCTTCGGAAGCTGGCGCGGTCATCAAACGCATGCATCCCCCCGCCTTGATCAACGAACAGGCGATCAATACCAGCCGACCGTTTTTCCAACTTCCCCCCGGCAAATCCGGCATGGTGACGGTCGTCATCAGTAACGCGGAGACCGGCAAGCAGATTTACCGACGCAAGACCAAACATCGCCGGTTTCAGTATCCGCGCGGCGGCAATCGGATCGCGCCGGGCTACCCCCATATGGTTCAAGTGAGTTTTGCGGACGGCAGCCGCTATTCCAGCACTTTCTCCTACGATCCGGGGCTGGAGCTGCCGAACACCAATGTCTCAAAAACCGTCTTTGTCCGGCAGCGAAACTAAACGCCCGCACAGACGGCGTTGGTTGACCCGCCTGGGAATTTCCGCCGCCATGGCCGGTATTCTGGCCGTTTTAGCGATCTCGCCATGGGCGGCGCCGAGCCGGCGGTTGAGCCTGGATTACTTGCTGCCCCTTCGCCACGCCCTCTTCGGTTCGAACGAAACAGCGGCGGAGAGCCCGGTTACCGTCGTCGTGATCGACGAACAATCCTACCGGACGGACGAATTCAGGGATCGCCCGCAAGTCTCCTGGACGGGCCATATCGGTCAAGTCATCAAGGCGATCGACGAGGCCGGCGCCACGGTCATCGGCTTCGACCTGGTTTATCCCACGACCCTCGACCAGCAAGACTTGCTGGCCGGATTTGACCGGGAATTCCTGTTGGCGCTGCGGCAAAGCGGGCGGGCCGGACGATTGGTGCTGGGTCAGGTCGAGCTGTCAAGCGCGCCAATTCGTCCCTATCCGACCCAGATCATCGCGGCCGGCGGCGAAAGAAATCTGCGGCATCTCAACATGTTGGTCGATCCGGACGATGTGGTCCGGCGGTATCCGGCAGCTCTCGACTTGGTCGACGGCGGGAAGATTACCTCCTTCGCGGCGGAATTGGTGAAAAGAGCGGGTCGACCGGTCCCAGATCGCGAGTTTCTGATTGACTTCAAAGGCGGTCACGTCCGCTTCCCGGTCCACAGCTTCGCCGGTCTTTGGCACTGCGCGGATGAAGGGGACACAGCGTATTTCAAACGGCATTTCGCCGGCCGCATCGTCATTATTGGCGAGGCGCTGAACGTGGAGGACCGGCACGTCACCGCCAAGCGTTTCACCATGCCCGGACTGGATGACGGCTTGCCGCCGGCACTCGAAACCGGCTGTGGCGACTACGATAAAGACGACTATGTCACCGCGATCGTCGAACGCCGGACCCTGTCGGGCGTTTATATACATGCGGAAGCCGTCAACACGTTGATGCGGCAAGCGCCGATCCGCGAACTACCGCTGCCGATAATCGCGATTGCGACTTTTGCGGTTGTGTTGCTGATATCGCTTTTGTTTTTCGCGCTATCGCCGGTCATGGCGGCCTTGTCGGGCGCGGTGACGCTAGCCCTGCTTATCTTAGGTTCGACATTCGCATTGCAGCAGAACCTGTTGATTCCCATCGTAACCTTGGCCATTGCGATCACCATGCCCTTCCCGGCCACCTATGCCTTCCGGTTCGTTTCCGAGGACAAGGAAAAACGTCGGGTCAAGCATGCTTTCCGCCACTATCTCGCACCGGCATTGGTTGACGAGCTGGCGGAAAATCCGACCGCGCTACGCCTCGGCGGGGAGCGTAAGGAGGTGACTGTCTTTTTCTCCGACATCGCCGGCTTCACCAATATCAGCGAGGCATTGGATCGGGAGCCTGAAAAACTGGTGGCGATCATGAATCGCTATCTCGATCTGGTCACCGGCATCATTGAGCGCCATGGCGGTTATGTGGACAAGTTTATCGGCGACGCGGTCATGGCGGTCTGGGGCGCGCCTCTGGACGATCCAAACGCCGTGGCCGACGCGGTCAATGCCGCCATCGATGTGCAAGGCGCCCTCAAGAAATTCAATGACGACGTGGTGGTCGACGAATTCGCCTTGGCCCCGGTCGCGACCCGGATCGGAATCAATACCGGCACCGCCATCGTCGGCAATATGGGTTCCAAAACCCGCTTCAATTACACGATCACCGGCGACGCGGTGAACCTGGCGGCACGTTTGGAAGGCGCCAACAAAACATACGGCACCGACATCATGCTCGGTCAGGAAACCGCTAGGCAACTGCGTTTGGCGCAAGCCGACGACGACCCGAACCGGATCGTGCTGCGCCGACTCGATCGGCTGGTGGTTAAGGGCAAGCTTCACCCCGTAAAAGTATACGAAGTACTCGGCCGCGCCCGCGATTTCGACGACGGCGACAATGAGGCCTTGCGCCGATTTCACGCAGGCCTCGTCTGCTACTACCGGCGCCGGTTCGCCGAGGCCCGGAAAATGTTCCTTTCGTTGCCCGGGCAGGATGGGGCTGCTAGACTTTATGCTGAACGCTGCGCGCATTACGAAGTATCGCCGCCCCCGGCCGATTGGAACCGCAGCTTCATGATGACCAGCAAATAGCCCAACCGGAGGCGTCGCAATGACCAGCCAATCTCATCCCATACTGGACCGCCGTCAAATGATCGCCGGCTTGCTGGCCAGTTCCGCCGCCGGATTAATGGGCGCTTGTCAGGTCAACGTCGGCAACACATCCATCAACGCGGCCTCCTTGATCAACACGGCGCAGAGTGCCAGCCAGTTGGCGTCGTTGGGCGAGGACGATGAAATCCGCATCGGCGAGCGGCTTTACGGTCAAATGATCGACACCCAGGGCGGCGCCTACCGAAATCGAAAGGTGCAGGCGGCCATGGACCGCTTCGCCGATCCGATCATCAGGTCTAGCACGCGTACCACCATGCCTTGGGAAGTCACGGTTATCGACGACAATTCGGTCAATGCCTGGGCCTTGCCCGGCGGGAAACTGGGCATCAACAAAGGCCTGCTGCGCTATGTCGCAAATGAAGATGAATTGGCCGCCGTCGTGGCGCACGAAGTCGGTCATATCCAGCACGCCCACACTTTGAGCGAGATGCGCGGCGAACGGGGTTTGGAGATGCTGAAAGACATCGGTGTCACGGCGGCATCGACGCAAAGCGGCACCGCCGGTTTCATGACGCGCACGATGATCGATAATTTTGCCCCGCATATCATCGATCTGGCCTTGACCGGTTACTCCCGCGGCAACGAATTTGAGGCCGATGCCTTCATTCTCACCTCGTTCTCGAAAACCGGTCACGATCCCCGGCGGGCGCCAGATTTCTTCCGCACGCTATTGGAGTTGATCCCGCCGAGCGCGGACAATATCGGCACCACCAGCCTATTCTCGACCCATCCGGCGACGCGCGAACGCATCGCCGCGTTGGAGGAGAAAGGCGGCGCAAAATCCGGCACGGCGCGGAATCCCGGTTTCGCCGACTTGCGGCGGACTTTTCCCTACCGTCAGAACTATTTGCGGAACCGCTCGTCCCGTTCTTCTTGACCTAGAGTTCAGGCGGTCTTCGATCCGCCCAAGGCCGCGCCTGTTCGAAAGCGG
>CBDCGJ010000002.1:0-52105 GCA_965216645.1 Alphaproteobacteria bacterium | reverse complement strand
TTTCTCTGGCCGGTTCAACACCACCGTGGCGATCGGTCCGTCCCGCTCGATCAGTATCTGTTCCATCCGTCGCCTCCCGTTTTTGCTTGAGGTTTCTCCTAGCAAGGCGGCGGAAAATGTCAATGCGGCCGCGCCATAAACACTTGTCCCGACCCGCCCACGCCCGTATAACAAGCCGCGCTGCCGCGACCCGAGCAGGAGAGGTGCCGGAGCGGTCGAACGGGGCGGTCTCGAAAACCGTTGTACTCTTAACGGGGTACCGAGGGTTCGAATCCCTCCCTCTCCGCCATTCGCCTTCGCCGCCATAGCTTTAGCGTAGCCGGGCCGTTGTCGTCGTTGGCCGCCGTTGATGCCGGCCGGCGACCGGTCAGGGACCGAATTTGCCGTTCGAATTATTCAATCCAGACATTGGCGGGGCCTTCAAACAAGGTGAGCCGAAGGCGGGACAGGCGCGGCGACGGACTGTTCCGGACCTCAGGCCCGGTCCCGGTTTTTGCCGCGGAATGCTTTGGCAACGATACGCAGGCGGGTCATGCGGTCATAGAGGGTATTGCGGGGGACGCTGAGGCGCTTGGCCGCCTTTACGACCTTGCCTTGTTCCGCGTCCAAAGCATGTTCGATGATTAACCGCTCCTGGTATTCCAATTGTTCCGCCAGCGTGCCCTCTCGACTGGTGGCGTGGTGACGGTTTTCCAATTCATGCCGATAGGCGCGGTTCTGTAGGACAAGCTCGCGGTGATCGAGCGCCCGGCGCAGCGTCTCCGTCAGCCGATCGGGATCGCAGGGTTTTTCAAGATAGTCGTAGGCGCCGCTCTTGATCGCCCGCATGGCGGTGGGGACATCCGAATAACCCGTCAGCAATACCAAGGGAAGATCGGGGTCCAACGAATTGGTGAACCGCAGGACATCGAAGCCGTCATGATCGGGCATCTTGATATCCGAGAGGATCACCCCTTTGAAATTCGACCTGATCGACCGGCGGGCCTGCGTGAACCCGCCTGTGGGAATGGGTTCCAGATCCGCCAGTTCAAGCGCCTGTACGATCGAAGCAAGCAGCACGGCATCGTCTTCTATGATGAGAACCTTGCGGATCATGTCGCCTCCGAAGCAATTGGCAGCGACACGGTGAATTCCGCGCCGGCCTGATGATTGCGGCAGCCGAGCCGACCGCCGAAGCGGGCAATGATGCCAAAGGACAGGGCTAGTCCCATCCCGAGTCCCTGGGAAGACCCCAGCTTCTTGGTCGTATAGAAGGGTTCGAACACGCGCTCGGGCTCCTTGATGCCGGGCCCCGTATCCTTGACCGAAAGTATGGCATCGCCGCTCTCCCGGCTCAGTGAAATCGACAAAACTTTCTCTTCGGACCCCTGCATGGCATCCAGCGCGTTGGATATCAGGTTGAGGATGACCTGCTCTAAGCGCACCTTGCCGGCGGTGACATGGATTGGCGCCGCCGGTAGGCTGATGTTCGCGGTGACCTGGGCGGCCTCGATCTCGTCCCTCATCAGATCGATTGCCCTGTTGACGCCCGCAACCAAGTCGATCCTGTTGAGCGGCACGTCACCCTGTTTGGCGAACGCCCTCAGATTGCCGATGATCCGATTTATTCTTCGGATTTGCTCGCCGATCTGAGTCAGGTTTTGCAAGGCACGATCGGTTCGGGAGTTGCTGATGAGCCGTTTGCCGTTTTCGGCAAAATTCAGAATCGCGGCAAGCGGTTGGTTGAGTTCATGGCTGATGCCGGCCGACAAGCGTCCCAGCGCCGCGAGATTGGACGCCGCGACCAACTCATCCTGGGCAGCCCGCAATTCCGCGGTTCGCTCTTCCACCCGTTGCTCCAGTAGCGCCGAATGTCGCGATTCCATGGCAAGACGACGGCGTTGCTGGAGGATGATCGCGCCGACCAGGGCCAGCGCGACCAACAGGGTCAGTACCAATCCCAGACGCAGAAGCGCGAAGTCTCGCGCATTGCCGGTGTCCAGAAACACCCGCCCGGTGAGCCGAAGCTGGGGCACGGCCGAACTCATGACCTGCACCTCGGTGACCGTATTATCAAGGGGGGCGAATGTCCAAAGAGGTGTCTTGGAAAACCCACGTCTTTCACGCAGCGGAAATCCCGCCTCGCCCGGTCCGCTGGACAGCAGCAATAGATAGGGTCTGTTGGACGATATGGCCACGCCCCTGGCATCGAAAAAGGCGATCGGCTCCGGCGTTACCGGCCACTCGAACTCCAACGCCGCCAAATTCGCCGAAACAACGACAACGCCGAGCGAGCGACCCTTCGAACGCGCGACCCGGCGGCTGAACCTGATGAGCCGATGGCCATTTTCGATTTCGGCGGTATACCCGAGCCGTCCATTGAGCGCGGCGGCGATCAGGCGCCGGGAATAACGGCGACCGACCCGATCGGATGCCGACGAAAACCGCACCGTGCCGCGAAGGTCCACCAAATCAATCTCCCAAGCCCCGTAGGTGAGTTTCAGGATTGCCAGTTCATCGTTGACGTCGAAATCGGAATTCGGCTCAACGGCGCGCGCGATTCTCGAGTTTTTTGCCGTCATGTTGACAATCGCCCGGTACACGTCAAGTTGCCCGATCAATCTGCGGGTCGCCTCGGATAACCTCACCATACCGGACTGTCGATCCTCATCGAGCGCCGTCTCGAAGGCGTCGAAATAGACCCAGCCAGCCGTTAGTGCCGCAAGAATCGCGTATAGACACACGGCAATCGTCGAGGCTCGCGGCACGTCGAAATGGCTCCTCATCAACAGCGCCAGTTTAAAATCGCCGCCCCTATTGCGACAAGCATTTTGTCCGAAATTTCGGAAAATGCTACCCTCCAAGACCGTCACATTCTCCTAGTGCGCTGTTTTTAAACGATAAAATATTTTTTCAGATCTGGTCTTGAGCTAAACCCCAGGCTTGGCCCTTATAGGATGCGAATGGCGCAATGGGACGCCGTGCAATAGGAGGACAAGGATGAAGAATGTTCTGAAAGCGGCCTGTATCGCGGCGCTGATCGCGGTGCCGACGGCGGCAAACGCCACCTGTGACGATGGCGAAATCGTCGTCAAGTTCAGTCATGTGACGAACACCGACAAACACCCGAAAGGGATCGCGGCCAGTTTGCTGGAGAAACGGGTCAACGAGGAAATGAACGGAAAGATGTGCATGGAGGTCTTTCCCAACTCCACCCTTTACAACGACAATAAAGTGCTCGAAGCGATGCTGCAGGGGGATGTGCAACTCGCCGCCCCGTCGCTTTCGAAATTTGAAAAATTTACCAAGAAATTCCGGATTTTCGACCTGCCGTTCATGTTCGCCGATATCGGCGCGGTGGAAGCTTTTCAGGCCTCCGACGCCGGCAGGGCCTTGCTTGACAGCATGCGGAAACGCGGCCTACAGGGCCTAGCCTACTGGCATAATGGTATGAAGCAAATGTCGGCCAACAAGCCGCTGATCAAACCGTCGGACGCAAAGGGGCTGAAGTTTCGCGTGCAGTCGTCCGACGTTCTGGTGGCGCAAATGGAAGCCATTGGCGGAAGCCCGCAGAAAATGGCCTTTTCAGAAGTTTACGGCGCCCTGCAACAGGGCGTTGTCGACGGCCAGGAAAACACCTGGTCGAATATCTACGGCAAGAAATTTTTCGAGGTCCAGGACGGCATCACGCAGACCGACCACGGTATCATCGACTATCTGCTTGTCGCCTCGCTCGACTGGCTGGACGGCCTGCCAAGCGACGTCCGTGAGCAGTTCCTGAAGATTGTCGCCGAGGTTACGGCGACGCGGAACAGGGAATCGACGGCCGTGAACGAGGCCGCCAAACAGTCCATAGTCGATGCCGGCGGGACCGTCCGGACCTTGAGCGCCGAACAACGCCAGGCTTGGGTCGAGGTTATGAAGCCGGTCTGGGACAAATTTGTGAAGGATGTCGGTCAGGAAAACATCGACGCGGCCCAAAGGATCAACGCCAGCAGCCACTAGAGGGGGCGGTTATACGCGGTGGCATGTGTCGATCCGGTGAACGCCGGCCAATATGGCCGGCGTTCATTTTCCACGCGAGTTGATTATGACAAAGACATTCTCCAAACGCATCGACTTCGTTGAGGAAACACTCATCGCCGTTATTCTCGGCGTGATGACGGCGCTCACATTCTCCAACGTGGTCGCGCGCTATGGCTTTAATACCAACATTTTCTACGCCCTGGAACTAACGGTCTTCCTGTTTGCCTGGCTGGTTCTTCTGGGCGCCAGCTATGCGGTGAAGAAAAACCTGCATCTCGGCGTCGACGCCGTCGTCAATACAGCCGCCAAACCGACCAGACGGGTTCTTGGCCTCATTGTCGTGGCTGTTTGCCTTGCCTATTCCCTGCTCCTGTTGAAAGGCGCCTGGGACTATTGGGCCCCCTACGCCAACTTGCCGCCGACAAGCGGCCGCTGGTTCCCGACCGGCTTTGTCGAGAAGTTCCGTGGACAGGGGTGGTACGAGACGCAGGATATCCCGGTGCCGTTTTTTCTGCATTGGCTGGGAGACGTGTTCAATGACGGTGAAGTCTATGAAAAACTTCCCAAGGTCGTCCCCTACACTGTTTTGCCGATCTCCATGGGATTGCTGGTCTGGCGATTTGTCCAGGCCGGCCTGCGGGTCTGGCGCGCCGAACAAGACATGCTGATTGTCAGTCATGAGGTCGAAGACGAGGTCGCCGAGGCGGCTGCCAAGCTGAAGGATCAGGACTGATGGGAGTGCTGCTTCTGTTCGTGATGGTCATCGGCCTCATGCTGGCCGGCGTTCCGATCGCGGTGGCGCTGGGCTTTTCATCGATCGTTTTTCTGCTGCTGTTTTCCGACAGTTCGCTGGCATCCGTGGCCCAGACGTTGTTCGAGGCTTTCGAGGGGCATTCGACCTTGCTGGCGATCCCGTTCTTTATCCTCGCGTCCAGCTTTATGTCGACTGGCGGCGTTGCGCAAAGGATCATCCGGTTCTCCATCGCGCTGGTTGGCCATCTGCGCGGCGGCCTGGCAATATCCGGCGTTCTGGCCTGCATGATTTTCGCCGCGCTGTCCGGTTCGTCGCCGGCCACCGTGGTGGCGATCGGCACCATTGTCATCGCCGCCATGCGGCAAGTGGGCTACACCAAGGAATTCGCCGCCGGCGTGATCGCTAATGCCGGTACCCTCGGCATCCTGATCCCGCCGTCGATCGTCATGGTGGTCTATGCAGCGGCGGTCGAGGTTTCCGTCGGCCGGATGTTTTTGGCCGGCGTCATCCCGGGCCTGATGGCGGGAACGATGCTGATGGTCGGCATCTATGTCATGGCGCGCATAAAGAAGATGCCGGCGGGGGACTTCAAGGGCTTCCGCGAGATCTGGGACAGTTTCAAGGACGCCGTCTGGGGCTTGTTGCTGATCGTCATCATCATGATCGGCATATACGGCATACCTGGCATCACGGGCGCGATTTTCACGCCCACGGAAGCCGCCGCCGTGGCGTCGGTTTACGCCTTCTTCGTCGCCACCTTCGTCTATCGCGACATGGGGCCGCTTGCGGACGGCAGCTCGCTCCTCAAACGACCGCAGGCCATCGTTTCCGCCTTGTGGCATAAAGATACGATCATGACGCTGCGCGACGCCGGCAAGCTGATCATCACGCTGATGTTCGTGATCGCCAACGCGCTGTTGCTCAAACATGTCATCACCGACGAGCAGATCCCCCAGCAGATCACCGAGGCCATGCTGGCCGTCGGCTTCGGTCCGATCATGTTCCTGATCATCGTCAATGTTATTCTACTGATCGGCGGCCAGTTCATGGAGCCTAGCGGCCTGCTGGTCATCGTCGCCCCCCTGGTGTTTCCCATTGCGATCGAGCTCGGCATCGATCCGATCCATCTGGGCATTATCATGGTTGTGAACATGGAGATCGGTATGATCACCCCGCCTGTCGGGTTGAACCTGTTTGTCACGGCCGGCGTGGCCAACATGTCGATGATGGGCGTCGTCCGCGCGGCGCTGCCCTTCCTCGCCATCATGTTCATTTTCTTGGTCTTGGTCACTTACATCCCCTGGATATCCACCATCCTGCCCAATGCCGTCATGGGACCGGAGATCGTGACGAAATAGACATTGGGTTCGCTCTAGCCGGCTGCTGGGTATGTAGACACACCGTCCATTTTCTTTCGCTGTTATGCCGGAAACGGTGTTGCGTGGTCCGGGATAACGCCCCACCTTGCCGTCGTTTCGGCCGAGCGCGGCGCGCGCCGGCAACTGCTACTTCATGCTCGGCACGGTGATCTCCGCCGACATGGATTTGATCGGCCAACTGCAGCCGCATACCGAAACCAGGTTCGTCAAGGTCGATATGGACGCGGCCCCGGACCTATTCGGGTGGCTTGACGAAAACCTTGGTGCGTTCGATGCGGTTGAGTTTGGAGAGGGCGGAGCATTCGTAGGAGAAGGTGTCGCGGGTGCTGGCCAGTTCGATATCGATTTCGCCGGCATAAAGATCGTGCGGCCCTTTCTTGGTCGGCGTGAAGGTTCGAATGTTCTTGAACTCGGTGGTTGCTGGAAGGCGCGCCGTCAATTTGGCGATCGCGTCCCACATGCAAGCGCGCGTCATGTCATCAGTCAATCCGACGGTCGGCAGGATAAACAGGACGAATGTGATGGCAAGTGTTCGCGTCATAACGATGAAGATAGGTCTCAGCGAGTTGTGCTGTCAATTTCCCTTAGCGGCCTTGGACGCCGCCGACACCCGACGCGGGAGCCCGTGGCGTTCGTAACATTGACCGAAACGGAGAAAAGCGCGCTAGACTGTCGGCGTTATTGCTACGCTTCCATCGGAGGCCGACATGAAAATCGTTCGGACATTATTTACGGTATTGATAATTTTCGTCACGGGCACCACCGCGCAGGCGGCCGAACCGGACCTCATCCGTTTGGTCGAAGTCGGCGACCTGGCGGGCGTCGATCGGTTGCTCGCCAAGGGCGATGTGGATCTGGAGGTGCGCTCGAGGTTCGGTGATACGGCTCTGTTGCTCGCCGCCCGTCGAGGCGAGTTGGAGATTTTCGACCGTCTGACGAAGGCGGGTGCGAACATCGATGCGTTCGATGCGAAGAAGCGGGATGTGCTCAATATCTCCATCAGTGTCGGCAATCCCGAATTGACCCGACGCGCTTTGAAAGCGGGCATCGATCCGACCAAGGTGACCTCGATCTATGAAGGGTCGGCCTTGATCTTCGCCTCGGCGGAAGGGGCTGTGGAGATCGTCGAAATGCTGATCGCCGCCGGCGCGCCGCTCGACCGGGTCAACAATATCGGCTGGACGGCACTGTTGGAGGCGGTGATCCTCGGCGATGGCGGCGTTCGCTATCAACGTATCACAACGGCCCTGCTTGCCGCGGGGGCGGACAAAACCATCGCCGACAGGACCGGCAAGACACCGCTCGATATCGCCCGCGCGCGGGGCTATAGCGAGCTTGTAAAGCTGCTCGAGAAATGATGCGTAGCCGGTTCCGCAGGCACCCTATTGTCGACTAGACTTGGCCGATTCGAAGATTCAGGGAACTGACAAATGTCCCAGGGAAACACGCCTGATTTGGAAGAACTCGTCCGACAGGGGCAGGGTAGGTTACGCCGTCTGGTCACTGGCGGCGGCATTCGTAGCCTGCTGTTGGTTGGGTTGTTGGCGCTGGCGGCGTGGGGGGCCTATTCGGCCTACTACACGGTGCCGAGCGACTCCGTGGCGGTTATCCAACGCTTCGGTAAATATGTTCGGGAGGTCCCGCCCGGCCTGCATTTCAAAATCCCCATGGGTATTGAGACAGCGAAAATCCTACCCGTGAAACGACAGCTGAAGCAGGAATTCGGTTTCCGGACACGCGGCTCCACCGATTCTTATCAAGCCTCACCGCAGCAGGATTGGCAGCGGCAGACGGATATGGTCACCGGCGACCTCAACGCCGCTTTGGTGGAATGGGTGGTGCAATACCGCATCGCCAATCCAGTGGAATTCCTGTTCAAAGTCAGAGAGCCGCGGGAGACGCTACGCGACGTCGCTGAGTCGGTCATGCGTGAAGTTGTCGGCGACCGGTCCGTGGACGAGGTGATCACCATCGGCCGCCAGGAGATCGAAGCCGAGGCGCTGATCAAAATGCAGGAGCTGGCGAGCAAATACGCCCTTGGTATCAGCATCGACCAGGTGCAGCTGAAAAACATCAACCCGCCCAGGCCGGTGCAGGAAAGCTTCAACGAGGTCAACCAGGCGCAGCAGGAGAAGGAGCGACTGATCAACGAAGCGCGGCGGGAATACAACCGGGTCATTCCCCTGGCCGAGGGCGAGGCCGATCAACGTATCAGCGAGGCCGAAGGCTATCGCCTGAAGCGGATCAATGAGGCGGAGGGCGATGTCGCCCGCTTCAGTGCCTTATTGGAGGAGTATTCCAAGGCGCCGGATGTGACCCGGCGGCGCATGTATATCGAAACCTTGCAGGAGGTGATGCCGAAGATCGTCGACAAGATCATCGTTGACGAACAGGTCCACGGCATCCTGCCGCTGCTCAATCTCAACGAACGGCGGGGGGCGGTGCAATGATGAAACGGCTTATGCAGATCCTGGGCATTCTGCTGCTTTTAGTGGCGATCATTGGCATATGGAACGCGCTCTATACGGTCGACGAGACGGAGCAGGTGATCATCACGCAATTCGGTAAGCCGGTCGGCGAACCTGTGACGGAAGCTGGTTTGAACATGAAGGTTCCCTTCGTCCAGGTGGTCAATCCGATCGAGAAACGGGTGCTGGAGTGGGACGGCAGCCCGTCCAACATGCCGACGAAAGACAAACTTTACATTTCCGTCGACTTGTTCGCACGTTGGCGGATCACCGATCCATTGCAGTTCTTCCTTCGTTTGCGGGATGAGCGCAGTGCGCAATCCCGGCTCGACGACATCCTCGGCAGCGAGACCCGTAACGCCGTAGCCAAGCACGAGCTCATCGAGATCATTCGCACGTCGAAAGATCGTGTGCCCTTACGCGATCAAGAAACCAGCCAGGGCTTCGGCATCCTGGTGCCGATCGAGAAGGGCCGGCATGTGATCGAGGAGGAGATTTTTAGAGCCGCGGAAGAGAAGGTGAAGGTCTTCGGTATCCATCTCCTCGACATCCGCTTCAAACGGATCAACTACAATCAGAGCGTTCGACCGAAAATCTACGACCGGATGATCAGCGAGCGGCGGCAGATCGCTGAGCGTTTTCTATCGGAAGGGCATGGCGAGGCGGCCCGCATCCGCGGTAACCGGGTCCGTGAGTTGAACCGCATTCAGTCGGAAGCCTACCGCAAGGTCGAGGAGATCCGCGGCCAAGCCGATGCCAAAGCGACGGAGATCTACGCCCGCGCCTACAACCAAAGCCGGGAGGCCGCGTCCTTCTACGAATTCACCCGCACCATGCAGGCCTACGAAACCATCATCACTCAGAACACCACCCTGGTGCTCTCCACCGACAGCGACCTGTTCAAGTTCCTGAAAGGCGTTTCGCCGCAAGCGGGGCCTTAGCCCGGGTTCAAACTGCGGCCATTGCCACCAATGTCGTCCCGGGATCGCGAAGCGATATCCGGGACCCATGCCAACCAAGTATCAACCATATTTGGTGGTGGGTGTTTAGGTGGAATGGATCTACCGGATATCCACTGGTGCGGATTCCGGCATGACGGGCATTGTTGCGGCGCAAGTGCGTATCAAGCTCCCAGGTCTCGGGATTCACGCCGGTGTCTCGGTTATCCAGAAACGCCGAACGGGTCCGTCCGCAGCCAGTCGACGGTTTCCCGCAACAGGGTCGGGATGTCGCGGACGGCGACGCCGAGGCTGTCGCGGCGGGTGAAGTCGAAGCTGGTGGCCGGCACCCGGGGTTCGGTGAGGGGCGCGGGCATCTTCATGCCGGGGATGATTTTCTTTAGCTCGGCATAGATGTCTTGCCAGTGCCAGCTGTCGTAAACGCCGAAATAGCGGCCCGAAGCGGCCCGATTTTCGTAGACCGCCAGGAAGATCGCCGCCAGATCGTCGAGATGGATCATCGAGGAGGAATCGTTCGGGATCGTTTCGTGCCGCCCCGCTTCGCCGGCCAGCAGGGCGCGTAACCAACGGTGAGGATGGCCATCGAGATGGCCCGGCAACACCACCGGGCCGAACATACCGGTGGGCAAGACGATGGACAGGCGCATGCCGTTATCATCCGCGAACTTGATCGCCGCCTTCTCCATCACCGTCTTGGTGGCGGAGGTGTATTTTTTCGCCCGGCATTGCTCGGCTTCGTCGGACCAATGGTCGACTTCGTTCTTGTTGGCGACGGCGGGGACGGGATTGGTGCTACTGGTGCTGCTGCAGATCACCACGTTGGGCACACCGGCCGCGGCGGCGGCGCGCAGGATATTCAAACAACCGTTCACCGTCGGCATGATGATTTCGGCATAGCCTTGCTCATCGTCCATTTCCCGCGCCGGTTTGCCGGAGGGGCCGGCATAGACCGGGATCAGGCAGGCGATATAGACGCAGTCGACGCCCGCCAGCACGTCGTCGAAATCCGATTGCCGCGACATCTCGGCACTGTGCAAGGTCAGCCGCTCGGCGGCGCCGGGCAGGGCCATGAGATGGGGCGCCTTGGCCGGATCGTCCCTGTCGCGCAAGGTACCGCGCACCTTATAGCCCTTGGCCAGGGCCGCCTTGACGATATTGGAGCCGACCAAGCCGCTGGCACCGACGACGCACAGGATTTTATCCGCGTTGCTCATATCTATGCCCTTAGTTCACCGACGCGGTTTGTTCGGGCAGGGCGAAAGTTTCGCCGATCTTCAGGACGATGGCATTCTCCTTACCGTAGCCGCGGCGCTTGGCGCTGGCCCTGAACAGATCGGGGGTGTCCCAAGGCGGTTCCAGCGTCAGCCGGATCGTGCCCCAATGCATACCGATGCCTTGGCGTGCGCGCACGTCCTGCAGGATTTGCACCGCTTCGTCCGGGTTGGCGTGGACCGCCTTCATGATCAGGCGGGGCTTGAACGCGCCGATGGCGACCAGGGCTAGGTCGAAGGGGCCGGCCTTCTGCCCGATCTCCTTGAACACCGGGCCATGGGCGGTATCGCCGGAAAAGTAAATCTTGGTGCCGTCGCCGTAGATGCCGAAGCTGCCCCACAGGGTATCGTTGCGATCGAACAGGCCGCGGCCGGAGAAATGCACCGCCGGTAGCAATTGCACGCGCAGCCGGTCGAAGGTCCGCTCCTGCCACCAATCCAACTCATGCACCCGCTTGTAACCCATCTCCCGGAAGATCGCGCCGACGCCGAGGGGCACCACAGCTTCCACGGTCGCCTTGTTCTTGAGATTGTTCAAGGTGTTGTAATCGAGATGATCGTAGTGATTGTGGCTGATCAGGATGACGTCGATATCCGGCAGCTCCTCTACCGTCATGGCCGGCGCCGCATGGCGCTTCGGACCGAAGATATAGGGACCCGCGTTCGGACCCAGGAACGGATCGGTCAGCACCACTTTACCGCCGCTGCGGACCAGGAAGGCGGCATGGCCGAGCCAGGTGACCGACGGGTTTGGCGCGGTAAGGGCGGCGGTCTGTACTTCCTGCTTCGGCAAGATGTGGCCGGGCGGGTTCACCACTTCCTCCGAATTGAAGATCATCTTGGAAAAGAAGCCCATCATGTCGAAGAAACCGGCTTCGCGCTTCGGACTGCCGGGCAAGTTTCTGAAACCGCCGTCCGGATTGTGATGCAAAGGCAGATCTCCGCGCTGAGCCACCTCCTGCGCACAGGCCGCGATAAGGGCCAATGCAGCCGCCAGACAGGTGGCTCGAGACAATAGTTTGAGCTTCATGACGAACTTCTCCCGACGCGATTTTCCATTATATGCGTATTGTGCGGCGCTGGTTCAAATCTCAAACGATCGGCCGACCAGTTCTTCCGACAATGCCCAAAGTCGGGCGGCGACGGCTTCGTCTTTCGAATAGTCCGTTCGCCGGGCGATGCCAACCGGTCCCTTCAAATCGAGAAATCCCTGCGGTCCGTAATACTCGCCGCCCTTTACGTCGGGCGATAGGGCCGCGTGTAGGCTGGGCTGCGCCGCCGCTTCGTTGCCGTGAATCATAAATGGAACAAATAACTTCATGAAATGATATTGCAGTCGCGGCATGTCATCGAACAAGCCGCTGTCCGTGCCGCCGGGATGCGCCGTCAGCGACGTGATCTTCCGCCCGGCCCGCGCGAGCCGGCGGTGCAGCTCGTCACCGAACAACAGGCAGGCCAGTTTCGATTGCGCATAGGCGACGATGCCACCCTTGGTCTCTTTGCAGTGGATGTCGTCGAACCGAATCTCACCCCGTTTATGAGCGATGCTGCTTAGGGAGACGATCCGGGACGCAGGCTCGTCCGGGACCATGTCGATCAGTTCCGCTGTCAGCAGAAAATGCCCCAAATGGTTCGTGGCCAATTGCAGCTCGTGGCCGCGGTCGTTGGTGCGTCCCGAATAGTCGAGGACGCCCGCATTGTTGATCAATAGATCCAAACGGTCGCGATCGGCGCGGAAGCCCGCCGCGAATTCACCGACCGAGGCATAATCGCCGAGATCGAGCTGGCGAATTTCCAGCGATGCCGCCGGCAGGCGGGAAAGAATGTCGGCCCTCGCCTGTTCGGCCCGTTCCCGACTGCGGCAGGCCATCACGACATGACATCCGGCCGCTGCTAGGCCAACCGCCGTTTCCAACCCAATCCCGCTATTGGCGCCAGTGACGATGGCGATTTTCGCCGATGAATCTGCCATAATTTACATTCTCGATCATAATTGTTAAAGATACCAAATTTTTATGTACAATTTTTGCTCTAAATGTCAATATCGGCCAGTGAAATTGTTGCCTCAGCATTGAGAATGTGATGGCCGGGCTGAACTACACCGAGGCACTAAAGGAGGTCCAATGTCTCTAACCGTGCTTTTGACCGGCGCCACCGGCATGGTCGGCGCACAGGTGCTGGCCGTACTCTTGGAGGCGCCGGACGTTTCCGCCGTGATTTCCGTCGGTCGACGACAAGTAGGCCTCGAACATCCGAAGCTGCGCGATCTTACGCATGCGGATTTTCTGGACTTCTCACCGCTGTCGGCGGAATTTCGCGATGTCGATATCTGCTTTCACTGCCTCGGCGTGTACCGCGATCAGGTGCCAAAAGACGCATTTTTTCGTCTGACCTGCGATGTTCAGAAGGCATTGACCGATGCGTTGGCGCGAGCCAATCCGGCGGCGACCTTCGTTCTGTTTAGCGCGCAGGGGGCCGACCCCACGGAAAAAAGCCCGATGGTTTTCGCCCGTGCCAAGGGCCGGGCCGAACGCATGCTGGAAGAAGCCGGGTTCGAGCGGTTTTACATATTTCGACCGGGCTACATCCATCCGACCGGCGTGCGTCGGCCGCGCGGTCTGCTCTACCGGTTGACCATTCCCGTCGCCAATTTGCTCAGGCGACTTTCCTGGACGATCGGCATCACCGACAGAGAATTGGCGGCGGCCATGGTCAAGACCGGACTTTCGGCGACACGGCCGTCGGGTATAGTTGAAATGGCCGAAATCCGGGGGATCTAGAGCTTCCTCAAGGATATCGGCAGGTCGTATGCGTGACGGTAACGAAGCTGCGCGTTTCGCCCATATTCAGGACAAACCGATGTTCCGTGTCGCCGATGACCATGGAATGCTGAAGGGGCAGTTTACCTTTTGCCTCGGTGGCCTCTCCACCGATGTGGGTAAATCGCGCGGTGACCGGTTTGGTTCGGTCATACCAGGCTTCCGGCGTGCCGGACTGGCCAATGGCGCTCTCGCCGAGTGCCGTCACCGAAATTGTACGCTGGGCCAACCCGACCGATTGATTGGGACCCTTATAGACGGGGGTTTCGACGATAAACCGCTTGGTGACGACCACATTGCTGCAGTCCCGCTCGTTGGATACCTGGTCAATGACGAAGCGCAGGCGGTCGGCGGCGATGCCGTCGTCGAGCCGTTCCCGCACCCGGCCATAGAGCGCTTTCATATCGCCCTTGGGGACGTCCCGTTCGTAGGCTTTCTGCCAGTCGGCAACTTTGCCGCGGGCATCCTTCAGCGACGTGCTCAGATCGATATTAGTCTGTTCCAAGCTGTCGATCTGGCCCGACTGCTTGATGATTTCCTGCTCCAGACGGCTAACCTTGGCGGCTTCTCGGGAAACACCGGTTTGATAGGCATAAATCGCGACGGCGCCTAAGATTCCGAGGGCAAATCCCCATTTGATGGCCCGCCACCATACGCGTCGCCGGTCGCGGCGACGTCTGCTCTGCAAGGGCATGATACTTACTTTCGTTAACTTTACATTGCCGCACGATAGCAATCCGCGGGCGCCGCTGACAACGCCGTCAGTAGAGATTTGATGAAGTTTTTACGCCGCTGCCGGTGCCTGATCGTCTTCGTCGGCGAAATGGCAGGCGACGAAGTGATTGGGTGCCAGTTCGCGCCAAGTCGGCACTTCGCCGCGGCAACGGTCTTGCGCGATCGGGCAGCGGGTATGGAAACGGCAACCGGATGGGATATTGCTGGGGCTGGGAATTTCGCCCTCAAGCTTCTGTGCCTGACCGCGCACGCCTGGATCAAGCGAAGGAATCGCCGATAGCAGCGCCTTGGTATAGGGATGGCGCGGTTTCTGGAAGAGCTGCCGCGACGGCGCCTCCTCGACGATCGAGCCGAGATAGAGCACCGCGACATAGTCGCAGGTATGGGCGACGACACTGAGATCGTGACTGATGAACAGGAAGGTGATGTTGAGTTCTTCCTGCAGGGATTTCAATAGATTGAGGATATCGGCCTGGATCGAGACGTCGAGGGCGGCGACGCTTTCGTCCGCCACCACGAAGCGAGGGTTGGAGACAAGCGCCCGGGCGATCGAGATACGCTGGCGTTGGCCACCGGAAAAGGCGTGCGGGAAGCGGCGTAAATGCTCCAGATTGAGACGGCATTTGGCGGCGATCTCGCGCACCCGCTCATCGGTTTCCTTACGGGAGGAGGTCAGCTTCATCACTTCCAGCGGCTCGGCAATGATATCGCGGACGGTCATGCGCGGGCTGAGCGCCGCATACGGATCTTGAAAGATCAACTGTACCCGCTTGCGGTAGTCCTTCATCTGTTCCTTGGTGACTTGGGCCAGCTGATAATCCACCTCGCCGTCATTGTAAGTCACGTCGCCGGTGGTGATCGGTACGGCGCGCAGTAGGGCGCGGCCGAGGGTGGTCTTGCCGGAACCGGATTCGCCCACTAAGCCGAAAAAGGAGCCGGCGGGGATTTCCAGATTGACCCCCTCCACGGCCTTGATGATCGAGCCTTTTTGGAACAGTCCGCCGCCGACGCTGAAATGCACCGACAAATCCTTGGCCGTAATCAGGGGATTGTCCATGTCAGCCGGCCCTCCCGTTGGTGGCGGCGAAACAGGCCACGGATTGATTGTCGGCGATCGCCAGCATCTCCGGCACCTGGGCTTCGCATTCCCCGGCGATGATCTTCGGGCAGCGGGTGTGGAAGACGCAGCCCGCCGGCCGTTCCAGCGGGCTCGGGATATCGCCGGCCACGGGCACCAGCGGATCGTCGAGCTGTTCCAAATCGGGCAGGGCGGCAATCAGGCCTTGGGTGTAGGGGTGCTGCGGGTTCGGGATGATCTGGGACACCGGGCCATATTCGACGATGCGGCCGAGATACATTACCGCCACATTGTCGGCGGTTTGAGCGATTACGCCCAGGTCGTGGGTAATGAACAGAATCGACATGCCGAATTCCGCCACCAATTCGTGCATCAGCTCGAGGACCTGGGCCTGGATGGTGACGTCCAGCGCTGTCGTCGGCTCGTCCGCGATCAGCAGTTTCGGATGGGTCGAGAGCGCCATGGCGATCATCGCCCGCTGGCGCATGCCGCCGGAAAACTCGAAGGCATATTGCTCGAAGCGCTTGGCCGGATCGGGGATGCCGACGCGGTCCAGCATGTCGACGGAATGTTGCTTAGCCTGCGCCTTGGTCATGTCGGTGTGGATCAACAGCTGCTCGACCATCTGATCGCCGATGGTGATCGCCGGGGCGAAACTCGCCATGGGCTCCTGGAAGATCATCGAGACGGCGCCGCCGCGCACCACTTCCAAGTCTCTCGCGGAGCGTAGGCTCAAGACGTCGATCGGGCCATTGTCGCCGGCAAGTGTGATTTTGCCGCCCGGCTCGTAAACCGTGTTGCCCGCGTTGAGCCGCATCAGCGACTTGGCGGACACCGACTTCCCGGAACCGGATTCGCCGACCAGTCCCAGAACCTCGCCCGGCGCGATCTCGAAGGAGACACCGTCGAGCGCCGTGATCAATCCCTCATCCGTGCGGAAGCGCACGGTCAGATTATCGACTTGGAGAAGGGGGGCGGTCATCATTTACGATCCGAATGGGGGTCGGCGGCGTCGCGCAAACCGTCGCCGACGAACACGAAAGCCAGCACCAGAGTGACGAAGAAGATTACCGGGATGAAGTACCATTGATAGTTCAACAAGACGTCCGCGTTGGTGACATTCTGCAGCATCACGCCGAGGGAGTTCACCGGTTCTTTCAGTCCCAAGCCGATGAAACTCAGTGCCGTTTCCGACAGCACCATATAGGGGAAGGAGATCACCAGATCGACGATGATGTAGCTGGCGAAGCTGGGCAGCAGATGCTTGCGGATGATATGGGCCGGCGGCGCGCCGCAAAGCTGGGCGGCCAGAACATATTCCTGGTTCCGTTCGGTCAGCAGATGGGTGCGGATGCGCCGCGCTAGGGTCGGCCACCCGACCAGGCCTAAGATGATGGAGATGAAGAAGAATCGGGTCTCCGAACTCCATTCCGCCGGGATGAAGGCGGCCAACGCCATAAACAACGGGATCGTTGGCACCGTACGGACGGCGTCGGTGATCATTTGCAGAATGCCGTCGGTCATGCCGCCGAAATAACCGGCGGTGCCGCCGATCACCAGCGCCAGGACGAAGCCGATCAGCATGCCGATGGTGCCGACCGCCAAAGTCGTCCAAATCGCATGTAGGGTGCGGGAGAATATGTCTTTGCCGGCGGCGTCGGTGCCGAAGACATGAATGCCCCCCTTCTCGATGCCGAACAGATGAGTGGTGAACTCGAGACCGCGCCAGCCGAAGTCCAATGCGGTCCCCGGCAGGTCGATATCGAAGGCAAAGTAACTGTATTTCCACCCCTCGGGGAAGAACTGGACATAGCGCCGCTGGCTCGGGTCGATCTCGGTAACCCAGCGGAAATTGGTCTTGATTGACCGCGTCCGCTTGACGCCATGCAGGAAGGGCCGGGCGGAGCAGCCATTCTGGTCGCAGAACATGGGAATTTGCGGTGCGCCGTTCTGATAGTCCTTGTCGCGGCCGGCGATAGTCGGATCGTAGGGCGACAGGAACGGCGCCGCCAAGCCCATGAAGATAAGCACGAACAGAATCCAGGCGGCGACCATAGCGGTGCGGTTGCGCTTGAACCGAGCCCAAACCAACTGCGCCTGACTGGCGGTGAAATAGGCTTCCTTGCGCTTCTGTTCGGCGAGTTGTTCGGCCGTGAGGGTTTGTTCCGCCATCGCCTCAGGTCCTCAAAATGCTCTTGCGCATGCGCGGGTCGAGAGCGACCAGCAGCAAGTCGGTCAGGAAGTTCAGCAACACGATGGAGGCGGTTAACATAAAGATGATCGCGCCGGCCAATTGCTGATCGTTGGAGCGGGCCAGCGCCTCCAGCAATAGCGCGCCAGCCTCCGTCAAGGTCATGATGACAGCGACAATGGGTAGTTCGTTGAACACCCGGTTTAGATCGAAGCCCAGCGAATTGACAATCGGGCCCAGCGAATGGCGCGCCGGATAGCGCCAGAGTAGTTTGGCGCCATGCAGGCCGCGGGCCCGCGCGGCGGTGACATAGAGCTTACCCAGCTCGTCCGACATCAGCGCCCGCACGGTCTGCAGGGCGAAGGCGGTCGCGGACCAACCGAGGATGAAGACGGGCAGCCAGGCCCGGCTCAGGAAATCCAGCAGCTTGTCGACGGACCAGGGCGCGTCGCGGAACTCCTTGGAGAACAGGCCGGTCAGGCTATCGCCGAAGACCACGGTGGAAAACAGCATGATCATCAGGGCCAGTAGGAAGTTCGGCATGGCCAAGCCGAGATAGGACAGGAAGCGTAGCACGTTATTGGTGATCGGCCGATTGATCGCCGCCGACATGATGCCGACCGGAATGGCGATCAGATAGGCGAAGAACAGGGCGGCGAAGCAGATGCCGAGGGAAAGCCAGATTTTCTGGCTGATCAATTCGTTGATGCGAACGCGCAGGATGCAGCTGTCGCCGAAATCGCCTTGCAGAAACACATTGCCGACCCAGCTGGCCCAACGGATGACGAAGGGCCGGTCCAGACCCAGGCGCTTTTCTTCCGCTTTGATGTCCTCGACAGTGATTTGTTCGCCCTGGGTATTCTTCCAGGCCAGATAGCGCTCGGCGCAGTTACCGGGCACCAGTTCCATCAATGAAAAAACGATCAAAGAAACGATCAGTAGCGTGACAATCGCCATGGTGGCCCGCGTCAACGCGAACTGGCCGTATTGCAGCATGTCGCCTCCCCGATTTGCCCCTCGGCGGCCGTTATGCGGCCGTCCGGATTTTTGTCGCGCCGTCTCTTTTTTGTGAAACGGCCGGGGTCGAGCCTAAACCCGACCCCGAACCATGTTTCCTCAAATTCCCCGCGACCGCAAGGTCACTCGTCGAAGTACCATTGGGCCGGACGATACGGGAAGGTCCGGTAGTACTCGTAAGACCAAGTCTTGAAGGACGGGAAGTTCTTCAAGGCATTGCGGTGGTAGATCGGGTTCGGCGCTTGCACGGTGCCGATGAACAGCATGTTGCTGACCATGTTCTCCACCAAGCGCGCGCCCAGCATGTTCGACTTGTCGGAACCCGGCGTTTCCGACTGGAAGGCGTTGATGTCGTCGATCAGCTGATAGACATAGTCCGGCGGCTTCACGCCTTTGGCGCCGTTGGATTCCACGTATTCCGCCCACAGCATGCCGGTGCGGTGCGCGAAGTAGTTCTCGAACGGCGGCACCCAGAGCTCATTATTGCCGAGCACGATAGCGAGAGGCTGACCTTTGGCCCACATACCGACGTCGAGCGCGTTGGAGGATTGGGAGGAGCGATACTCGTCCGGGGTCACTTCCTTGGCGTTCGATTTGACGCCTACATTGGTCCAATGCTGCGCGACCAGTTCGACCACTTTGCCGTCGATGCCCTGGGTGGCGAACTGCATGTTCAGGGCGAACTTCTGACCGTTCGGCAGATCGCGGAAGCCGTCGCCGTCCTTATCGACCACGCCGACTTCGTCCAGCAGCTTCTTGGCCTTGTCCGGGTCGAACTCTATCAGATAGTTTTCCCACTTCTTATCCAGGAATTCGGGCGAGGGGGAGAAGCCGACATATTGCTTGGCCACGCCTTGGCCGAAGAAGGCGACCTCGTTGATCTCCTCTCGATTGATCGCCAGCGACATGGCTTGCCGGAACTTGAGATCGCCGAAGACCTTACGCTTTTCCAGATCCTGAGAGGTTACGTTGAAAGAGAAAACCGGCATGGAAATGGTTGGCTTCAGTTCGACCGTGTAGTCGTTCTTCTCCTGCCCGTCGAGCAGCAGCGGCGCGTTGGAGAGCTGTACCGACTGCGATTTGTAGTCGATCTCCGCATTGACCATTTTCAGAATGCGGACTTCGTTCTCGTTGATGAAGACCTCGTCCTGCTCGTTGATGTAGGGCAATTGATTGCCGGCGGTGTCGACCATGAAGAAATAGGGATTGGCCACCAGGTGCCGGCCCTCGGTCGATTCCTTGATCAGGATGTGGCTTTCCAAAGTCGGCATGGTCGCCTTTGGCATTTTGTCGACCTTATCGGGATGGGCCAGCATCGGCGTCGGCGTATCGGTCCAGTCCGAGTTGCCGTAATAGGCCGAGACCACGTCATAACCTTTTTCGAAACCGAGCGCCTGGGCGTTCTTGTCCGCATCCTTGTTGATGGCCGGATGGAACTGACCCAGGAAATGCTTCGGTTGGAAAGCCTGCGCATAGGTCGTCGCGAAGTGCGAGATCAAGCCCGGCTTCGGCGCCGGCAGATTGAAGCGCACGGTTTGCGGATCGACCGCGTCCACAGTCATCCGCTTGCCAGCGACCAGGACATAATCTTTCGGCTTCTTGATCACGTTCGGATCGAGGGCCAGGTTGTCGTACCAGAACTTCACATCTTCAGATGTGAAGGGCGCGCCGTCCGACCATTTGTGGCCCTTACGCAGCTTGAACGTGAGTTGGGTGAAATCGGCGTTCCATTCCCAGCTCTTGGCTATGTTCGGGACGATCGTCTTCAAATCGTCGGCATAGCGTACGAGGTTGACGTGACGCACAGACAGGAAGTCGGAGGTGCCGGCTTCCGTGGCGTTGGACAGCACGTCGAA
The DNA here is from genome assembly GCA_965216645.1 of Alphaproteobacteria bacterium. Taxonomy (GTDB): domain Bacteria; phylum Pseudomonadota; class Alphaproteobacteria; genus CBDCGJ01. The sequence goes on along the minus strand of CBDCGJ010000002.1, from coordinate 31,573 downwards.
GGTGCCACCGTATTTGCCAATGGAATCGTATGGCACCATGACCAAGGCGTCTTCCGGTATCCGCGCCTTCAAATCCGGTAGGGCGGGGTTGCCCTTGATCATGCCGTTGAACTTGGCGATGTCAGGGTTGGCTTTAAACGTCATCGTGCAATTGGCGGCACTCTGAAATTCGGCCAGATCGTATTGTTGGGGAAAGGCACCCGCTTTCACGCCTTTCATGTCGGCGACGGTGATCGCCGGGCAGTCCGCTGCCACCGCAGTGCCGGCATAAGCCAAGCCCACGGCGCCAAGTAGTAGAGCTCTCTTCAGCATGGATCCCTCGTTTGCACTAGTAATGGGCCCACGGCGAAATGCCGGGACCGTCTCCACAGACAAAATCACGCGGACGATATGGTGCGTCTTTTACATTTTCGTGACGCCCGCGCGACAGACTGATTACGTTCGTATTGCAGAGGCGGCCAGTACAAATCGAACCGGCCGTGGCGCGCGAAAACGCCTCCCTGCACGCACGCCATCGGAGAGTTCACCATTTGGGTTTTGGGCTGTCAAGAGATTGCAAAGCAAGACCCCGGCCGACGGCTGCCGACCGGGGTCTGGACAAACTGAAATGGTCGTCTAGCGTCCGCGCAGACGCGGGTCCAAGGCGTCGCGGATGCCGTCGCCGATATAGTTGATGCTGAGCACCGTGAGCGAGATCGCCAAGCCCGGCCACATCACACGTACCGGTGTGATGGTCAGGAAATTGGCGCCATCGAACAGCAGTCGGCCCCATGTCGGAAAATCCGACGGGAAGCCCAGGCCCAAGAAGCTGAGCGCCGATTCCGTCAGGATCGCGCCGGCGATCCCCAGCGTGGCCGAGACCATGATCGGGCTCAACACGTTGGGGAAGATATGCCGGATGATGATCCGTCGGTTGACCGTGCCGATGCTGTTGGCCGCGAGCACAAATTCCCGCTCCTTCAAGGCCAGCACGTCGCCGCGCACGATCCGCGCCGTCTGCATCCAACTGGTGATGCCGATGACGAAGACGATCAGCAGGAAGATGCCGAACTCGGGCCCGAAGGCCGAACGTAACACATCCCGGAACAGCATGATGATCACCAGCAGCAAAGGCAGCAGCGGCAGTGCCAGGAACAGGTCGGTCAAGCGCATCAGCGGCCCGTCCAGACGCTGGAAGAAACCGGCGATGATGCCGACGATCGTGCCCACCACCAGTGATAGCAACATCGCGGTGAAGCCCACGGCCAGAGAAATCCGGCCGCCAACCAGCATTTGCGCAAACATATCGCGGCCCAGATTGTCGGTCCCCATGGGATGCGCGAAACTCGGTCCCTTGTTCCGCGCGCGGACATCGAGGAAACTCGGGTCGACAGTCCAGAGATAGGGCCCGACGATCACCGCCAGGACGATGATCACCAAGATGATCATGCCGGCCAGCGCGCCCTTGTGAGTCTTGAACTGACGCCAGACGTCGGTCCATAACGAGCGGTGCTCGGTGACGAGATCCGCTGCGTCTTTGTTGGTCATATCAGTCATAGCGAATCCTCGGATCGAGCATGCCGTAGCAAAGATCGGCGACCAGGTTGAACACCACGATCAATATGGCGAACAGGAAGGTCAGGGTTTGCACGAGCGGAATGTCGGCGCCCTGAATGGCTATGATCAACAATTGACCGAGGCCGTTCACGCGGAAAATCTGCTCCGTAATGATGGCGCCCGAGAAAATGTTGGGAATGCCGAGCGCGATCACGGTGACCACCGGGATCATGCTGTTGCGCAAGATGTGAACCAGCAGGACCACCTTTTCCGACATGCCCTTGGCGCGGGCGGTGCGGACATAATCCTGGCCCATATTGTCCAACATGGAGGCGCGCATGAAGCGGCTCAGCTGTGCGGCATTGAACAAGGCCAGCACCATCACCGGCATGATCATCTGTTTGACCTGCAGCCAGAAGCTGGCCAGGCTGTTCACTTCCAGGTTGGTGTCGTAGATCGACGGCAGCCATTTCAGCTGCACCGAGAAGATCACGATCAGCACGACGCCGGTGAAGAAGGTCGGTACCGAAAAGCCAACCATCGACACGAAAGAACCGAGTTGGTCGAACCAGGAATACTGTTTGTACGCCGAGATCACACCGATCGGCAGGGCGATTAAAATGCCGACCACGTAAGAGAGACCGACCACCCACATGGTTTGCGGCAAACGCTCGGCGATCAGGTCGACCACCGGGCTACGCGTCGCCCAGGAGCGGACGCGGAGCCGGTCTTCCGAATTACCGATTTCAACACCGAGCGCCTGCTCGATCAAGTTCAGCGGCTCGTTGTAGAAAAACTGCACGCACCATTTCCAATAACGCACGTAAAACGGTTCCCCCAAACCGAGGCTTTGGCGAATCTTCTCCTTGACTTCCGGCGGTATCGTCAACGGCAAGTCACCGGTCGGGTCACCGGGGGCTAAATCCAAAAGGGCAAAAATAATGAAACTGATCACCAACAGTGTCGGGATCGAAAATAACAACCGTCTGATTGAATATCTCAGCATGGTGTTTCCTTAAATCCGGGACGGCGTCGAATCTCCGACCGGCGGCAAAATCCTCCGCCGGCCGGAGCTTCGGACCGGAACGCTAACCTTTGATGCGATGCCAATCTTCAATGTTCCACAGCGGGCTGTCCCAGTCATTCTGTTCCGCCGAACCAAGAGTATTGGAAATGGCGCCGACGCTACCGCGGTGGATCAGCGGGATGATCGTATAACTTTGGATCAACATGTCGTTCATTTGCTTGACTAGTTTGGCACGTTCGCCAATTTCCGCCGTTTTCGACAGTTGCTTGACCAACTTGTCATATTCCGGGTCGCAATAGCGTTGGAAATTGGAGCCAATCCACTGGCTTTTCGGTCCGGGCATCTGATCGCAGGTCCATTTGCCGACATAGTTCTCTGGATCGGTGCCGGAGAAGCCGTTGGTGAACATCTGGATATCGGCGAAGAACTTCTGGATGGTATCCGGGCTTGACGGATCGCCCCCGAAGAAGACCGAGGCGCTTATGTTACGCAATTCGGTTTCGACACCGATTTGCTGCCACATCTGCTTGACCAGGGCCTGCGTGCCTTGCCGCACGGAGTTCGTCGAGGTCTGATACAGAACCGACAACCGCACGCCGTCTTTCGCACGAACACCGTCGGAACCGCGTTTCCAACCGGCGTCGTCCAGCAGCTTATTGGCGCCCTCGATATCTTGCTTCATGCAAGAGTCGTTGGCGGTCGAGACAAAGGCCGGCGGGTTCGGTACGATATTGCAAGTCACTTTACCGATCGGGCCGTAACCGGCAATGACCAGGGTTTCCCGGTCGATGGCCATGGACAATGCCTTGCGTACTGCGGGATCGGTCAGGAACGGATGCTTGTTCTTGCCGTCCATATAGACGCCGCGGTTGTCGCCCGCCTCAGGGCGGATATCGGTTTGCTGCAGGAACAACCGTTCCACATTTGTGCCGAAGCCGGTGATCAATTTGCCTTTACCAGCGGCAACCATCTGTTCGAGCACTTCCGGTTCAACCTGTAGGTTCCAAGCATAATCGAACTCGCCAGTTTCCAGCACGGAACGCGCCGCCGCCGCGGCGTCGCCACCGCCCTTCATCACGATGGCGGAGAAACGCGGCTTACCAGCCTCGCGATACTTCTCGTTCATCTTGTAAGTAACGACATCATTTGCCTTGAAGACATCGATTTTGAAGGGGCCGGTGCCGATCGGGCCGAAATTCTCTTCGGTGCATTCAGGAGCCTTGGCGCCAGTGCATTCCTTGAACTGAGCTTCCTGCAGTATTGGCACCCGGACACCGACAAACGGGCCGTAGGGCCAGGGTTTCGGCTTCTCAAAGCTGATCTTCACCGTGTGGTCGTCGAGAGCTTCGACTTTGGAGACGCCTTCGAAGGCAGCCAAGCTATTGCAGCCGCCGGCTGGGTTCAGGCAGTAATTCGCCGTGAACACCACATCGCTCGCCTTAAATGGCGTGCCGTCGGACCAGATCACGCCTTTTTTCAGCTTCCAGGTGATCGACTTCAAGTCGTCCGCGGCGGTCGGAATGGCTTCCGCCAGCACCGGGACCATCTCGCCCTTTGTATTGAAATTGGCGAGCGGCTCAAGAATGATAGAGGCTGCGTCTCTATCCTTGGTGCCGCCGGAGATGTATGGATTGAGGATCGAAGGCGCCTGCCAATAGATAATATTGAGCTGGCCGTCCGAACCTCTTTCGGCCGCCCCCGCCGTCGTCGCGAGCATCGCGGCGCCGGCAAAGGCCGTGGCGAAAGTTTTCAGATGTTTCATGTAACTACTCCCAGTTGGTTTCTCTATTACGCTTTATTGTCGAACAAATTACTCAATCGGTCTCGGTCCGATCCGATCGCATGCCGTGTCTAGTCGACGACATGGCAAGCCACGAAGTGGCCTGGCCGCGCTTCCTTCCACTCCGGCTCCTGCTGATGACAGATGTCGATCGCGGCGGGACAACGGGTACAGAAGTTGCAGCCCTTCGGCGGATTTTCGGGGCTCGGCACGTCGCCGGTCAAGATGATGTGCTGACGGTGGGCCTCGACGTCCGGATTGGGAATCGGCACCGCCGACATCAACGCGGTTGTGTAGGGGTGTAGCGGTTCCCGGAACAGATCGATCTGCGGAGCCAGCTCGACGATCTTGCCGAGATACATCACCGCCACCCGATCGGCGATATGACGCACCATGCTGAGATCGTGACTGATGAACATCAGGGTCAGCGAGAACTTTTCCTGCAGATCTTCCAGCAGGTTAATGATCTGTGCCTGAATGGACACGTCCAAGGCGGCGATCGGCTCGTCGCAAACAATGAAGTCAGGATCCAGCGCCAGGGCCCGGGCAATGCCGATACGCTGGCGCTGACCGCCGGAGAATTCGTGCGGATAGCGATTGGCGAAGTTTCGGTTCAAACCGACCGCGTCCAGTAATTCCTCGATCTTGTCCCGCCGGGCCTGTCCCTTCAGGCCAAGATGCTCGTCGATCGGTTCGGCAATGATCGAGCCGACGGTCATGCGCGGATTGAGACAAGCTTGCGGGTCCTGGAAGATCATTTGGAAGCGCGGTCGCGCCTTGCGCAATTCCTCGCCATCCAGATTGGTAATATCGCGGCCGTCAAAAAATATCTTACCGTCCGTCGCGGTGTAGAGGCGCAGAATGACCCGGCCGGCGGTCGACTTGCCGCAACCGCTCTCGCCGACGATGCCCAGGGTTTCGCCCCGCTTGATTTCGAAGTTGAGGCCATCCACGGCCTTGATCGCGCCAACCTGGCGACGGAACACGCCCTTAAAGACCGGAAAATGCATCTTCAGATTTTCGACTTTCAACAGGACATCGTCACTGCCGCCTGTCGTCGCGGTCGCTACATTTTCACTCATCGACCGACGCTCCCTTCTTCATATCCCACCAACAGGCCACGTCATGCTCTTCGCCGACGGAGCGGACCGGGGGCACCGCCGCCCAGCACTTATCGAACACGTAATCGCACCGCGACGCAAACGGGCAAGCGCTTGGCTCCTGGGTCAGGGCGGGCGGTTGCCCGGCGATGCTGACCAATCGTGTCTGGCGCTCGTCGTCCATGCTTGGCAGGGTTTTCAGCAGCGCCATGGTGTAGGGGTGCTGAGGATCCTTGAACAGATCGTTGACGGTCGCATGCTCGACAATCTGTCCGCCATACATCACCAGTACACGATCGGCGATGCCGGCGACGACGCCGAGATCGTGCGTGATCCAAACGATACCCATGCCCAGCCCGTGCCGGAGTTCGCGGACCAAATCCAAAATCTGCGCTTGAATGGTCACATCGAGGGCCGTGGTCGGCTCGTCGGCAATCAGCACTTGCGGATCGCAGGCCAGCGCGATGGCGATCATCACCCGTTGCCGCATGCCGCCGGAAAACTGGTGCGGATAGTCGCGCAGCCGTTTCTCGGGCGAGGGGATGCCGACCAGCGCCAACAATTCCGCCGCTTTTGCCAGCGCCTGCTTCTTGTCCATGCCGAAATGTTCTTTCAACGGTTCCGATAGTTGGAACCCGACGGTGAACACTGGATTGAGCGAGGTCATCGGATCCTGAAAAATGAAGCCGATCTTATCGCCGCGGATTTTCCGCATCTGCTCGACATCGACATCCACCAAATTCTGGTTTTCGAAGTCGATTGTGCCGCCAATGATCTCCGCCGGTGGGCTCGGCAATAGTTTCAAGAGCGACATCATGGTCACGCTTTTGCCGGACCCGCTCTCGCCTACGACGCCGAGCAATTCGCCTTTGCGAAGGTAAAAATTGACGTTGTTGACGGCATGAACGGTGCCGTCGTGGGTGTGGAAGACGACCTTCAGGTCTTTAACATTCAATACTTCCGGTTCGATTTCATCGCTTGGTTCTGCCAACACAAATCCTGCCCCGAAATAGTAATTTTTGTCGTTAAAATAATTTAAGAAACACTAAAATAGAGCGGGCATTTAATCTCATTGTCAGCGATTGTGCAAATTTTTTTAGGCGCCGGTACATGTTCCAGTGGAAGATTTTGCTGAGGCCGGCGCGAGAAAAGTTGATCCGAAATCGAAAAGTTTCGGCTTGGCTTGTCTAAAATCCGCTGTTAGATGTGCGGCCCAACCTACCTTAAAGGACTCTTCGGTCGCCGGTCATTTTCGCCGGCGCAACTTTCCGAGTTCGACTTTGAAGCCAATAAATATTTCCGTATTTGGAGACAGCCATGAATCACGATGACAAGTTAGCCCGTCCCGCTGACCCGAATTTTGACAAGATGAAATGGCGGTGTATCGGGCCGGCGCGTGGCGGTCGGGTTTCGGCTGTGGCTGGCGATCCGGTGGAGCCGATGACCTTCTATTTCGGCGCCTGCGGCGGCGGCGTCTGGAAAACCACGGACGGCGGCATTTATTGGGAATGCGTGAGCGACGGTTATTTTTCGAGCGCCGCAATCGGTGCGCTGGCGGTGGCGCCGTCGGACCGAAACGTGATTTATGTCGGCACTGGCGAGACCAACATACGCCTCGACGTTTCTTATGGCGACGGTATCTACAAATCCACGGACGCCGGTCGGTCCTGGCGCCATATCGGCCTTGAGGAGACTAAATTCATTGGCGAGATCCGGGTGCATCCCGACAATCCGGACCATCTTTATGTCGCTGCGCTCGGCGATATCTTCGGCGAAAACGAACATCGCGGCGTCTACCGCTCGACTGATGGCGGTGCCAGTTGGGAGAAAATCCTGGAGCGCGACGCCAAGACCGGCTGCGTCGACATCTCCCTCGATCCCAACAATCCCCGTATCGTCTTCGCGGCCTTTTGGGAGGCGCATCGCAAATTCTGGACTCTGTCGAGCGGCGGTCCCGGCAGTGCCCTGTTCCGATCGATGGACGGCGGCGATACCTGGCAGGAAGTATCGCAGCATCGCGGTTTTGCCGAGGGGATGCTGGGCAAGATCGGCGTCTCCGTTTCTCCGGCGAAATCCGGTCGCGTGTTCGCGCTGGTCGAGGCGGAATTGGAGAAGTCGGGCCTCTATCGCTCCGACGATTACGGCGAAAGCTGGGACCAGATCTGCCCCAATCGCGATCTAATCCATCGGCCCTGGTACTACACCCATGTCTTCGCGGACCCGGGTCACGCGGAGACGGTCTATGTCACCAACTACCAGATGTGGAAGTCGACGGACGGCGGCGTTTCCTTTTCGGAGATCACCACGCCCCACGGCGACAATCACGATCTTTGGATCGATCCGAACGATCCGCAACGCATGATCGAGGGTAATGACGGCGGTGCCTGCGTGTCCTTCAATGGCGGCGCCAACTGGACCTCGATCTACAATCAGCCGACCGCGCAGTTTTACCGCCTCGATATCGACGATCGGTTCCCCTATCAGGTTTATGCAACGCAGCAGGACAATACCTCCATTGCCGTGCCCAGTGCATCCGAATGGGGCGCCATTCCACTGAGCGAGTGCAGCTATCCCGGCACCGGCGAAAGCGGCTTCATCACCGTCAATCCGGACGACAACAATATCGTCTATATCGGCGCTGTCGGTTCGAGTCCCGGCGGCAGCGGTGCTCTGCAACGCTACGACTACCGCACCCGGCAAATCCAGTTGGTCAATGTCTGGCCGGAGGAAGCCAAGGGCTACAACCCGGGAGACTTGAAATACCGTTTCGCCTGGACCTACCCCATCGTCTTCTCGCCCCATGACAGCAATGTGCTGTATGCCGGCGGCAACCATGTCTTCCGGACGAAGGATGAAGGCGCCAGTTGGGAAGAGATCTCGCCGGACCTAAGCCGCAACGCGCCCGAACGCTTGATGGTGTCGGGCGGCCCCCTGACCGGCGACAGCGCCGGCGCCGAGGCTTACGCTTCCTGCGCGTGTATTGCGGAAAACCCGCATCGCAAGGGCGAAATCTGGGCGACGACCGATGACGGTTTGGTTCATGTCACGCGCGACGATGGTGGCGATTGGGAAAATGTCACGCCGTCGGAGATGCCGGAACTGGCCTATGTCGGTAGCGTCGAAATCTCGTCCCATGACGCGGACACGGTTTACGTCTCAGCCACATGTTACAAGAGCGCCGATTACGAGCCCTATCTGTTCCGCAGCGCGGACGCGGGCAAGAGTTGGGAGAAGATTACCGGCGACTATCCGGCCGGGGAGATCACGCGGGTTCTGCGCGCCGATCCGGTGCGCAAGGGATTGCTCTTCGCAGGTTCCGAAACCGGGGTGTTCTATAGCCTGAACGACGGCAAGAACTGGCGCCGCATGGGCGGCGGTTTGCCGGTGGTGCCGGTCTATGACTTGAAATTGAAGGGCAGCGATCTGGTGGTGGCGACCCACGGCCGTTCCTTCTGGATTTTGGACGACATCACGCCCTTGCGGGAGATGCCGCAAACGATAAAGGGGCCGCGTCTGTTCACCCCGCGGGATAGTCACCGCACCAAGATGGCGTGGAGCGTCGGTCTGTTCGGTATGTTCGGTCGCAGCTACGGACCCGCCTTCGGTGTCGGCGGCGGTTCCTACACGGTGCAGAACGCCGACGGCGAGACCGAGCGGCGGCATCTCGATGTCGGGGAAAATCCGCCACAGGGCGCGATCGTTTATTTCTGGTTGCCGAAGGGGAACGAGGCGCCGGTATCGCTCAGCTTCCGCGATGCGTCCGGGGAGGAGATCATTGCCTTCGCCAGCGATACAGAAGAAGCGGGCAAAAAGAAACTGAAGCCGAAGGCCGGGATGAACCGCTTCGTTTGGGACATGAAACACCCGCCGGCGACGTCCTTCGACCGGAAACTGATCACACCCAAATATCCGCCGTTCGGCAGCAAACGAGAGGGGCACCCGCTTGGCGGCGGTGCCGCGCCTGTCGCTGTGCCAGGGGCATATGAGGTGGTCTTGACCGTCGGCGATGTGGAGCAGAAGGCCGAATTCGAGATCTTAAAAGATCCCCGTGTGTCGGCCACGCAGGATGATTTCGTGGCCCAGTTCGAGCTGATCCAGCGGATTTGCGACAAGCAGTCGGCCTTACGGCAGACCGTTAATCACGCCCGTCAGCTGAAGCGGCAATTGTCGGCCTTGCCGGAGAAACTGCCGAGTGGCGACAAGGAAACCCGAGCGGCGGCAACCGAGATTATCGAAAAACTCGATGCCATCGACGAAGCGCTGGGCAATCCGAAGCGGGAAACGCCGCGCGATGTCCTGCGTTTCAAAGCCGGTTTGGACGATTCGTTGGATAACGTATTGAGCATGGCGGCGATCGCGGACGCCGCGCCGCCCAAGCAGGCCTATGAAATTGCCGACGAAATCGATGCCAAGGTCGACGCCCAAATCGCCGCGTTCGATAAGCTGGTCGCCGGGGACCTGACCGCGCTGAACGGCAAGATCGCGGAAGCCGGCATCGCCGCCGTCACGGTGGCGCCGGCGGAGGGTGGCGACTGAACGGATGCGTCAGCCCGCCGACTTCTGGCGAATTTTCAGCGCCGATCTGATCCTGCGCAGCGCCTACCAAATGGGTAAGACGCCGCTGCTGCCGCTTTACGCGGCGGCGCTCGGCGGCGGCGAATTGCTGATCGGAACGATCGTTTCGGTCTCCGTCGTCACCGGCTTGGTCTTGAAGCCGCTGTTCGGGGCATTGTCGGATCGCTGGGGCAGGCGGATCTGGTTCTTTGCGGCTTTGGCGATCTTTACCGGCGCGCCGTTCCTGTATGGCTTCGTGACCACGTCGGAACAATTGCTCGCGCTCCGGGCCGTGCACGGCCTGGCAACGGCGATCTTCGGTCCCGTGACGTTGGCCTTCGTCGCCGAAATGGCAGCGTCGGACCGGGGCGCGCGCCTGGGTCTGTTCGGTTTCGCGCGCGGTGCCGGCTACCTGATCGCGCCGGCCCTGGCCGGATGGCTGCTGACCATCATGGTGCCGGAGCGGGTTTTCACCTTGATCGGGTTTGCCAGCCTGCTGGCCGCGCTTCCGATCCTGCTGTTGCAGGGCGGGCGCAAGCGGCAGCGGCAAAGCCGCCGCGGTTTGGTCGGTCAAATCGCCGACGGCATCGCCCAGGCCGGACGACGGATCGAGGTCTGGCTGGCTGGTGGTCTGGAGTTGGCGGTCTATATCGTTACTTACGCCGTCAAAGCGTTCCTGCCGGTCTATGCGGTGACGGAGCTGGGTGTCAGCATCTTCGCCGCTGGTGTCTTCTTCACCGTGCAGGAGGCCGCGCATTTGATCACCCGCCCGCTTGGTGGCCGATTGGGCGACCGCTTCGGCTATCTGAACAGCATTGGCCTCGGCATGATTTGCCTCGCCGGGACGCTATTCGCTTTGCTCGCCGTCAACACAACGATTCCGTTGCTCGCCGTCGCGTTGCTGGCCGGCGTGGCGCAGGGATTGATCCTGCCTTGTACCGTCGCTCTGATCGGCAGCGCCGTCGACGACGAGCATCAAGGCGCCGCCATGGGCCTGTTCGGCAGCCTGCGGAATATCGGCAAAGTGGCCGGCCCCATCGCCGTCGGTGCCTTGCTGCAGGTCTACAGCTTCCCCGCGGTGTTCCAGGGATTGGGCCTCTCCCTGCTGATCGTTCTCACTATCGCCATCAGCCTACGCCAACGCCGGCTGCGCGACGAACGGGCTTGATTTCGGCCTGCCGTCTGATTACCGGTAGGCTAAAAGCAGAGGCGGGAGACAGGAAATGTTTGAAGGGCAACCGATTCAGGAAGATGCGCATCGGGTATTCGAAGTGGTGCGCGGCGGCGGGGTGGCGATTTTTCCGGTCAGCGTCGGCTACGCCATCGTCGGCCATGACGACGAAGCGGTGAAGCGGATTTACCGGGCCAAGGAACGGTCGTTCGAAAAACCTTGCGGTAACTTTTGCGATTGGCAGCTCTTTCAGGAAGCGATCATCGCCGACGACCGGGCCTGCGACGTGGTCCGCACCGTGATCCAGAAACATGATCTGCCGTTTTCCATCGTCGCGCCATTCCGCGCCGACCATCCTGTCGTGCAAAGCCTGGACAGCTTCGCCTTCACCAATTCCACCAAGGCCGGCACCATGGATATGCTGCTGAACGCCGGGCCCTTGCATGATGAAATTGCCCGTCTGGCGCGGGAGGAGAGCTTTGCCGTTGTCGGTTCCTCCGCCAACCAGTCGCTGACCGGCAGCAAGTTCCGTTTCGAGGATATCGAAGCGCAGGTACGCGAGGTCGCCGACATTACCATCGACTACGGCCTCTGCCCCTACCACAATGACCACGGCCTCGGCAGTACCATTGTCGACCTTTCGAATTACGAAACCATCCGGGTCGGCTGCGTCTACGATCGGATCAGTGAGATTTTGCTCGAAGAATTCGACATCGACCTGAAGGGCATCATGGCCGCCAAGGCCTGATCCCGCTTGCGCCCCTCCATCGTCATATCCGCCCTGGTGGCGGTGCTGGTCGGCTTCGGCGGTTCCGTGGCTATCGTCTTGGCCGCCGCCAAGGCGGTCGGTGCCAGCCCGGCGGAAACCTCGTCCTGGGTTGCGGCGCTGTGTCTCGCCACGGCTCTCTCGTCGGGCTATCTGAGCATTCGCCATCGCCTGCCCATCGTCGGCGCCTGGTCGACACCGGGTGCGGCACTGATCGCGACGACCAGCGGCATCGATCTGGCCCAGGCCGTCGGGGCCTTCATCCTGGCTGCCGTCCTGGTGCTGCTGACGGCGGCGTTTCGACCGATCAACGATCTGATCGCTCGTATCCCGACGGCGATCGCCTCGGCGATGTTGGCGGGCGTGCTGTTCGGTTTCGTCGTCGCCGTGTTCGAGCAGTTGAGCCTGGCGCCGGGATTCGTCCTGCCGCTGCTGCTGCTGTTTGCCGTGCTGCGGCTGATCTCCGCGGCCTGGGCGGTGTTGATCACGCTGGTCTGCGGGATCGTCCTGGCCTCGGCGTTCGGGATGACCGCACCCTTCGGCGAATTGAGCCTGACCCGGTTCGTCTGGATCGCGCCGGTATTCGATCCGGCCGTCCTGATCGGTCTTGGCCTGCCGCTCTATCTGGTGACCATGGCCTCCCAAAACCTGCCCGGCTTCGCGGTGTTGCGCGCATCCGGATATCCGGTGCCGAGCCGGTCGATCCTCGGGGTCACCGGCGGGCTTTCCCTACTGACCGCCGGTCTCGGCGCCCATGCCAGTAACCTCGCCGCCATCACGGCCGCGATCTGTACCGGGCCGGAGGCGCATCCGGACAAGGACAAGCGCTGGCTATGCGGCCCGGTCTACGCCGTCGGCTATCTCCTGTTGACCGCCTTCGGTGCGTCCGTGGTGGCGCTGTTCGCCAGCTTTCCCGACGCCCTGATCGTCACCGTTGCCGGCATCGCATTGGCTGGGCCCCTGGTCGGCGCGCTTGGCGCGGCGCTGGCGGAAGAGGAACAGCGCTTCGCCGCCGTCGCGACCTTTCTCGTGACGGCCTCGGGCTTTGCGGCGTTCGGCGTCGGTGCGGCCTTCTGGGGCCTGGCGGCAGGGCTGATCTTGCTCGGTCTCGAGACCGTGGTTCGCCGCGGCATCCGCTAATCGTTTCGCCTGCCCGTCAGCCAAGCCTCCCTGCCGTTATGTTCGCTCACTTACAGGCACCCTTATAAAGAATCTTCGCTATATCGACCTGGTCGAGGCAGGCATTGGCGTAGGTCATCTGTTCCTTGCCCTTCTTACCGCAGACCGGATCGAACTGTTCCGTACAGGCAGGCGCTTTGGCGGCTTCAACCTTGGTGGATACAATCGGCATCGCCAACAGTGACTAGAGCGCCAGGGCGTCCGACAAAAACAAGATATGCGTTCTTGATATTTCCATTTTGCTCATCTGTAAATCTACCAGTCTAATAGGTGCTAAGATTTTGAAAGATGGCGAAGGCGGAAATAGTTTCTCCGTCTTTATTTGGTTAAGTTATCGTGATTTTTTTATCCGGGTAAAACAGATTTCGTGTGAGTGACGGCACATGTTTACGCGGTCTACGACTACTTCGGAGCGCGCCAACGCAAGAACTTAAGCGGATGTTTGCGAGAATGACATGGTTATCGGGCCGGATTTCACAAGGGGGGTAAAGCCGGAGGAGATCCCGGAAATCGACGAACTCTTGCGCGCGGCGTTTGGACGTGACCTGGAGCTGGACTTCGTCAAGGCCTTACGCGCGGATGGTGACGTCTGGATGGAAAGCGTCAAACCTTGGGGCCGTATTGCTGGATATGTCGCCTATTCGCGAATGCGGTCTCCGGCACATTGGGCCTGCATTGCACCGCTCGCCGTCCATCCAAGTTGTCAGAACGCGGTACTGGCGCCGAGCGAAGCGCAGAAAGGACAATACGCTATTGGCTCGCGTCTTGCGGGGGAAGTCAAATTGTTAGCGGAACATGGCGACCTCCGCGAGAGTTTGGCAATCGACGTCCCTGTCACGATCGTCACGCTCGGCGCGCCGAAGTTCTACGAACGATGCGGATTCAGTGTTTCGCGCGCGCGGAACCTGTCGTCGCCTTTCCCGGCCTCCTGCATCGCTATTGCACGGCCTGGCGACGACGCCCCGGAAGAGGAACTCGTTTTCCCGCCGGCATTCGACATGTTGCTGCCGTCCGCGTGAGCAACGTCCCTAATCCGCCGCTTCCGCCAGTTCGTTGTTCATCCATTTCTGGAACACCGGGGTCACGGGCGGTTCCAGATGTGTGTCGGCCTGGCAGCGGGCTTTCAGCTCCTCGACGGTGCCGCCGAAGTCGTATAAGGCCCGGTTTGTCTGCGACCATTCGGAGCGTTTATCGTTCAATATGGTAGAATAATAAGTCATATTTAAATCTTTTTCGTGGTGGCGAGTCGGATTAAGTTCTGATCTCTGGAAACCCAGGCGCGTCTCCCATGGAACATTGGGAAGGAATGCGAGGCGGAACACAATGTACAGGTTTCTATTTGTCGTGCTCGTCGTATTCGGGTTGGTCTCCCCTTTATCGGCCAGCGAAGTATTCAATAGCTACAATGTACAAATCGTCGTTGAGGAGAACCGTGATATTCTCGTCACTGAGACGATTGCCTACGATTTATGGTTCGATGACGCGAAGCGCGGGATCTATCGCGACTTTCCGACGATTTACTTCGATGAAAACGGCAACAGAACGAAGGTCGGTTTTGAGTTTATCAGCGCGACTCGGAATGGCGGCGAGGAAACCGTCGACATTTCCGAGATCGAAAACGGCGTTCGCATCCGCCGGCTCGGCCTAGTCGACCATTATCTGCCCAAGGGTGTCCACATCTATCAGATCAAATTTCGCACCAACCGGCAATTGATCTTTTTTGAGGACAGGGACGAGTTTTACTTCAACGTCATCGGGCACGGCTGGGATTTTACCATCAAACAGGCACGGGCCACCGTCGTCCTGCCGAGCGGCGCGACAATAACCGACTACGATGTCTGGACGGGCCGGGAAGGCTCTCGCGAAAAGGCGGCCGTGGCGACGCAACCCGACAACAGGACGGTCATCTTTCGTACCCTCAAGCCTTTGCTGCCCTATGAGGGCATGACTGTTGCCGTGACTTGGCCAAAAGGTTTCGTAACGCGGCCGGATCGAACGGATGAGCTCAAGTATTTTTTCGACGATCACCGTCTAAGCATTTTGTCTGTCGTTGCGACGTTAGTCATGCTTGGCTACTACCTTTACGCTTGGCATCAGGTTGGAAGGGATCCGAAACGGGGCGCGATAGTGGCGAAATTTACTCCTCCGGAGAACCTGTCGCCATCGGCATGCCAGTTCATCCTCGACTGGCACGCCAATCACAAAGGCTTCGCCGCAGCTCTGGTGAGCATGGCGGTAAAGGGCTTTTGCAACATGAGCTATGGCGCGGAGATAGGAAGCTATATCCTGGTTAGAACGCGTGGCCGACAAGAAAGGTTGTCGCCGGGTGAGCAGGTTATAGACGAAATCTTGTTTCTATTTGGTCCAGGTATAGTAAAGCTTAGCCGAACCTACTCTGGCACCGTGCATAATGCATACAATGCCTTCGCAGCGAAGATGGAATCGGAGTATGCGGCAGCGAACTTCCGGCGGAATTACGGTTGGACCGCTGGGGGCTTCATGCTTTCTTTACTTTTGATCATATTGGTGATGATCGTTTCGGACGCGGCCTTCGAACTCACGGCATTTATTTTCTTGGGCGGTGCGGCCGTTTTTGCCGTGGGGATGTTCGCTATTCCTTTCATTCAAGTATTCGGCTTATCCAAGCGCCTTTTATTCCCTATTGCGGGTGTGAGTTTTTCCATACCACTTTTGCTGTTGCTCGTCGGTTTCGTTTTCGAAGCCAAACTCGACTACTCTTTTGGCGTCATTTTCGTCTTAGCGGTTGTGTTGTGCGCTTTGTTCTTCGGTTTTTTGATACAAGCACCGACGGTCAGCGGACGGGCCCTGATGGATGAGATCGAAGGCTTCAAACATTACCTTATGGTAGCTGAAGAAGATTTTTTGGAACATATGACACCACCCGAAAAAACGCCTGCTCTTTTCGAGAGATATCTGCCCTACGCCATCGCTCTCGGCGTCGAAAGCGAATGGGGAAACAAGTTTTCCGGTGTTTTGGCTGCCGCTTCCATAAAGCCTAGCGAAGACGACGAATTACATAGCTTCTCGTGGTTTGTCGGCCGGGTATTTGAACTAAACCAGTTTTCTGCATTCGCCAGCACTTTGTCCGACGGAATTTCCTCAGCAACCGCCAGCGCGACATCTCCGTCTTCCGATTCGTCTGATGGCGGGTTCGGTGGCGGCGGCTCGTCGGGCGGCGGGGGCGGCGGCGGCGGTGGTGGGAGCTGGTAATTCGCCCGATCAATTAGCGCTTCAATCCGCCGCCTCCGCCAGTTCGTTGTTCATCCATTTCTGGAACACCGGAGTCACTGGCGGTTCCAGATGGGTGTCGGCTTGGCAGCGGGATTTCAGTTCCTCGACGGTGCCGCCGAAGTCGAACAATTTCGTCTCGCCGCGCTCGCGGGCCAGTTTGGCGCGCAGGTCGCGGGTGGCGGTCTCGTCGATGCGGCCGTTGCCGTTGATAACGACGCCGTAGCGCCGGGCGCCCTCGGCGGTGCAGATGCCGCGTTCGACGTCGAGGGCGACTGTCTCCGCCGGCCGCTCCAGCGGGTCGCCCCAGCCGCCGCCGCCCCAGGTGTTGAAGTAGAGGGTGTCGCCGGCCGCAACTTTGACCCGGTCGCATTTGGAGGGCATCCATTCTTCCGACCCGTCGGCGCGCACCATCAGCTTGGTGCTGCGCCGCATACCCGGCTGGCCGCCATTGACGCCCCAGGGATGGGTCAGCCAGCGGTCGTCATGGATCGAGATTTCGCCCGGCTCCAGGAATTGATAGCCCATGGAGAGGCCGTTGCCGCCGCGATGCAGGCCGGGCCCGCCGCTGTCGGCGATGGTCTCGTATTTGACGATGCGGAGCGGGAAATAGGCTTCCAGGAACTCGTTCGGCACGTTGGTGAAGGCGGGCCACAGCGAATGACCGTCCGGCCCGTCGCCCGCCGGCCGGCCCGGCACGCCGCCGAAGCCGATTTGGTAGAGCTGATACCATTCGCCGTGTCTTGTCGTAGCCGGAATAGAAGAAATGCGGGCTGTCGGAAAAGCCGGCGGCGCAGAGCGCGTCCGGCGAGCCCTGGCCCAATAGGCCGCTCATGATGTCGAAGATCCGGGCCAGCATATGGGTGCGCGAACTGAGCGCCGCCGGCCGGATCGGCTTCAGGATCGAGCCGCGCGGGATACGCACGTCGACCAGATCGTAGAAGCCGTCGTTGAACAGGATCTGCGGGTCGAAAATGTTGATGAAGAAGGAGCCCAGGAACATCTTGAACATTTCCTCGTTTAGCAGGAAGTTCACGGAGCTGATCGACTGCGGGTCCGTGCCCTCGAAATCGAAGGTCACATGGTCGCCCTCGCGCCACATGGTGCAGGCGATCTTGTAGGGGCCCATGCCCACCCCGTCGTCGTCGATATAGTCCTCGAAATACTGTTTCTCTTCGGGGATCACGATCTTGATGATCTCGCCGACATCGCCCGCTTGTTGCGGTCGAGCATCTCATCCATGGCGGCCACCAGGTGGTCGACACCGAAGCGGTCGACCATCTCGAAGATGCGGCGTTCGGCCAAGCCGTAGGGCGGCGATGATGGCGTTGAAATCGCTGACGGTTCCATTCCGGCAGGCGGCAGTTGCGCAGGATTAGTTCCAGGATCTCCTGATTGAGCTTGCGCCTTTGCGATAGATCTTCGTCGGCGGAATCTGATCATGCCTTCCTCGAAGATCTGATTGGCGTCCGTCGGCAGGCTGCCCGGCACCTTGCCGCCGATGTCGGTCATGTGGCCGAACATGGCGGCCCAAGCGACGATACGGCCGTCCACATGGAGATCGGCATCATGGTCAGCCAGTCATTCAGGTGGCTGATCGCGCCGTTGCAGGAATAGGGGTCGTTGGTCAGGAAGACGTCGCCTTCCTCGATGGTGCCGTCATAGCCTTCCTGAAAAGCCGTGGAAGAAGGAGCCGAACTGGCCGACCACCATCTTGCCTTCCTGGTTGGCAATCATGGGGAAGGCGTCGTGTTGCTCGCGAATGCCGGGCGACATGGCGGTGCGGAACAGCACCGCATCCATCTCCGTACGCGCATTGCGCAGCGCGTTCTCGATGATGTCGAGCGTGATCGGGTCGACTTCGACCTTGTTGAAGGGGGCGGTGTTGCGTCTGAATGACGTTGCTGGCATGCATCGCGCGGTCTCCTCAGCCATTTGTGGCCGGTCGATATGAGGATGTTGCCGACGCCGTCGATCTCGCCGACATGGTCGGGCAGGATCAGTGTCGTCGAATCCATTTCGGTGACGATGGCGGGTCCGGCAATGCGGTCGCCGGCCTTCAGCTTGGCCCGGTCGTAGATCTTGGCCGGGTGGTCCCGGCCGTCGAAATAGAGGCTGGTGGTCTCGTAGGCCGCGGCCGCGGGATCGCCGTTGCCTTGGTCCAATTGCTCGGCCTTGGCGGCGCTATCCTTACCCTGAACCACGGCGCGGAGATTGTAGAGCTCTCGCTGTGTATCCAGCATAAAGGTGAAGAGTTGCTCGTGCATGGCGTCAAACCGGCGTCCCAGTTCGGCGAGGCCGCCGCTGTTGAAGTCCGCTTCCGCCAAATCGACGGTCAAGCGCATGCCCTGGCCGGCGTAACGAAGGTCGATCTGATAGCTGGTGCTTTGCTCCTCCCGGGGCACGCCCTCGTCAGTCAAGGCTTGCGCGGCCTGACCGGCGAGTTCCTGCAAGATTCCCTTGACTTCCTGATCGCTGGTTTCGTTAAAGCGGCGGACATACGTGCGGGAGGCTTCGTTGCGCACCCGCGTTGTCGCGTCGCCGTAGGCGCAAAGAACTCCCGGTCCCGGCGGTATGATCACGGGCCATGAGTTCATCAGTTTGCCGAGGGCGTTGGCATGCAGCGGCCCGGCGCCACCGAAGCCGATCAGGGCGAAGTCGCGGGGATCGTAGCCCTGTTCCACCGAAACCAAACGTAGAGCGCCGAACATGTTTTCGTTGACGATATTGAAGACGCCCTCCGCTGCATCCTTCAGAGGCAAATCCATGCCTTCGGCAATTTTCGTTACAGCCGCTTCCGCCTTCGCGACGTCGAGCTGCATGTCGCCCCCGAGCTTGGCCAGGGCCGGCAGATAGCCGAGCACGACATTGGCGTCGGTCACCGTCGGCTCGTCGCCGCCACGGCCATAGGCGGCGGGTCCGGGTTCCGCGCCGGCGCTTTGCGGGCCGACGCGCAGGGCCTTTGTCAGTTCCGGGACATAGGCAATGGAGCCGCCGCCGGCGCCGACGGTACGCACGTCGACGGAGGAGGCGCGGACGGTGACGTCGGCGACCCGTGTTTCGCGCCGGTTCTGCGCCACGCCGTTCTGGATCAACGCTACGTCGGTGGAGGTGCCGCCCATATCGAAGGTCAACAGGTTTTCGAAGCCGGCCTGCCGGGCCATCCAGATGGCGCCGGAGACGCCACCGGCCGGGCCGCTCATCAACAGATTCACCGGCGTCACCTTTGCCGCTTCCGCCGATGACAGGCCGCCATCCGAACGCAGAATGTGCAATTGCACGCCATTCATGCGGCGATCCAATTCCTGCTCCAGGCTCTCGATGTATTTCGATACCACCGGGCGGATATAGGAGTTCACCACCGTGGTTTCGGCCCGTTCGTATTCGTACATCTCCGGCACCACTTCGGAAGAGATGGAGACGGGAATGCCGGGCATCACCCGCTCGGCAATTCGTCGCACGGCCTGTTCGTGCTCGCCGTTGGCATAGGCGTTCATCAGGGAGACGGTCAGCGCTTCCACCCCCTTGCCCTTCAGCGCGGTCAGGGATTTCTGCAGCGCGGCTTCGTCCAGGGGATCGACGATCTCGCCCTTGGCGCCGATGCGTTCGTCCGCTTCGATGGTCAATTCCAGGGGTGCCAGCGGGTCGCTTTTGTTGAATATGACCCAACCGCCGAGGCCGCCGGGGACATAGGAGCGGGCGATCTGCAGGGTTTGCTTATAGCCTTTTGTCGTGATCAGCCCGACCCGGGCGCCGCTGGCGGTCAGCACCGTGTTGGTGGCGACGGTGGTGCCGTGCATCACGTGGCTGATTTCGCTGGGTTCGATGCCGGCCTGGCCGCAAATCCGCTCAATACCGTTCAGCACGCCAACTGAAGAATCATCGGGTGTCGACGGAACTTTGGCGGTGTAGGTATGGCCGGTGCTCTCTTGAATCAGTAACAGGTCGGTGAAGGTGCCGCCCACATCGACGCCCAGGCGATAGGCGCCGCTCGGCCCGGCAGCGCGTTTGGGCGTCTCTACCAATCTCGGCTTCGGGCTTTCGGGGGCCGGCGCCGGTGGTTGCCGGGCTTCGACGGGGGTTGGTTCGGGGTCTCTCGCCACCGGAGTAGGTGCCGGTTCCGCCGGTGCCGGAGCGCGGTCGGAGATTCGGGTCACCGGTTCCCGCCGGGCCAGGTCCGGGCCGCCGAGCGCCTCGAATTCAGAGCGCAGATTTTTTAGTTTTTCGTCGAACCAGTTGGTCGACCCGTTTTTGTTGTCCGCCATATGTCCGTCCTATTGGTTTCGGCCGCGCCAGGTGTCGATGAAGTCGATGACATCGTCCGCCGTGCTGATGTCGCAGTAACGTCTTCCGACGTCGCGCAGATTGTCGTTGTGGGGACGCTCGTCGTGATCGCCAACGCAGTCCTCCGGCACGATGGTGCGGAAGCCCCATTGGAAGCTATCGATGACCGAGGCGCGGACACAGCCGGAGGTGACGCAGCCGAGCACGATCACCGTGTCCACGCCTTCCTTATTCAGGAAGGCCGTGGCCGGGGTTTGGAAGAAGATCGATGCGCCGCTCTTACGCATGGCTACATCGTAATCGGCGTCGTAGATGCGCGGTTCGAAGGCTGTGCAGGGATGGCCTTCGATCAGGTCTTCCATCACCGCCTTGACCTTCCAGTGCGGCATGTCCCGTTGCGAGTTGTAGGCGGTATAGCAGGTCGCCACCGGCACCCCGGCGCGGCGGGCCACCTCCAGCAGGCGGGCCGAATTCTCCACTGCCCGCTCGATCAACGGCGCGCCGCCGAGGGGATATTGCGGGTCGGTAAATGCGGTTTGGAAATCGACGACGACGATCCCGGGCTTGTCGCCGAAGCCGATGTCGGAGGCGCCGTATGTGCGGTCCCGATAGGTGGGGTCGGAGCTGTCGGTCATGGGATCTCCTCAGCGCGAGCGTCGATACAGGATGGTGTAGATGACCAGGAACAGGCCGATCATACAAAGAGAGAACAGAGTCGATGCGGTGCCGAGAGCGAACAGGGTCGGCCGGATCCGCTGGGTCATTGAGGCGTTGATGTCGAGCGGCAGGGTGTTGGCCTCGCCTGCCAGCAGGGTGGTGCGGGCGAATTCATCGTAGGACAGGGTAAATCCGAACAGACCGGCGGCGACGATGCCCGGCGTTATCAGGGGCAGGGTGACCTCCTTGAACACCGTCCATTCACTGGCGCCCATGTCGCGGGCCGCCTCCTCCAATCGGCTGTCGAAGCGGTTGAAAACCGCCATCATCACCAGAAACCCGAAAGGCAGGGTCCAGACCACGTGGACGCCCAGGCCGGACGACCACCAGGCAGCCGGCAGACCGACTTGGCGCAGCAGCGTCGCCAGCCCGAAGCTGAGAAGAATCCCCGGCACCATCAGGCCCGCCATTACCGTGTAGAACAGGACGCCTGACCCGCGGAAGTTCTTGCGGAATGCCATCGCCAGCATGGTCGAAAACAGCGCGGTGATCAGCATGACGACGACCGCGAGAAGCAGGGAGCGACCGATCGCGCCCTGCAGATCGCCGACCGTCGACGGCTCGATCAGCTTCTCCCACCAATGCAGGCTGAAGCCGCGCATCGGGAAGCTGGTGCCGCCGCGCCGGCCCTGGAAAGAGAGCACGAACATCGCGAACATCGGCCCGTAGATGAACAGGATAAAGATCGACGTAATAGACGCTGAAGCCGCCTTTCACCCCAAGGCCTTGCGTTTGGCGTTCTCTGGTCCAACGCGCCATGGCTACAGAGCGCCTTCCGAATATCGACGAGCTTCAGGATGATGACCACGCCGATCATCATCGACAGCATCAGCATCAACGCGTTAACCGCGGCGAAGGGATAGTTGGCGATGGCGTAATAGTTCAGGATGATGGTCCCGGTGGTGCTGGTCTTGCCGCCATAGACCACGACCGCGGTGGCGAACTCGCCCATCAGCATAACGAAGATAAAGATCATGCCGATCGCCACGCCGGGCAAACTCAAGGGGCCGATGATCTCCCGAAAAATCTGGAACGGAGTCGCCTCCATATCCCGCGCCGCCTCCAGGATCGCCTTGTCGATCTTGGCGAGCGAAAAGAATATCGGCCCGACGCAGAGCACCACATAGAGCTGCACCAGGGCCATGGTGTAGCCGACTTCGGAATAGAGGAATAGGGTCACCGGCTTGTCGACGATACCCAGATTGATCAGACATCTTGTTGATCAAACCGCGCCGCCCGAGCATCGGCAGCCAGGCCACGGCACGGATCAGATAGCTGGTCCAGAACGGCACCATCGCCAGCAGGAACAGCGCCATCTGCCATTTGAAACTCTGCACCTGCATCGCCAGGAAATAGGCGATCGGATAGCCGACCAGCAGGCACAGCACCATCACGATGAAGGTGAAATAGAACGTCGAACCGAGCGTCCGCATGAACACGCTCGGCCGCAGGAAGTTCCGTCGACTCGGGATCCAGAAGAACCTTCGTTGTAGAAATAGTCGCCGTAGTATTTCAGCTCGAACGCCGGCTCCATGCCGTGGCCGGTCGACTTCCAAAAGCTGAAAACGATGATGCCGAGTAGCGGTAGTACCAGAAATACAGAACAACCACAGCGTCGCGGGCGCGATCAGCCAACCGACCGGGAAAGCCTTCTTCCCGGCTGATCTTGACCTCCTTCTCGACGTCGGCCGGCGGTGCCGGCTGACTGCCGATCAGGCCGTCGTGATGCAGTGGTCGATATTCGTTCATATGACTAGGCATCCCGGCCAAACAATACAATGTCATCCCGGCCTGGAGCCGGGATCTCGCTGAGGACGGAGCTCTCTTCTCGACGAGATACCGGATAACGGCTGCGCCGTTTCCGGCATGACGTCCTCTTTCCGTCATCCCGGCCGGAGCGTAGCGGAATAGCCGGGATTTGCCACAGGCTCGGTGCTTGGGACGATCCCGGATATCGTTGTGCGATTCCGGGATGACGAAGAAGGAAGCGACTTTTGAATGTTCACAAACGTCATCATTCGATTGCTCCATGCGCGATAAAAACAAGAGCCGGCGGACGCGGGCGCCGGCCGGCTCTTGCCCAACATCGGTCCGTCGTTTAGGCGCTCAGGAATTCGGTCCAGCGTTTGACGAGGTAGTCGTTCTCGTCCATCAGCGAATTCCACACCGCGATGTTTTTGAAGCGATCCCAGTAGGAGCCGCCGTCGCGGACTTCGCCCTTCTCGACGATGATGGTGCCGAACGGATCCGGAAGCTCCTTGGCGGCCGGCTTGCCCATATACCAGAAGTCCCATTCTTCCGGTTCCAGGTGCTTCTTCACATTCTCCGGCACGCTCATGTAATAGCCCTGCCGTGCGACGAAGGCGCCGCCCCAGCCGTCAAGCCACCAGTTGATGTACTCGTAGGCTTGGTCGAGGGCCTTGCCGCTGGCCTTGGCGGAGATCGCCAGGCCGCCATGCCAGCCCCGCATGCCTTCCTTCGGCGCGGCGTAGACGCATTTCACGCCTTCCGCCTTGACCGCGGTCACCGCCGGCGACCACATGCTTTCGAGCGCCACTTCGCCGGAGACCATCAGGTTGACCGACTGACCGAAGGTTTCCCAGAAGGCGCGGAAGTGCCCTTCCTGCTTCTTTCTTGATCAGGAAATCGATCAGGAAATCGATCTCCGGCTTGGTCATGTTACCCTTGTCCTTGAACTTCAAGAGGCCGAGGGCTTCGATGCCCAACGCGGCATCCATGGTGCCGATCTGCGGCACGTTCAGCAGCGCCACGCGGCCCTTGAAGTCGCTCGGAGAAGAGTTCGGCCCAGCTTTCGATCTTGCGGCCGGTTTCGTCCGGGTTGTAACCGATGCGAGTCGGCGTTGTGCCAACGCCGGGCACCATGGTGATGTAGCGGGACGGGCCGTCGACATACTTGCCGTTCTCGTCGACCCAGAGATGGCGGAAGGGCGCATCGCCCTGACCTTCGTTCGATTCCGGCGTCAGCTTGCCGGTCTTCGAAAGGTTGGAGACCTTGCCCCAGTCCTTGATCTTGGTCGTATCGATGGGCTGCCAGACGCCGGCGGGCCACATGACGTCCATGTCGTTATAATAGCCTTCGGCAACTTCGTACTGGTCGTTTTGGTTCAGCATCTTGCCGAACATGGCGCCGTAGCCAAGGGCCTGACCCTTGATCGGGAAGCCGACGTCCTTCGACGCCTTGCCCTGAATCTCGTTGATGATGCTGACGCCGAGGCCGACGCTGCGGATCGGATCGGCGGCGCGAACGATGGCGGGGAAACCGCCCATGCGCGCCGGCCGCGGTTAGCGCGGCGGTCCCGGCCAGCACGTCGCGGCGGGTCACCCCTTGCGGGTAATCTTCGAAGGATGACGGTCGGATTTCTTTCATGAGCTACCTCCCTATGAGTGTGCCTCGTCTGCGTCATGATTGACGCTTTTTGCGGGCGCGATTGCTTACTTGTTATGAATTTCGAACGTGCGAACGCAACAATGCAATAAATACAAGGGTCGACGCCTCACCTAAGCCGCAGTTAGACTAGACCAAGACAATAATAACCGCAAATGTCCGGGAGACTTGCCGGTGAGCGTTTTGATCAAAAACGGCCGTATTGTTACGGCCAGCCGATGATTACGTAGGCGACATCTTCATTTCAACGATTCGAGACGGTCGACGCTGATCGGCAAGCAATATCGAGATTCAGGCCGATACGGTGATCGACGCGAGCGGGAAACTGGTCATTCCCTGGCGGGGTCGATCCGCATACCCATCTCGAAATGCCGTTCGGCGGCACCACCACGTCGGACACCTTCGAAACCGGTACCCGCGCCGCGGCCTATGGCGGCACCACCTGCATCGTCGATTTCGCGATCCAGACCAAGGGCACCTCGACGATAGAGGCGCTGGATACGCTTGGCACGCAGAAGGCGGCCGGCAAGACCGCCATCGACTATGCCTTCCACATGATCATCACCGATATGCCGGAGGAGCGGCTGCCGGAAATGCGCCGCCTCTCCGACGAAGGGGTGACCAGCTACAAGATGTTCATGGCCTATCCGGACGTCCTGCTGTCCGATGACGGCACCATCTTCCGGGCGATGAAGAAGGCGGGGGAGGACGGGACCCTTGTCTGCATGCATGCGGAGAACGGTATCGTCATTAATGAGTTGATCAAGCTGGCCTTGGCCGATGGCAAGACGACGCCGAAATATCACGCCCTGACCCGCCCGACCCGACTTGAGGCCGAAGGCGCCCACCGCGCCCTCTGTATCGCCGAGGTGGCGCAGGCGCCGGTCTATCTGGTGCATCTCAGCTGTTACGATGCCTTGCAGGAACTGCGCATGGCCCAGGCCCGCGGCGTCATGGCCCATGCGGAGACCTGCCCACAATACTTGCTGCTGGATGTCAGCGCCTATGACGCGCCGGGCTTCGACGGATCGAAATACGTGCTGACGCCGCCGCTACGCGAAAAGTGGAACCAGGAAGAGCTATGGCGCGGTCTGCGCGGGGACGATCTGCATTCGATCTCCACCGACCATTGCCCGTTCTGCGTGAAGGAGCAGAAGGAACTGGGCCGCGACGACTTCAGCCAGATCCCGAACGGCGGCCCCGGTGTCGAAAACCGCATGAGTTTGATCTACCATTATGGCGTCAATCAGGGTTACATCGACATCAACCGCTTTGTCGAACTGACTTCGACCTCGCCGGCGAAGATCTTTGGTCTGTTCCCGAAGAAAGGGACGATTGCCATCGGCAGCGACGCGGACATTGTGATCTTCGATCCCAATCGGGAAGAGACGATCAGCTACCACAATCCCCATACCCACCATATGAACATCGACTACAACGCCTATGAGGGCATGCAGGTGCGCGGCTTCACCGAGACCGTGCTCTCCCGCGGCAAGGTGGTGATCGACAAGGGCAATTATCTCGGCCGCCCCGGCGACGGCCAGTTCGTCAAACGCGGCCCCTATGGCGGCCGCTACACCCCCAGCCAATCCGGCCGCATTACCGCTACGGCTCCGGCGGCCGTGGCATCGCTCCCCTCTAACGAAGCTGCTCCCGGCGTCAACGAGACGCAGTTGCCTTGACCCGGTTCCCTCCCTGTCATTCCGGCCTTGCGCCGGAATCTCGTCGAGATTGGAACTTCGTCCTCGGCGAGATCCCGGATCGCGCTACGCTTGTCCGGGATGACAGTATGTGGGTATGTCGTCCCGGCTTTGAGCCGGGATCGCCGCAGGCACGGTGCTTGGGACGATCGCGGATATCGCCTGCGGCGATTCCGGGACAACGGCGTTGTGCGCTGCCGCCTACCCCTCCGTCCGGCGGGCCGGGCGGATGACTTTGAGCAACCAGTAGATGATGCAGAAGATCCCGGTCAAGATGACCAGGGCGATGATAGCGACCAGGCGGTTGCCGAATTCGGCGTCGATGGTGAAGTCATCCTTCAGCATATAGACGCAGATCAGCTGCACCGCCTGCAGGGTGAAGCCGCCGGACAGCATGATCGCCGTGAAGGTCAGGCCCTTCAGGGAGTTCAGCACCATGGCCTCGATATTGTGCTGCTGCACCACATAGACCTGATAGGCGCGCCAGAAGAACAGGCAGATGCCGATAATGGCGATGATCACCGTGACCCAGATGATCGAGTTGGCGTAGCTTAAGCCATAGACGACGATGCGGAACAGGTCTTCGAACGGCTGATAGAAATAGAGAAAGATCAGCACAATGATGAAAATCAAGAACCCGACCAGGGTCCAAAACCACTGCCAGCCTGTCATCTGCCGTTTGCCTCCCGCGTCCCGGATTTGCCCGCACCGGGTTCGTTGTTTCGGTTCAGTTTAGAGCATATATCTACCATACGGAACCATTTGACCGGTCGAATTTATCCCTTGGCCAGGCGCGGTCCGCCGGTCGATGCGGGGTATCGGCCAAGGGCCGCAACGACGTCCAGGGGATAAATGCGCCCGGCCGGAGGTGGCGTTTGGACGGGATTTGGCGTCGGCGCGATGCTTGCCCGATACCCCGCATCGCCCGGCGCACCGCCCCTTAGCCAAATCCCGTCCATACGACATCAAATGATGCCGTATGGTAGATATATGCTCTAAGGGCCGCGTCCGCCTGCAACAAGAGCGCTGTCATGACGCCGCCTCCGCCGCCGGGATCGCGACGATCAGGAAGATGGCGTAAAGCAGCACGAACAGCGCGTCCTTCAGCGCCGGCACCGTCTGATGCGGCGTGTTGCGCGTGGCGATCAGGGCGATGATCTCCAGCACGAAGAAGACGATCGCCAGAATGAAGAAAGGCCACAGGCTCTCCCAAAACAGCACGCCCTCGACCACCGGCAGGCCATGGAACAGGCGCCAGATCAGCAGGTCGATGGGCAAGAGGATGAGATAGCCATAGGCGATCAGAAATCGCGCGCGGGTCAGCTTGCGGTCGAGCAGCCAGAAGGTCAGCAGGAAACCCAGCACATGCAGGAAGTCCCAGAACATGCCGGCATAGGCCGCGCCTTCGGGGACCTGCCGCAGATTCAGATAGCCGAGCAACAGCAGGACCACGAGGGCGTTGCAGAGCAGCCATTCGCGGAAGTTCTCCGTTCCCGTCTTCTGGGACCAGCCTCGGGTCGCCTTGTCGAACATCAGCACTAGGGCGACGACAAAGCCGGCCGGATAGAGAATGGATTTCATCATGTCCAACTGCGCCGCCGGGTCGAGATAAATCCAGTTCAGCAGCAGATAAGCGAGGCCGAGACCAAGCAGACCGACCAAGCGGACGCTGCTGGGCGCTTCTTGAAGATCAGTTTCGGTTGTCGTCGTCTCCTCAACGGCTACGGTGGATTGCGGGGCGGGTGCCCGGCTTCGGCCGCCGCCGAAGACATGGATCAGGAAGACGATGAGGCCGAGGGCGGCGGCGATCCCCATCACCACCATAAAGACGATGGCCTGATTGCCGCCGCGCCAATCGCCGTCCGGTATCGGACCGCCGGCAACGAACCACCAGATCAGCAATCCGGCAATGACGACGATCGCCACCGCCGCCAACAGGAAGGCGAACCATTGGCTGCCACTCGCGTCGGCGGGCCGGTCCCGTTTGGCATATTGGTTGACCAGGAAGATCAGGAAGGCGACGACGCCGACGACGGCGACGGCGATCATCACCTCAAGAAAATAGAGGGCGCGATCGTCCACGGCCTATACGCCCACTTGTTCCAACAGGACACCGGCATGGGCCGGCCAACAGATCACTTCCTTGTCGCCCATCTCGTAGAGCTTGTCTGACGTGTTGCGGTGCTGCTCCACATGAACGATCAGGCCGGGCGAAATTTCGAAGACGTCGGTTTCAAGGGTGCCGAGAAACTCGGTGGTGATGTAGCTGCCGATCACGCGGTTGGCCATGTCGT
The DNA here is from genome assembly GCA_965216645.1 of Alphaproteobacteria bacterium. Lineage (GTDB taxonomy): Bacteria > Pseudomonadota > Alphaproteobacteria > CBDCGJ01. Next base: position 2,810 of record CBDCGJ010000002.1, on the reverse strand, counting down.
CCTGGTCGCCGGTATGGACCAGATCGGCGCGGACGGAAAAATGGGCTTCCTGTCCAATGGTGACGTTGCGGATGTAATCGGGAATGCGGACATAGAATAGATGGTCGTCGCTTTCGACGAAGACCATGGAACCGCTACGCGATTTGATGGTGCCGGAGAAGATGTTGTTGTTGCCGATGAACTCCGCCACGAACTTCGTGCGCGGATTTTCGTGCACCTCCCGGGAGGTGCCGATCTGCTGCACCAGCGCGTCCGACATGACGATAACCTTGTCTGCCATGGACATGGCTTCCTGTTGGGAGTGGGTGACCATGATGAAAGTGATGCCGAGCTCCCGCTGGATCTTCTTCAGCTCGACCATCATGGTCTGCCGCAGGTTGAAGTCCAGCGCGCCGAGCGGTTCGTCGAGCAGAAGCACCGTCGGCCGGCTGATCAAGGCGCGGGCCAATGCCACACGCTGCTGCTGCCCGCCGCTCAAATCATGGGGATATCGGTCGGCGAATTGGTCGAGGCCCACCATCTCCAGCATCTCGCCGACCTGTCGGGCTCGGATGTCCTTGTCGATACCTTTCATCTTCAGGCTGAACTCGACGTTCTGAAACGTCGTCCGATGGGGAAACAGGGCGAAGCTCTGGAACATCATAGAGGTGTCCCGATGCGACGGCGGTAGTTCCGTGACGTCGACACCGGAAATGAAAATCTTCCCGGCGGTCGATTCCTCCAGGCCGCCGATCATGCGCAGCGTCGTGGTTTTGCCGCAGCCGCTCGGACCCAGTAAGGCGACGAACTCGCCATGTTCGATCTTGGCGTTAAAATCGATGACCGCCTTGACGCCACCCGGAAAGGTCTTGTCGACATGCTCCAGGATGACGTCGTAGTCGGGCATATCGAGTCGCGCCTAACGCTCAGTCCGCGGCCTTGGCGACCGATTGCAGCAGCGACCAGACATTGTCGAACGGCACGTCGTCGAAGACCCCGGCCTCGTTCACCGTCTTTAGGGATCGAGACCGCGTCCTGTAGGGTCGCGTCCTCACCGGCCTTGTCGTCGAGCAAGGCCAGCGCTTCGTTGAACGGTATCTGCCGGTCTTTCTTCGTGCGCAGGTTCTCGCCGACCAGACTGGTCAGATGTTCGACCATGGACTTCCACTGGCCTTTGCCGTAGGGCCGGCCGAAGATGCCGCGGATGCCGTTGGAGGCAAAGCGCTGGCGCAGGCCGTCGGGCAGGGACTGGGCCGCGCCCTCCAGAATTTCGCCCAGCGCGAAGCCTTGGGTGAACATGCCGCGGATGGTGTCGACGGTGCCGTCGCCACCGCCATACATGCGGATCTGCGCCTGGGATAGCGCGTTGCCCATGGCCTTGGCCTGATCGATATGAACGTCCCGATCGGCCTCGATTTGCAGCTTCGCCAGTTCCAGGAAGGTGGCGGCGTCGTTGTATTTTTTCAACGCATCGGCCTTGGCTTCGAGGCCGCTCGCCTCCGCCTCCAGCACCCGGCGGGTATTCTCGGCGCGCAGGTTTTCGATTTCCATCTCGGCGCGGCCGCGGGCGCCGGCCTCGCGCTCGATGCCTTCCGCGGTGATCTTTTGCGCTTCGCTGGTTGCTTCCGCGCGCAGCACGGTGGCCTTAGATTCCTGCTCCGCCGCGGCCCGGCGCGCTTCCGCCTGGGTCAGCATATGCATCTTGGTGACTTCGGCCTTGTTTTCCTCATCGATGCGGCGGGCCAGGGCGGCCTTCTCGCTTTCGATCCGCTCCAGCTCCTTCTCCCGCTCCGCATCGGCGACGACGCGGACGGATTCGAGTTCGTGGGCCGCCTTCTCCTTCTCGACCGCGGCCTGCATGCGGGCGGCCTCGACCGCTTCCAGTTCCTTGGTCTTTTCGGTCAATGCGATCTCGCGGGCCCGTTCCTCCATCTCGCGGGCCAGGAAGCGTTGGATATCGGTTTTCTCCCGTTCCTGCTCCTTGCCGATCAGAATAATTTGGCGGTCCTTCTCTTCTTTCTCGAGCTCGAGGGCGCGGCGGATTTCCGCCCTGCGCAGCTCTTCCTCTTTGGCGATCAGGGCGATTTCCTTGTCCCGATCCTCCTGTTCGCGGGCGAGCTGGCGACGGATTTCTGCGCGCTCGAGTTCCTCCGCCTTGGCGACGGAGCGCGATCTCCCGGTCCCGTTCCTCCTGCTCGCGGGCGAGATGGCGGCGGATGTCGGCGGTTTCTTTCAGCTTGGTTTCCTCGATGACGGAGGCATCCTTATTGATGCGCGCCTTCTCGATGGCGAGCGCGGTGTCGATCTCTTCTTGTTCGACCTCCTTGCGCCGTTCGAGGATTTCCTTCTGTTGTTCGCTCAAGAGCCGCGCCTGTTCCTTGGAGACTTCCAGCTCCTGTTCGGCGGCGGCGATGGCTTCGCCTTTTTCGATCTCCAGCACCTTCAGCTTGGTCTCGAGGGCGCGGGCGCGCATGGATCGCGCCGTTGCTTCCGCCAGTTCGTGGCGCTGATCTCGTGCCGCTTCCTCGGCTTCCATAACTTCCGTGGCGCGGGCGATTTCGGCCTGCTGGCGGTCGCGTTCCTTCTCGGCCAGTTCTATATCCCGCTCCTTTTGCGCCCGCTCGCGTTCGAGGGCGCGTTTGATCTCGGCGATCTCCTCTTGCTTGGCCTTCTCGATCAATTCGATTTGCCGATCCTTCTCCGCCTTCTCCAGTTCCAGATTGCGGTGGATGTTGGCCAGCTCCTCTTCCCGGGCCTTCTCGATCAAGGCGATTTCCTTGTCCCGGCGCTCCTTTTCCAACTGCAGCAGCTTGGCAATGTCGGAGGATTCG
>CBDCGJ010000001.1:0-194993 GCA_965216645.1 Alphaproteobacteria bacterium | reverse complement strand
TGTGGAAGTTCTGCACTGGTGGACATCTGGCGGGGAGGCGTCGGCGCTGAACGTCCTGAAGCAGGATCTGGATTCTCAGGGCATCGGCTGGCAGGACATGCCGGTTGCCGGCGGCGGCGGTACTCAGGCGATGACCGTCCTCAGGGCGCGCGTCACCTCTGGTAACCCGCCGACCGCAGTGCAGATGCTTGGCTTCGATATCACCGACTGGGCAAAGGAAAATGCGCTCGCCAACCTAAACCCGATCGCCGAGGAAGGCAGCTGGGACTCGGTGGTGCCTGAAGCGCTCCAGAAATTCTCGACGTATGACGGCAAATGGGTCGCGGCGCCGGTCAACGTCCATTCGACGAATTGGGTCTGGGCGAACAAAGCGCTCTTGGACGAACTGGGCATCGAGCAGCCGCAAACCTGGGACGAGCTGATCGCGGCCCTGGACAAGGTGAAGGCATCCGGCAAGACCGCCCTCGCGCACGGTGGCCAGGCCTGGCAGGATGCGACGATTTTTGACGCGGTGGCGATGGCGACAGGGGGACCGGAGTTCTACACGAAGGCCTTTATCGACCTTGATACCGAGACGCTCGGTTCCGACACCATGAAGCAGGTGTTCGACCGGATGGCGCAACTGCGCACTTACGGTCGAACGACAACTTCTTCTGGTGTCCGCGACTGGAACCTCGCCTCGGCGATGGTGATCAACGGCGAGGCGGCGTTCCAGCTCATGGGGGACTGGGCCAAAGGCGAGTTCCTGAATGCGGGCAAAGTGCCGGACCAGGATTTCCTCTGCTTCCGCTTCCCCGGCACACAACAGCAGGTCACCTTCAACACCGACCAGTTCGCCATGTTCAAGCAGGGCGATCAGATTGCCGAGGAGCAGGCGGCGCTCGCCAAGGCGATCATGTCGCCCGAGTTCCAGATCGCCTTCAACACGGTCAAGGGTTCGGTGCCGGCGCGCCTCGACGTTTCGGCTGAGGCGTTCGACGCTTGCGGGCAGAAGGCGATGGAGGATCTGAAAGCTGCGGCGGAATCGGGCAATCTCATGGGCTCGATGGCGCACGGCCATGCCAACCCGGCGTCGGTGAAGAACGCGATGTACGACGTCATTACCGCGCACTTCAACGGCGAATACGACTCGGAAACCGCGGTGCAAGAGCTTGTCACCGCCGTCGAGATCTCCCTGTAGATTTACGGCTCCGCGGGAGAGCGGCATAACGCTCTTCCGCCTTTAGGGGGGGGAGGCTTCATGTCACCTACGGTCCAAAACCGCCGCGCCGGCAACGATTGGTTGCGCGATGCGCTGCCGAAGCTTGTGCTCAGCCCCAGCGTCGCAATCGTATTTGTGTTCGTGTACGGGTTTATTCTGTTCACTTTTTACCTGTCCTTCACCGACAGCCGAATTTTGCCGAGCTTCGGCTGGGTGGGTTGGCAGAACTACACGCGACTCTTCTCGGTACGGGCATGGGGCATCGCGATCGACAACCTGCTGATCTTCGGCTCATTGTACATCATCATCTGCTGCGCGCTGGGCCTCGCGCTCGCGATCCTGCTGGACCAGAAAATCCGTGCCGAGGGCTTCATCCGCACGATCTATCTCTATCCGATGGCGCTCTCTTTTATCGTCACCGGCACGGCCTGGAAGTGGTTCCTCGATCCGGGCATCGGGCTGCAGGCCGTTGTGCGCAGTTGGGGCTGGGAAAGCTTCACGTTCGAGTGGATCAAGGACGGCGACATGGCGATCTATACCATCGTGATCGCTGCAGTCTGGCAGACCAGCGGTTTCGTGATGGCGATGTTTCTCGCGGGCCTGCGCGGGATCGACAATGAGGTTCTGAAGGCCGCGCAGATCGATGGCGCCTCGAACTGGGCGCTCTACCGGCGGATCGTCATCCCGCAGCTGCGCCCCGCGTTCATGTCGGCCTTTGTGGTGCTTGCGCACATGGCGATCAAGTCCTACGACCTGGTCATCGCGCTGACGGGGGGTGGGCCAGGCACCGCGACCGAGGTGCCGGCAACCTTTATGTATTCCTACACGTTCACACGCAACCAGATGGGTATCGGCGCCGCCTCGGCCACGATCATGCTCATGTCGATCGCGGCTATCATGGTGCCCTACATCTGGTCCGAACTCAGGGAGAAGAAGTGATGGCCAGCAATGCGTCCACCCAGGCGGTCCGCACCGGTGCAGGCAGCCGGTTCGTGATCTATACACTGCTGATCCTGTTCTGCCTCTATTATCTCGTGCCGCTTTACGTGATGGCGGTAAACTCGCTGAAACCGCTTGCCGAAATCCAGGCGGGCGGGATGATGTCTCTGCCCGGCGCCTGGACGATAGCGCCCTGGGCCAGCGCCTGGTCCACGGCGCAGATCGGGGTCGAGGCAACAGGCTTGCGGCCGTTTTTCCTCAATTCGATTCTGATGGTCGTGCCGGCGGTGGCGATTTCCACGGTACTCGGCGCGCTCAACGGCTATGTGTTGACCAAGTGGCGTTTTCGCGGCGACACGATTGTTTTCGGCTTGTTGCTATTTGCCTGCTTCATCCCCTTTCAGATGGTCCTGATCCCGATGGCGCGTATGCTCGGACTGATGGGCCTTGCCGGCACCGTACCGGGTCTGATTTTCGTGCATCTGGTCTATGGCATCGGGTTCTCGACGCTTTATTTCCGTAACTACTACCAGCAGTTCCCTACCGAACTGGTGCGCGCGGCGATGATCGATGGGGCTGGTTTTTTCACCATCTTCTGGCGGATCCTGCTGCCCTCTTCGGGGCCGATCGCTGTGGTCTGCATCATCTGGCAGTTCACCAATATCTGGAACGACTTCCTGTTCGGCGCGAGCTTCTCGGATTTCGACAGCCAGCCGATGACGGTGGCGCTCAATAACCTGGTGCAGTCTTCGACCGGGGTGAAAGAATACAACGTGCACTTCGCCGGAGCGATCATGGCGGCTTTGCCAACGCTCCTCGTCTATATCGTCGCCGGCCGCTACTTCGTACGCGGTTTGATGGCCGGCAGTGTAAAAGGATAAGGCAATGGGTTTTCTTGATATCAAGCAGGCGACCAAGGCTTACGGCTCGGTCCAGGTGCTCCACGAGACCGATATCTCGGTCGATGAGGGCGAGTTTCTGGTGTTGGTCGGACCCTCCGGCTGCGGCAAGTCGACCTTGCTCAACATGATCGCGGGGCTTGAGGAGGTGACCAGCGGCGAGATCGCCATCCGCGGCCAAAGGATGAACGAAGTACGCCCGGCCGAGCGCAACATCGCGATGGTGTTCCAGTCCTACGCCCTCTATCCCAACATGACCGTGAAGCAGAACATTTCTTTCGGCCTCGAGATGCACGGCGTAGCCAAACCCGAGCGGGAAAAGGCTATCGCCGACGTCGCCGACCTGCTGCAGATTACACAACTCCTCGACCGCAAGCCCAGCGCGCTTTCGGGCGGGCAGCGCCAGCGCGTCGCCATGGGCCGGGCGCTAGTACGCAAACCGGACGTATTCCTGTTCGACGAACCGCTGTCGAACCTCGACGCCAAGTTGCGTGTCGACATGCGCACCGAGATCAAGAAGCTGCACCAGAGGCTCGGCACCACCATCGTTTACGTTACCCACGATCAGATCGAGGCGCTGACCCTCTCGACCCGGATCGCGGTGATGTATCGCGGCTACGTGCAGCAACTCGGCACACCGAAGGAAATCTACGACAACCCCGCCAACATGTTCGTCGCGGGATTCATGGGCTCGCCATCGATGAACCTGTTCCCGGCGAAGGTTGTGACGGCGAATGGCCAACCCGTTGCAGAAGTACGCCTCGCCAACAGTGAGACGGTGCAGCTACCCTTCGCGCCCGAGAAGCTTGTATCCGGGCTCGTGGGACGCGAGATCGTGCTGGGTATCCGGCCAGAAGCGATCACCGACCGGGACGGCGCGGATCGGAATTCTCATGCGATCCATGTGATCGAAGCGCCGGTCGAGGTTACCGAGCCGGCAGGGTCGGACACGTTCGTCGTCAGCCAGATGGGAGGGCGCGACGTGACGGGGCGATTTCGCGCCGATGTCGCCGTGCGCGCCGGCGAGTGGTTCCCATTCGCGATCAATATGGAAAAGGCGGTTGCCTTCGATCCCAAGACCGAACAGCGAATCGGGTGAGCCATAGCGTTAATTTTGTGTGGACTCTCTGGCACGCATGACGGGCTCATGCGGCGTCGGAGAGTCTCCGATTTACAACATGCCAAAATATGGACGTTTGTTCATGCTTCTGGTCAAAAAAATCCTCGAAAAAGCCAGCTTCGTTTAATGGCGAGGGGTACGAATACCGCTCACCATCATCACCGATTTCCGTTATCCAATCTTGTGGCTCACGTGCATCTATCACATCGAAGATCTCGGGCGGATAAAGATAGGGTTTTCCAGCGTCGTTCAATATCCTATAGTCATCTGTCTCTATGCCTATGACAAAGTACGGCTGATCTTCGGACAGATCGGGGTAGCGGGGATTCTTTGATTTCAGCTTAACAATCATTTCTTTGCGACAACCTTCAGCTTGGTTTCGAATCTACCGATGCCATAATGCTCATACCAGTGGTACTCATATAAAGTTCCTCCGCTCTCGAATATCGGAGTGCTTTTCTTGACCCGTTTTGAACATCGGCCGCCATACTGGTCGACAAGTCATTGAACATCACGGATACGCTTGCCTTTTGCGATGGCTCGCGACTGAGAAATCAGGTCTTTCGTAAGTTCGATTGATCCAATCCTCTAAAGTGTATCGCTTGACGACGCTATAGATGAAATTTTGTGCTATAGCATAAATGTTACGGGGAGGAGAAAACCATGCAGACCATTCTGTCAGTCGCCATCATCACGACATTGTTGACATCGCTCGCTATCGTCATCCGCTTCGGGACCTTACGCTGCGAAGGCCCGATGCCGACCTCGCTGTTCGCCTTTATGGCGATCTTGTTCACCTCCGGTCTCGATGTCGGTCTGATCATGTTTCCTCTGACCGAGTTCGCCGGCTATGAGGAGTACGGCTTCGCCAATCCGTTGGCCATCGAATTCGGGTTCTGGGGATTTCTGGTCTGGGGTTTTTACTTTCTGACCACGTTTTATTTCTGCATCGTCGAGCCCAAGGTCAAATTGTTCGAGATTCCGGCGGTGAAGGTCGTCAACAATATCGTCGTGATCGGCACCTGCGCGTTCACCGCTTATTTGTTTCTGAGCTATCTGCCGGACTATATCACCGGCATCACCGACCCCTTTCGCTACGCCCTGGTCGGCATCGTCATTCTGTGCGCCGTACTGTCGAGCACCGATATCAAATACGTGAAAATACTGAGCGTCGCCTCGACCTGGTTGTTTTTCGCGCTGATCGCCGGGATGTGGCTGTGGTCCGGCATGGGCGTCACCGGTTTCACCGCGAGTTTCGCCAATATCGGCGAGTACTTCAGCAATATCCATCGGTTTTTGCTTCCGATCAGCGATTACCACGCTTTTTATCTGTTCTGGTGGTTCTCCTGGAGCATCATGATCGGCCAGTTCGTGTCGCGCTTCGTCGGCGGTTTGCCGACCTGGCAGTTGTTGATCGCCTTGCTGGTGATCCCGTCGATCCCGATCGCAGTGTGGTTCTCGGTGCTTTACCACTACCACAGCGCCAATGTCGCCGTTGGTGGATTGTTCACCGCTGCTATGGTCATCGTCGGGGTGATCTTCGTGATCAACTCGCTGGATTCCCTGATCCGGCTCTACACCGATAATCTCAATCTGAGCGTCGAGCGCTTCGGCAAACCGGCCTATGTCCTCGGCAATTGGGTGGCGATGTCCGGGCTGGTGCTGCTGTTCCAGTTTACGCCGCTTAAGATCGAGTGGATCGGATTGATCGTTATCGGGCTGTATGCGGCGATTTATACGCTGCTGGTGATCCGGCGGGAGCAACTTGCCATTGAGGTTGCGTGAGCGAAGCCTTTATAGTTGAAGCTGTACGGATCGGGCCTAACGCCCCGCTAGGGGGGCGGCTTTACCGTGAACTCGATGCTCGAGTACCAGGCGACGAGATTGGCGATGTCCTCGTCGCTGAGGGGCTTGGCCATCAGCGACATCTGCTCGTCCTTGCGCTCACCGGAACGGAAGGCTTTGAGCTGCTTGGTGAGGTATACTTCGCTCTCGCCGGCGATATTGGGTACGTTCGGCTGCTGGGCGACGCCGTCGATGCCGTGGCAGGGGGCGCATTGTTGCGCCCGTGCTTTGCCTGCGACCGGATCGCCGGCAACAGCCGCGTCGCTGCAAGCGACGGCGGCTGCCAGCCCGAGCATGATGATGCACAGGCGCATCAATGATCAGCCCTCGTACCAGATGCGGTAGATAGCGCCGGCGAGATCGTCAGAGACTAATAACGAGCCGTCCTTGAGTATTGCCACGTCGACCGGGCGACCGAGATACTCGCCGGTTTCCTCGTTGAGCCAGCCGGAGGCGAAGACCACGGTTTCTTGGGCCCCGCCTTCTTCGTTCAGCGAAGTGAACATCACGCGTGCGCCGATCGGCGTCGTGCGGTTCCACGAACCATGCTGCGCAACGAAGATGCCGCCCTGGTACTTTGCCGGGAACATCTTGCCGGTGTAGAACACCATGCCGAGATCGGCGGCGTGCGCGTCCATCTCGACCTCGGGGAACACGAGGTCGGCCGGCGGCTCCGAGTCTTTGTATTCGTTGGTACGCACGCTGCCGCCCCCGTACCACGGGAAGCCGAAATTCTGACCGGGCCCGGTGGCGCGGTTGAGTTCGCCCGGAGGGATGTCGTCGCCCATACCGTCTACCTGGTTGTCGGTGAACCACAACTCGCCGTTGGCCGGATTGAAATCCATGCCGACCGAGTTACGCACGCCATAGGCGTAGACCTCGCGATTCTTGCCGTCGCGATCCATCCGGATGATGCCGCCGATGCCCCATTTATCATAGAGATCGGCTTTTTCCGGGGGCGGCACGTTGTACGGCTGTCCCAGGGAAATATAGAGTTTGTTGTCCGGGCCGACGCGGCAGACGCGGGCGCCGTGGTTGAAACTCTCTTCCTCCGGCGGAATCAGTTCGCCCTGGGGAACCACCGGCGCCAGCGCGACGTCGGGGTTTTCGTGGAAGAACTCGGCGGCGGGGAAGATAAGCACACGATTGTTCTCGACGATATACAGGAAACCGTCGGGCGTAAAACAGGGGCCGTTGGGCACTCTGAAATCGATCGGCGGGGCGAAGGGCTGCACGTCTTCGGCGACGCGGTCTTTGTCGCGATCCACGACGCTGTATACGTCGACCTTGCGCGTTCCGACGAATACCACGGTTCCCTGCGGGGCGACCGCCATGTGCCGGGCGTCGGGCACGATGGCGTAGAGGCCGATCTTAAATCCGGCCGGCAGCTTGATCCGCTCCAGATTTTTCTTGATTTGCTCGGCGTTCGGACCGGTTTGGTCGATGAACTCGTCCGCGAACGACGCGCCCGTAGTTTGGACGTTGCTCATCCGCTCCACCGCGTCGGATTGGGCAAGCGCCGGAGCGCTTGTTCCAGCTAACAAAACTGCACTGAGCACAAGGGTTGGCTTGGTTTTCAACATTTTTTTATCCTCCAGGTTTTGGTAGTTGTGCGCCGTTATGGCATCGCCAGTTACGGCGAGCTGTGTTTAACGCAGGCGATGACATTATAGCCGTTGAGTTCGAATTGTGACGTGAAAGGTTATTGAAAGCTTGGTTGTATATGCTATGTGATTATACTTGCGGTTCTAGACACAACTGTGATTGAACTTTCATAAAAATGAGCCAGTTTTTCGATGACTGATCTATCCCGAACCTTCGACGTATTAGTTGTGGGCGGAGGCAATGCAGCTTTGTGCGCCGCGATAACAGCGCGGCGCGCGGGTGCTACAGTGCTCATCCTCGAACACGCCCCCAAACATTCTCGAGGTGGCAACAGCCGTCACACGCGCAACCTCCGTTACATGCACAAACAAGGGAACGACTTCCTCACCGGGCCCTACCTCGAGGACGAATTCTGGGAAGACCTGCTGCGGGTGACGGGTGGTAAGACCAACGAGGAACTGGCCCGCTTTATGATCCGCAAGTCCGAGGACATGCTGGACTGGGCGATGGCACACGGTGTCCGCTTTCAACCACCACTGAGTGGCACCCTAAGCTTGGCCCGCACCAATGCTTTTTTTTTTGGGCGGCGGCAAAGCGCTGGTCAATGCCTACTTCGAGACTGCTCAGAAGCTCGGCGTCGAGATCGTGTACGATGCGGAGGTCCGTGATCTGACGATTAAGGATGGCCGCTTTTCTTCGGCGGCCGTGGTGCAAAATGGCACATCCCACGAAGTCCGGGCTAAAACAATCGTTGTAGCCGCGGGCGGCTTCGAGGCGAATATCGCCTGGCTTAAGGAGGGCTGGGGGGACATTGCCGAGAACTTTCTTATCCGGGGCACGCCGTACAACCAGGGGCGACTGCTGCGGGTGCTGCTCGACAACGGCGCAAGCTCCGTCAGCGCCCCCGATCAGTGTCATGCCGTAGCGATCGACGCCCGCGCGCCCAAATACGATGGCGGGATTGTCACACGAGTCGATTGCGTTTGCTTTAGTATCGTCGTCAATCGGGATGCAAAACGCTTCTATGACGAAGGCGAAGATATCTGGCCGAAGCGTTACGCGATCTGGGGCCGGCTCGTCGCCCGGCAGCCGGGTCAGATCGCTTACGCGCTTATCGATGCCAAGTCCCAGGGTCTGTTTATGCCGACGGTTTTCCCGCCGCTCCAAGCCGACACCATTCGTGAACTCGCCGCCAAACTGGAACTCGACCCGGATGCGCTCGAAAACACCGTCACCGAGTTCAACAAGGCTGTCAGACCCGGTAACTTCGACTCGACCGGTTTGGACGATTGCGCGACCGCAGGCTTGGATCCGCCGAAGACGCATTGGGCGCGCCCGCTGGATACGCCCCCGTTTTATGGGTATCCGCTGCGGCCCGGCATTACTTTCACCTATCTCGGGGTCGCCGTAAACGAGCAGGCCCAAGTGATCATGCAGGACGACAAGCTCGCCGAAAACATCTACGCGGCGGGTGAGATCATGGCGGGCAATATCCTGGGCCAGGGTTATATCGCCGGGATCGGGATGACGATTGGTTCTGTTTTCGGCCGCATCGCCGGAGAGGAGGCAGCACGCAATGCCAGCCACTGACTTGGTCAAAGAAGCCGAACGGCTTATGCTTATTTGCAACGCCTGTCGCTATTGCGAGGGCTACTGCGCGGTGTTTCCTGCGATGATGCAGCGCAAGTCTTTTCCCGCGCAGGATTTGGTCTATTTCGCCAACCTGTGCCACAACTGCCGCGGCTGCTATTACGCGTGCCAGTACGCCCCGCCGCACGAGTTCGACGTCAATATCCCCAAGACCTTCTCCGAACTCAGGGCGGAATCGTATCAGGAATATGCCTGGCCCGGCTTCCTCGCCGGCCTGTTCCAGCGCAACGGTTTGGTTGTCTCGCTGATCACGGCGGCGTGCCTGGTCATCGTTATGTTGCTCACCAATATCTTCCAGGATTCCGCAGTATTGTCTTCGGCTCACACAGGCGAGGGGGCCTTTTATGAGGTCATTCCCCACTGGGTGATGGTGCTGCCGGCATCGGCTGTTTTTATATTCGCTATCGTTGCGCTGTGGAAGGGGCTCGCTCGTTTCTGGCGGGACACGGGTGGCAGTCCGGGCGGGCTTGGCGAGCCAAAAGCGCTATGGCGCGCAACCCTCGACGCCGGCAAAATGAGATATCTGGCAGGCGGCGGCGACGGCTGCAACTATCCGGATGAACGGTTCTCCCACGCGAGGCGATGGTTTCATCAAATGGTTTTATATGGTTTCTTGCTCTGTTTTGCCGCCACTTGCGTGGCCACCGTTTACGACTACGGCTTCGGCTGGCAGGCGCCCTATCCGTATTGGAGCCTGCCGGTTGTGTTGGGGACCGTCGGCGGCGTGGGACTGCTGATCGGGACGACCGGATTACTCTGGCTCAAACGCCAAAGCGATCCGGAGCCGGGCAAGCACGAACTGGTCGGTATGGATGTCGCCTTCCTGGTGCTGCTTTTTTTAACCAGCCTTACCGGCTTGGTCCTGTTGGTGTTCCGCGAAACAGCGGCCATGGGGCAATTGCTTGCCATCCACTTAGGCGTCGTGCTGGCGCTGTTTGTTACCTTACCCTATAGCAAGTTCGTCCATGGGATTTATCGCTTCGCCACGCTGGTGCGCTACGCGATCGAGAAATCACACCCTGCGCCAAAGGTCACAAAAGAGATCGAAGTGCAGAAGATTCAGCGCACCTGATCCCAGTCCTCTTTTCAGCTCGCCAAGACGCCAGGGGGAGCTGCAGCAACTTCTGCCGGGCGCTGCCGAGCCCGTGCCGTTTCGGGGTGTGCTGGTAAAATAAAGGGTGACAATGTTTCGTGTGTGCGGAATTCGAGCTTGACTGCGGTGAGGTCAAGTCTGCTCACCAGCGAGCGCAAGCACCATTTGCCGTATTGGTGTTGCCAAGCGGAAACGCCGTTGGTGTAATTCATCAAGCAGAGGTTTGACGGCATCAATCAAACCTGCTTTCTTCGCATCCAACAGTAAACCTAATGTGCCGGTTAGGCGAATATTGAGCATTTCCGCACGAACCCGCGCTTGTGAATCATCGAGTACGGCTATGGCATCGCCGATTTCTAGTGCTAACGCGAGTACTTCTATTTCACCTGCGCCGAGGTCGCTCACCAGCGGCAACACAGGGGCACTGCGTGGCGTACGAATGATGCACCAGTCGAGCTTGGTAGGATCAGGCAGGTCAATACCATGTGCGACACCAGCCGCGAGTTCTTCAACAACAGCATCAGGCACTATTACCTGCTTGGCCAGGCTTGGTAAGAGTTTGAGTTGGCCGAGTTGATGTAAATACTGTAGCGGCGAAGTATTACAAATAACTTCAGGCAAGTCGTGTTTCTCGTTTTACGGACTCGGGATCGAAAATAAAGTTATCAACGCCAAAGTCTGCGAGCCGCGACAAAAATACAGGCTTCGGCAAACCTGCTAGTTCTGCTGCTGCGCCAGAGGACAAGCGCCCTAGCTCATAAAGCTTGACCGCTGCCGCCATACGCAGCATCTCTGAGAATTGTTCAGGAGTTTGATTGAGAGCAACAAGACTCTGATCGGGTATATCGATGACAATTTGGCTCATGAGATCATCTTTAATTGGCGGTTAATATGACGCTTGACCCAGGATGACGGCGTATTACTCACGCTGTCAAGTTTGTCTAGCGTCTACACTGTTCCTATCGCCACTGATTCAAAATACATTCATGATCCGACTCAGGACCATACGCCCAGGCGGAGGAAGCATGACTCGAAAAATCGCATTTTTGCCGGGAGATGGCATCGGCCCGGAAATTTCTTCGGCGACTTGTCAAGTACTGGAGGCTGCGTCTGACGCTTTTGCCCTCGGCCTGACTTTCGAGGAAGTCGCGATTGGATTCGAGGCGCTGCGGGCCGAGGGAAGCACGTTTCCCAACGGTACCCTTAAGCGGGTCGCCGGATGCGACGGCGTCGTGCTCGGGCCGGTATCGCACAACGAGTATCCGCTGCGCGAACAGGGCGGGCTCAATCCCTCGGGTGAGTTGCGCAAAGGGCTTGATCTATTCGCCAATATCCGTCCCGCCCGGACGCGCGCCAATATTCCGCCCCGTGCGGGCATCCCGATCGATCTCGTGATTGTGCGCGAGAACACGGAAGGATTCTATGCCGACCGCTGTCTCTACAGCGGGCCGGGCGAGATTATGGTGACGGCCGACGTCTCGCTCGCATTTCGAAGAATCACACGCCATGCCTGCATGCGGATTGCGCGCGCGGCTTTTCAGCTCGCCAAGACGCGCTCAAGTCGTGTGACCGCCGTTCACAAGGCCAACGTAATGCGTGTCACCTGCGGGCTCTTCCTCGAATGCACTCGGGAAGTGGCGAAGGATTATCCCGACATCGAATATGATGAGGTGCTGGTCGATGCGATGTGCGCCCATTTGATCCGCGAACCGCAGCTCTATGATGTCGTCGTCACGACCAACATGTTCGGCGATATCCTTTCGGACCTGGCCTCCGAACTGTCTGGTAGCCTCGGCCTCGCGGCTTCCCTGAATGCGGGCGAGGACAGGGCGATGGCGCAGGCGCAGCACGGATCGGCCCCCGACATCGCCGGTCAGGACAAGGCAAACCCGACATCGCTGATCGGGTCGGCGGCGATGCTTCTGGATTGGATGGGCGCGCGCGCGGACAATGCGTCGTTGACGCGCGCGGGCGCTGCGATTGACCGCGCGCTTGAAGAGGTCTTGCGCACGCCCGAACTTCGCACGCCAGACCTTGGCGGCAAGACCGGCACCCGCGCCTTCACCGACGCGGTCGTCTCGCGCATCGCGTCCGCCGAGGCGGATAAGTAGTTTCATACGCCGCCTCAAACCTGATTGAAATTGATCTTTACCAATAAACCCGTGCCGTTGCTGCCCGTATCCAGGCTGATCGTAGCTTCATGCGCCTGGACGATTTCCCGCACGATGGCCAGACCCAGCCCGGAACCCTCGGCTTCGACGCCTGGCGCGCGATAAAAGCGATCGAACACGCGCTCGCGCTCGGCTTCCGGAATACCGGGGCCCTCGTCTTCCACCTCCAGGAAGGCGATTTTCGGTGCTGCCCCCCGCCGTACCCGCACCGTGATCTGCGCGCCCGAGGGACAGTACCGGATGGCGTTGTCGATCAGATTCTTCAGCATTTCCTTGAGCAACAAGGCCTCACCCTGTATCTGTAAGGCATCGTCCCCCTCGAATCCCAGATCGTTATCGCGCTTTAGCGCTAAAGGCACCAGCTCCCGGGTCACTTTGGCGGCCAAGGCCGTCAAATCAACCGGGGTTTTATCGATCGTGCCGACGGCGTTGCTAGCGCGGGCGTCGCTCAGCAGTTGGCCAGCCAGCCGGGTGGTGCGCCAGATGATATGCTGCAACTCCTCGACCGCGGCGCGCATGCCTTCACGATCGGCAGCTCGCAGCGCCAGTTCGGTCTGGGTCTGCAAAGCGGCCAAAGGGGTCTGAAGCTGATGGGCGGCGTCGGCGATAAAGGACTGCATCGCGCTCAGGCTCGCGCCGAGCCGTTTCATCAAGCTGTTGATGGCTGCGACCAAGTGCCGGATCTCGCGCGGCACCTCGGATTCGATTGGATGCAGATCCTGGGCCGAGCGATTGCGCAATTCCTGTTGCACATGGGCCAACGGCTTGAGACCGTTCTGAACCGCAAACCAGATGATAACGCTGGCCAGCACCACCAGAAGTAGCAAGCGGCCTACCGTTTCTCGTACCAACTCGCCGATCAGCTGGTCCCGATCGTTACGCGTCATGACGACCTGGACCCGCACCCAGCCGCTTAAATCCCACTGATTGACATATTGATCGAGGGCTACCATGCGCACCGGCTGCTTGCGGTAGACGGCATTGTAGTACAGCGGTGTACCGCCCTCCGTTCCAAGTTCGGCGGGCACTTGCGGCAGGTCCTCGTAGCCGGTGAGATAGGCGTAGTCGGGTCCTATGACTTTATAAAAAACCTCATCGGCGGTGATTTCCCTGATAGCCTCCAGCATGGTGTCTGAAATCATAGATCCGCGGGCCGCCACGACGCTTTCGCCGATGGCGAGCGCCAGTGAGAGTAGAATTTTGTCGTAAACTCTGTCCACGGATGCGCGCGCGCTCGCATAGGCTTGGACGAGGAGCAAGGTGCAGAGCAACAACAAAGGAACCAGCAGCCACGCGAGCAGCCGCCGCCGTAAAGACCAGTTTTTTTGGGGCATCAGCGCTCCAATAGGTAGCCTAACCCGCGCACCGTTCGAATACGAATGCCGGCGGGTTCGAACTTTTTGCGCAAGCGGTGGATATAAACCTCGATAGCGTTGATTCCGACACTATTATCGAAGCAGTAGAGCCGGTCGGCAATCTGCTCCCTGCTTACCACTTGCCCGGCGTGGTACAACAAAATCTCGAGCAGGCACAGTTCGCGCCGTGGCAACTCAAGCAACTCGCCGTGCAGTGTCACGGTGCGACTGACGGTATCGAAAATCAAAGGGCCGAGCACCAGCCTGGTCTCCCCGTGACCCTGACTTCGGCGCAGCAGCGCCCGCAGCCGCGCCTCCAATTCTGATAATGCAAATGGTTTGGTCAGATAGTCGTCGGCGCCGAGATTGAGCCCGGTTACGCGCTCTGCCACCTCGCCGCGCACGGTCAAGATCAGGATGGGAACCTGGTTGCCGCGCTCGCGCACATGCTTCAGGATCGTGATCCCGTCACGGTTCGGTAGGGTTAAATCGAGCACAACCAAATCGAAATGCTCGGTGTCCAGCCAGCGTTCCGCCCTGGCGCCGTCACTGACCCAGTCGACGGCATAGTCTTGCTGCTGCAGCGCCTCCTTCAGACCCACGGCCAACTGCCGGTCGTCTTCTACCAGTAACACTTTCATCGTTTGACCTTGTGACTATATCTTTCGCTTAGTCAGCGTGTTGCAGAAATCTTAGCATCCCCTGACGCGAGCATGCAGCCGAAAGATCGTAAGAACTGAATCGGCTAAGGCTGAATTCCTTATAGGATGAAAGGTGGATGAAAGGAAAGCTTGCTAATCTGTAACTATACTCAGCACTTGACCCTTCTCAGTCGGTGATGAGGGTAAACAATCATTAACTTGGAGGAGATAGCAGCATGAAACGAAATCCAATGTCTTCAGGTTTCAACCTTTTTGTCGGCGTTGCCGCCACGTTGGGCGTCGCCTGCGCCGGGCTTCTGGGTATAGC
This sequence comes from Alphaproteobacteria bacterium, assembly GCA_965216645.1. Lineage (GTDB taxonomy): Bacteria > Pseudomonadota > Alphaproteobacteria > CBDCGJ01. The sequence continues at coordinate 180,146 of CBDCGJ010000001.1, read as the reverse complement.
CGGCACCGCCCAGGCAGCCGACTTTAGCGGCGAGCGCATCGAGTTCATCATTCCGTTCAAAGAGGGCGGCGGTTCGGACACCTGGGCACGATTCTACTCGCCATTTCTGTCCGAAAACCTGCCGGGCAAGCCGGTTGTTGCGGTCAAGAACGTGCCTGGTGGCGGTTCCACTACCGGTGCCAATCAATTCCATATGCGCGCCAAGGCTGACGGGCTGACCGTACTGGGCACCTCGGGCTCGACCCAGTTTCCCTATCTGCTCGGCGACCGGATGGTGCGCTACGAATACAAGGACTGGATCACGGTGCTCGCTTCCCCAACCGGTGGCGTGCTTTACCTCAAGCCCGATCTGGGCGTCGAGTCGGCTGCGGATCTCGGTAAGCTCAAGGACACGGAGCTTACCTACGGCAGCCAGGGTGCAACTTCGCTGGACATCATCCCCATTGCTGGCCCTGGAGAAACTGGGGCTGAACGTCAAAGCGGTGTTTGGAATGAAGGGCCGTGGCGCCGGTCGGCTCGCTTTCGAGCGCGGTGAGACCAACGTCGACTATCAGACCTCCTCAGCCTATCTGGAGAGTGTGACGCCGCTGGTCGAGGCTGGCGAGGCCGTGCCGATCATGAGCTGGGGGGCGCTGGACGACGACGGCAACCTGGTGCGCGATCCGACTTTTCCCGATCTGCCGCACTTTGCCGAAGCTTACGAGATGGTGCACGGCGAGCCGCCCTCCGGCCCCTGGTTCGATGCCTGGAAAGCGTTCTTCACTTCCGGTTTCGCCGCCCAGAAGATGGTCTTCCTGCCCAAAGACACGCCGGACGATGTCGTGCAAGCCTGGCGTGATGCTGCTGCCGCTGCCGTCGCGTCCGAGGAGTTTCAGGCCAAAAAGCAAGAAGTACTGGGCGACTACAAACAGGCCGTCGGCGAAGCGGCCCAAAAGATGAAGCAGCTCGCCACCGAAGTCGCGCCAGAGGCCAAGGAGTGGATGGCCAACTGGCTTAAGGAAAGATACAACGTCAGGCTCTGAGCACAAGCTCCAAACACACCCCCTCCCATGAGAAGAGGGGGTAAAAACAGAGGAGACGAGACGCCATGCTCGAAGCGGCACTCGCGGCGCTGGCCAACGTGCTCAGCGTCCAACACATTCTCTATCTGATCGGCGGGGTATTTCTCGGACTCGCGGTCGGCATTTTTCCCGGTCTCGGCGGCATCGCCGGGATGTCGCTGCTGTTGCCGTTTCTGTATGGCATGGACACGACTTCGGCCCTGGCCCTGCTGATCGGTCTGGTGGCCGTGATCCCCAACCCCGACACTTTTACCTCGGTGTTGATGGGCATACCCGGATCCAGCTCCTCGCAGGCAACAATCATGGACGGTTTTCCGCTTGCCAAAAAGGGCCAGGCAGCGCGTGCCTTGGGCGCAGCGTTCTCGGCCTCGCTGTTCGGTGGCCTGTTCGGGGCACTGATCCTGACCGTGTTCGTGCTGGTCGCCCGACCGCTGATCCTGCTGTTTGGATCTGCGAACTGTTCATGCTGACGGTGCTGGGCCTCAGCATGGTGGGCGTGATGGCCGGCAACAGCATTATCAAAGGACTAGCCGCTGCCGGTCTGGGGCTGCTACTGGGCGGCATGGGTACCGCCCCGGCAACCGGTGAGCCGCGAATGATCTTCGACCTCGATTATCTTTGGGATGGCTTGCCACTGGTGGTAGTCGGTCTGGGCATCTTCGCCATCCCCGAAATCGTCGATCTGCTGCGCCAGAACCGCTCTATTGCCGGCGGTGAAACCCTGGGTAAGGGCTGGTTCGACGGGCTCAAAGACACGATCCGGAATAAATGGCTGATTCTGCGCTGCTCCGGCATGGGCTGCATGATCGGCGCGATACCGGGGCTAGGCGGCAGCGTGGTGGACTGGATCGCTTACGGCCATGTGGTGCAGACCAGCAAGGATAAATCCCAGTTCGGCAAGGGCGATGTTCGCGGCGTGCTGGCCCCGGAATCGGCCAATAACGCTAAAGAGGGCGGTGGCCTGATTCCGACTCTGTTGTTCGGCGTGCCGGGTTCGGAAGCATGGCAGTGTTTCTGGGTGGTATGGTGTTGCTGGGCCTGGAGGCCGGGCCGTCTATGGTCGGCGAGAACATCGACATGACCTATACCATCATCTGGTCGCTGGCTCTGGCCAACGTGATCGGCGCTGGCAGTTGCCTGTTGATTTCCAAACAAGTGGCGCGACTCACCACCATTCCCTACCCGATCCTGGCGCCGTTCATGATCATGGTGATCTGTTTCGCCGCTTTCCAGGCCACCCGCCTGCTCGGCGACGTAATAGCGCTGTTCGCTATCGGTCTGTTGGGTATTTTAATGAAGCGTTTCGGCTGGTCGCGGCGGCGTTTCTGATCGTCTTCGTACTGTCCGGGCAGATGGAGACTTATCTCTACCAGGCGGTGCAGTTCTACGACTGGGGCTTTCTGCTGCGCCCCGGCGTATTGATCATCGGCGGTTTGACGGTGGCATCCGTCGTGCTGGGCGCGCTTTACGGCAAGCGCGGCGACAGCGGGCAATAGCAAGAATCGCTTTCGCAAGCCGAGCAAGACCGGACGGGCCACAGATCGCTTTCGCCGGCTTTTATCGCTGCTGGCCTTTGCCTACGGGCTCTACGACGCCTTGCAGCAGTCGTTTCTGGGTGGCGTGTTTACCGGCGCCGTCGCCGCGATCATGCTGGTGTTCACCGCCTTGGGTGAGTGATCAAGCTGGTCAAAGGCGCCGTATCGGCGACCCGGTCAACTCACGATCAGGAGCACGGAATACGTGCGACCTACGGCGTCGACACGCCGGCGCAGGGCGGTATGGCGGGCCTGATGGTACTATGTTTATTGGCTGGCCGGGTCTGCTTGGTAGTGCAATGTATTTGTTCGGGTTTTATCATCGCCATCATTGCACATTTTTTATCGTGTTTTTGCTGCTGGAAGCGCGCATCTCCCCGCTGGACGCGTACGCTCATACTCACCGCTTGCGGCGTCGGTTTTTTGGTTTTCCTCGCCAACATGATGTATCCTGGATTTTCCGCGCGGCCTGCTGCAGGACGTGGTGGAATTGCCCTGGCCAATTGGCTGATTGCATTCGAGGTAGAACTCAGCCATGAGCGCCATTTAGAACGCTATTGCTGATGCCGCTCGGCTTGCGCGGTCAAGCCGGCCGAGCGGATCACAGGGCGCGCTCGCCGTCGCACAAGCATTTTCAGGCCCATCTGGAGGTGCTGTTTCATCCATACGTCAGCCCGCGCGAAATGATCCCTGACAGTATTCGTCGGCATGTACCGCAAGCTATTCATGGACAGCCTGACCAAGGTGGCCGACGAATCAACACGGCAGTGACGAGGCGCCAAGCAACACCGCGAAGTTGTTCCTATAAAATTATGTCAGCAACAAGGCGTCACCCGTGGTGCGAGCAACGCCAGCGGGCGCAGGGCGGCGAGTCCGCATCCTGGCTTGCGAAGCGCACCGGTGCTGCGCATGTCAGTTGGTGGCGGAGCGCGCCCGCCTGGTGGATCTGATCGTGGTGGCTCAACCGCCGCAGGCACAGGACCCTCGGCCATGATTCGAGGCGGTGCTTACCGAATCCGGCCGGCCCGGCATGCTGTACATGCCACGCACGCAGACAGACGTTTAGCCGCTAGCACCATGTCGTGATCGGCTGGAACAACAGCACCGAAATCGCCCGCAGCGCTGGATGCCGCGCATGGTTTGTTGGTAAAAGCCGCCGCGGTGACCGTCGTCACCAGTGCCGTAGCGATAAAGGAACACGATCGCCGCAGCGCCCGACCCCGACGGTTTGCTGGACCTACCTTGGCTGGCACGGCGTGTCGGCGTCGAGCTACGGATGCGTCGATGGCGCCAAAACCACTCAGCCGGTGAGGGGCGCTTGCTGGAGCGTAGGCAAAAACCCGTGGTGCGCCGACCTGCTGGTAACCGGCGGCTATAGCCATCAAGCACAGGGTGCGCGACCTGGATCATGGGCGGCGTGACCCGGTCACGGTCATGGAAGCACACCGAAATTGCCGGTGCTGATGGCGCATTGATTGTCGGTTTAGAGAGGTTTGCACAGTGACCAAACAAACAGCGATCCCTTGTATCTTTGATGCGCGGCGGGACCTCAAGAGGCCCGTATTTCAAACGCCCGCCGACCTGCCGGCCGACGCCGAAACCGTGCGCGATCGGGTCTTGCTGGCCGCGATGGGCTCACCCGACGCGCGCCAGATCGACGGCATCGGCGGCGCGACCACGCTCACCAGCAAAGTCGCCATCATCTCACCCTCCGACCACCCCAAGGCCGAGGTCGATTATCTGTTCGCCCAGGTGTCCATCGACAGGGCATTTGTCGACACGGCGCCGTCCTGCGGCAATAGGTCCTGGCCGGGGTGGGGCCGTATCGCCATCGAAAGCGGCTTGGTCGAAGCCCAGCCCGGGTGAAACCCGTTGTGCGCATCCGCAACGTCAACACCGACAGCCTGATCGAAGCCGTGGTGCAGACCCCGGACGGCGAAGTGCAATACGACGGCGACACGGCCATCGACGGCGTGCCGGGGACGGCCGCCCCCGTGGTGCTCAATTTCAGCGAAATCGTCGGCTCCAAAACCGGCGCGCTTGCTGCCCACGGGCAAGGTCAAAGACATCAATCGAAGGCGTCGAAGTTACCTGCATCGACGTCTCGGTGCCCATGGTCATGGTCAACGCCGCTGCGATGGGCAAACCGGCTATGAAAGCAAGGCCGAACTGGACAGCGACCGAGACTTCATGGCGCGGCTGGAAGCTATCCGTCTGGCGGCGGCGCGGCGCATGGGCATGGGCGATGTGTCCGGTCTGGTGGTGCCCAAGTTTGCCCTGCTGGCACCGCCAAGAGCGGGCGGCAATATCACCTCACGCTATTTCGTACCCACCGCCTGTCACGCTGCCCATGCGGTAACGGCGCTATTTGTGTCAGTTGTTGCAGCGCGCTCAAGGGCTCAGTCGCCGACGGCCTGGCGGTGCATGACAGCGCTCCGCCGACGCACTGCCGTGTCGAACACCCCAGCGGCAGTATCGAAATTGCGCTCGATCTGGCCTATGCCAACGATCAGTTAGTTGTCAAGTCGGCTGGCGTACTGCGCACCACGCGCAAATTGTTCGCGGGCCTGCTTTTCATACCCAGCAGGATATGGTCTCTCCCCTAAGTCGCTGTGAAAGATTATTGAATGCTTGGCAGAGCAGAATTCTTCTATTTTGGAAATGCAGGCTTTGTTGAAAATGCGAGTTTATAGAAATGGGGAAAGCAGTATCCAACGCTTTTGTATTCGTGCTATCGGTTTATCTTGCAGGGTGGTCAACAGGCGTCGGCGCGGCGCAGGAACATACATATACGGGCGAAGTTATTGAGCAAGCGGCGGGATATCCGGCTATCTACAAGTATATTGCTGGCGACAAGACAAAACCCTTGTTGGTGTTTGTCCCCGGTGCGCATCACACAGCACGCGTATTCTATGGCGGACACCAAGGCTATAAAGCGGAAGATTTCTTGGCCTTCTGGGTAAATGAGAAGGGGTATAACTTTCTCGCGCTATCCTACCCCATCGCACTCAGCGACCCCGCGATTGAAACCAACCATCCGGATTTCACGATTCGTGATTGGGGTAAACAAGTAGCCGCGCTAGCCGACAAAACAATCAAGGGAACATGGCCTGCAAAATCGAGTTATTGTAATTGGTTGGTCGATGGGCGGTAAAATTGTGCAATCCGTCCACGAAGCCATGCAGGCGCAAGACATCATCTGGATTTCTTTATCGCCTTGACCGCGACTCCGCCGATCCCGGGTATGATCGCTTTAACCCGTGAATACCCAATGTTGGAGAGCGGCTATGCGGATCGTCGGAAAAACTTTGCAGGCTGGTTCAAACAAGTAGTAGCGCAAGGGAAGAAGGAAGGCCGCGAGATTGTTCCAGAGGTCGATTTATATGTCGCAATACGTCGGTGACATCACCATCAACCAACAGGGCTACGGTCAGCAATACCTTGACAATCAGTATGTTATGGATCCTTTGTCTTTCAACAAGATCGCAGGCCTTTAACTTCGGCAACTTTCCCTTGGTGGGCATAATAGCCCCCAATGGGCGTGGCGACCGCCGGCACGCCATTGTCGATCAAGCGAGTTGGACTATTTATAACGCCAACACTATTTACAAGCGCTATATTGCTGGGCAACGAGATAGACGTGTTTAAACTCTCCGATGCGCAATGGCAGGGGATTTTGGACTTAACACGAAACATCGGCGACCGACTCTTTACCAGTGTCGACGGCAATCATTTTTTCTTTATGGGCGAGGGCGGTGCGCGTGCAACAGCCGATGCCATTGAACAGCTCGAAAACAAGGTTCACGCAGTAAAGAAAGAGCTCTCTACGCTGATTGGCACAGAGATTCAATGACTTCTCATCGCCTACTCACTGACTAAACCCGCCAAGCTTCCGCTCATGGCGGTACGAACAACAGAATCGTGTGTATCGGTGCCAGCCAACGTCTGGGCAGGACGGGGCCGCGCCTAGCCTGCGGAGGTTTAATCACAATGAAAGACAGCTTTAACGCCCGATCAAGTTTGACGGCCAACGGCAAAGACCATCAGATTTCCGCCTCGATGCCCTCAAAGACCATTGCGATCTGCAGCGCTTGCCCTATTCACTCAAGATTCTGCTGGAGAATCTACTGCGCTTCGAAGACGGCGAGAACATTACCCGCGAGGACATTCTGGCGCTGGCGCAGTGGGATCCGGCGCGACCGGTGGAACGGGAAATCGCGTTTACCCCGGCGCGGGTGGTGATGCAGGATTTCACCGGCGTGCCGGCGGTAGTCGATCTAGCGGCGATGCGCGATGCCATGAACCAGTTGGATAGCGATGCCAGCCGTATCAACCCTCTGGCCCCGGCCGAGCTGGTGATCGATCACTCGGTGATGGTAGATCATTTCGGCAGCCCCGAGGCACTGGAAAAAAACGCCGAGATCGAGTTCTCCCGCAACCAGGAGCGCTATGCGTTTCTGCGCTGGGGCCAGCAGGCATATTGCCAACTTAAAGTAGTACCTCCGAGAACCGGCATCGTCCACCAGGTCAACCTGGAATACCTGGCACGGGTGGTATTCACCAAAGACGAAGATGGACGTCAAGAGGCCTATCCCGATACCCTGGTAGGCACCGATTCGCACACCACCATGATCAACGGCCTGGGGATCCTGGGCTGGGGAGTGGGCGGCATCGAGGCGGAAGCGGCCATGTTGGGCCAACCCATCACCATGCTGATTCCCGAGGTGGTGGGCTTCAAGCTCACCGGCAAACTCCCGGAGGGAGCCACGGCGACGGATCTGGTGCTCACGGTGACGCAGATGCTGCGGGCCCGGGGGTGGTGGGTAAATTCGTGGAGTTCTTCGGCCCCGGACTGGCCCATCTGCCTCTGGCCGATCGGGCTACCATTGCCAATATGGCTCCAGAATACGGCGCGACCTGCGGGATCTTCCCGATCGACGAGGAGACACTGAACTATCTGCGCCTGAGCGGGCGCTCAGAGGAGCAGATTGCCCTGGTCGCGATTATGCCCAGGCGCAGCAGATGTTCCACACCCCCGATACCCCCGAGGCGCAGTACACCGATGTGCTGGAGCTGGATATGGGTACGGTGGTGCCGAGCCTGGCCGGACCCAAGCGCCCGCAGGACCGCATCGCGCTCACCGAGGCCAAAGGGGCGGTGGAGGAGCACTTGCACCTGTTCCAGTCCGAGCGCGAGGGGCGCCCGAGCGAGCTGCGCGCGGTGGCTCGCCTCGAAGGCGAAGGCGGCAGTACCGCTATCGGCGCCGAAGAATCGCACCATGTCGGCGGCGTCAAGGTCCGCTACCACGATCAGGAGTTTCTCCTAAAAGACGGGGCGGTGGTAATCGCAGCCATTACCAGTTGCACCAACACCTCCAACCCCAGCGTCATCATGGGCGCAGGCCTGCTGGCCAAAAAGGCGGCGGAAAAGGGCCTTACGGCCAAGCCTTGGGTGAAGTCGTCGCTCGCTCCGGGCTCACAGGTGGTCACCCGCTATCTGGAAGCCGCAGGGCTTTTGCAGCCGTTAGCCAAACTCGGCTTCGACGTGGTCGGCTACGGTTGCACCACTTGTATCGGCAACGCCGGACCGCTGCCCGAGCCGATCGGACGTGCCGTCCAGGAAGAGCAACTCGCGGTGTGTGCGGTGCTATCGGGCAATCGCAACTTCGAAGGCCGTATCCATGCCGACGTGAAGATGAACTTCCTGGCTTCGCCGCCGCTGGTAGTAGCCTATGCATTGCCGGGCGAATGGACATCGACCTCTACAACGAGCCTTTGGGTGAGGATGCCGGGGGGCAATCCGGTTTATCTCAAAGATCTCTGGCCCGATCAACAAGAGGTGCAGCAGGCCATTGCCGCACACGTTTCGGGTGTCGATGTTCCGGCAAAGCTATGCCGACGTATTCACCGGCGACGCCCGCTGGCAGCAGGTCAGAATTCCCGAGGCCGGTCGCTATGAGTGGGATGAACAATCCACCTACATTCAAAACCCGCCCTACTTCGTGGGCATGAGCAAAAAGCCCTCCGGCATTGCGCCGATTGAGGGGGCGCGCGGTGTTGGCGATGCTGGGCGATTCCATCACCACCGATCATATCTCACCGGCCGGCGCGATCAAAGTCGACAGCCCTGCCGGGCGCTACCTGACCGAGCGCGGGGGTCGAGCCCAAAGATTTTAACTCCTACGGGTCTCGGCGTGGCAACCACGAGGTGATGATGCGCGGCACTTTCGCAAATGTGCGGCTGCGCAACGAACTGGCTCCCGGCACCGAGGGCAGCTGGACCCGCCACCAGCCCTCCGATGAACAGCTGGTTTATCTACGACGCCGCGATGCGCTACCAGCAGGAGAGCGTGGCCGCTGCTTATCCTCGCCGGCAAGGAGTACGGCACCGGCTCCAGCCGCGACTGGGCGGCCAAGGGCACCCGGCTGCTCGGTGTGCGAGCGGTGCTCGCCGAGAGCTTCGAGCGCATCCATCGCTCCAACCTGGTGGGCATGGGGGTGCTGCCCTTGCAGTTCGGTGACGGCGATGACCGCAAAAGCCTGGGTCTCACCGGTAAAGAGACCTACGACATCCGGGATCTGAGCCCAGGCGCCAAAACGGTTACCGTGATTGCCAAAGCGCCGGGCGGCGCCGAGAAAACATTCCAGGCGCGGGTACGCATCGATACCCCCAAGGAGTGGGACTACTACCAACATGGCGGGATACTGCATTACGTGATACGCCAGTTAGCAGCGTAGCGGCCAGACCGTCCCTGCCAGCCGGTGGGGACGGGTCATTGAATAACAGGGGCTGGAGGTGTTTTTCAAAGCAGACGCCTGGTCTGAACCAACCATCGAGCAAAGCTATGACCGACGAACTCGAATTTGCTGCAATGCGGTATCACCGCGAACCGAAACCCGGCAAGCTGGCCATAGTAGCCACCAAACCCATGGATACCCAGCGCGATCTGGCGCTGGCCTACTCGCCGGGGGTGGCGGCGGCCTGCAACGCCATCGTCGCCGACCCGACGGAGGCGTTTACGGTAACCGCCCGCCAGAACCTGGTGGCGGTCATTTCCAACGGCACGGCGGTGCTCGGGCTGGGCAACATCGGGCCGCTGGCCTCCAAACCGGTGATGGAGGGCAAGGCGGTACTGTTCAAAAAGTTCGCCGGGATCGATGTCTTCGATCTGGAGGTCGCGCAGACAGATCCCGACAAATTCGTCGAGGCCGTGTCCTATCTGGAACCGACATTCGGCGGTATCAATCTCGAGGATATCAAAGCGCCCTGAGTGCTTCCTGATCGAGCAGGCGCTCCGCGAACGGATGGCTATTCCCGTCTTCCACGACGACCAGCACGGGACCGCGATCATCGTCGGGGCAGCGGTTTTGAACGGCTTGCGGTGGTGGTTGGCAAGGATATCGACAAGGTGAGGCTGGTAGCCTCGGGCGCAGGGGCCGCGGCGCTGGCCTGTCTGAACATACTGACCAGCATGGGGCTGCCTAAAGAAAATATCATCGTCACCGACATTGCCGGGGTGGTTTATCAAGGCCGGACCGAGCAGATGGATCCCTGGAAGGCCGAATACGCGGTGGAGACCGAGGCCCGCACCCCTGAACGAGGTCATAGAGGGAGCCGATATTTTCCTCGGTCTGTCCGCGCCCGGGGGTGCTGAAGCCGGAGATGGTCGAGCGCATGGCGAGAAGAAAACCGCTGATCCTGGCGTTGGCCAATCCCACTCCTGAGATCATGCCGGACGCGGCCAAGGCGGTGCGCCCCGATGCGATCCTGGCCACCGGTCGCTCCGATTTCCCCAACCAGGTCAACAACGTCCTGTGTTTTCCTTATATCTTTCGGGGCGCGCTGGACGTGGGCGCTACCACCATCAACGAAGAGATGAAAATCGCTTGCGTCAAGGCTATCGCAGATTTGGCCATGGCGGAGCCCTCGGAACGGGGTGACCCGTGCCTACGGCGACCAGCCGATGCGCTTTGGCCCCGAGTACCTGATTCCCAAGCCTTTCGATCCCCGGCTGATCACCCAGATTGCCCCGGCGGTGGCGAAAGCAGCCATGGAAACCGGCGTGGCTACCCGACCGATTACGGATATGGAGGTTTACATCGAGCGCTTGAACAGCTTCGTCTACCGTACGGTGTCGGTCATGCGGCCGGTGATCGAAAAAGCGAGGCGCGATCCGAAACGCCTGGTTTATGCCGAGGGCGAGGAGCGGCGGGTGCTGCAGGCGGCGCAGCAGGTGGTCGACGAAGGTATCGCCTATCCCCTGCTGGTGGGCCGGCCGGCGGTTATCGAGGAGCGGATCGAGGAGTTGGGGCTGCGGCTGCAACCGGGAAAAAACATAGAGGTCCGTCAACATCCTCGAAGACGAGCGCTACCGCGAGTACTGGAAACACTATCATCAACTGACCCGGCGCGAGGGTGTCTCGGTGCTGGAGGCGCAGACCGTGGTTCGCACCGACGCCACCGCGGTAGCGGCGCTGATGGTCCAGCGGGGCGACGCAGACGCCATGCTTTGCGGCACCGTGGGCCGGTTCCGTAGACACTTGGAGCAGGTACGGGAGATCATCGGGGTGTGCGTGAGGGGGTTCGGGACCTCTCCACGGTGACCGCGCTGATCCTCCCGGCCGGGACTTTCTTTCTGTGCGACACCCACGTTACGCCCGAACCCAGTGCCGAAGAGATCGTCGAGATGACGCTGCTCGCCGCCACCGAGGGTGCGCGCGTTTGGCCTGACGCCCAAAGTAGCTCTGCTGTCGCGCTCGAACTTCGGCACCCACGATACGGCGTCGGCGCGGAAGATGCGCGAGGCGCTAAAAATGCTGCACGAGCGTGCGCCGGACCTCGAAGCCGAAGGTGAGATGCACGGCGACACCGCGCTGTCCGAAGAGCTGCGCCTGGCGGGCTTTCGGTGAAGCGCGGTTCACGGGCCAAGTCAATCTGCTGATCATGCCGAACGGCGATGCGGCTCATATCGCCTACAGCCTGCTGAAAGTGCTTGGCAACGGAGCAAGCGTCGGGCCGATTTTGGGTAGGCTCGGCCCAGCCAGCTCATGTGGTAACCCCAGACCATCAGGGTCCGGGGCTTGGTTAATATGAGTGCCGTCAGCATTGCCCAGGCACAACTCGGTGCCAAAAAGCGCGCTCCCATGAAGACCCCGGGATTCTGAGCGCAGACGATGGCATTTTCGCTCCCCCTGCTCGGCGATCGGGATCGGCGTTCGGCACAGGCGCTGGTCGAGGGTGCCGGTCTGCGATTCGAGAAAACCTTCGATGACCTGATCGGTATTTTTAAAGAAAACTGGCTCGCCGCCTGCGGCGCCCGGGCCGGCCGGGTGCTGAAGATGCTGGTGGTGGCGCCGTGATTTCCGCGGTGAAGGTCTGCTCGGCGAGATTATCACCGAGCTGATGCGCCCTCGGTCGGGAGGCGGGCTTCGACGGTTTTTTTTATCTTCACGCGCCCGGCTACGGCTGGCGCCTTCGAAAGCCTGGGTTTTCAAGTCGTTGGCGGCGCAAGAAAAAGCGGTTCTGCTGGAGCACGGTAACGGATTGCATCGCTACCTGCGGGAGCGGGCGCCGTTGATGCGCTCCGGCAACAACGCAGCCTTGGTGATCAGCGCCGATCCGTTCACCAAGGGCCATGAATACCTGATCGAGTGCGCGGCGCAAGGCGCGGACACCGTTTATGTATTCGTAGCAGGTGAGGGGGCGCTTTGTATTTCCGCTCGAAGTTCGACGAGAGCTTGCATGCCGCGGCACGGCCTATATGCCCAAGGTGATCGTGACCGATATCGGGCCTTACCGGTTTGAACGCCGCGACCTTTCCGACGTATTTTCTGAGCCCAGATGACCCAGCCTGACCCTATTCGGATCGAGCTCGAACTCGATCTGTTCGGCCAGCACATCGCCCCCGCCTTCGATATCCGGACCCGGGTTTCGGGCACCGAGCCCCTGGACCCCATAAGCGCTAACCAAAATTTTCGCAGATTTTTCAGTTTTTGCTAGATTGTGAGTCGAGGTTGTTCGGATGAAAGTAAACAAGCGACTCACAAATGACGACGATTGTCGATGAAAATTGGGATGTACTCCTCTCGGCCTTTCCCAGTGGCTGGCAGCAATTAGCCCGGGAGACGGGCGCCATCAAACATCCGCTCAAGGAATTTGGTTCAGAGAGCGATTTACTGCGCGTGCTGTTGCTGCATGTTGGCAAAGGTTATTCGTTGCGCGAAACCGCGGTGATTGCGAAAGCGGCCGGCTTGGCCGAGGTCTCGGATGTAGCGCTGCTGAAACGCTTACGCAAATCAGAGCGGTGGTTGTTAGGTTTGTGCCAAACGCTGTTGTTGGAAACCGGTATTCGCACACCCGCGATGAACGTTGGGCTACGGCTGCGCTTAGTGGATGGTTCGATCATTAAGGAGCCGGGGAAAACGGGCAGTCAGTGGCGCTTACATTTCAGTTTTACCGTACCTGAGTTTCGTTGCGACTACTTTAAAATCAGTCCGAGCAAAGGCCAGGGCACGGGTGAAACCTTTACGCAGTATCCCGTGCAGTCGGGCGACTATATTATGGGTGATCGCGGCTACGCGAGCGCCAAAGGCATCGCGTATGTCGCCGCGCATAACGCCTATGTCTTGGTACGGGTGAATACGGGTTCGTTGCCGTTGTATGATCCCCACGGCGAACCGTTTGATTTATTGGCGGCGGTGCGCGATCTGCAACAACCCTTGGCTACCCGAGAATGGTCGGTCTCGGTCAAAGAGCGGGCCGGACCAGCGATCGCTGGTCGGCTCTGTGCGTTGCGCAAATCGGCCCTCGCGATTGAGCAAGCGCAGAAGAAATTAATCGCCACGGCGCGCAAGAAACAAAAGCAATTAAAACCCGAAACTCTGGAATATGCTCAGTATGTCATCGTATTCTCGACGTATCCTAAGGAGGCCTTCAGTACCGAAGCACTCTTAGAATGGTATCGCTTAAGGTGGCAGGTGGAACTCGTTTTTAAACGCTTAAAGACGTTGCTGGAGATGGGGCACTTACCGAAATTCGATCCCAGTAGTTCCAGGGCGTGGTTATATGGTAAATTATTCCTGGCCTTGCTCACGGAGAAGTTGGCGCGTATTACACGTGCTTTTTCCCCCTGGGGCTACCACCTGTCGCAGCCGATGGCGTGAATTTGAATTTATCTGGCACCAAATAGAACAAGCGATTGTTCCGGTGCTACCCCTACAATTTGTACTCGAACATTGGCCTGAGATTGCCGCCTCATTAGGCGAGCGCCCACGCAAGCGAATCCCGCAAATCGATACCTTTGACTTCTCTAAATTTGGTTAGCGCTTATGGGATTTGCCCCTACGTCATAGAAAATCCCCTATGCTTACAAGCGTGAAAACCACGCTGTAATTCGCGCTCAATTATGGTGGGGGAAGAAGTTTTACCGCATACATATCTGGACTTTGGCCATTTTTGCTTATGCTCACTACACTGATCTCGTAACTCATTGATTTCATTAGAGCGCAAAACTTGTGTAACAGCGATAAGTCATTGATTTTTAAGAAATGGCCAAAGTCCAGACATATCTACTCCTTCGTAAATCGACACCCTGGTGCCTTCGTTGCCGCTCACAAACAGATCTGGTACGTCCGATCCCGCCGCCGACGGGACTGGTAATAACGCCACCAGGGTGCCACCGGGCTCCGGGGCGTTGAACAGATAAGGCGGGTAACCGCTGAGCTGCTCGGTCTCGGTCTTGGGCACGAAGCGCAGCTCCACCACGTTCGGGGTGTTAGCGACACCGAGGATCTCGAACGAAATAATATTCAAATTATTAGCGACACCGACGATATCGAACAAAATAATGTCAAAGTCATCATCATCATGCCCGCCACCGCTGCCTCCAGTCGGCGCCGCGGCCCACGTCTCGATCGTCAGCCCGCTGAGGTCCGGCAGTAGGCCAGTCGCGGTCGGCTGTTGGAAGCGCGTATCGAAGCGAGCGATCAGACCGCCCGCCATAGCACGTACTGAACTATGCGTTCCTGTTATCCGGGTATCTGGCTCCAGGGGCAGAACCACACCCTGTACCCGATTACCATCAGTTAGCTCGAACGAAACGGCGAATGACGACTCGACTTCCGTATCCGAAAAGGTGACGACTATTGCACCGAGCGGTAGCTGTGCGAAGGCCGCAATGGGGCTGAGCAGGGCAGCTGCAAGGGCGAAAGGGATCACTGTGGTAATGCACCGTGTGAGTAATGTTGGCAACATGAGTTTCTCCTTCAAGATGATTAAAATCGTATCATCGGCTCATGATCAGGGCGGACCTTCCTGCCGTTGACCATGCAAAACAGTGTATGCAGGCGCCGAGCGCCGAACCATAGGGCAGATGCCCCAGAATCGATAGGGCAAATGCCGTATTTTGCTGTGCTATAGTTAAACCTCAGCAGGACGAGACGCCGCTTTGGGCGCCTCGGCAAATGAGGCACCCCGCCGCTAAGGCAAGCAGATGAGCACAGCCCGCGATCCCGATGACCGTCTCCACCGACTATCGACGCGCGAGCGAACGGTTGCCGAGCGCTACGCTGAGGGCTTGACCTACAAGCAGATCGCCGAGGTCTTGTTCTATCTCGGCATGGACCGTGCGCAGCCATCTCGACACCATCTACCGCAAGCTTGAGATCGGCAGCAAGGTCGAGTTGATCCGGCTGCTCGGCGCGACTGCTCTGAAGCAGCACAGGGGCAGGAGACTCAGCCGCCCCGATCTATGCCGACCGTGCCGGTCCCGGCCGATAGCGTCTGCGTGCCCCCGAACTGGTAGGGCGGGCGGACGCAATGAGCCGGTTACAACAGTGTTTGACAGAGTCCCTGGCTGGGACAACGGCGCGTGGTGTTTATTACCGGCGTGCCCGGGATCGGCAAGACGACTCTGGCCGAGGCGTTTCTCGACAGTGCGGCGCAGCAACTTAGAGTTCACGTCACCCTCGGCCAATGCCTGGACCATCGTGGGACACCCGAGGCCTATCTGCCGGTCTTGGATGCGCTCGGACGACTTTGTCGCGGACCTCAGGGCCCTCGGGTGATTGCCTTGCTGCGCCGCTATGCCCCCACCTGGCTGTTGCAGATGCCGGCCTTGCTCGACGAGCAGGAGCGGCAGGCATTGCAGCAGCAATGGGCCGGTACTTCATCGGAACGTATGCTGCGGGAAATGGCCGAGGCACTGGAAGCGCTGGCCGCGGAGCACGCGCTGGTGCTGCTGCTCGAAGACCTGCAATGGAGCGATCACGCCACCCTGGATCTGGTGTCGTTCATTGCCCGGCGCCAGGAACCTGCCCGGCTGCTGGTGCTGGGTACGTATCGTCCGGCTGAGGTGATGGCGGCTGAGCATCCGCTCAAGGGTTTGAGCACGGCACTGCTGAGCCACGGACAATGCCATGAGGTGTCTTTGGAATTACTCACCCCGGAAGACGTCGCCGCCTATCTGCAACGCGCGTTTCCGGGCATCGCGGGCCATAAGGCGCTGGCCCGGTTGATCTATCGGTACACCGGCGGCAATCCCTTGTGCTACCGCCGGCGTGAAAGTGTACGAAATCGAGCGGTTTGAAAATGGACCGTAAAAAAAGGCCGGCGCAAAGCCGGCGGAAGGGATAAAGCGCAGTGGAGCGAGCCGCACTGCGCCTACGCCGGCTCGAGGCGGTCTTTCATCCGATAACTGGAACCTTCGATGAGGACTGTTTCGGCGTGATGCAACAGCCGATCCAGTAGTGCCGAGGTTAACGTACTGTCATTGTTGAAGATTTCCGCCCATTTTTTATAGGGTCGATTGGAGGTGATGATCATCGAGCCGTGCTCATAGCGATGGCTGATGATCTGAAAGAGCAGATCGGCGCCGGTTTTATCGATGGGGAGGTAGCCGACCTCGTCCAAGCAAAGCACCCGCGGTTTGAGGTACTTGTGCAACTCGGATTTCAGGCGCCCGGCGGCCTGGGCGGCGATGAGGGCGTTGACGGCATCGACGGCGGTGGTAAAGAGCACCGCATGGCCGGCCAGGCACGCGGTATGGGCCAGCGCGATGGCCAAGTGGGTTTTCCCGAGGCCGACACCGCCGAGGAAAATCGCGTTGGTATGGGTATCGAGAAAGTGCAGACGAAACAACTGCTGGACTTGCAGGCGGTTGATTTTAGTCGGCCAGCTCCACTGGAACTGTTCGAGGGTTTTGAGCAGCGGGAAGTGCGCGGCGCGCAGGCGGCGTTGCAGCGCCCGATCCTGGCGGCGCTGGAGTTCGCCTTCAACGAGGCGGGCCAAGTAATCCACGGGCGGCCACTGCTCGGCGGCCGCCTGTTGGGCCAGGGCTTGATACTGCTCGCGGATAGAGCTCAGCTGCAGGGTGCGCAGCTGTTCGGTCAGGGTCGTGGTCGTCATGAGGAGTTCTCCGAGAACGGGGCATAAATCGACAAATCGGGTTCGGGCACCTCGAGGGCCAAGGCATCGCCGGCGCGGGGGACATGTAAGGGCGCCGGTTCGGGTCGCACGCGCGCGCGACTTTGCAACAAATTAGCGATGTATTCGCTGCTGTAGGCCTCGAAGGCGAGCGCATCGCGCAGCGCCCGGACGACGGCCTCGCTGCTGTAGATTTCGCTCAACGCCAGGATCTTGTGGACATGCGAGGTGGCGTTGAGGCGACGCTCGAGCAAGCGTTGGTAGTAGGTCTCGGCTTGGGGACAGAGACCGAGGAAGCGGGCCAGGAGCTGGTGCTCGCGAGCGTTACGACGCTGGGCGAGCAGCGCCCGCGGATGCTCAGGGTCCTCGATGTCCTGATGGCGGTCATAGCAGCGGGGATGGCGGGCAATCAGCGTGTCACCGCTGTAGAGACATAACCGATCCGGATAGACCTTGAGCGTCACCCGCGTGCTGGCGTAGGTGGCCGGGACCGAATAGCGGTTGGCGTCGAAGCTGACGCGGAACTGGTTCGAGGCGCGCACGGTGAGGATTTGCGCCGTATCGAACGGCTGTGCCGGCAGCGGCAGCAAATGCGGCTGCTCCTCGGCAAAACGCTCGACGGGGCGCTGATGGGTGGCGCCGTGCAGGCGCACATTGGCCACCGTGTCCAGCCAGTGGCGAGCGGCCGGATTGAGCGCGGCGAACGGGCCTAGTTCCAGGCCGTTGAGGAAGTTTTTCTTGACATAGCCGACGCCATTTTCGACCCGGCCTTTCTCCTGGGCCTGACGCACCCCACACGGCTTAATGGTGAAGCCGAAGTGATTGGCCAGTTCGAGATAGCGTGGATGGAACACCACCGGCTGACCGGGCCGGTGTTCGAGTACGGCGCTTTTGAGATTATCGACCATGACGTTTTTCACCCCGCCGCCCAACGCCCGGAAGGCGTTCGCGTGACAGCTGAGGAACTGCTCGAGGGTTTGTGCCAGGGTGAACTCCAGATACATCAGCCGTGAGTAGCACAGCACCATGACGAAAAAGCTCAGCCGCCGGGTAGTTGAGCCGACGGGGATGGTGCCGTAGCTGCCCCAGTCGACCTGAGCGCATTCACCGGGGGCGAACGCCAAGGTCAGATAAGCCGGCGGGCGCCGGGGACGGATCTGGCGGATGTAGTCACCCAGGATGGTGTAGCCCCCCGTATAACCCTGCTCGCGCAAGCGTTGGAGCACCTGCATCGCGCTTAAGGGGTGGCGGTGCAGCCAGCGCAGAATGTCGGGCTTAAACGGATCGAGCTTACTGGGACGCGGGCGGCTGGGGCGGCGGCGGTAGTGCGGTTCGGCCAGCCATTTGGCTACGGTATGGCGATGTAGCCCGCGGGCGGCGGCGATTTGCGCCACGCTCAGCCCGTGGCGGTGGTCGTCGTGGATCTGACAATAGAGTTCATAGCCGATCATGGCGCTCGCCTCCCGCTCAGGTGTTGGCGCAGCCGCTGCAGATGGGCGTGGGCCTGGTCAGCGTCAGTCGGTTTGGGGCGCACGGGCGCGGGGGCCGGGGGCCGATCCAGGGCCAGGACCTGGGTCAGCGGTGCGCGGTGAGCAATCAGCTCCAGGCGCAGCAGGTGGGCGCGGGCGCGGGTCAGCACCGTCGCCTCCCAGCCCAGGCGCTGGCACAACGTCGCATCGGCGTAGTAGCTCAGGCCCTGGGCATCGGCGACGGTGAGCAAAAACAGATACAGCGCCCAGGCCTCGGCCGGGGCGCGCTCGAAGAACCTATGGCGGGCCAGGCGCTGATCGACCCAGCTGAACTGGGCGGGGAGCTGGCGCTGGCGCGCGGGACATAACAGCACTTTGTTCATAGCAGCCTCCATTGGCGAGAATGTCGCGCCCCAATTGTTGGAGTTTTTGGCCGCTGCCGACTATGTCTTCTTGTAACGTACTGCCCGTGACATTGGCGATTAGTCCAATGAGAACAACGGCTTGGGTGTCCATGAGATCTTGTAACGCAGCCGCCGTTAAAGTGACGGTTTTCTCAGTGCATTCAGTCGCTTGCGTGTCTATGAGATCTTGTAACGGTGGCTCGGTTAACAGCGCCGGGCGACGCCAGTAGTGCGGATGCCGCCGCCGCCATGCCTGCACCCGCTGCACATGCAACGGATCGCGAAAGTAGTCGCGGTTCTCGGCTTTGGCCTGCCAGCGCCGCTGGCTGGCCGCCTTGCTCGCGCGGCGGCAGGCGGCCTCGCTACAGTAGCGTTGGTGGTAGCGGTTGCGCGGGTCAGGGGTAAATAATTGTCCACAGTGTAGACACTTACGGCGACGTTGGTGCTTCATGGATCGGCCTCCCGGAGTCCGCCTCCATGATCGAAAAAACGCGCCCGCTCTGAACAGCCCTACTCAGGCGAAGAAGGGGAAGAAAACGTAGAAGAAGGGAAACATAAAATGCTTCTGGGAAGAAGATGCCGACCCGCTCAGGTGTACAGGTTCAAACCGTTAGATTTTGCACACTTTCAGATCGGCGCTGACACGCTCGAGCAGCGCGGCGCGCAACGCCGCCGCCTGGTCGATGACCAGACCCGCATTACCAACCGTCTGACCCGCACGCTGAAGAACTACTTTCCGCAGCCCCTGGCGTGGTTTGCCGACAAAGACACCGAGCTATTTTGCGATTTCCTCGAACGCTGGCCGACGCTCCGGGCCTGCCAGCAGGCCCGCCGCGCCACCCTGGAACGGTTCTTCTGCGAACACCATGTCCGCTATCCCAAGGTCATCGACCAGCGCATTCAGGCCATCAAATCGGCCACCGCGCTGACTGCCGACGAGGGCGTCATCGTCCCCAACGCGCTCTACGTCCAGGCCCTCGTCACCCAGCTGCGCGTCACCCTCAGCGCCATCGACGGGTTCAACCAGGCCATCGAGCAACGCGCTCAGGCCCATCCGAATTTCGCTATCTTCCAGTCCTGCCCCGCCGCCGGCCCCGTGTTTGCCTCCCGGCTGCTCACCGCCTTCGGCGAGCAACGTGAGCGCTACGCTACGCCCGACGATCTCCAGCAGTATGCCGGCATCGCCCCGGTCACCGAACGCTCCGGGCGCGCCTGCTGGGTCCACTGGCGCTGGCAATGTCCGACCTTCCTGCGCCAAACCTTCGTCGAGTGGGCCGCCCTGACCATTCCCCGCTCGTTCTGGGCACGCGCCTACTATGACCAACAACGCCAGAAAGGCAACTCTCATCAAGCCGCCGTCCGTAGCCTGGCATTCAAGTGGATCCTCATCCTCTTTCGCTGCTGGCAGAATCGAACCCCTTACGATGAGTCCGCCTACCTGACCAGCCTGAAGAAACGCGGCTCACCACTGATCCAACACCTCGCAAGCTCATCATGAGAGGAGAAACATCACTCAAAATCCTTGACTGTCCACCTCAGGGCGTGTGTTAGGTGTTGTCTTGGGTATCATGGTGCAATTCCTCGCGAAGCACCCGTCGTAATGTTTCTTCTAAACTCTCGCGCTCCTTCGCCTGCCGCAACGTATCGTTGATTAACGTTTGATAGCCGCTCTCACCAGCTTTGGCTTTAAAATATTCGATTAAGCCCGTATCCAGCAGGATAGTGACCCGCTTCTTGCGCGGCGCGCGCTTGAGCCCGACCCGGAACGTAGCTCGGTCCAGGTCAGCTTGTGTTACCTTGGGGTATTCGTCGCGATCGTCAGAGGTTGGTGAAGAAGAGGAGTTGTTCATCTTTGTCAGCCTTACGCATGGATATGACGTGGATTTCATCTTCGGTTTCGGTATGCACGATCACCATGACCTGCTCCCCCAACAGTCCAAGCGTAACCCAACGTTGTTCGCCGTAGTCTTCGCGGTTATCTTCAAAGGTGAACGTCGGGCCGGTGAAGACCCGCTCAGCGTCGGCGAAATCCACCTCATGCTTTGTCAGATTGGTTCGCCGTTTGGGTTCCCGCCAGGTGAATCGCATGGGTTAGTTTATGCATATAATTATGCATATTTCAACATCTAACCAAGAAATGTCAGCGCCGATCTGAAAGTGTGCAGAATCTAGCGGTTTGAAACTGTACGCCTGAACGGGTCGGTATCTTCTTCTCATCAGTCTTAGGAGTTACGCATTGACAGCGGTGCGGAATTGTGGGCGGAAAAGATCCTTACTGGCCATGAAGGCTTGAATGAAGGATGTGATAACCTCGTCAAATAAATGCCGCTGCAAGTCATAACAGTTGCTGATCAGGTTGGTCACGCGCATCTGCTGTAACTGCACGTATCCGCACAGCGCCGCGAAAATGTGATTACGGATGGGCTGTGGGCCGCGCACGTGAAAATGCTCGATATGGCAGACTTGTTTGAGCACCCGATGATACTGCTCAATTTGCCAATGTTGATCATGCAGATGAACAAAGGCCGGACGATCAAAGGCCGCCAGTTGCGCCTCGTCAGGCAGGTAGACCGCATAATGGCGTGGTTGGTCTTTCAACCACGTCCGAAACAGCTTCACCCACCCGAACTGACGCAACCACACCGTCAAGCCCTGTTCGGGGATCTCGAGGGACTGTACCTGGGACCACATGCCCTTGGTGACCGAAACGAGACGGTTGCTTTCCAGGGCAAAGAGAAAGCTCAGCTGATGGTGTCTGACCAGCTTGAGATTGCTCACCCCGCTGTACCAACTGTCCCCGGTCACCCACGCTGGCTCCAGGCCCCAGGCCAAGACCTCGGCGAGCATGTCCTGAAAATAGTCGTTTTTGGTCTTGCCCTCGGCTTTGTCGTACACGCGGAAATTGACCGGTTGATGCTGGCCGTGCGGGTCGGTGTAGTAGAGCGTAATCAGATTGATCCCTTTGACGGTGCGGTGATGTTTGCCCGACCAAAAATAGCCCACTAACGCCTGATGGTGACTGTAGGGCTTGTCCAACACACTATCATCGACACTCACCGTGCCGCCCTTCAAGTTCAGCCCCGCTGTTACCTCGGTGAATAACTCCCGCGGCGTGTACGCTTCGCGCTCTAAAAACCGGTTCACACTATCGTGGGAAATCGCCATCAGCTCCGCCAAGCGGCAACAACTCGGGGCGCGCGGTTCGCTCAACAGAAAGGCCACATACATTGACAACGTGCAACGGGCGGTCGAGGGACGGCTGATGGTTCTGATCATGGGGGCAGCGTTCCTAACGCGGATCGGTGTCGTAAGCGATGAGCATACTTTACAATACCTGTCAATGCGTAACTCCTATTAAATTTAATTTGCGCTGTAATAAATGCGCTGTAATAAATGCGCTGTAATAAATGCGCTGTGATAAAGCCTTGATGAAAAGGCGTCGCTTGTCAAAGCCCCAGCAAAGCGGGCAGTTCGCGCAATGTCTTTAGCTCGGCATCGGGCTCGAAGGACAAACGCTCGCGGCGTTGACCGAAACGATTTATCCACGCGACCCGAAACCCGAAACTCGCCGCGCCGACAGCGTCCCAGGCGTTGGAGGACTGGAAGCTGATGGCTTCGGTCGATACGTCCAAGCGCTCCACGGCCAGGTGATAAACGCGCGGATTGGGTTTGTAAATGCCGACTTCCTCGATCGACAGCGTCAGGTCGAGTAAATCACGAAGCTTAGCGCTGTCCACGGCCGCATTCAGCATATCCGGAGAGCCGTTAGAGAGTATCGCCGTTTTCAGTCCGCTGCGTTTGAGGGCGGCCAGAACTTCCGGTACCTCCGGGTAGCAGTCCAGTATCAAATAAGCCGCCATCAAATCCTGATGTAAGCGGCGATCGTCGATGTCAAAAGCATCCAGCGCATAAGCCAGCGCATCTCCGGTGACTTGCCAAAAATCGGCGTGGCGCGTCATCAAACTACGCAACCAGGTGTACTCTAGCTGCTTGGTGCGCCAAAGTGCCGATACTTGGTCGGCTTTGGCGCCCAGGCGCTCGCGGTATCGGCCCACAGCGGAGTGGACATCGAACAGCGTGCCGTAGGCACTCGAAGACACAAGCTTGAATACCGGGGAAAGATGTCATAGCCAATACCATATTATTGCCAAATACTATTGCCAAATACTATTGCCAAATACTATTGCTTATAAGTTGTCAGTACCTTATCACGATTTTTTATGTTGCTGATTCATAAACTCTAGTCTATTGCTCATAACATATACCAATATTAGCTAAACACCACATCGTAGGATTGCTGATCATGACAACATTGCTCTATCACCATCCGGTTTGCGCCGAACACGATACCGGTCCCGGCCACCCGGAACGCCCGGCGCGTTTGAGCGCCGTGCTCGATGCGCTCAAGGATCCTCGTTTTAGCGATCTGCAATGGCGGGAAGCGCCGCAAGCAAATCCTGAGCAAATCCATCTTATCCATCCACCAAACCATTACCAGAGGATCATGAACGCTGTGCCTGAGCAAGGGTTTAGATCCTTGGACAGCGATACCGTGGTGTCCCCAAAATCCGGTGAGGCCGCGCTGCGTGCGGTCGGCGCCGTATGCGCCGCGGTTGATGCGGTGGTTATTGGCGAAGCCGCCAACGCCTTTTGCGCCGTACGCCCGCCAGGGCATCATGCGGAGCCTTCGACGGCGATGGGTTTTTGCTTATTCAACAACATCGCCATCGGCGCCGCGTATGCCCGCTCCATTCATGGCATGAAGCGCGCGGCGGTTATCGACTTTGACGTTCATCATGGCAACGGCACTCAGGCCGCATTCGAGGCGCAGGGCGATTATCTCTATATTTCCAGCCATCAGTCGCCGCTGTATCCGGGTACCGGATTGCGCAGCGAACGCGGGTTGGGCAATATCCTGAACATACCGCTGCCGCCGAGCAGCGGTGCTGCAGAAATCCGCGCCGCCTGGGCTGAAGAAATGGAGCCGGCGCTACGTGAGTTTGCAACCCGATATCATTTTTATTTCGGCCGGCTTCGACGCCCACGCTATGGACCCGCTTGCGATACTGAGGAGGATTAGAAAACGATCCGGTGAATCGTTTTCCCGACGAAGGGACGACGCAGCGTTGCCAGCGCGCCTCCGGATAATGTTCCCCGGCGCTCTCGACCAGACCCAGGCAGGCGTCGGATATGATCAGCTCGACCTCCTTCAGACCGCGTTGCTTCAGATGCTTGAGGAACGCCGACCAGCCGGCCTTGTCTTCCTTGGCCCCTTCGCAGATGCCCAGGATCTCCCGGTAGCCGTCCTGGTTCACCCCGATCGCCACCAGCAGCGAGACATTGCGCACCTCGCCGGCCCAACTCCGCTTCAGCACGATGCCGTCGAGATAGACATAAGGGTGCGTCCCGAGAATCGGCTGGTTCCGCCAAGTCTCGATCTTCTCGTAAATCTTCTTGTTTAGATTGGAAACCGTGCCGGCCGAGACCCGGGTGCCCCATAGAGCCTCCGTGATGTCCTCCACCCGGCGTACCGAAACGCCAGCTAGATACATCTCCATCAGGGCCTCCTCGACCGAGGCTTCCCGCCGCCGATAACGCTCGATAATCGCCGTCTCGAAGGCTTGCTTACGCAGCTTCGGCACCTGCAGGGTCACTTCGCCGGCTTTGGTGTGCAGCTTGCGCTGCCGCGTCCCGGCCCGGTAATCCCGGCGACCCTCGGAACGCTCGTAGCGACCGGCGCCGGCCAACGCATCGGCTTCCGCCTCCAACAGCGCGTTCAACGTCTCCTCCACGCTGCCGCGGACCAGGCGATCCAAATGGCCCTGTATCCGCTCGTCATCAATGGAAATGACGTTGTTCAAATCCGTGGTCTTGTTATCATCCATATTGGTGGTTCCTTTCCTTTGGTGAAGGTTGATTCGCTGAAAACCAATCCTAACCAGAGACGGAACCACCGCCTCATCTAAATCTGCGCAACTTTCTTTACGTTATCGGACTTTTGCCTACAGCTATGACGAAGTTTCGTTCCCTGTCGCGCTCGCGCGCTCCGCGCCTCTTGCGACAATCTGACCGCGGCGAACGACAACGCGTCGGACCTGGCCTTTACCTATGATGTCATCCACCGCCTGGCCACGGCGGCCACCGGCCCGGCCGGTCTGCAGCCCCAGCATGTGTTGAGCCACAGCTACGACCGCCGGAGCCTGCCCCGGACTTGATCCGGGGACAACCGCCGCCGGTCTCGCCGGCGGCGCGCTCGGGACCTGGGCCTTCGCCCACGACCTGAACGACCGCATGACCGGCCTGACCCCACCCACCGGCGGCCCGCTGACCCTGACCTAACGCCCCGGCGGCCAGATGGCGACCCGCGGCCCTGCGGCCCGCTCTCTCCACTTCCCGGTCGCGGCCCGGTAGGTCGTTGTGCGTGTGTCTATATCAAATTATCAAGATTAGAAATCGCGGGACGAGGTATAGTTCTTGCCGCATAACTTACCACGCCGCTCTGAAAACATGCGAGAACTGCCGGGATAAGTTGGCAACATTGGGGCGTCAACGTGAATATGCAACCTTAAGTTGAAGAGAAGTAGGATGACGCATTCCAAACATTACCCTGAGGTGTTGGATCGAGATTCAGTTGGAACCTATCCAGCACTTGCTAAAGCGGGAGGAGGCCTCGTTTGGGATGCCGTTCTGGAATACAGAGTTTGGTGTCATCCAGAACGCGGCGCCGCAAATCTCGAGGATGGTAGCGATTATTACTACGCATTTGAAAGCTGTGAAGACGCAATAGAATTTGCGCAAACAACGACGGGGGCGGAACAACCGCTAGCTCTCGTTCTCCAAAAGGAGTTTATCAGCGAACCCGCGCCGGGCGAATATGTTCATGTGAAAGAAGAACGTATTACCGAATGGCCCATTGAATTCCTGACCAGGCCCAAAAGAAACAAGGACACCATCCCCAATTTCCTCGCCCCTGACGCGCCAAGCAACCGCTTGGACATTCTTCGCGGGACAACCAACGATTGAGGCAACAAAGCGGCAGAGACCTGGGCCTTCGCCCATGATCTGAACGACCGCATGGCCGGCCTGACCCCGCGCCAGCGGCTCGCTCAAACCGTTGGGCCGACCTCGGTTCACGCCTCCTGCAAGACCTCTTCCAGCAATGCCAGGGCGCGGATGGTGAAGGCCCACATATTGGCTTCGCGATCGCCGTCACCGGTTTCCAGGGTGATGACCGCCTGCCGCGGTCCGGCGATGGCCATGCAGCTATGGCCGGCGGCGTCGCCATAGCCGTTGCCGGTGGGCCCGGCGGCGCCGGTTTCGCTGAGCCCCCAGGTGGCGTTGAAGCGCCGGCGCACCGCGTCGGCCGCCAGTTCGGCATAGGGTTCGCTGGAGGAGCGGATACCCTTCAGCGCCTTGATGTCGATCGCCAACACCGTATGCATGGCCCGGGGCGTATAGACCACGCCACCGCCCTTGTAGTAGGCGGAAGCGCCGGGCACCGCCAGCAAGGCGGCCGAGATCAGGCCACCGGAGGAGGATTCCGAGATCGCCACCGTCTCGCCCCGCTGTTTCAGCAGGCCGCCGACCCGCTCCGCCATCGCCGCCAATTCGACCATATCAGCCTCCCGCGAAAAGCGGCATGATCGAGCCAATGACGCGTATGGTCAATGGCTTGCCAAGCGCACGGTCATCCGGGACAATGCGCGCGGCGTAGGGCGTAAGGGAGAATTGTGGCGCATGACCAATCATTTCCATCAGGGCGATTTGCCGGCCGGGCTGGATTTCGGCGATGCGGTGGCCGTCGACAGCGAGACCATGGGCCTCGATCCCCATCGCGACCGCCTCTGTCTCGTCCAGCTCTCCGCCGGCGACGGCGATTGCCACCTGGTGCAAATCGCGCAGGGTCAGACGGCGGCACCGAATCTCGCCGCGCTCATGGAAAATCCCGATGTGACCAAGATCTTCCACTTTGCCCGTTTCGACATGGCGGTGCTGGCAAAATATTTAAATGCCCGTTGCGCGCCGGTTTATTGCACCAAGATCGTTTCAAAGTTAGTGCGCACCTATACCGACCGGCATGGTCTGAAGGATTTATGCAGGGAATTGTTAAACATCGACATTTCGAAACAGCAACAGTCCTCGGACTGGGGGGCTGCGACATTGAGCGAGGCGCAGCTCGCCTATGCGGCCAGCGACGTGCTTTATCTCCACCAACTCCGGGAGAAGCTGGACGAGATGTTGGCCCGGGAAGGCCGCGGCCATCTCGCCCACGCCTGCTTCGAGTTTCTGCCCACCCGGGCGGAACTGGATCTGGCCGGCTGGCCCGAAAGCGACATTTTCGCCCATTCCTGACAAAATGCCGCAACCCCGCCGCCTTGAAAGGCCGACCGCGGACGCCCATGTCTGGGCTGAGCCAGAACAAAATAGGATGCCGGAAGGTCGATTTCGTCTGGAATCCGGACGGAAAATGGCGGCATATTAGCGGTATGAGTATCGACAACAGTCCGGCGTCCGATCCGGCGGCAGCGGACCTGGCCGCGGCGCGGCAGGTTCTGACCCTCGAATCCGACAGTCTGCGCGACCTGGCGACGTCCCTGGGCGCGGAATTCACGGCGGCGCTGGACATTCTCTCCGCCGCCGAGGGGAAGGTCGTGGTCTCCGGCATGGGCAAGAGCGGCCATATCGCCAACAAGATCGCCGCCACCCTGGCCTCCACCGGCACGCCGGCCCATAGCCTGCATCCGGGCGAGGCCAGCCATGGCGACCTCGGCATGATCTCGCGCAACGACGCCATGGTGTTGTTGTCCAATTCCGGTGAGACGGCGGAGCTGAACGACTTGCTCGCCTATAGCCGTATTCAGCAGATCCCCATGGTGGCCATCGTCGGGCGGGCAAAAAGCACTTTGGGCGACAGCGCCGACGTGGCCCTGATCCTGCCTTCGGCGCCGGAGGCCTGCCCCCTCGGCCTGGCGCCGACCACCTCGACCACCATGATGCTGGCGCTTGGCGACGCGCTGGCCGTGGCGATGATGGAACGGCGCGGCTTCTCCGCCGACCAGTATCACAATCTGCATCCCGGCGGCGCGCTCGGCCGCCGCTTCCTGCGGGTCGAAGACATCATGCATTCGGGCGACGAACTGCCCCTGGTGACGCCGGAGACGGCGATGAGCGAAGCCGTGCTCGTGATGACGGAAAAGCGCTTCGGCTGCGTCGGCATCGCCGAGGAAGGCGGCCCCTTGATCGGCATCATTACCGACGGCGACCTGCGCCGCAACTGGTCGGAACGCCTGATGCGGCAGCCGGCGCGGGAAATCATGACCACGGGCCCGACGACGATCCATCCCCAGGCCCTCGCCGTCGAAGCGCTGGGCGCCATGGAGGAAAAGACGGACCGGCCGATCCTTTGTTTGTTCGTGACGGAGGCGGAGCGGCCGATCGGCCTGCTGCACATTCACGACATCATCCGCGCCGGCGTCACTTGAGGCGCCCGGATGACCAGCGACAGCGTCACAACCAACGGCAACGAGCGGCATAGCCTGGCCGATCATTTCGCCCGCGCCGGCCCCCGAACCGGCGTCAAGCCGCAGCGCCGCTCCCGCTTCGTCAACGGTCTGAAGCTTTCGCTGCTGTTGGCCGCCGCCGCCCTCACCGCCGTTGTCGCCGTGTTGGTGTCGGGCGACAAGGATACCGGTATACCGCTGGAATTCAGCCGGATCACCGGCCTCGGCGGCGATAAGCAGACCATGCACGATCCGCGCTTCGTCGGCACCGACAAGCACGGCCGGCCCTATACGCTGACCGCGGATTCGGCGACCCAGGACGCCAGAAATCAGCGTCTCATCCTGCTCAACAATCTGCGCGCCGAAATGCGCAAGGACGAAGATCAGGAAATGCGGGCCCATTCCCGCCAAGCCCTGTTCAATCAGGAGAAGATGACCCTGGTCCTGCTCGGCCCGGTCACCTTCTGGACTTCGATGGGTTACGAGCTCGAGACCAAGGGCGCGATCATCGACCTCAAACAGAATACCGCGCAATCGACCGCGCCGATCTCCGGGCTCGGCCCCATGGGACAAATCGACGCCCAGCAAATGCGGGTCGAACAAAATGGCGAGAGAGTGTTTTTCGAGAAGCGTGTCCGTGTGATAATTACCGATACCGGCGACGCGAAATAACAGGGAGTTTCCGTTAAAGACGCTATGAGGTCATTTACTGCTATTATTTATGCGATTTTTGCGGTTTTCGCGGCGTCGGCCATAGCGCCCTCGACGAGCGAAGCTCAGGCGCTGAAACCGGGCGGCAAGCACGACACCAACCAGCCGATCGAAATCAATGCCGACAGCCTGGAAGTGCAACAAGACAATAACGTCGCCATTTTCCGCGGCAACGTGGATGTGAAACAAGGCGAAATCCGCTTGCAAGCCAAGGAGTTGCGGGTCAAATACAGGCAGGGCGGCGACAATGGGGGCGACGACGGGATCAGCGGATCGATCGAACGGATCGACGCCAATGGCGATGTTTTCATGTCGACGCCGCAGGAAACCGCGAAAGGCGACAAAGGCGTCTATGACCTACAAAGCCGCCAGGTCACATTGACCGGAAAAGTCGTCCTTACGCGGGGAAAAAACGTCATTCGCGGCAACAAACTAGTATACAATATGATCAACGGGCATGCGCAGATGAAAGGCGGCCGGGTGAAGGGTATTTTCGTACCGGACCGCAAAAGTAACTGAGATCTCAACCACGCCTCGGCAGATTGCCAGGGCAACGAAGGATTAACGCTCGGTAAGTTATAGTGTCGGCAATGAGTGAGCAAAACGAGAACGGCCCGAACGACGCGCAGACGCCGCGCCTGGTGGCCGACAATCAGGGCCTTCAGGTTCTGAATATCGGCAAGCGGTTTAAGAAACGCCCGGTAGTTCGGGACGTCAATCTGTCGTTGCAGCGGGGGGAGGCGGTCGGTCTTCTCGGTCCCAACGGCGCCGGCAAAACCACCTGCTTCTATATCATCTCCGGCCTGCTGGCCCCGGATTACGGCGCCATCCATCTGGACGGGCACGACATCACCGAGTTTCCCATGTATCGCCGCGCCCGCCTTGGCGTCGGCTACCTACCGCAGGAACCGTCGATCTTCCGCGGCTTGACCGTCGAGAACAATATCCGCGCCGCCCTTGAAGTGGTCGAGCCGATCCGGGAGAAACGGGAAGCGGTGCTGGACGACCTGTTGGGCGAGTTCTCGATTTCCCATCTGCGCCGCACCCCGGCCCTGGCGTTGAGCGGCGGCGAACGGCGGCGCGTCGAAATCGCCCGCTCCCTGGCGTCGCGCCCGGGGTTCATTCTGTTGGACGAGCCGCTGGCCGGGATCGACCCCATCGCGGTCGGCGAGATCCGCGACTTGGTCTCCCATTTGAAAGACCGCGGGGTCGGCGTTCTGATCACCGATCACAATGTCCGCGAAACCTTGGACATCGTCGATCGTGCCTACATCTTGCATGATGGCCGGGTCTTGATGGACGGCGCGCCGTCCGATGTGGTCGCCCATGAGGACGTCCGCAAAGTCTATCTGGGCGAGCGCTTCAGCCTTTAGGGCCGGACTGAACGATGGCGATCGGTCCCAGATTGGATGTCAGACTTGGCCAGTCCCTGGTCATGACGCCGCAACTGCAGCAGGCGATCAAACTGTTGCAGCTTTCCAATCTCGAACTCGTCGAATATGTCGAACAGGAGCTGGAACAGAACCCGCTTCTGGAACGGGCCGATGACGCGCCAGAAGCGGCCCCGTCGTCCGACGAGGCCGACGGCGATGGCTTCGAGGATGGGAGCGATCTAACCGATCTTTCCAGTCTGGAAGACGGCGGCGATTTCGAGGAAGCCGGCCAAGCCATGGACGCCGAGCAAGCGGACGTCTATGGCGAAGACGGCCCCAGCGAAGCGCCGGCCGACGTTGTCGGCGACGGCATGGGCATGACCGACTATGCCGGCAATGGCAGCGGTAGCGGGACTGGCACGGCCGGCGAGGACTGGGCCTTCGACAGCACGCTCAGCCGAGAGCCGACCTTGAAGGAGTATCTTGGTCAGCAGATCACCCTCGCCTTCGACGATCCGGTCGACGCCATGATCGCCGGCTATATGTTGGAACTGCTGGACGAAGCGGGATATCTGCGCGACGGCGTCGAGGCGGTGGCGGAACGGCTCGGCTGCGATGTCGCCGCGGTCGAACGGGTTCTGTCCGTCCTGCAGACCCTGGACCCGCCCGGTATCTTCGCCCGCGACCTACCCGAATGCCTGGCGGCACAGTTGCGCGATCTCGACCGCTACGATCCCGCCATGGCCGCCTTCGTCGAAAATCTCGACTTGATGGCGAAGCACGATCTGAACGGCCTCAAGCAGGTCTGTCAGGTCGACGAGGAAGATTTGCGCGATATGATCCAGGAGATCCGCGCCCTCAATCCGAAACCCGGCGCCGCCTTCGACACCGACGTGGCGCAGGCTGTGGTGCCGGACGTCTATGTCCGCGAGGCCCCGGACGGCGGTTGGGCGGTGGAGTTGAATACGGAGACGTTGCCGAAAGTCTTGGTCAATGCGCGGTATTTCGCCGCGATCAAGGGCAAGACCCGGGACAAAGCGGAAAAAACCTATCTGAACGAATGCCTGAATACGGCCAATTGGCTGGTCAAGTCCCTCGACCAGCGCGCCCGCACGATTTTGAAGGTGGCGGTGGAGTTGGTGCGCCAGCAGGATGCCTTCTTCGCCCATGGCGTCACCCACCTGAAACCGTTGAATTTGCGGGCCATCGCCGACGCCATCGAAATGCATGAGAGCACGGTGTCCCGGGTCACCGCGAACAAGTATATGGCCACCCCCCGCGGCATCTTCGAACTGAAATACTTCTTCACTTCGGCGATCGCCGCCGCCGACGGCGGTCAGGCTCATTCCGCGGAAGCTGTCCGGCATCGGATACGTGACCTAATCGACGCGGAAAGCGTTGAAAGTGTGCTGTCCGACGACAAACTCGTCGAAATTTTGCGCAAATCGGATATCGACATTGCCCGGCGAACGGTTGCAAAATACCGTGAATCGATGGGGATTCCCTCATCGGTACAACGCCGCCGGCAGAAGCGGATGAATGCGTGATCGACCGGTTGACAGATGCGGAGTGCCTCACTATGGTCCGCGCGCCGTTGAGGAGCGGCGGCACCATACCGAACCGCTTCGACGTCTTTGAGAAAACTTCAACGCACCATGAACATTAACATATCCGGCAAACAGATGGACGTGGGCGACGCCTTGCGAACGCATGTGACCGACCGTCTTGAAGCCCTGACCGACAAGTATTTCCACGACGCGATCGATGCCCATGTGGTGTTTTCGCGCGAAGGCAGCGGTTTCCGCACCGACTGCGCAATCCATGTCGGTCACGGCATCGAGGCGCAGAGCCGCGCGGACTCCGACGATGTCTATGCCAGCTTCGACAATGCCGCCGATCGAGTGGAAAAACAGCTACGGCGATACAAGCGCCGGCTTCGCGATCATCACAACCGCCAGGCGCAGGCTCAGGCGGAAGCGCTGCAGGCGCAGAACTACGTGATCGAGCGGGAGCCGGAGCATGAGGAAGCGCCGGAAGAGTTCCAGCCGATCATCGTCGCCGAACAATCGACCGACATTCGCGCCATGAGCGTCGGCGACGCGGTGATGAAGCTGGAATTGAGCGAGCAACCGGTAGTCGTCTTCCGCTCCAGCAAGCATGGAAAACTCAATGTGGTCTATCGCCGCGGCGACGGCCATATCGGTTGGCTGGACCTGGCAAACGACCCGCAATAGGGTGCGTCATACCGCCCGGCGGCGGACGCCAATGAAGGAGGCCATCTGAGGTGGTCGAAATCAGTGACTTGATAACCGTCGATACGGTGCTGGCAAACTTGAAAGTGACCAGCAAGAAGCAGGCGCTGCAGGAAATGGCGGCGACCGCCGCGAAGGCTTGCGAGCTCGACGGACGGGCGATCTTCGACACCTTGTTGGAGCGGGAGAAGCTGGGCACCACCGGCGTCGGCCGCGGCATCGCCATCCCCCATGGCAAGCTCGACGACCTGGATCGCATTCACGCCGTCTTCGCGCGGCTCAGCCATCCGGTCGATTTCGACGCCATCGACGACGAACCGGTGGATCTTATCTTCATGATGCTGGCCCCGACCAGCGCCGGCGCGGACCATTTGAAAGCCTTGGCCCGGGTATCCCGTCTACTCCGCAACAACGGCACCTGTGGCAAGCTGCGCGGCGCCGACGACCGCGACGCGGTTT
Source organism: Alphaproteobacteria bacterium (assembly GCA_965216645.1). Lineage (GTDB taxonomy): Bacteria > Pseudomonadota > Alphaproteobacteria > CBDCGJ01. The sequence goes on along the minus strand of CBDCGJ010000001.1, from coordinate 146,961 downwards.
ACGCCTTGCTCTGCGAGGCGGAGGATTCGGCCGCGGCCTAAAGCATTTGTTTTCTCCACCGACCCGGCTAAGCTAACGCCTCAAGCGACCCGGCGCATTCGACGCCGGTGCCAATCGGAGGAGAATGGGATGACGCTGGGCGAGACCGACGCCGGCACGGACAAATTTCTGCGCAACAAATACGCCATTGTCGGGGTCGGGGAGACCAGCTACCGGCGCGGCTCCACGGAAACGACGCGCAATCTGGCGACTTGGGCGATCGGCAATGCCCTCGACGACGCCGGGCTCGACGCGGCGGATGTGGACGGCATGCTGTCCTATTCCGGCAACGATTCCACCTTTTCGAACTTCGTCGCCGGCGATCTGGGTATCCGCCTGAACTTCTACATGGACGTGCATGGCGGCGGCTCCAGTACCGAGGCTTTGATCGGTATCGCCATCGGCGTGATCGAGGCGGGCATGTGCAAAACCGTGGCGATCTTCCGCGCCATGAATGGCTACAGCCAGGTTCGCATCGGCGGCACTGGCGTACGTTCCGCCGCACCCATCGTCGGCGATCAGATCCATATGCGGGCCTATGGTTGGCAGAGCGCCGGTCAGATGTTCGCGCCCACCTTCATGCGCCACATGTACGACTACGGCACCACACCGGAACAGGTCGCCCATGTGAAAATGGCGCATTCGAAGCATGCCTCGAACAATCCCAAGGCCTACTACAAGAACAGAGTGAGCGTCGACGAGGTGGTCAACAGCCGCATGATTTGCAAGCCGCTGCATCTCCTGGATTGCTGCGTCGAGACGGACAATGCCACTTGCATCATCGTCACCAGTGCCGAGCGGGCGCGCGATCTACGGCAACGCCCGGCATTGATCCGCGGTGTCGTCGGCCGCTGCTGCAAACCGCGGGCGGATATGTATTATCAGGCCGGTCCGGTTTCGACCGTGGCTGGCCATTATGCCAAGGACATTCTCTGGCCGAACGCGGGCGTCGGACCGGAAGAAATCGACGTCACCGGCTCCTACGACGCCTTCACCTTCACGACGATGCTGCAATTGGAGGATTACGGCTTCTGCAAGAAAGGCGAAGGTGGCGACTATGTATCTTCAGGTACCATCGAGCTCGGCGGCGCCCGACCCAACAACACCTCCGGCGGCCATCTCTGCGAGGGCTATACCCACGGCATGAGCATGGTGATCGAGAATGTGCGGCAATTGCGCGGCGAGGTCGACGATAGCTGTCCGGTCGGCCCGGACGGACGGCGTCAGCATACCTACGATTACGCCGAGGGCGGCTGCCGCCAAGTCAAGGACGCGGAGCTGACCGCCAATCTGGGCTGGGCCACGCCGGGCACCGGTTCCGCTCTAGTCATGCAGAGAGGATAGCGCGATGATCCAGCACGACTATCTGGGCATGGCCCTGACGATCGAGGATGTGGACAAGGAAAACCTGGCCTTCTTCGACTATTGCGCCAAAGGCGAGTTCCGCCTGCAACGCGGCCGGCAATCGGGCTTGCTGCGCTATCCGCCGACCACCGCCTGCCCCTGGACCGGGGAGCGTGATTATGACTGGGTACCGGTCGAGGGCCGCGGCACCGTGCATACCTATAACGAAGTGCATCACGCCATTCAGCCGGCCTTCCGTGAGCATCTGCCCTATCTGCTGCTGCTCGTCGATCTCGATACCCAGAAGGGCCAACCGAGCGAGCACGAAGCCCTGCGCGTCGCCGGCAATCTGGTCACGGCGGACGGCCAGTTCGCGCCGCCGGCAATGGTCGCTCGCGTCGGCATCGGCAGCCGCGTCCGCCTGGTCTTCACCCCAGTCGGCGACGGCCTGGCCCTGCCGCAATGGACCCTGGACGACGACGCGGAACAGCCCGACAAACCCTGGCGCTATCCGGAGGAATGACGATGCCAAAACTCAAACTCGGTTTCAGTGCGCCGACGCGGGGCGATATGGCCAATGCGGCGGACTTGAAGACGATCGTGCAGCGCGGCGAGGCGCTGGGCTTCGATTACTTCTCGGTTTCCGACCATATCGTGATCCCAAAGGATTTCGCGCCGGCATATCCCTATGCGGATGACGGCAAGCCGACCTTCCCCAGCGCCTGGCTGGAGCAGCTGACGGCCATGGCCTGGCTGGCCGGGCTGACGGAGCGTCTGCGCATGCTGACCTCGGTCATGGTGGTGCCGCACCGCAAGCCCGTGCATACGGCGAAGATCCTGGCGACCATCGATGTGCTATCCGGCGGCCGCCTGACCGTCGGCTGCGGCGCCGGCTGGATGGCGGAGGAATTCGCCGCCGTCGGCACCGAACCCTTCGCCGAACGGGGCAAGGTGACGGACGAGTATCTCCGTGTCTTTCGCGAGCTTTGGACCAGCGAAGCGCCGCGCTTCGACGGCGACTACACCCAATTCGACAACATTGTCTTCGATCCGCAACCGGTGCAGCAGCCGGGCATTCCGATCTGGGTGGGCGGCGAAAGCGAGCGGGGCTTTGCGCCGGGCGGTCGAATTGGGCGACGGCTGGATGCCCATCGGCGCCAACCCAAAATTCCCCTTGCATACCCTTGACCTCTACAAAGCTGGGCTAGCGCGTTTGCACCGGCATTGCGACAAGGCTGGGCGCGACCCGGCGTCGGTGACTTTGAATTACATAACTGTCTGGTCGCACGACCGACCGCCCTATCCGGCGGCGGACAGGCGAACGCTTCCTCTGTACCGGCCCGGCGCAACAGATCGCCGACGATCTGAACGGCTTGGCCGAACTGGGCGTGAACACAGTGATGCTCAACTTCCTGCGCCCCACGGTGGAGGAAAGCCTGGCGGAGATGGCCGCTTTCGCCGAGACTGTCATGCCTCTGCTCGATCGTTAGAGCATATATCTACCATACGGAATCATTTGATGGCGTTAGGACGGTCGAATGGTTCCGTATGGTAGATATATGCTCTAGAGAGAAGGCCATGAACGCGCCGGTCTATATTTTCGAACCGAGCGACAAACCGTCGCTGCCGTTGCATGAGGTGCCCATCATGCGGGCGACGGACACGGCGCTCGCCGGCTATGGCCATCTGGTCGACGATCCGGACGATTGGGAAATCGAGATCGTACGCTGGCCGGCCCAGGGCTGGCGCCCGGTCGACGAGGACTCCGGCGACGAAGGGCGGCACGGTCGAGGGCCGGTTCAAAAGCGAATGGCAAGGCGACATCTTGTTCGGGACCAACGACGCGGTCGGCGGCCACTATGTCCTGGGCTGGAGTTGCGACCCGCAGATCGCCAACGGCACCGAACAGACGGCGCCGCGCGACCGGGTCTTGCTGTGGCATATGAACTACCATCCGGACGGCGGGCAATTGTTCTATTCGCCGGACGGGCGGCCCTTCGTCGTGCCCGTGGCCAAGCCCGGCGACGACCTCGCCCTCGACGACATCGTCGCCTTCTGGGCCGACGGCAGCCATGGTCTCTACATCCATCCCAACATTTGGCACGAAGGTGTCTTCCCGACCGAAGACAGCCAAACCTTCGGCGACCGCCAGGGCCGCGTCCATGCCCGGGTCAGCTGCGACATCGGCGCCGAATTCGGCGTCTATCTCTCGGTGCCGCTAGCGCTTTAGTGCGATCTCATAAAACACCGGGCCAGCCCACGCCCCCGCCCGGCCGCCCCATGAATATGCTCCCGTGGGTGGTCGGGCGGGGCGTGGGCTGGCGATGAATTCGCGTTTAGTAAATACGCTCTAACCGTAAATCACTTTCGGCAACCAAGTGGTCATTTGCGGGAAGCTGGCGATCAGGGCCAGGGCGACCAGTTGGATGACGACGAAGGGGATGATGCCCTTGTAGATCTGACCCGTCGTCACTTCCGGCGGCGCCACGCCGCGCAGGTAGAACAGCGCGAAACCGAAAGGCGGCGTCAGGAAACTGGTCTGCAGGTTCATTGCGATCATGATGCCGAGCCAGATCGGGTTCAGGTCCATCAGCAGCAAAATCGGCGCGACGATCGGGATCACCACGAAAGTGATCTCGATGAAGTCCAGGAAGAAGCCGAGGATGAACATGATGATCATCACCACCAGCACGGAGCCCGAAGACGCCGCCCGGCAGGCTGGTCAGGAATTCGTGCACCAGGTCGTCGCCGCCCAGGCCCCGGAAGACCAGGGAGAACATCTGCGCGCCGATGACGATACCGAAGACCATGGCGCTGATCTTCATGGTCGACTGCATAACCTCGGTCAAAGCACCGATCGAATGCACCCGGCGCAGGCTGGCCAGCACGCCAACGGTGATGGCAACGCAGCAGGCGAGGGCGAAGACAATGCCGATCCATTCGCCAGCGGAGATGAGATCGCGGGTGACCCGCAGGTCGACGAAGGCGGTCAGGAACAGCACCGCCACCAGGCCGGCGGCGGCGAGATAGACCGGCTTGGGATTGTCGCCGCCCAAACGCAGGCCGCCAAGCAGGATGGCGCCGATGGCGCCGACCGCGGCGGCTTCCGTCGGCGTCGCGATGCCGCCGAGGATCGAGCCCAGCACGGCGACAATCAAAACCACCGGCGCCACCAAAGCGCGCAGGATCTTCGCCAGCACCTCACGGCTTTCCAGGCCGGCGGTCAACTCGTCCGCGTGGCACCGGCGGTGAACTGCTGGGCCGGATCAGGGGCCATGGAAAGCTGATAGAGCACATACATGCCGACCAGCATCAGACCGGGCAGCAGGGCGCCGGCGAACAGGTCGCCGACCGACACCGGCTCCGGCGCGAAATTGCCGAGCTTGCGCTGCGCTTCCTGATAGGCGGCGGAAATCTGATCGCCCAGCACCACCAGGATCAACGAGGGCGGGATGATCTGGCCCAGCGTGCCCGAGGCGCAGATCGCGCCGGTCGCCAGCTTCGGATCGTAGCCCCGGCGCAGCATGGTCGGCAGGCTGAGCAAACCCATGGTCACCACGGTGGCGCCGACGATGCCGGTGGAGGCGGCGAGCAGCGCGCCGACGACGCAGACCGAAATGCCGAGACCGCCGGGCAAACTGCCGAAAGCCATGGCCATGTTTTCCAGCAGATCCTCCGCCACCTTGGAGCGTTCCAGCATCACCCCCATGAAGACGAAGAGCGGCACCGCGATCAGCACTTCATTGGTCATCTGGCCGAAGATGCGGCTGGGCGTAAAAGCCGAAGAAGACGGAATCGAAATGCCCCAAGGCCAACGCGATCGCGGCAAAGACGAGGGAGGAGCCGCCGAGGGTGAAAGCGACCGGGAAGCCGGCCATCAAAAACCCGCAAACGCCGATGAACATGACAATGACGAGGATTTCCGTGACGATCATAGCACATGCTCCTCATCCGCATCCGGCGTCGAGCTGCGCTCGATCCCCACCAGCACGGCCAGGGAATGCAGCGCCAAAGACGCGCCCTGTAGGATCAGCACGATGGCGAAAATCCAAATGAAGGTCTTCAGCGCAAAGATCAGCGGCAGGCCCGTACCCTCCGGCGAGACCTCAAAGACCCGCCAGGAGGCGAGCACATAACCCCAGGACGCCAGCAGCGTGGTCACCGCCATGGGCCACAGCAGGACCAGTACGCCGATCAGATTGATCCAGGCGCGCTGGCGCTCGTTGGCCGAGCCGTAGAAGATATCGACGCGGACATGACCGTCATGCAGCAAGGTATAGCCGGCCGCCGACAGGAAGACGATCGCATGCATGTAGACGATCGATTCCTGCATATAGATGGAACTAAGCCCGAAGACGTAGCGCATCACCACGACGGCGAATTGCATCAACACCATGATAAGGGTCAGCCAGGCGATGCCGCGTCCGAGAACATCGTTCAGCGCGTCGATCCGCCGGGCCAATTGGAGAAGCTGAGCCACCTGTCAGGCTCCTTCGAAATAATGAATTTCGGCAAATTCGGCATATAGGGGGCGGGCGGCCCGGCTGCATGCGGCGGGCCGCCCAACCACCTAAATCAGCCGCCGGTCGCTAGGCCCATTTGAAGGGCAGTTCGCGGGCGCGGATGTAGCGGCCTTCCTGGATCTTCGACAGCTCGACGGCATTCTTGCGGAACGCGGCATAGCTTTCGAAGATCTTCTTGGTCTGCGGATCGCCCTCGGCCATTTCCCGCACCACTTCGCCGGAAAGCCTGCCGAACTCGGTATACATCTCGTCGGTGAAGCTGCGCACCTGCACGCCATGCTCAGACTTCAGCTTCTCGAGCGCGGCCAAATCGCGGGCCCGGAATTCGGAGGTTTGCCACTGACCTTCGGCCTGGATCACCGTGGTGATGATCTCACGCTCCAAGTCCGTCAGCTTGTCCCACACGCCTTTGTTGATGCCGAAGCTGCCGATCGTGCCGGGCTCATGGAAGCCGGCGGCATAGTAGAACTTGGCGATCTTGTAGAAGCCGAACATGGTGTCGTTCCAAGGTCCGACCCATTCCGACCCGTCGATGGTGCCGGACTGCAGCGCCGGGAAGATTTCCGCCGCCGCAGGTTGACGACCGCGACGCCGAGCCGGCGCAGCACTTCGCCGCCGATGCCCGGCATGCGGAATTTCAAGCCTTTGAAGTCGTCCAGGCTGTTGATTTCCTTGCGGTACCAGCCGCCCATCTGCACGCCGGTCCAGGCGTTCAGGAAGCCTTTCAGGTTGAAGCCGGCCGACAGTTCGTCCCACAACTCCTGACCGCCACCGAATTGACCCAGGCATAATGCTCCGACCCGGTCAGACCGAACGGCACGGTGGTGAAGAAATTAAAGGCCTTGTGCTTGCTTGCCAGTAATACTCGGCGCCCTGATACATTTCGATATCGCCGTTGGAGGCGGCGTTGAAGCTTTCGAACGCGGGCACCAGTTCGCCGGCGCCGTAAACCTTAATCTTTATCTTGCCTTCGGTGAACATTTCGACCCGCTTGGCCACGCGCTGCGCCGCCAACCCTAGCCCCGGCGTGTTGGCCGGCCAGGTCAGCGCCATTTTCCACTGCTTCAAGCCCTGCGAGATCGCCGGTGTCGGAAAGGTCGAAGCGGCGGCTGCGGCGACACCCGCGGTCGCGGCGCCTCCGATAAATTTACGACGTTTCATCTGGTCGTTACCTCCTGTCTGATGGAATATGCTTTGCTTTATGTCGTCCCTGGACGTTGGCGCGGTATTCGTTCCGCGTGTTTCGAAGTCTATATACCCGCCCGCCTCCGCGCAAACGCAGTTGAACATCTTCTTGTACCGAATTAGGACGGTTTTCCGGCGCGTCCGAAAAATCCCACGCTACGCATAGCAAAACCGGATAATGTGTCGTCGACAATGCGAGCGACCATAAGATCGGAGTCGAGGGTAATGGCAGTGACGCTTGATGGCTTGATGGCCTGCAAGAACAACGGCGAGGAATATAGCTACAGCGATCGGGAGACCATGCTCTACGCCGTCGGCATCGGTATGGGCGCCGATCCTATGGACCGGGCGCAGCTCGATTTCGTCTTCGAAAAGAATCTCAAAGCGATGCCGTCCATGGCCACGGTCATCGCCTGGGACGACGGCGTACTCGCCGGCAGCGGCTTGGATTTCTTCAAGGTCGTGCATGGGGAGCAGCGCCTGCGCCTGCATAAGCCGATGCCGCCGGCGGCAAAGATCCGTTCCGACGCCAAGGTCAAGGCTGTCTACGACAAGGGCGAAGGCCGCGGCGCTTTGGTCGTGGTGGAAACCGCGATCACCGATCTGAGCGACAACAGCCCGATGGTGACCATGGACTCCGTCGTCTTCGCCCGTGGCGACGGCGGCTTCGGTGGCCCCGAAGGCAATCCCGAACCGTTGCCGAAAGTCCCGGACGGCGCGCCGGATCACGTGGTGACTTTCGACACCCTGCCCCAGGCAGCGCTGATCTATCGGCTGTCCGGCGATCGAAATCCGCTGCATTGCGATCCCGATTTCGCCGCCGTCGGTGGCTTCGACCGGCCGATCCTGCATGGCCTCTGTACCTGGGGCAATGCCTGCCATGCGGTGGTCAAGGCGGTCTGCGACTACGACCCGAACCGGATGCGCAGTTTCGCCGCCCGCTTCTCCGCCCCGGTCTATCCAGGCGAAACCCTGACCACGGAAATCTGGCGAGGCGATGGCGGTGCCCATTTTCAGACCAAGGTCGCGGCCCGGGACATCGTGGTCCTGTCCAACGGCTTCGCCGAGGTCGACTGAGCGGCCATGCCCGATCTTACGTTTGCCGATGTGACGGGGGCCGCCGACCGGATAAAGGGCCTGGTGCGGCGCACGCCGGTTCTGGCCGCTGACGGCGTCAACCAAGCCATCGCCGACGGCTATCGCCTGGATCTGAAGCTGGAATGTCTGCAGATCACCGGCTCCTTCAAAGCCCGCGGTGCCTCCAGCAAACTGACCAGCCTGTCGGACGAGGCCGTGGCGCGCGGGCTGATCACCGCCTCGGGCGGCAATCACGGTCTGGGTGTGGCCTACGCCGCCTGGCGCGCGGGCGTGCCGGCGCAGATCTACCTGCCGGCCAATACGCCGCCGAGCAAGGCCGAGAAGATCCGGCAATGGGACGCCGAGGTCGTCGCTTATGGCGAGGTCTGGGACGATGCCAACCGCGCCGCCCTGACAGCCGCGAAGGAAAGCGGCATGAGCTACGTCCATGCCTTCGCCGACCCCATGGTCATCGCCGGTCAAGGTACGCTCGGTCTCGAGACCCTGGCGCAACTGCCGGAAACGGACGTGCTGCTGGTGGCGATCGGCGGCGGCGGCCTGATTTCCGGTGTGGCGCTCGCCGCCAAGGAGAGCAACCCCGACATCACCGTCATCGGGATTGAGCCGGTCGGCGCGCCGACGCTCCACGAAAGCCGGCGCCAAGGTAGGGTAGCGACCCTGGACCGGATCGAGACGGCGGCCAACACCTTGGCGCCGCGCGCCAGCGACCCGATCAATTTCGCCCTCATCGAACGTTATGTGGACGATCTGGTTCTTGTCGATGACGCGGCGATGCGGCGGGCCGCCGCATGGCTTTGGTTCGAATTCGGGGTGGCGGCCGAACTGTCCGGCGCCGCATCCGTGGCAGCGTTGATGAGCGGCGCCTACCGCCCACCGTCCGGCAGCCGCGTCTGCGCCATCATCTGTGGCGCCGGCAGCGACGGCCTGGCCAAGTAACATTTGACCCTTCCGACCCTTCGCGGCGATAATCCGCCAAATTTGTTCGTTCGGGGCGCAGGGAGATATTGAACGGCATGGTTGAGCCCTATTGGGAGAAATCCTATCCAAAAGGCGTGAGTTGGTGGTTGGATGTCCAGCCGAAGCCTCTTTACGACGTCTTCGACGAAGCAGTGCAGAAATGGCCGAATAATCCCTGCCTGGAATTTCTGGGCAAGCGCCTGAGTTACGCGGATGTCTCGGACCTGGTCGACCGCGCCGCCAAGGGCCTGCAGGAAATCGGCGTCGGCAAAGGCGTCCATGTCGGCCTCTACCTGCCGAACACGCCCCATTACGTGATTTGCTTCTTCGCCATTTTGAAGGCCGGCGGCGTGGTGGTGAACTATTCCCCGCTCGACGCCGCCCGCGAGCTCGAACATAAGATTGAGGATTCCGAGACCGATATTCTGATCACCCTCGATCTGAAGCTGTTATATCCCAATATGGCGGCCTTCCTGGGCAAGACCCGGCTGAAGAAACTGATCGTCGGCTCCATCGCCGACTTCCTGCCGTTTCCGAAGAATTTCCTGTTCCCGTTTGTGCGCGGCAAGGATTTGTCCAAGATACCGAAGGACAGCCAGCATCTCAGCTTCAAAAACCTGATCGCCAACGACGGGCGCTTCGAGAAGGCGAGCTGGGGCGATCTGAGCGAGGAATTGGCGGTCCTGCAATATACCGGCGGCACCACGGGATTGCCGAAGGGCGCCATCCTGACCCATACCAATTTGATCGCCGCACTCGCCTGCATTCATCAATGGGGTATGGGTGAGGAGCCAATCATGGAAGAGGGTAAGGAGCGGTTTCTCGTCGTCCTACCGCTGTTCCACATCTTCGCGTTGACCGTGGCGATGTTGCTGGGACTGCGCGGCGGTGCGGAGCTGATCCTGCATCCGCGCTTCGAGCTCGACGACGTGATGGCGGATATCGGTAAGAAGCGCCCCACCTTCTTCCCCGGCGTGCCGACCATGTATACGGCGATCCTCGGCCATCCCCAGGCCGGCAGCATCGATATGTCGTCCCTGAAGTTCTGCAATTCCGGCGGCGCGCCGTTGCCGACCGACGTGCAGCAAAGGTTCGAGCAGGCCACCGGCTGCCATCTGGTGGAAGGCTGGGGCATGACCGAGACCTGCGCCCCCGGCGTCGCCACGCCCGTGACGGGCCTGCGTAAAGCCGGCGCCGCCGGCATCCCCATGCCCGGCATTACCGTCGAATTCGTCGACGTGGACGATCCGTTGAAAGTGCTGGCCTATGGCGATACCGGCGAGATCTGCGTCACCGGCCCGAACATCATGAAGGGCTATTGGAAGAAGCCGGAGGCGACCGAGGAGGTCTTCGCCGGCGGCCGCATGCATACCGGCGATATCGGCTATATGGACGAGGACGGCTTCGTCTTCATCGTCGACCGCAAGAAGGATATGATCACCTCCGGCGGATACAACGTCTATCCGCGCAATATCGAGGACGCGATCTACCTGCATGACGACGTCGAGGAATGCACGGTCATCGGCGTCCCCGACGAGTATCGCGGCGAAGCGGCCAAGGCCTTCGTCAAATTGCGTGACGGCGCGCAACCCTTCAGTCTTGGCGACCTGCGCGAATTCCTCGCCGATAAACTCGGCAAGCATGAGCTGCCGCAAGACCTGGAAATCCGCGACGAACTGCCGAAAACCCCGGTCGGCAAACTGTCGAAAAAGGAACTGGTCGAGGAAGAGCGGCTGAAGCGCGAAAGCGCATAACGCGCCGGCAACTATCTCGCCGTCGTATCCGCCGCCGCGGCCTTGAAATCGATTGGCCGATCGGCGTCATCTACCCTGTTCTGTAATACCCATTCTTGTCATCCCGGAATCGCGCAGCGATATCCGGGATCGTCCCGAGCACCGAGCCTGTGACGATCCCGGCGCTCCGCTGCGCTTCGGCCGGGATGACGAAGTGGGCGTGTCATCCCGGATGCGGTGCAGCATAAAATGATGCACCGCTGGTCCGGGGCCCATGGCGGCCATTTGCGTTCAACCCTTCAACATGGCGCCCGGACCGGCGTAGCGTCACTGCGTGCCGTACTTGGTCGGGAGGATAGAAATGGCGCGTTTTCGGACCTGTTTTTGCTGACATTTCCGGCCTAATTTGCTACATTGAAAAACGGATTTGGGCTATTCTCTTCAGGGGTGAATCGGTTTGGTTCCGGTGTCTATCGTTGGGCCGGAAGTTGACTTATTCGCCCGATCGGCAATCCCGCCAATCGCAGTTTGGCCAGCTAATTAGTCAGCTCATAGGCCACAGGCATCAACGGCAGCATTTGTATTGGAACGGTAGAGTAAGATGAACTTCACGATCGAACGCAGCGCCCTGCTCCGCGCCTTGAGCCATACGCAAAGTGTTGTCGAACGGCGCACCACGATCCCCATTCTGAACAATGTGCAGTTGGTCGCCGGCGAAGAGGGCCTAAGTCTGACAGCCACCGATATCGACCTCGCCATCGTCGAAACCGCGCCCTGCGACGCCACTCAACCGGGCGGCACCACGGTACATGCGCATACCATGTACGATATCGTCCGCAAGCTGCCGGACGGCGCCCAGGTCGAGTTTTCGCAGAACGACGACAGCCGCTTGTCGCTGAAGGCCGGGCGGTCGGAATTCGCACTTTCCTGCCTGCCGACCACAGACTTTCCGGTGATGTCGGAAGACGAACTGCCGCACCGCTTCACAATGCCGGGCGCGGCGCTGATCCGCTTGATCGAGAAAACCCGTTTCGCCATTTCCACCGAAGAAACCCGTTATTACTTGAACGGCATCTATCTGCATGCCGCCAACGACAAGGACGGGGCCAGCCTGCGCGCCGTCGCCACGGACGGTCACCGCCTCGCCGTCGCCGACGTCGATCTGCCGGCCGGCGCGGAAAGCATGCCGGGCATCATCGTGCCCCGCAAAACCGTGGCGGAGGTCCACAAACTGGTCGACGAGCAGGACGGCGATGTCGAGGTCGCGCTTAGCGACACCCGCATCCGCTTCTCCTTCGCCGGCACCGTGCTCACGTCGAAACTGATCGATGGCACATTCCCGGACTATGAGCGGGTGATCCCCGGCGACAACGACAAGGTTATGGAGGTCGACCGGGACACCTTCTCCCGCGCCGTCGACCGGGTCTCCACAATCTCGTCCGAGAAGTCCCGTGCCGTTAAACTGATGCTCGACAACGACCGGATCATGCTTTCCGCCAACAGCCCCGATCAAGGCAGCGCCAGCGAGGAAGTGGCGGCGACCTATGAAGGCGACGGCCTGGAGATCGGCTTCAACTCGAAATATCTCATGGACATTGCCGGCCAGATCGACGGCGAACATGCGCAATTCGTGATGTCCGACGCCGCCTCCCCAACGATCATTCGCGATGTGGTGGACGATGGCGCCCTCTATGTCCTGATGCCGATGCGGGTGTGATGGCCGGGCACGCCGCGCACGCCCTGGTTTACCCGACGGTGTCTTCCGACAGCTTCCACAATCTCTCGATTTCACGGTTGATGTTGACGGATTTCCGCAGCTATTCGGCGGTCAGGATCGACACCGACGGACGGCCCGTCGTGTTGACCGGCCCGAACGGCGCCGGCAAGACCAACTTGCTGGAAGCGCTGTCCTGCCTGACGCCGGGTCGCGGCCTGCGCCGGGCCCGCTTGGCGGAAATGGCGCGTCACGACGGCCCCGGCGGTTGGGCCGTCGCCGCCCGCATCGACAATAACGGCGAGGAACGCCAAATCGGCGTCGGTTGCGAAATCGACAAGGAAACCGGCAAGGAACGGCGCCTGGTTCGTATCGATGGCCAACGCGCCGCGCCGGGCGAACTGCGCGAGCTGCTTGGCGTGCAATGGTTGACGCCGCGGATGGACCGGCTGTTCATCGAGGGCAAGGGCGAGCGCCGCCGGTTTCTCGACCGCCTGGTCTTTGCCGGCGATCCGGCCCATGCCCGACGCGTCACCGCCTACGAGACGGCGATGCGGGAACGCAACCAACTGCTGCGGGAACGAGGCTCGGACCCGGCCTGGCTTACCGCGTTGGAGGCGCGGATGGCGGAAGATGGCGTCGCCGTCGCCGCCGCGCGCCGCGCCGCCGCCGATCGGTTGAGCCGCGCCCTGACCCAAGGTATCGGCCCCTTCCCCAGCGCCCGCCTGGCGATCGACGGTATGCTCGAGTCCTGGTTGGACGACATGGCCGCGGTCGATGCCGAGCAACGCTTCGCCGAAACCCTGGCCGAGGCACGTCCGCGGGATGCCGGCGCCGGACGCGCCCTTGACGGGCCGCATCGCAGCGATCTGCTGGTGACCTATGCGCCCAACGGCATGCCGGCGGCGCAATGTTCCACCGGTGAGCAGAAGGCGTTGCTGATCGCCATCGTGCTGGCCAATGCCCGGCTGGAAACGGTGGATCGGGGACAGGCACCGCTGTTGCTGCTGGACGAAATCACCGCCCACTTGGACGAGGGGCGCCGGCACGCCCTGTTCGACGAGATCCGAGCTCTGGACGGCCAAGCCTGGCTGACCGGCACCGACCGGTCTCTATTCGCCGGTCTGCGGGACCGGGCCCAATTCTTCGCGGTGCAAAGCGGCACCCTGAGCCTTGAGGAGTAATCGCGTGAGCGAAGAACCCACCGACAACGACGACGAGATCGCGGACGACATTACGGAGGACTATGACGCCTCTTCCATCAAGGTGCTGCGGGGCCTCGATGCCGTACGCAAGCGTCCGGGCATGTATATCGGCGATACCGAAGACGGCTCGGGCCTGCACCATATGGTCTACGAAGTGGTCGACAACGCCATCGACGAAGCGCTGGCCGGCCATGCCGATCGGGTCGAGGTGCTGTTGAACCCGGACGGCTCCGCCACCATCCGCGACAATGGCCGCGGCATTCCGACGGAAATCCATGACGAGGAAGGCGTTTCGGCGGCCCAGGTGATCATGACCCAGCTGCATGCCGGCGGTAAATTCGACCAGAATTCCTACAAGGTCTCCGGCGGCCTGCACGGCGTCGGCGTGTCCGTGGTCAATGCCTTGTCGGAGCGGCTGGACCTGCGCATCTGGCGCGGCGGCCAAGCCCACGAAATGACTTTCGAGCATGGCGAACCGCTGGATATCTTGCAGGCGGTCGGCGATTGCGGGGACCGAACCGGCACGGAAGTAACCTTCCAACCCTCTGCCCAGACCTTCGCCAATCGCGAGTTCAGCTACGACACCCTGGAGCATCGGCTGCGCGAACTCGCCTTCCTGAATTCCGGCGTCCATATCACCCTGCGCGACCAGCGCGGTGTCGAGGAGCGGGAGACGGATCTGCAATATGACGGCGGCATTCAGGCTTTCGTTGAATTCCTCGACCGGGCCAAGACCGCGGTACACGCACCGCCGATCGCGATCGGTGGCGAACGGGACGGGGTCAGTGTCGAATGCGCCCTGCAGTGGAACACCAGCTACCACGAAAACGTGCTCTGCTTCACCAATAACATTCCGCAGCGCGACGGCGGCACTCATTTGGCTGGCTTCCGCGGCGCCCTGACCCGGACCATCAACAACTACGCCAACAGCTCCGGCATCGCCAAGAAGCAGAAGGTCTCGCTGACCGGCGACGACGCGCGGGAGGGTCTGACCTGCGTGCTGTCGGTCAAGGTGCCGGACCCGAAATTTTCCTCCCAGACCAAGGATAAGCTGGTCTCCTCCGAGGTTCGGCCCGTCGTCGAGAGCATCGTGAGCGAGAAGCTGGAGCAATTCTTCGAGGAGACCCCGGCGGAGGCCAAACGCATCGTCAATAAGATCGTCGAGGCGGCGATCGCGCGGGAAGCGGCGCGCAAGGCCCGCGACCTGACCCGGCGCAAGGGCGCCCTTGACGTCTCCTCCCTGCCCGGCAAGCTCGCCGATTGTCAGGAACGGGATCCGGCCAAATCCGAACTCTTCATCGTCGAGGGCGACAGCGCCGGCGGCTCGGCCAAGCAGGGCCGCTCCCGCCACAATCAAGCCGTGCTGCCCTTGCGGGGCAAGATCCTGAATGTGGAGCGGGCCCGCTTCGACAAGATGCTGTCGTCGAACGAGATCGGCACGTTGATCACCGCGCTCGGCACCGGTATCGGCAAGGACGACTTCAATCTCGAGAAGCTGCGCTATCACAAGATCATCATCATGACCGACGCGGACGTCGACGGTGCCCATATCCGCACTCTATTGTTGACCTTCTTCTACCGGCAGATGCCGGAGTTGATCGAGGCCGGGCATCTCTATATCGCGCAGCCGCCGCTCTACAAGGTCTGGCGCGGCAACAATTCGAAAAGCGGCCGCTATCTCAAGGACGACCGGGAACTCGACGAGTTTCTGATCCAAGAAGGCTTGAGCGACAGTGTGCTGACCCTGCATGACGGCAGTCAGATGGCGGGTGAGGATCTGGTCGAGCTGGCGCGGGAAGCGCGCCGGGCGCGGCGGCTGCTGAACGCCATCGGCCGGCGCTACAATGCCTGGATCGTCGAGCAGGCGGCGATCCTGGGGGCCCTGACCGGCGATGTCGTCGGCAACCGCCAGACCGCGGAGCAAGTCGCCGTGGTATTGTCGCGCCGGCTGAACGGCCTGGCGCTCGAAACCGAGCGGGGCTGGGAAGGCACGGTGGCCGACGACGGCTCGCTCGCGCTGAGCCGGGAATTGCGCGGCGTGCGCGAAACCCATGTCATCGACGAAGGCTTGATTCGCAGCGCCGAGGCCCGCGCCCTGGATTCGATCGCCGGCCGCCTACAGGAAGTCTATGCCCGGCCCGGTCAATTGGTCCGCCGGGACGAAGGCGTGCAGATCGCCTCGCCGAGCCAGTTGCTCGACACAGTGCTTGAATTCGGCCGCAAGGGACTACATATCCAAAGATATAAGGGGCTTGGTGAAATGAACCCGGATCAGCTATGGGAAACCACGCTGGACCCGAACGCCCGCACTTTGCTGCAAGTCCAAGTCAAGGAGCTGGACCAGGCGGACGAAGTTTTCACCACTCTGATGGGCGACATTGTCGAACCGCGCAGAGACTTCATACAGCAGAACGCATTGAAAGTGGCAAATTTGGATATTTAGTAGAGCCGAAACCGATCGCAACGGAGACGGCAGCGCTCTATGAGCAAGACACCCGCGCCGAAATCGAAGCCTAAGGCAAAGGCGAAGAAAGTGAAGGCGACACCGCGCAAGACCCGGAAACGGTCGTTCGGCGTCGGTGCGATCTTTCGCTTCCTGCTCTATTGGGGCGTGGTCGCCGCCGTCTGGGGATTGATCCTTCTGGTCGGCGTGCTGGTCTGGTACGCCTACGACCTGCCGGATGTCAGCCATATCGCGGAAACCAAGCAGCAGCCCAAAGTCACCCTGCTCAGCCATGACGGCCGGGAAATGGCCAGTTTCGGCGATCTCTACGGCGAATCCGTCCCGCTCACCCAATTGCCGAGCTATCTGCCGAAAGCGGTGATCGCGACGGAGGACCGGCGTTTCTATGACCATTTCGGTCTCGATGTGTTCGGTCTCACCCGGGCCATGTATGTCAATTTGAAGGCGGGCCGCATCGTCCAGGGCGGCAGCACGATCACCCAGCAATTGGCCAAGAACCTTTTCCTCACCCCTGCCCGGACGATCAAGCGCAAGGCGCAGGAGGTGCTGCTGGCGCTTTGGCTGGAAAGCAATTTCAGCAAAGACGAGATCATGACCCTGTATCTGAACCGGGTCTATCTCGGCGGCGGCACCTACGGGGTGGAAGCGGCGAGCCGGAAGTATTTCAACAAGTCGGCGCGCAAGATTTCCCTGGCGGAAGCGGTGATGCTGGCCGGTCTGCTGAAGGCGCCTTCGCGCTATGCCCCGACGACGAACCTCAAGACCGCGCAAAATCGCTCGAAGATCGTCCTGGCCAGTATGGTCGACGCCGGCTTGCTAACCAAGAAGCTGGCGGATCAGACGGCGAAAGCACCGGCGCGACTGCGTCCCGGTGCGGCCGGACAGCGGCAGACCCGGTTTTTCGCCGACTGGGTGCTTTCCCGCGTGCCGCAATTCGTCAACCATGCGGTTAGCGACCTGACCGTTGTCACCACCCTGGATCTGCGCCTGCAACGACTGGCGCGAATCAAGATGCGGCAGGCCCATGACGCCAACGCGCGTAAGCTGAATGCCCAGCAAGGCGCTTTAGTCACCATGTCCCCGAACGGGGCGGTGCGGGCCATGATCGGCGGCCGCAATTACAATCAAAGCCAGTTCAACCGCGCCACCCGGGCGAAACGACAACCGGGCTCCGCCTTTAAGCCGATCGTCTATCTGGCTGGACTGGAGGCGGGATTGCGGCCCGATTCCGTATTGCCCGACCGCCGCGTCACCATTTCCGGCTGGTCGCCGAAGAATTATTCCGGCCGCTTCGAAGGTAACATGACCCTGACCACGGCCCTGGCGAAAAGCGTCAATACGGTGGCCGCGCAAGTGATGCAGATCGCCGGGGCGGAACGGGTGCAGGACGCCGCCCTGCGCCTGGGCGTAACCAGCGACATCCCGGGCCATCCCTCGGTTTCGCTCGGCACGGCGGAAGTCAGCCTGCTGGAGCTGACCACCGCCTACGCCGCTTTCGCCAGCGGCGGCCGGGCGGCGATCGCCCACGGCATCGTCGAAATCCGCGACAAATCCGGCCGGGTTCTCTATCGCCGCAGCGGCGGCGGCGGCACCGCCGCGTCAGGCCGATTGGCGGCGCAGATGAACGCCATGCTGCAGCAAGTGATTACGCGCGGCACCGGCAAAGCCGCGCGTCTCGGCAAACGGCCGGTGGCCGGCAAAACCGGGACCAGTCAAGACTACCGCGACGCCTGGTTCGTCGGCTATACCGCGCAATATGTTACTGGCGTGTGGTTCGGCAACGACGATGGAGAGCCGATGAAGCGGGTGACCGGCAGCGGCCTACCCGCCCGCACCTGGCGCAGCTATATGCAGGACGCTCACAAAGGTCTGAAGATGCTCGCCTTCGCCGAAGCGCCAGCCGGCGCGGAAATGAAGAGCCTGCTCGATCGGCTGTTGGGCGGCGTTCGAAACCTGGGCGGCGGTGGCGGCGACCGCTCCGACAGTACCCCGCGCCGCCTGCCCAAACCCGGCGGCACCGGCGGCGGATCGGACGGCAACCAACCCTACGAAGAACGCCCCAGCCGATAGCTCATACAGGCTCATTGCCCGTATTTACTCGGACCGGCCCGCAACAAACCACGTCATGCCGGAAACGGCGCAGCCGTTATCCGGTATCTCATGAAGGACGAAACGCCGATCTCGACGAGATTCCGGCGCAAGGCCGGAATGACGACAAGTCTTTGGATTGTATCTGACGTAGGTGAAAATGTGGTTCTATCCTATCAAGGAAATAGCCTCAGATAAACATGGGGTAATCGCAGTTGGTCATTCTCCGGCCTAAACTGAGTTTGTTTGCAATTCGCTCTGTTAGGCAAAGAAGGAGAATGACCATGTTGAATTATGTCGGATTGGACGTTTCGTTGGAAGAGACCAGCATTTGTGTGATGGACGGGAGTGGGGAGACCGTTTGGCGGGGCAAGGCGCGGAGCTGCCCTGATGCGATTGCCCGGGCGCTTGAGAGATTTGCCGGCGTCATAGAGCGGGTCGTCTTTGAGAGCGGTTGCTTGTCGCCCTGGCTGTGGCACGGGTTGCGCGAGCGCGGTTTGCCGGCGGTCTGCATCGACGCCCGTCATGCAAAGAATGTACTGTCCCTGCGTTTGAACAAGACGGATGCGCTCGACGCGGCGGGTCTGGCGCAGATCGCCCGCATCGGCTGGTACCGCGAGGTTCGGGTGAAGGATCTGACGAGTCATGAGCGGCGCAGTTTGGTGGTGGCGCGGGACGCCGTGGTGCGGACCCGCCGCGATCTCGGCAATCAGATCCGGGGCCTTTTGAAGGTCTTCGGCTTAAAGGTCGGCAAAGCCGGCGGCGCTCGTTTCGCCGGGCGGGTCCGGGAACTGCTGGACGAGCGCCCGAGCTTGGGGGAGATCGTCCTGCCGCTGCTGGCGCTACGTCAGGCCTGTGACGAGCAACTGAAGCGGCTGGACCGCCTGTTGTCGCGGCAAGCCGCCCAAGACCCGCGTTGCCGCCTGCTGATCAGCGCCCCCGGGGTCGGCCTGGTGGTGGCGCAAAGTTATCTCGCGGTGATCGACGATCCAAGCCGGTTCTCCCGCTCCGATGCGGTCGGCGCCTATCTCGGCCTGACGCCGAGGCGCCATCAATCGGGCGAGGTCGACTATGTCGGCCGGATCTCCCGGCGCGGCGACCGGCTGCTCAGGGGCCACCTGTTCGAGGCCGCGACGGTGATCCTCTCGCGCCTGGGACGCTGGTGCCATCTCAAAGCCTGGGGTCTGAAACTGGCGAAGCGTGCCGGCATGAAGAAAGCGCGGGTCGCGGTGGCGCGCAAGCTGGCGGTGATCCTGCACCGCATGCTGGTCACTGGCGAAGCCTTCAGATGGCAAGGCAAGGAGGACGCGGCTTAGAAAACAACTTCCGTAACGGGCCCAAGCATCGCAAAGGCCCCGAAGGCTCCCCGCCGGGAGCGCGGTGCAAGGTGATCTCGCTATCTGTGTTGCCGACCGTTGCCAAACGCACCGGATACGGCGTGATGAACATGGAGACACCTTCACCAAGCGACCACCATGATGCGGCGACAACCATGTCGACCACGAAGACAACACTTCACCGGCGGTGGAGACTAATGGCCAGGAGAGCTTGACAAAACAGCATGCGATTAGACAACACAGATGAATTCAGATGGGTAACCGCACCTCATACCCAAGTCTGTGTCCATTTGTGTTTATCCGTGGCTTGTTCTCCACTGGAGCAAACAGAACCGATTTTCCAGATGCATAGCTGCGCATCGTTGCAGCCGGGACTGCTGGCTGGGTATTAAAACACCCCGAACTTGTCGAAGGCGTCGACCGGATCCATGCCGGACATCAGGGCGGCGCGCATGTCGGTTTCGGTGTCGGCTTTCTCCTCGGTGGCGCGGATCGCTTCGTCCGCCATATCCCGCGGGATAATGATGACGCCATCGAGGTCGGCCAGCAGAAAGTCGCCGCTGGCTATGGCGACGCCGCCGATCTCGATCGGCTCCCCCATACTGGCCGCGTGCCAGCGGCCGACGATATCCTTCGGCGTGTTGAAGCGGCAGAAGGTTGGGAATTCGTTCTTCAGCAGGAATTCGACATCCCGGGCGGCGCCGTCGACTACATAACCGCGCACGCCCTTCTTCTTCAGCACTTCCGACGACAGCTCCCCCATCAGCGCCACCTCATAGGTGTTCGGCTGGCAGACCAGGACCTTACCGGCAGGTGCCTTCGATAGCACGGTGGCCCATTGCCGCAGGGTCTCCGTCGGATCCTTGCCGGGCTCGTAATGACCGTCGATGGTATAGATCTCGCCGGCCAACCGCTGCCCGGGGATCAGCGCCCGAATGCCGGGCGGCAGCACGCAATTGTCATGCCCCATAGCCCTGAGCGCGTCATAGACCGCGCCGGCATAGAGTTTCTCCAGACGCGCCGTCGGCTCCATCTCCGCCTCCCCCTCGTTAGACTTTTCATCCAGACCAACGCAGGCTATGTTGGGGCAAGTTCGTAATCTTGTCCAATCCCCACCGGCGGCGGGGACATGCATTTCATCGCAGGAGAACATCTCATGACAGAAGCGGTCATCGTTTCCACGGCGCGCACGCCGATCGGCAAGGCCTATCGCGGCGCCTTCAACAACACACATGGCGCCGACATGGGCGGCCATGTGCTGAAGCATGCGGTCGAGCGCGCCGGCGTCGAGCCCGGCGAGGTCGAGGACGTGATCATGGGTTGCGGCGGCCCGGAAGGCGCCACCGGCACCAATATCGCCCGTCAATGCGCGATCCGCGCCGGCTTCCCCGTCAGCGTCGGCGGCGTTACCGTCAACCGCTTCTGCTCTTCGGGCCTGCAGACCATCGCCATGGCGGCCCATCGGGTGATCGTCGACCAAGTGCCGGTGATGGCCGCCGGCGGCCTCGAAAGCATCTCCCTGGTGCAGAACGAGCATGCCAACAATTTCCGCCGGGCCAACGAATGGATCCTGGAGAACAAGCCGTCGCTCTACGATTCCATGCTGAAGACCGCGCAGACGGTGGCCGACCGCTATAGCGTCAGCCGGGAAGACCAGGACGAATACGCTTTGCAAAGCCAGATGCGCACGGCGGCGGCGCAGCAGGCCGGCAAGTTCGACGACGAGATCGTGCCGATGACCACGGTGAAAATGGTCGCCAATAAGGAAACCGGGGAGGTCAGCGAGGAGGAGGTCACCCTGACCCAGGACGAGGGCAACCGACCCAGCACCACCTTGGAAGGCCTATCCGGCCTCGATCCCGTCACCGGGCCCGAGGGCCATATCACCGCCGGCAATGCCAGTCAGCTCTCCGACGGTGCCTCGGCCTGCATCGTCATGAACGCCAAGGAAGCGGAGAAGCGCAATATTGAGCCGCTCGGTTATTTCCGCGGTTTCGCGCTGGCGGGCCTGGAGCCGGACGAGATGGGCATCGGTCCGATCTACGCCGTCCCGCGTCTGTTGGAACGGGCCGGCCTGACCATGGACGACATCGATCTGTGGGAGCTGAACGAGGCCTTCGCCGTCCAGGTTCTGTATAGCCGCGACAAGCTCGGCATCCCGAATGAAACCCTGAACGTCAATGGCGGCGCCATCTCAATCGGCCATCCCTACGGCATGAGCGGCGCCCGCATGGTCGGCCACGCCCTCATCGAAGGCAAGCGCCGCGGCGTCAAGAACGTCGTCACCACCATGTGCATCGGCGGCGGCATGGGCGCGGCGGGCCTGTTCGAAGTGGCGTAAGCCGAGTACCCAAGATAACAAAACAGGCGGCGGCCAATATAGCCGCCGTTTCTTTAGAAGTGCCTTGGTTGTCGCCAATTTCATTCGACGAAATCGCCGTATGCCGCAATGAACAAACAGAGCACTAGGCCTCAAGCTCGCCCAATGTCTCTACTTTTTCCAACTAGTGTTGAAGTTCATGCTTCGAACAAACCTAAACGTGTTCATTGTTGTGATACCTAAGTCGTCGCAAATATCTGGGATTCTTCGATTGGCACGCTGCGCTTTCGGCCGCGACACTTCTGTCGTTACTATCGTGTATTCAGATGGATTTGCGAGAGCGTAGGAGATCAGAAACGGATCGCGTCCGATTTTTTCAATTTCAATGTCTGTTAAGTTTTCGGCATATCCGCGCTCTAAGACTTGGGAAACCAGAATCGGATCGGCTTCGGCCTCAAATAGCAAAGCCTCTTTGACGTCTCCACTCTTTATCCAATCCGCAAGCGCATCGTTGCCGACTTTTAGTTCTTCATAGATTTCAATCGGCAATTTTGCTTCACCTACTTCGCCGAGATTTGCAAGCCACTCCCAGAACTCCGGCACAATGTCAAATGGGTAGTAATCCCGACTTGCGTCAATCAGGGTGTTAGCATCAAGTAGGTGAATCATTCATGCAGCTCTCTAACCAAAGCCGCACGTTGGGGTGAAAAGACCTTTTGAATGTTTTTGGGGGCAATATCAAGAATTCTACTAGCACGAGTAGTAGACAGCACGCCTGCTTGCATCATCCTGGCTACAAACTCGACTAAAGGAACGCCAAGGCGGTGACGCTTTACCACGTATGGTGAAATTCTAACATCTTCCTTTCTCCGAGATATTCTATTTTGATCCCTCGCCGCTATCCACGATTCTCGGAAAAACTTGCTCAACGATCTCCAATTTTTCTCTGTGATCCTCCCTACTCTGAATAACTTGTATGCGACCATTGAAGAACTCAAATTTTTGGCGTGCGCAAACTCTGTAACCGCATTCTGCATTGATTCGGCATCAAGATCATCAAACCGGCCTTTATCAAAAGAGCTCTTTGCCTCGTCGCTTGGTAATAAGAATTCGCTTGCTACGTCATTGCAGAATTTCTCGATTTGAGAGTCCGAGCTCGCGCCGCTGACACCCGATTCACCGAGCATCAGGTGTACCGTCTCATGTAAGATCGTGAACGCCCAAGCGTATTTTGAATCGAGATTATTGATGACGACAAAAGGTGCTGTATCGTCAGCCAGTGCAAACCCTCGAAAGACTTCAGTATCCAAATCTGTATGGTGACTACCGAGATTACCGGCAAGTATGACAAAAACGCCTTTTGCTTCAATTTGCCGACGCAAATAACTAAATGCTTGATCAATAGTAGACTTGTGACGATAAGCGGTTAACTCGATTTCGAATATATCACTAAGACGGTCAACGACGGATCCTACATCTTCACTAATTTCGATCGAACCTATGAAATCGAGTTTTTCAGCCTCATCCTCCTCGACGAGGATATCCTTGACCATGCTTTGTCGCGCGCGAGTCTGCCGCACTAATGCATCAACGAGTGCATTCTGAGACTCAGACAATGCGTCTGGTAATGTGCGAAAGTCTTCTCCCCGATCACCTTTTCTCGGAGGTCGACTCATATAAAATGTTAACAATGGACGGCGATATTGTTTCGCCATTTTTACGAGTTGTGACCGACTTGGCTCCTTTTCTCCAGACTCCAGTATCGCAAGCCGTTCTTCAGGTTGCATGTTGTAAGCTGTCTTGATGCCGATTTTTGATGCGGCTTCCTGCATTGAAAATCCGGCAGTCTCTCTTGCCCATTTTAGTATTTCAGGATTTACTTTCGGCATGACTTGTTTGACCAGACGCAGTGATTTACAGCTACTCTATCATATAGTGATTTGTTCAAAATCATTCATCTTCACAAGACAGAGTACCATAGCATTCCGAAGTCGATCTTGTGGAATTGCAGTATCTTACTTTCTTTTCTAACGGTCAGAATGGATCCATCCCTATGTGGGCACGGAAATCTGGACCCACAGAAACTCAGAATACTTTACGTGAAACAACATGCTTAAGAAAATTAACAGCCTGCAATTGATTGCGCCGCCGGAAGCGGCGGAGTCCTGGATATCCCTTTTGGGCGCGGAACATGCCGGCGAGGATCGGATTGATTACCTGGCGGCGCGGCGAACGCTGCTGCGCCTGGGTCAGGGCTATGTCGAGCTGCTGCAGCCCGACGGCGACGGGCCGGTGGCGGCGGCCATGGCGGCGCGGGGGCGGCATTTGTTTGCGGCCGGCGCCTCGACGGACGATTTCGACGGCCTGATGGCGCATCTCGAAAGCCAGGGCGTCAGCCCGACGATCGAGAACGGCCGCGCCTATCTGGACGGCGAGCAGACCGGCGGCCACGGCCTGCGCCTGGTTATCGGACCGGAGGAGAATCTCCCCTCCGTCGGCGATATCGATTTCCTCTACGAAGCCACGTTGCTGGTCGAAGACGCCGATGCGGTGACCGCCGACGTCGCCAAACTGTTCAAATTGGATGCCGACAATTTCGTGGCGATCGATTCACCCCGCTATGGCTATCACGGCTATCTGACCCTGTTCGTGGCCAATCAGCTCGGCCGTTTCGAAATCATCACGCCGACCGATCCGGGCAATACCATGGGCCGCTACTTCGCCCGCAATGGCGAAAGCTATTACATGTGCTACGCGGAAACGGACCGCCTGCCCGCCATCGAAGAACGAGTGGCGACCGCCGGCACCGGCCACACCCCGCAGCGGCCGGAGGGTCAGAAGAATCCGGATGTGGTGTTCCTCCATCACACCTCGATGGGCGGCATGATGCTGGGCCTGTCGCGGCGGACCCGGGCCTGGCACTGGTCCGGACAGCCCGACCAAGTCGAGGCCGTCGAGTAATGGAGTGAACGCGATGAGCGATCTGAAAATTGAAGACCATGGCCAGGTCCGGCTGCTGATCCTGAACCGGACGGATGCGCTGAATGCCTTCAACGACGCGCTCTACGACGCCGTTTCGGCGGCGCTGAACCAAGCGGCGACCGACAACAATGTCGCCGTCGCGGTCCTGACGGGCGAGGGCCGCGGCTTCAGCGCCGGCCAGGATCTCGACGAGATGGGCAATCGACCGACCTATGACGATAACAATCGCCACGGCTTCGAGCCGTTCATGGAAGCGGTTGAGGCTTTCCCGAAACCGCTGATCGCGGCGGTCAATGGCTTGGGCGTCGGCATCGGACTGACCGTGCTGCCCCATTGCGATTTGGTGCTGATGGCCGACGACGCCCGCCTGCGCGCGCCCTTCATGCCCCTGGGCGTCACGGCCGAAGCCGGCAGCACCTATCTATTGCCGGCCATGATCGGCTGGGCGGAAACCGCCCATCTGCTTTACACCGCGCCCTGGATCGATGCGGACAAAGCAGTGGAAGTCGGTTTGGCCTGGCGCAAAGTCCCGGCGAAAGCCCTGCGCGACGAAGCCATGAAGCTGGCCGGCGACATTGCCGCCATGCCGATCCCGTCACTGATGGCGACCAAGAAACTGCTGCTGGATGCCCGCCTGGATGCGGTCCGTGCCGCCCGGGCGCGGGAGAACGAGACCTTCGCCAGCTTGCGCGGCGGCCCCGCCAACCGCGAAGCCCTCGCCGCCTTCAAGGAAAAGCGCGCGCCGGATTTCAGTAACCTGGAGTTTTAGAATCCGACCCGAAAATACGCTAATATATTCAATGCCTTATATCGGCGAATTCGAAACAAACACCGTCATTCCCGCGGAAGCGGGTATCCATTCCTCTTCCCGTGCAGCTCCAATATTAGTTCGATAACAAAGCCTTGCTTTGTCCGATCATCGCCCCGCATCGCTCAGGAATAGATTCCCGCTTTCGCGGGAATGACGGTGTATTTGTCTTCTCCATTTGCGAAGCCTAGGACTTTGGACGATAAGTATCGAGTCAGACTCGTAAAGCGCCGAGAAACGCCGCCTCAGCCCTCCGCCGCCTCCAGTTTGTCCTGGGTGCGCAAGTCGAAGTCGCTGGCGTCGTGGCGTTCGCGGAGCTGTTTGGCCGGATCGCCGGAGGTGCGGTTGACGATGCGGCCACGCTTCACCGCCGGCCGGGCATAGATCTCGTCGGTCCAACGGATCACATGCTCGTAACTCTTGGCATCGATGAATTCTCCGGCATCATAGGCGTGACCTTTCACCAGGCCGCCATACCAGGGCACGATGGCCATGTCGGCGATGGTATAGTCGCCGCCGCACATGAATTGGTTTTCCGCCAGATGCCGGTTCAAGACGTCGAGCTGCCGCTTCACCTCCATGGTGTAGCGATCTATAGCATATTCGATCTTCACCGGCGCATAGGCATAGAAATGACCGAAGCCGCCGCCCAGGAACGGCGTCGCGCCCATTTGCCAGAATAGCCAGGACAGACATTCCGGCCGCATCGCCGGATCGCTCGGCAGGAAGGCGCCATGCTTCTCCGCCAGATACAATAGGATCGCGCCGGATTCGAACACGCGGGTCGGCGGATTGGTGCTGTGATCCATCAGCGCCGGGATCTTCGAATTCGGATTGGCCGACACGAATCCGCTCGAAAACTGGTCGCCATCGCCGATATTGATCAGCCAGGCGTCATATTCCGCCCCTTCATGGCCAAGCGCCAGCAGCTCCTCCAACATGATGGTGACCTTGACGCCATTGGGCGTGCCGAGGGAATAGAGCTGCAGAGGATGCTTGCCGATCGGCAGTTCTTTGTCGTGGGTCGGTCCGGCAATCGGCCGGTTGATACTGGCGAAGGCACCGCCGTTTTCCTTGTCCCAAGTCCAGACTTTCGGCGGTTCGTAGTCGACGGGTTGATCCATTGCTGCGTCTCCAAATCGGTATTGTGGTGAAATATTGCGCACAGCCTATCATGGCGAGACCGGCACGGCCCCTGAAATTCTCATCCGGTTTATCACATTTGGGTCAAAGTACGGACGCTCGGCCGGACAAGCCGTCGTCAAGCGTCTAACGAAGTGCAGCGGGGTTAGTCCGGCTCATCCGCCGCATCGGGTGCGGCATCTTCGTTTTGGCTTTCATTGGCGGCCTTGCGCTCCGCCTTCTTCTTCAGGCGGGCCGCTTTCTTTTCGGCCTTCAGGCGTTCGCGCTCTCGGCGCTCGAAATCGTAGTTCGGTTTTCTTGGCAAGCGGATATCACTCTTGTTTTAAAGGTCCAAAGGCGGGGGTACTCGCATACCCCCGCTATAATGTCAGGTTCTCAGTCTTCCAGCACCAGGTTTTCCGCGGCGGCTTTGCCGTTGCGGCCGGTAACCAGCTCATAAGACACCTGCTGACCCTCGGACAGGCCGGACAGGCCCGAGCGTTCGACGGCAGTGATGTGTACGAACGCATCCCGCCCGCCGTCCTCCGGCTCGATGAAACCAAAACCCTTGGTGGGGTTGAACCATTTTACGGTTCCTTTCGCCATGATCATTCCTTTCACGACATGGTGGAAATGCCGCCCCATGCGGCATCGGATAAAAACGCTATTAATGTCGGGGAAGTCATCTAGTTGTCCGTCAAAACGTGCGGTCTAAAGAACCACGGCGACTTAGTAACGCTAGCCGCCTATAGGACTATTTAGCGAGATTCTCAAGTGAAATTTACAAAGTCCGCTATCGTTCAGACCCTGCGCATTGACATCGCCCGCGCGAGCGGCAAAGTTGCAACCATCAAAATCCAATCCCGAGAGGCCTTCCCGATGTCCGACGCCGACCAGTCCCTATTCAATCTCGCCATGTCCGAAGAGGCGCAACCGCTGCTCTATGCCGTGAAGAAGCATATCGAGGAGAATGTCGCGCCGATCACGGAAGAGTTTTACGCCTTGAACGAGGAGAAGGAAGATCGCTGGAGCTGGCATCCCCGGCAACTCGAATTGCTCGACGGGGCGAAAGCGAAGGCGAAGGAAGCGGGACTTTGGAACTTCTTTTTGCCCGACGCGGAAACCGGCGAAGGCTTGAACAATCTCGATTATGCCTACATCGCGGCGGAACTGGGCAAATACTCTCTCGCCTCGGAGACTTTGAACTGCTCCGCGCCGGACACCGGCAATATGGAGGTGCTGGAGCGGGTCGGCACGCCGGAGCAGAAGGAGAAATGGCTGACGCCGCTGTTGAACGGCGAAATCCGCTCCGCCTTCGCCATGACGGAGCCGCATATGGCCTCCTCCGACGCCAAGAATATCTCGACTTCGGCAGTGCTGGAAAACGGCGAATGGGTGATCAATGGGGAGAAATACTTCATCTCCGGCGCCGGCGATCCGCGCTGCAAGATCATGATCACCATGGTCAAAACCTCGCCGGACGCCCATCCCTCGCGGCAGCAGAGCCAGATCCTGGTGCCGAAGGACACGCCGGGGGTGGAAATCATCGAAGGCATGAAGGTGTTCGGCGAAGATCACGCACCGCGCGGGCATATGCATATCAAGTTCAATGATGTCCGGGTGCCGGAAGAGAATATGCTGCTCGGCGAAGGCCGCGGCTTTGAAATCTCGCAGGTCCGCCTCGGCCCCGGCCGTATCCACCACTGCATGCGTTCCATCGGCCAAGCTGAGAAAGCGTTGGAGCTGATGATCAAGCGCGCCGGCAGCCGGGAAGCCTTCGGCAAGACGATCCTGAAACTCGGCAAGAATGTCGAAGTGATCTCGCGCGCCCGCATCGATATCGATTCCATGCGGCTGATGGTGCTGCAGGCGGCGAAGGCCATGGACGTGCTCGGCAACAAGGAAGCGCGGACCTATGTCAGCGCCGTCAAGGCCATGGTGCCGGAGAAGGTTTGCCGGATCATCGACCAGGCGATGCAGATGCACGGCGCCACCGGCGTTTCCCACTGGTCGGAACTACCGCAGATGTACACCCATCAGCGCCATCTCCGCTTCGCCGACGGCCCGGACGAGGTCCATCACATGGTCGTCGGCCGCGCCGAAGCGATGAAGCATGTCCCTTGGTGAGGTGATGTTCGAACGCCGAGTGCAATGAAAGTCTGGCGGGAATACCGCGCCGAGCGCGTGATCTCGCCTCTCTCCTTCTGGGTGCATCGCCATCTGGATGCACGTTATTGGCACGATGCCAGCGAATTCGATCCGCCGATGCCGAAGCCGGATCCGATCGAGGGCTGGCCGATCTATCTAGTCGAGCATCGCGGACGCCGATTGATCTTCGCCTCGCTCGAGGAAATCGATCACGCCATCGATGTACTCGGCCGTAGGAATCTGCCGAATCCGAGCGTGCTCGCGGATCGGGCCGGCGAACCGGATATTCTCAATAAGCATTGGCTTAGCCGGCTGCACAAGCATTGGACGCCGTGGACAACGCGTCAGGAACTGGTCGTCGCGCTAACGGCGTTTCGAAACGGCGCGGCGGCGCATTGATCGCCGCCGCATTCCCTAATTCCCTATTTGCTGGCCATTTTCAGCAAGATCAACGGGCTGCCGGAGAAACTCAAGTCTTTAGCGAGGACCGCCCAGACCAGCTTCGTCGGTTTGAATTTCGCCAAGGGATGGTTGCCGTCGACCGTGATATCCGCCTGGACCGGCGAAGCGCCGCAGATCTGCGCCGTGAAGGTGTATTGGGTTACCATCATCTTGCCGGCGGGATCCGGCAAGCTGGGATAGTTCAGCGAGCCGGTAGCGGGGCCGCATTTCCCGTCCGCATTCATCTTAATCACGGTCTTCATGATCCGCTTGCCGCCGATCGTTGTCGTGCCTGTGACGTCGTCTCCCGTCCGAGAGAGAACCGTATCGCCCTGCACTTCCAAATTCCCAGCCTTCTTCAGTTTGTCGGGCCCCGTGCTTGTCGCGGCCCACAGGATGTAGCGCGCCAGTCCGCCATTGACCGAGTCGAATCCTTTGACGTCGGCCCAAACATAGGATCGGGAGTAGGCCGCGACGCCATCGCCACCGCCCGAACGATAGACATTGATACCGCCGGTTATGCCGTCCGCGGGTTCCAACCCTTTCGGCAAGGCCGCACGAACCGCCGCTTCATCCAACGTGATGCCGACGATCATATGTTCATTGTCTTTGACCACATATGGTCCGCTCCCGGCTTGTGCCGCACAAGCGAACGCCGCCCAAATCAGACAGATTGCCGATACTATTTTGAGTTTCATCATGAACCCTCCCGTTTTCAATTTGTTATAGTAGAAACTCTTAAACTAACTATCCGAGCGTTGTCCACACCAGCGCCTAAGCAGACGAACATTGCCGATTGCGTCCCGCTCTTCCGCGGGCTCTATTTTGTGCGCCCTCGGCAAATGATCCCAGAAGGAATCTCGAACATGCCGCCTCTCGCTCTTACGCCGGCGGTCCGTCGTTTTTGGGCCGGTTTTCTGACGAAATTAGACGACCCGGCCGACGCCGAACGACGCCTCTACGACGTCTTCCGCATCGGCGCCCGACCGGAAAGCGCCGATAGTGGCGCGCGGCTGATCATGGCCGGCGTGAAAACCAGCACCTCTTCCCTGCTCTGGGAGTATGAAGAAAATGGCATGCCCGCCCCCGAGGTCGGCGCGCTGAGCATTCTGCTCGACAGCGCGGCCGCACCGGTCTGTGTAGTCGAAACCGTCTGGGTGGAGGTCATCCCTTTCGATCGCGTGGACGCCCAATTCGCCCACGATTACGGCGAATGGGACCGCACGCTGGCGACCTGGCGGCGCAACAGCTGGGCCTATTACGAAGCCTATTGCGAGCGGCTGACCCGCACACCCCGTCCCAATATGCCGCTCGTCTGCGAACGCTTTCGGGTGAT
The DNA here is from genome assembly GCA_965216645.1 of Alphaproteobacteria bacterium. Classification (GTDB taxonomy): domain Bacteria; phylum Pseudomonadota; class Alphaproteobacteria; genus CBDCGJ01. The sequence goes on along the minus strand of CBDCGJ010000001.1, from coordinate 116,117 downwards.
CTATCCGACGTGACGGGTGTATGATCCGGCGAAAGGAGATTGCCCTTTTGGAACGCCATGCCGCCGCCATCCTGATCGCCGACGTTGTCGGCTATAGCCGCCTGATGCGGCTGGACGACGAAGGCACGCGCCGGGCCTTTCAAGCGCTCGACCGCGAGGTGTTCCAGCCGACTGTTGCCGCGCATGGCGGACGTATCGTTAAAACCATGGGCGACGCTTTCCTGATAGAATTCCCAAGCGCTGCAGGCGCGGTCGCCGCAGCCATCGAACTACAGGACAAAACGGGAGAGCATCAAAAAGCCGTCGCGGACGACCGTCGTCTACGCTTCCGCTTCGGTATCAATCACGACGATGTCATCGTCGAGGGTGACGACATCCACGGCGACGGCGTCAATGTCGCGGCGCGGCTGGAGCCGATCGCACGCCCCGGCGGCATCTGCTTGTCGGAGCAGGTGGTTGCGGCCTTGCCCGACGAGATGCGACTGGATCTGGATGACGGCGGCCGGCAGAACTTGAAGAATATCAACGAGCCGATCCGGGTCTATCACCTGGGTGGCGACGCCAATGCGCCCACCAGCGCGCGGGACAGCAATACGAAGTTCGGCAGCGGCGCCAAACCATTGGTCGGCGTACCGCCGATCAAGGTCATCGGCCGCGGCAACGATGACATCACCGCCTTAGCCGAGGGTTTACGCGACGTCATCCTGTCCGGCCTGGCCACCTTTACCGCCATCGAGGTCGCCCGCGATCCGGACGAAATGCGCATCGATTTCCGCCTGGAGGGCAATGTGCGGGGCGCGGGCGGTCGGATCCGCGCCAGCTTCGCCCTATACGATCTCGCCAAGGGAACCGAAGTCTGGGCGCAGCAATACGACCGCACCCTGGACGATATCTTCGAATTGGAAGACGAGATTTCTCAGTCGGTCGTGTCCGTGGTTCGCGTGCGCCTCAAGGCCCTGGAGTTGGAACGGTTGGAGGCGACGGACAATGCCAGCCTCAATGTGGCGCAGCTTCTCTCCAGGACCGCCGGGATTTTCGTGAACACGTCGGGGCGGAACGACGAAGGTCAGGATCTGCTCGACCTCGCCTTGGCGAAGGAACCGGACAACTCGATGGCCCATGCCATGTTCGCGCTCTGCCAATGGCGGCGGCACGAGTTCAGCCCGAAGGCGGTTCCCGAAAGCGATCGCGATTTGATCCGCCATCATGCGGAACGCGCGGTCAAACTGGATGCGAAGAGCTATTTCGCCCTGCTGATGGCCGCTGTCGCGCAGGAAGAGATTGCCGCCGATTACCGCGCCGCGCTGTCCTACGCTGAACTGGCGTTGGAGATCAATCCCGGCTTCACCCAGGCCCAAGGCGCGGTCGGCATCGCCCATTGTCATCTCGGCGATCGTGAGCGCGGTCTGCGGGAACTGCGCCGCGCCTATGAGGCGAACAAGGACGATCCCTACCGCTTCCGCCATCAACGCGAGATCGCCTTGGCCCTGACCATGGAGGCGCAATATGAGGACGCAGCCCAAGTCGCGCGGCGATTGATCCGCCAAGCGCCCGACCTCTGCCGCAACGGCGTGATCTCGGCCGGCATCTATTGGCTCGCCGGGGCGAAGGACGATGCCCGCGATTGTATGGCCGAGTTACTGCGACGCTACCCGGATCTAAACCGCGGCAATATGCGCGACATCCATTTCCCCGACGCCGCCATGAAGCGGGACTTCATCGAAGCGTTGAGCAAGGCCGGGCTGCCGGACGGAGCTTGATCTAACTCGATTTGCCGGCGGTCAAAATCAATGCCGGCATATCGAACCGCACGCGGCCGTCTTCACCGACGAAGTTGGCGAAGGCGTCTTCCGCGGCGGTCAGCAGGGTCGCGAACTGATCCTGATCGAGGACACCGCCAAGGGACCAGACGCAGGCATGCTCCGCCGCCACGAGATCGCGGATCGAGTCGAATCGAACCAAATGACCTTGCTCCTGGACCACCGCATCATCGATACCCGACGCGACGGCGAGCCTACTCAATTCGTCGGGATCGCCCAGGACGAACGGCGCGCGGAACGCATCGCCAACGTCGCGGCCGAACAGTCGATCCAGCAAATCGGCGAAGACGGCATAACCGGGCGATTGCTCCACGGCGCTACACACTGCGACGGCCAAGCGGCCGCCCGGCTTCAACACGCGGCATCATTTCTCGAAAAGCTTTGACCCGATCGTCAAAGTACATCGCCGCGAATTGGCTGACCACCGCATCAAACCCGCCGTCCTCGAACGGCAGCTCCATCGCCGTGCCGTCCGCGCCAATCCACCGCGTCGGATTTGCGTCGGGCCACGGCCAGCATTTCCGGATTGGCATCCAACCCGACGACCCTGCCCGACGAACCGACGGCGGCGCGGGCGGCAAGGGCCAACGCACCGGTACCGCAGCCGATATCCAAGACAGTGTCCCCATCGCCGCATCCCGCCGCCGCGGATACGATCGGCCCCCATTGACCGAATAGTGCGGGAACGAACAATTCGTCATAGACCTCGGCTGGAGGTTTCTGAGCAATGCTAATATTCATAGACGTTGCCTTTCCTGCTATGATTTCGGGAATAGGCTAAGGAACAAGATGTCGATCGCCCATGACCAAGGGTCCGGGATTGCTGCCGCGGCGTCCGAAATTGCCGCCGACCCGCTGACCGACGTGCTGCGCAGCGTCAAGCTGAAAGGCGCGCAGTTCTTCATGGTCGATGTCTCGAGCCCTTGGTGCGTCGAAGTGCCGGAAATACCGGCCTTCGCGGATATCATCCTGCCCGCCGCCCGGCATGTCGTGTCCTATCACATCGTCGTCGAAGGACATGGTTTCGCGGCCGGTCGACGGTCTCGACCCGGTTGAAATCTCGACCGGCGACGTCGTCGTCCTGCCCCACGGCGACAAATACCGGTTGATGAGCCGACCGGACGCACCGCTCGAGCTCAATCCAGAAGAAACCTTGCAGTTCTTTCGGGAGTTGGCCGCCGATCGGCTGCCTTTTCGTGATTCCGGAAGGCGGCGGTTTGGCACCGAAGGCGACCTATATCTGCGGCTTCCTCGGCTGCGATTTGAGCCCTTTCAATCCGTTGTTCAACGCCCTGCCGCGCCTATTGGTGATCCGGCGGCCCGAGGATGACCGCCGCGATCTCCTGGATCGATTGATCGACCTGGCGATGGCCGAAGTGCAAACGAAGCGGTTCGGCGGCGAGAGCGTCCGCCTGGGGCTCTGCGAGTTGATGTTCGTCGAGCTGCTGCGGCGGTATCTGGCACGTAAGGCCAATGGCGACGGTGGCTGGCTGACGGGACTGAAAGACCCCTGCGTCGGCCGCGCGCTCACGCTATTGCACGGCGACCCGGCACGGGCTTGGACGCTCGAAACATTGGCGCGCGCGGCCGGCGTGTCGAGATCCGTCTTGGCGGAAAGGTTTGCCGGCATCGTCGGCGAAACGCCCATGCGCTACCTGCATCTTTGGCGCATGCAGCTCGCCGCGCGGCGGTTGAGCGATGGCGGCGACAAAGTAGCGGATATCGCCGATCAAATCGGGTTCAAATCGGAAGCCGCGTTCAGCCGCGCGTTCAAACGCGTGACCGGCCAGTCGCCGACAGCCTGGCGCCGGCGCGGTTCGAATTCGGCGGTTCCCTGAAACGCCTATGCGGGCTAAGCTTTTGCGGCAGCGAAGGAGCGATGGGTGAAGATCTATAAGGGCGAACGAGGCGGCGACGGAGCGGTTGTGACGGTCAATGGGCGGCTGCTCGACCCTCGGCTCGATCTACGCAATTTCGGCGGCGACGGCTTCGAATGGGGTTATGACGGCGCCGGGCCACGTCAATTGGCCTTCGCCATTCTGGCCGACCTGGAAGGGCCGGAGATTGCCTTCCAACGCTACCGTGATTTCACCACGGATGTTATCGCCGAAATCGAGGACGATTATTTCTCGATCTCCTCCGACGATATCAACGAGGCGCAGGACGGCGTGGTCTATGTGGATATGGATTTGGATACGCTGCTGAAGAAAGTGCGCGGCGAGATCGATTGAACGAGACATGAGCGAAGACCTGACCGTTACCGAGATGCTGCGCCGGCAGTCGCCGGCGGCGATCGCGTTGATCCACGGCGAGGAGCGGGTGAGCTATGGCGAGCTGGACGACCTGGCCGGCCGTGCCGCCGCGGGGCTGGCGGCCTGCGGCATTGGCGCCAGCGACCGGGTAGCGTTCTGGCTGCCGAATTGCAGCGCCTATTTCGCCGCCTATCTGGCCTGCTGTCGCCTGGGGGCCATCGCCGTCGCCGTCAATACCCGCTTCCGCGCGGTCGAAGTCGGCGATATCGTCGCCCGATCCGGTGCCAAGGCGCTGCTGTTTTGGCCGGGGTTCCGCAATATTGACTTTCCTGGCATCCTCGCCGACGTGCCGGCGGAGAATCTGACGGCGGTCGACAGCGTGATCCTGGTCGGCAACGACGCAGACCTGCCAAGCCAACTAAGCCATAGCCGTAAGCTGACCTATGCGGACTTGATCGATAATCCGGCGCTGACGGAGGATCGGGGCCACCCAGCGCTCGGCAGTAATATCTTCACCACCTCCGGCACCACGAAAGCGCCGAAATTCGTTCTGCATAGTCAGCGCAGCGTCACCCGGCATGCCGCCGACGTGACCGCGAATCTCCGTCACCTGATCGACGGCGGCGGACTGCTGCAGGTTCTGCCGCTCTGTGGTGTTTTCGGGTTCACTCAGGCCATGGCGGCGCTCAATGCCGGCTGTCCATTGGCGGTGATGGATGCCTTCGATCCGTATGAAGCGGTGCGCCTGATCGACGCCCACGACATACGCTATCTCAACGCTACCGACGATATGATCGAAGCCCTGCTGGCTGCGGATCCGCGCGATCATGCTCTGCCGAGCGTGCGGGCCTGCGGCTATGGCTCCTTCAACACCGATCCGGAAGTGACGATCCGGCAGGCCGAGGCGCGCGGTCTGCGTTTGGTCGGTCTGTACGGGATGAGCGAGGTGCAGGCCCTATTCTCCCGCCAGCCGGAAGACGCAACCATGGAGCAGCGCATGCTGGGCGGCGGTGATTTGGTGTCGCCCGACGCCAAAGTCCGGGTGCGGGATCCGGAGACGGGCGAGATATTGCCTCATGGCGAGCAAGGCGAGATCGAGATCGCCGGGCCGAGCCTGATGACCGAATATTTCGAGAATCCGGAAGCGACCGCCGAAACCTTGAGCGACGACGGTTTCGTGCGGTCCGGCGATATGGGTTACACGGTCAGCGACCGCGCCTTCGTCTATCTGGCCCGCATGGGCGACGCTTTGCGCCTCGGCGGCTTCCTGGTCAGCCCGGTGGAGATCGAAAGCCATATCCAAGCCCATGGCAGCGTCGCCGCCTGCCAGGTCGTGGCCGTGCCCATCGAGGGCCGCAACCGGGCGGTCGCCTTCGTTGTGCTTGAGGGCGGCGCGGTGCTGGACGAGGCCGCGCTTCGCGCCCATTGCCTGACCGGTCTGGCCAAATTCAAGGCGCCGGCGGCGATCTTCCCGTTGGAGGAATTCCCGGTCACGCCAAGCGCCAACGGCACCAAGATCCAACGCGCCAAGCTGCGTCAATGGGCGCTCGACTGGACCCGCGAAGCCGGCGACTGAAGAGGACGAGATGCCGAAGAAAACCATCGATGCCGAAGAAGCCAAGCGCGCCGTACTGGACTATTGCCTGCGCAAGGGGGCGCTGGCCGCGGGCGTCGCCGATCTGGACGCCATCGAACGGATCGCCCCGCCAGGACATCGGCCGAGCGATATCATGCCGCGGGTGAAGTCGGTCGTCGCGCTGGGCGTCGGCGGCCAAACCCAAGGTGCCTGGACCGTACCGGCCAAGGCCATGGCCTATTTCGGCAGCACGGAAACCCGCGCCTACACGATTTCCTACGGCTTGAGTTTCTTCATCGAAAACAAATATGGCGTCCGCGCCATCTATTGTCCGCCCGACATGGACAACGAATCCGGCCCCCGGGTGCCGCTGCAGAGCTTGAAGCTGCATGCGGAGCTGGCCGGCATCGGCGCCCGCTCGCTCGCCGGCGATATCCTGCTGCATCCCGACTTCGGCTATATGTACTTCGCCTCCGTCTTCACCGAGCTGGAGCTGCCGCCGGACGAACCGATGGCGGAAAATCCCTGCCCGGCACCCTCCTGCGTCAACATGTACCGATCCATCGGCCGCACGCCCTGCATGAAGTTCTGCCCGGTGCAATGCCTCAGCGGCCATATCGACGATGACGGCAATCAGACCGAGATGAACTACGACATGCATGCCTGCGCCGAGCTGTCGCAACAATATGAGGCGGTACCGAAACTGTTGGCCGAAGCCATGGGCAAGGAAACGCCGGAGGAGCAATCCCGCACCCTGCTCGATCCGGGTAACAAAATGCTCTGGTACAAAATGTCGGTCGGCTCGGGCGGCCTGTTGGCTCAATGCTTCGAGTGCATGCGGGTCTGCCCGATCGCCACCAAAGCGCCGATGGCCGACCCGATCCGCCGACGCGCGGCGGCGCAGGCGGGCGACTGACCATGGTGGCCGGCAAGGACGCGAAACAGATCGGCGTCAACAACGCCATGATCGACAGCTTCGGCGACACCATCTTTCACCTCAGCCACAATATCCAACGTCGGGTCGGCGATCCGATCCGGCTGCGCGATTTCGACGAGGTGGAGCGTCAACGCGCGCAACTCGGATTGGCCGATGTCGAAATCGCAAGCCGGCTTGGCCTGACGGCGGATCAGGTCGGCTATATCCGCAATCTCATGGAATGGCGGCATTTCGAGCGCAGCCATTACCATGTCCTCAACGAGCTTGGCGGCGGCCGCCGCTATCGTCCCGAACGCCAGGTCCAGCCAGCCGATCTGCGGGCCCAGCATGACCGCGCCAACCAACTCCGCGATGCGCTGACCTATGACCCGGAATTGGTCCGGCGCTATGTGGAGGAGGGTTGGTGGACGAGCGACACCTTGGGCGATTGGTTGGACCGGTGGGCCGACAAAACGCCGGACGCGCCGGCCCTGCGTCACGGCGACCGGGTGATCGGTTATGCCGACTTCGCCCGGCAGGCCCGCCACCTCGCCGGCGCATTCTATGACCTGGGTCTACGCAAGGGCGACGTGGTTGCGGTTCAATTGCCGAACCTACCGGAATATCTCCTGACCTTCGCCGCGTTGGCCTATCTGGGCGGCGTGCTGACCACCATCTATATGCCCCACCGTCGACAGGAAATGCGGACCCTGATGGGGCATAGCGGCGCCCGTGCCTTCGTCGGCCTGGGCGACGCCGGCGGGTTCGCCGCCGCCGAGACGGCGCTGGACCTGCGTGGCGAATTGCCGCTGCTCGATCATGTCGTCACCGTGGACCCGCCCGTGGACGGCGCCATCGGCTTCGCATCGTTGCTCGACGGTGAGGTGCCTGAGATGCGGGGCGAACCCCCGGTGGCCGGCGACCCCCTAGTCCTACTTTATACATCCGGCACCACGTCGAGCCCGAAGGGAGTACCCCATGCCTCCCGCAGTTTGCTCGGCAACGCCCGGGTTGGCGTGGCCGAGCATGAACTGACCGGCGACGACGTCATTCTATCGGCGGCACCGTTCGGTCACCTGTTCCCGCTCTATAGCGTGCAACTCGCCTTTCGCGTCGGGGCCTGCAATCTGTTGCTGCCGAACTTCACCCCACCGGAGCTGGCCGCCTGTATTGCCGAGGGCCGGCCGAGCGCGCTGTTTGCGGCGCCGGCCCATATCGCGGCCTGTCTGGGCATGGGATTGCTGGACGATGTCGATCTCGACTCGCTGAAGCTGTCGATCCTGTCCGGCGCCGCCGTGCCGGCGGAACTGGCAAAAGCCTTCGCGGCGAAAGCACCGGATATGGCCCTGACCCAGCTTTGGGGCATGACCGAAACCCAGGCCGGCCTCTATTCCAGGCCCGGCGACGGCATCGACGTGGCCGCCGCCAGTGCCGGCCGCGCCAGCCCCGGCACCGACGTCCGCATCATGGACGACGAAGGCAAGGCGCTGCCGGCCGGTGAGATCGGCGAGCTGCAGGTCCGCGGGCCGTTGCTATTCCCCGGCTATTTCGACAATCCGGAAGCCAATCGGGATGCCTTCACCGAAGACGGCTTCTTCCGTTCCGGAGATCTGGCCCGGATGGATCCGGCCGGCAATGTCGCCATCGTCGGCCGCACCAAGGATGTGATCAACCGCGGCGGCGTGAAATACAACCCCCGCGACGTCGAAGACTTGTTGGATGGCCATCCGAAAATCATGCAGTCCGCCATTGTCGGCCTACCGGACGAAGTCTTGGGGGAACGCGCTTGTTGTTTTGCCGTCGCCGCCCCGGACGCGGAACTGACGCTTGAAGAGATTTGCGACTACCTGCTCGGCCACGACATCGCCAAGACCAAACTGCCGGAGCGTCTGGAACTCGTCGACGACATGCCGATGACCCCGACCCGCAAGATTATCAAGGGCAAACTGGCGGCGCAGTTGAAGACCTGACGCTATGCCGCCATCAAGGCCTGGCGGCGGGCGTCGGCTTTTTGCGCCAAGGCATCGTTGCCGCGGGCGATATGGACGCGGGCGACGATGCGCCAGTTCTGCGGGCTGGTCGGCTTCAAGGCGCAGCGTTCGTTGGCCAGCGCCAGCGCCAGATCCAGACGCCCCGCCCCGCAAAGCGGCTTCCAGCAAGGTCCAGCCGATGATATCGCGCTGCGCGAAGCTGCCGCCCAGCCGGTGGGTTTGGTAACGGACCGGCAGAATACGATCGACGCAGGAACCATAGTCGCCATGAACGAAATCCTGCAATGCCCGGCAGAAGGGAATGCCGATAATCCGGCTCATCGCCACATTTGCGTCGCCGGCATGATCGACATAGCGCTCGTTGGCATTCAGCAACCGCTCGGCCAAATCCTCCCGCCCGGCCGAGACGAACGTCATCATCGCGTGGACATCGTTGAAGGCGTAGAGCGTGTCGGTGGCGCTGGGCGCCCATTTCTCCGCCAGCTCCCCCCAACGGTCGCCGACGTCGACGCCGATCAGGTTCAGCCGCCAAAGCAATGCCGAGGCGTCCAGCTCCTCATACTTATCGCCGCTTGTCTGCGCTGAGCGGAGGTTGGCATCGTAGATCTCGAACACCTTGTCCATCTGCCCGAGATCCATATGGTAGAGCGACAGGTGCCACCAAAGATGGTTGCGGAAATTGCTCTTCGCCCATTCCGCTTCCCGACTGGTCATCCACCAAATGCCGCCGCTTTGCCGGCCCTTCATCTCCATGACATGGGCGACGGCATGAATGGCATAGGGATGGGCTGGCCGGATTGCGACCGCCCGGCGCCCCAACTCCTCGGCATGGGAGAAATCGCGGTTCTCCTCCAGACCGAAGGAATAAAAGCCGAGCAGGAATTCATAGCCAGGTATGGATTCGTCCCATAAATCATAGACTCGCGCGACGCTGTCCCGCTGCCCGACGACATCGCCCAACAGCAAATCCGTCAGATGCACCAGTTGCAGGGCCAGGATATCGAAGGGGTGATGCACCAACACCTCTTCCCAGAGTTGGACGGCGCCAAAGAAGTCGCCGTCGACCCAGGCGCGCAAGGCCCTGATATGGCCGCGCTCGCGGTCGTTCGCCTTATCGACCAAGGCTTCTGCCGCCTCCACGCTAGCCAGCATGTCCCGGTAGATCCGGGTCTCCATGGCCTGGGTCAGCATGCCTGCCTTGAAGCAGTGACCCATGACGAACTCCGGATGTGCCGTCAAAACCTCATCCATCGCCGCAACCGGGTCGCCGACGAAAGCGAGGCTGTCTTCCTGCGCCCGATCGAGGGCGTCGATCAATTCCCGGTCATCGGTCGATACCGGCACGCCTCGGCAATCCTGTCCCATGTCTAACTCCCGTCAAAAAGTTCCATCATAGCTTTGGCGGTCAATCTCGCAGGCGATAACGGTGTAGGTATCGGCGGTCAATGCATCCGAAATCGCGCTTTCGAGTTCCGTGTGATTGCGGACGCGCACGCCGTTGCCGCCGAGGCTCTGCCCGATGGCGGCGAAGTCGAAGCGATCGAAGTCGACACCCAGATTGGCCAGTTGACCACCGCGCTGCTTCATTTCGATTAGCGCCAGTGAGGCATCGACGAAGACGAAAAACGATGACCGGCAATTGGCGTTCGGCCAACGTCGCCAATTCGCCCAAGATCATCAGCAATCCGGCATCGCCAATGAAGGCGGCGACCGGCCGGTCGGGCGCGGCTATCTTATAACCGGCCGCCAGCGGCACGGCGCAGCCCATGGTGCAGAGTGCCGTCGATTGCAGCAATCCCCGCGGCTCGTAGCAATCCCAGACTTGCGAAAGCAGAATTCGGTGCGCGCCGCTGTCCACCGTTGCCACCGTGTCGCGCGGCAGACAGCGCCGCGCGGTTTCGATCACCGTCGTCGGACCCCAGTCGGAGGCCGGCGCAAATGCCGCCCGCAACGCCTCTCGAACCGCCGCCGGTCGGCCGTTCGTCCAGGCGGTTTTCGCCGCGACCCGGTCGCGGATCGCCGCCATGCCCGCACCGACATCGCAGACATAGCTGAGACTGGCGTGATGCATGTAGTGATCGTTCGGCACCGCGGCGATCTCGATCACCTTCTGCATTGCCGGATCCCAAGGTGCGCGCCAACCCACACGCATCTCGATCGGATCGTAGCCGAGCGCCAGAATGACATCGGCTTCCGCCACCAAGGGCAACAGATGACGGTCGGCCAGCGGCGACAAACCGGCACCGCCGAGCGAGAGGGGATGATCTTCCGGGATCAGGCCCTTGGCCTTGTAACTTGTGACGACCGGTGCATTCAGATGTTCCGCCAAGCCGGTCAGCGCCGCCGCGTCCGCCTCGTTCATGATGTCGAGTCCGGCAACGATCAAGGGACGTTCGGCATTGTCCAGCAGGCCACCGCTTTGTCGAATGCCGGACCCGCCGCCGGACCCGCCGGTTGATGCGCGGCGCGGCGGACCGACCCGTCGGCACGGCTTTCGCGGCCGGCGATGGAAATCGGCACGTCGATATGGACCGGTCCCGGCCGGGGATCCAACGCCAGATTGACGGCACGGTCGGCGACTATGTCCGCGCCATCAGCGGTCAACCGGAAACTGCCCTTGCTGATCGAACGAAACAGAGCTTGGTGATCGAAGACCTGGTGATTGTAAGTCAGGGCTTCATCGTCATCGACGCAGCCTGTCAGCACGATCAACGGAACCTTGTCCTGCCAGGCATTGGCGATCACATTGGCGCCATTGACCGCCCCTGGCCCAAGGGTCGCCACGAGAATGCCCGGCGCACCCGTGGCGTGGTGAACGCCTTCGGCCATGAAGCCCGCATTGTTCTCATGCTTGACCAGGATGAACTGGATACCGGCTTGTTGAAGGGCGTCGATGAGGGTCAGCACCTCGCCGCCCGGAATGCCGAAGGCATAGCGGCAGCCCGCTTCGTACAACCGCCTCGCCAAAAGATCAGCCGCGCGCATTTCGACCGGCCCCTCCCATTTCCAAGCCTTGTCGTTTGCTTTACATATAGTGCGACATTTCCGACTGCCTAACCAAGTACGGATTTCAATCAACCCGCGTCTTCGTGTGCAAATCAAGGATTACCCGTGCAAACATTAAGAGAATTGTCCGACGCCCTGGCACATGGCGAAGTCTCCAGCCGCGACCTGGTGGAAGCCTGTTTGGCGCGAATCGAGGATAGCGAGGGGGAAGGCGCGCGCGCTTTCGTCCACGTCGATCCGAACGCGGCGCGGGCCCAGGCCGACGCCATCGATACCCTGCGCAAAATCGACGCCCGCCCGACTTTGTTGGCGGGCATACCGATATCGATCAAAGACTTGTTCGACATCCGCGGCCAGCGGACCAGGGCCGGTTCGAAAGTGCTGAACGATCAGGCACCGGCGCTTGCCGATTGCCCGGCGGTGGCGCGCTTACGCGCCGCTGGCATGGTCTTGATCGGCCGAACGAATATGACCGAGTTCGCTTACTCCGGCCTCGGCATCAATCCGCATCACGGCACCCCCCGCAATCCCTACGAGCCGGAGGCGTACCGGATACCCGGCGGCTCCTCCTCCGGGGCCGCCGTGTCGGTGGCCGACGGCATGGCGGCGGCCGCGCTCGGTACCGATACCGGTGGATCCTGCCGTATACCGGCCGCATTTTGCGGCATCACCGGATATAAGCCGACGGCGCAGCGGGTCCCGATCGACGGGGTCGTCCCGCTCTCGACCACGTTCGATTCGATCGGACCTCTGGCGCCGAGCGTGGACTGCTGCGCACTGTTGGATGGGGTGTTAAGCGTATCGCCGCGCTGGGGCTCGCCGGTCGCGGCGCATATTCGCGATCTCCGGCTGGCGGTCCCGCGGGACTACGTGCTGGAAGATATGGACGATACGGTCGCCGACGATTTCAATCGGGCGGTGGCGGAACTCTACGATGCCGGTGCCGTGGTGTCGGAAGTGGCGATCCCGGAATTCCTCGAACTCAACGAAATCAATGCCAGGGGCGGCATTCCGGCGGCGGAAGCCTATGCCTGGCATCGTCGGCTTCTGTCAACGGGCGCCGGTCTCTATGACCCGCGGGTACGCGAGCGCATTATGCGCGGCAAGGAGCAGTCGGCGGCGGACTATCTCGACGTCTTGAACGCCCGTCGGCGGTTGAGCCGGGACGTGGCGGCGCGAACCGTGGACTACGACGCGGTGATGTATCCGACCGTGCCGATCGTCGCCCCTCGTATCCAGGATCTGGAAGAGGATGAGGACTACCATCGTTTCAATATGCTGGCGCTGCGCAATCCGTCGGTCAGCAACTTCTTCGACCGCTGCGCCATCTCGATCCCGATGCACCGACGCGGCGGCGCGCCGACCGGTCTCATGCTGATGGGCGAAAACATGGGCGACGACCGTTTGTTCGCGGTTGCCCGTGCGGTCGAGTTGGCCTTGATGGCCGCTTAGGTGAAACGCCGTGGACATCGCCATTATCGGCGCGGGGATCGGCGGCCTGACCACGGCTTTGAGTCTTCACGCCGCCGGCTTCCGGCCGCGCATTTACGAGAGCGTGCCGCAGGTGCGCGAGCTTGGCGTCGGAATCAATCTGCTACCCCACGCGGTGCGCGAGCTGACCGAACTAGGCTTGCAAAACGCGCTGGCGGCCGAGGCGATCGAAACGGCGGACCTGAGTTATTTCAACAAATTCGGACAGTTGATCTGGAACGAACCGCGCGGTCGGGCCGCCGGTTACAACTGGCCGCAATTCTCCATCCACCGGGGCCGGCTGCAGGCGATCCTGCTGCAAGCGGTTCGCGACCGGCTCGGCGCCGAGGCGGTGAGCACCGGTCATCATCTGAGCGACTTGCGGGAGACGGCCAACAGCCGCGCCGTGGCCCGCTTCACCGCCGGGCGGGGACGGCGCGGCGATAGCTCGGATCGAGGCCGACGCGATTATTGCGGCGGACGGTATTCATTCCCGCGCCCGCGCGCTCTTCTACCCAGATGAAGGCATGCCGCTCTGGAACGGCGCCATTCTCTGGCGCGGACTGACGGAATCGGCCCCGTTTCTGACCGGCCGATCCATGTTCATGGCTGGCCATCAGGATCAAAAGTTCGTCTGCTATCCGATTTCGAAGGCCCATTTCGACCGCGGCCGCTCTCTGACCAACTGGATCGCCGAACTGCGTTTCGATCCGGACGTGCTGGCGGAGCGGGAGGATTGGAACAAACCCGGCAAGCTGTCGGATTTCCTGCCGCGCTTCCAGGATTGGGTCTTCGATTGGTTGGATATCCCCGATTTGGTGCGACGGGGTCAGGGCGCGTTCGAATTTCCGATGGTCGATCGCGATCCGGTGGCGAGTTGGGCGTTCGGACCCATCGTCCTGCTTGGGGACGCCGCGCACCCGATGTATCCGATCGGCTCCAACGGCGCGTCACAGGCCATCCTGGACGCCCGGGTCTTGGCGCAATCCTTGGCGACCACCGGCCATCCCGGCGAAGCCTTCAAAGCCTATGACGCGATCCGGCGTCCGGCGACATCGAAGATCGTGCTCAGCAATCGCGGCAACGGGCCGGAACAGGTAATGCAAATGGCCGAGGAGCGGGCGCCAAACGGCTTCGAGGATATCGACAAGGTGATTCCTCGCCGCGAATTGGAGGAGATCGCCAATCGCTACAAGCAGGTTGCCGGCTTCGCCAAGGACGACCTAAACCGACGGGCGTCGTTTTCCGTTAGCGAGTAGAGTGGCACTTCAGTCCTGGAATGGGTCGGCGACGCGAGGCCAATAAGGCGTCGTGAACTTGCGATAGGGGATATTGGCGAAATCCGGACTGATGGCGCCGGGGCTGGTGACGTAAAGCACTTCCGACGCGATCGGCGCGAAGCCGGCGTAGAAATGCTGGGTCGATTTGACGACGACGACCGATTTGGCGGCGGGATCGAGCCCCAGGGCGGTAAAGCCATCCGGATGGGTCACTTGGGTCCGGACGTCGTTGATCACCAGGTCCAAGCCATTGTCGGCGGCAAGCCAGACGGCGGTACCCATAGGTCCGCGATTGCTGCCAAAGGATTGGGACGCGTCCGGAAGAACTTTCTTAACCGTGACCGTCAGATCCACGGCTTCGCCCGAGGCGGGGCCGAGCTTACCGCCCAGGCGCAGATCGAAGCGCGCGCCCTCGCCGGCCTCCTGACAGAGCCGCACCGCCACCGGATCCCAGTAATAGCCGCTGAGGACATCGGCGATGCCGTTATCGAGAACATGCCGCAACAGGAAGGTGCTGTCCGACGGCGCGCCGCCGCCGGCATTGTCGGCCACGTCCGCCAGCACAACCGGCCCGCCCTCGATCTCTGCGGCGGCGGCGAAGGCCTCCTCGATGGTATGCATCTTAGTGGCCGCTTCGTCGCGCATCTGCCAAAGCCGGCCGCCCAGATCGTTGGCAATACTGGCCGCGCCGTCGCGGTCGCCGTCCTTGATCACCAGCACCTTGGCGCTGGCGTCGGCGACGTCGCCCCAAGGGAAGCCGTGGGCGAAGGAGACCGAGAGCACGCCGTCGCGACCTTCCAAATCCTGCATATGGGCGACGAAAGATTTCACCGGCTCCACCGGCGTGCGCCACATATTGATCATGCGGGTGTCGTAAGTCGCGATCTCCGGCTTGACCTCGCCGAGCGCGGCCCGGCGGCATAGCGCGAACAGTTCTTCGGCCCGTTCGCCGGCATCGATATGGGGATATTCCTTGAAGGTGATAATGGCGTCCGCATTCCCGGTCATCTTCTCCGTGATGGAGCAATGCAGGTCGAGCTCGACGCCGATCACCGCCTTGTCACCGACAATCTCCCGCGCCCGCGCGATGATATCGCCCTCGCAATCGTCGTAGCCGTCGGCCACCATGGCGCCATGCATATTTAAGAGCACGATATCGACAGGCAACGCCGCCTTCAGGTCGGCCAGCAGCTCGTCGCGGAACCCCTCATAAACCGGGCGCACGGTAATGCCGGCCGGCTGCGCGAAGGCGGAGATGCTCTCGACCACCTCGGCCTGATGTTCTTCCGCCCGCGCGCGCCAGATATGCAACGGCTGCGAGAAGAGCCCAGGCGCATGCTGGGTGGCATCACCGCGAAACAGCATGGTTTCCTCGAATGTGGCGAGGCCGGTGGGCAGACTGGAGAAGGTATTGGTCTCGGTGCCGAGACAGGCGATGAAGACTTTCATAGGGCTTATGCTTTCAGCTGCGGTCGGTCGGGCGCCAGATTGGCGGCATCGACGCCGAGGTCGGCAAGGTCGGCGGGGACGGGTCGGCCGCGGGCAAGTTCACCAACCAACATCCCCATGGCCGGCGCCGTCTGGATGCCGTAACCGCCCTGGCCGGCGAGCCAGAAGAAGCCGTCCCGATCCGGGGCGAAACCGACCACCGGGCTCTTGTCGGCAACGAAAGATCGCAGGCCGGCCCATTTATTCTCGATGCGGCGGATCTCCATGCTGGTGACCGTGGCGATGCGGTCGGCGGTCAAGGCGATGTCGAGTTCGTCGGGTTGCACGTCGCAGGGCGGCATGGGCGTTTCGTCCGCCGGGGAGCCGATCAGCTTGCCCGCATCCGGCTTGAAGTAGAAGTTCTCGTCGACATCAACGCAAAGCGGCCACGGATCGCAATCGACGCCATCGGGGCCGCGGAAATGGATCGCGGTCCGGCGTTTCGGCACCAGACCCACCGGGGCGGCTCCGGCCAGCGCGGCGATCTCGTCGCACCAGGCACCGGCGGCATTGATGACGACCGCCGCCCGGATTTCCCGCTGCGCCAGTTCGATGCGCCAATCGCCGTCATGGACCAGACCGGTAACTTCCGCGTCGCAGATTAACTCGGCGCCCTCCGCGCGCGCGCCGCGCAGAAATCCTTGATGCAAGGCATGTACATCGATATCCATAGCGCCCGGCTCGAGGACCGCGCCGGCGACATAGTCGGGACGCAGCACCGGGATAATATCGCACGCGGCCTTGCCGTCGATGATCTCGATGCCCGGCGCCAGGTGGCTGGCGTCGGCCGCGACCTGCTCCAATCCCTCAAGCTGGTCCGTCCGCCCCACATACAAAGCACCCCGGTCGCTGAGCAGGGCATGATCCGTGAAGCCGGCCGGCGGGTCGAGATAGAACCGCTTGCCGCCCGTGGTTAGCGCCCGGATATCGGCATTGCCATAACTCTCGGCATAGAGCGCGGCGGAGCGGCCTGTGGTGTGATAGCCGGGCTGGCTCTCCCGCTCCAAAATCGCGACGCGGCCATGGGGCGCGAGGAAATAGCCGGCGGAGGCGCCGGCAATACCGGCGCCGATAATGGCGAAATCGAATGGCTCGTTCGGGTCAGTCACGCACCACTAATACCGAACAAAGACCGTGGCGGACAACCCGGGCGGCATTGGGGCCGATCAAATAGTCCTGCAATTCCGGCCGGTGGGCGGCCACGACGATGAGGTCCGCGCCGATTTTACTCGCGGTATGCAGGATTTCCTCATAAACCACGCCATGGGCGACGACCGCATGACTGGTCAGATCAGCCGGCACCTTGGCCTCGATCAGCGCGTTCAGCCGATTGGCGACACCGGCCAGCATCTTGCGCTCGTAATCGTCCGGAAAGAACTGCCCGACCATGCTCATGCCGAAGGTCGGCGCCACCGCCATGACATGGACCTCGGCACCGGAAATCTGCGCCTGACGCACCGCCTCCGCCAAGGCCTTGTCGGAGGCGCCTTCATGCTCCAGATCGACCGGGACCAGGATAGTTTTGAACATCGACGCCTCCCTTATGCCTGCGCCCGCCGTCGGCGCAGTTGCAGCATGATCACCAGGGCCAGACCGATGAGCGCCGGAACGTAGAAGACCTCCTTAAACATTCGGTCGGCCTTCACCTGAACCGTGTCGATCTGCCAGTCGAAATCGATTTTCTGCTTCTCTGCCGGACTATTGAAGACGACATTGTCGACGAAATGCTTGCCGTCCTCCTCGCGCAGTTCCAGGCCGGCAAAGGCCA
Source organism: Alphaproteobacteria bacterium (assembly GCA_965216645.1). GTDB lineage: Bacteria > Pseudomonadota > Alphaproteobacteria > CBDCGJ01. Next base: position 98,550 of record CBDCGJ010000001.1, on the reverse strand, counting down.
GCCGATCGGCGCCGGCCGCTTTCGGTCCAGCGGGCAGCACCACAGTCTTGGTTTCCTCCTTGCCGTCGACGCTTTCGTACCGGACCTGCAGCCGGAAATCCTCGTTCTCGTCGAGACCTTCTAGTGCCTCCGCCACTTTGGCTGGACTGTATTCGTCGAACGGCGGTTCCCACATGTCGAGCCAGAAGCCGGGGCGGAACAAGGTGAAGGCGACCAGCAGCAGGATCGCCGATTCCCAGATCTTGTTGCGTACCAGCAACCAACTCTGGGTCGCCGATGCGAAGAGTAACATGGCCACCACAGCGATACAGAAAACGAATATCCCCTTGGCCCAACTGACGTCGATCAACAGCAGCTCCGTGTTGAAAACGAACAAGAACGGCAACAGGCCGGTGCGAATGTCATAGGCGAAGCCCTGCAAGCCGGTCTTGATCGGATCGCCGCGGGAGATCGCCGCCGCCGCCAGGGCGGCCAGGCCCACGGGCGGCGTATCGTCCGCCAAGATTCCGAAATAGAAGACGAACATGTGGGCGGCGATCAACGGCATGATCAAACCGCTCTTGGCACCCAGCGCGACGATGACCGGGGCCATCAGGCTTGAGACGACGATATAGTTCGCCGTCGTCGGCAGACCCATGCCGAGGATCAGGCTCATCACCGCGACCAGGATCAGCATCACCAGCAAACTGCCGCCGGACAAGAACTCGACGAATTCGCCGATCACATTGTGGGCGCCGGTCAGGGAGACCGTGCCGACGATGATGCCGGCCGCGCCCGTGGCGATAGCGATCGAGATCATGTTGCGGGCGCCGGAGATCATGCCGTCGACCCATTCGTTGAAGCCGCGTTTCGCGGCGCCGCCGAGATCGCCGACCCCACGCATCGCCGCCTTGATCGGATGCTGGGTCAGCGCGACCAAAATCATCGCGATCGTAGCCCAGAACGCGGAGAAAGAGGGCGACAAACGCTCCACCACGATGCACCAAATCAGGATCACGATCGGCAGAATATAGTAAAGCCCGGTGATCGCCGTGGCGCCGGCCCGCGGTAGCTCCAAAATCGGCGCATCCGGCGGATCGACTTCCAAATCCGGTTGCCGCGCGGCGAACCAGACCAGGATCAGATAAGCGATCGCGCAGAGCACGATGACAATGGTAAACGCCGCATCGGGCGCCGCCACTTTGATCCAACCGAGACCGTAATAGACCGCCGCGCCCAATGCGGCGATACCCAGGAAGCCGGACAGGAAACCGATCGCCTTACCGGCCAATGTCATGGTCGACGGCGGTTTCGGCAGGCCCTTCAGGTCCATCTTCATGGCTTCCAGATGGACGATGTAAACCAGCGCGATATAGGAGACCAACGCCGGCACCAGGGCGTGGCGAATGATATCCGTATAGGCGACGCCGGTGAACTCCGCGATCAGGAAGGCTGCCGCCCCCATCACCGGCGGCGTCAGCTGACCGTTGGTTGAAGATGCCACCTCCACCGCGCCCGCCTTCTCCGGCGGGAAGCCCGTGCGCTTCATCAACGGGATGGTGAAGGTGCCCGTGGTCACCGTATTGGCGATGGACGACCCCGAATAGAGGCCGCTCAAGGCCGAGGCGATGACCGCCGCTTTGGCTGGGCCGCCGCGCAGGTGACCCAAGAGCGCGAAGGCGATCTTGATGAAGTAATTGCCGGCCCCCGCCTTCTCCAGGATCGAGCCGAATAGCACGAACAGGAAGATCAGTTGCGCCGAAACCTTCAAAGCGACGCCGAAGACGCCCTCTTCCTGCATCCAATAGTGCCACAAGGCCTTACCGAATGACGCGCCCTTCCACTGAACCACCTCGGGCAGATAGGAGGAATGGCCGAAGAAGACATAGCAGACGAAGACGCCAGCGACGATGACCAGCGGCAGGCCGAGGGAGCGGTAGACCGAAATACCCAACAGGGCCATGCCGAGGGCGGAGAAGAAGATGTCCGCCGAGGTCGGCAAGCCGGCCCGGTCGGCGATCGCGGAAACGTTGAAAAGGACATAAAGACAACAGGCCGCCCCCGCCAGACCGAGGATCCAGTCGTACCACGGGATCGAGCGGCGCGGGCTGCTCTTGAATAACGGATAGGCCAAGGCCGCCAAAAAGATCGCGGTGGCCAAATGGATCAGCCGGCCGGCTCGACTCGCGCTGATGAAGACGAAGCCTTGCCAGCCGGTGACTTCCGCCAGCCAGAACGGCAAATTCGACGCAATGTAAAGTTGGTAGGCTGCCCAGACAAAACAGCCCCACAGGATCAACTTACCCTGCCAGTTGGTTGGATTTCGCGCGCCGGTATCGACCTGCGCGACAAGATCGTCGACCTGATCGGCCGACAGCTCTTTCGGTGCCATCGCCACTACCCCCGGTGACCGGTTAGGAAAAAGAAATCATGTACGGGGCGGCCGAAGCCGCCCCGCAAACATGGACCGGATTACATCCAGCCTTTTTCCTTGTAGTACTTCACCGCACCGTCATGCAGCGGCGCCGACAGCGAATCCTTGATCATCTCTTCCGGCTTCAGATTGCCGAATGCGGGATGAAGCTTCTTGAAGCTGTCGAAGTTTTCGAAGACCGCTTTCACGACCACATAGACCACGTCGTTGGAGACGTCGGTGCTGGAGACGAAGGTTGCGCCGACACCGAAGGTCTTGATGTCTTCGTCGTTATTGTACATGCCGGCCGGGATCGTCGCGGTCCGGTAGTAGCTGTTGTCCGCCACCAGCTTGTCGATAGCCGGGCCGGTGACATGCACCAGACGTGACGGACAGGTCGCTAGGGATTCCTGAGTCAAGGCGCTCGGATGGCCGACAAGCCAGAAATAAGCGTCGATCTTGCCGTCGCAGACCGCCTGGCCGGTTTCCGCCGATTTCATTTCGGCGGCCAGTTTCAGGTCGCTGCGCTCCCAACCGAGCGCCTTCTCCAAGACTTCCCACGTGCCGCGGGTACCCGAGCCGGGATTGCCGATATTCAGCCGCTTGCCCTTGGCATCAGTCAAATTCTTGATGCCGGAGGCTTCGCTGGCGATCACCGTGACAGGTTCCGGATGTACCGAGAAGACCGCGCGCAGATCCTTGTAGGCGCCTTGGTCCTTGAACTTCGACGTGCCGTTATAGGCGTGATATTGCCAGTCCGACTGGGCGACGCCGAATTCCAGTTCGCCGGCGCGAACGGTGTTAATGTTATAGATTGAGCCGCCGGTCGATTCCGCCGAACAGCGAATGCCATGTTCCTTGCGGCCACGGTTCACCAAACGGCAGATCGCGCCGCCGGTCGGGTAATAAACGCCGGTCACGCCGCCGGTGCCGATCGAGATAAACTTTTGTTGCGCTTGCGCCGCGCCCGCGAAGCCCAGGGTCAAACCCGCGCCCAGAGCGGCGGCCGCCGCGATGCCAAACATTGCCTTCATGAGTCTTACTCCTCCCGTCGTTTTCGTTATTGTCGGGGATCGGCCGAACTACGCGGCAAATGCTTTGTCCCCTATTTGACCTCGACTAATTCCAAGGTCCTATGCGCAACCTAGAATGATTCCGGCACCCCGGGCAAGGGTCAATTCGCGGATTTGGCGAGTTCCGGCACCACCTCGGCGTTAAGATTTTGCGCCAAAAACTGCGGTGCCACGACGATCTTACTGGCCCGATTGCCACCGCCGAGAATGATCTGCTCCAATTCCATAATCCGAGCGTCGATCCAAACCGGCAAACCGTCGGGTAGCGCGATGGGCGTCACGCCGCCGATCTCCATACCCGTGATCGCTTTGGTTTCGTCCGCGCTGGCGAAGGAGGCTTTGCGGACGCCCAACTTCTTGCGCACTACCTTGTTAACGTCGAGACGCGTCGTGGCGAGGACGACACAGAGGGCGAACTTCTCCTCTCCCGTCTTCGAACGCACCAATATGGCATTGGCCGAGATTTCCGGCGCGTATCCGTAATGGGCACAGAAGGTCGCCGTATCCGCTAATTCCGGATCGCACGGTAGCACCTCGAACGGTAAACCGCTCGCCTCCAACGCCTGTCTGATGGCCGGTTCGGTATCCATTTACGCTTCCCTTCCCGCTGCTTGTCGTCATCCAGGCTCGCGCTGCGTTTGGCCGGAATGACGATTTTGGCTGTCGAAATTGACAATGCCGCCGCAATCCTATCATTTCGCGGCATAGCGTCGAGACCGCATTGGAGATTAATTCATGGATGCCAACCCCCATTCGCAAACCCATAACCAACCGAGAGTCGAACAGCAGGAACTGATCGACGGCATCCTGGAATGGGTCGAGATGGAGACGCCGACATACGAAGCCGCGGCGATCAACGAACTTGCCGATCTGATCGAGGGGCAGTTCGACGCGATCGGCGCCGAGATCGAGCGTCATCCGGGCGAGCAGGGTTTCGCCGACACGCTGACGGCCACGGTCGCGGGAGAAAACGACGGGCCGGGCATCCTGGTGCTCAGCCATATCGACACCGTACATCCCATCGGCACCAAGGCGAGCGACAATCCGGTGCGGATAGAGGGCGACCGGCTGTACGGTCCCGGCACCTACGACATGAAGGCCGGCGCTTTCATCGCCCATTACGCGGCCCGTCACCTCTACCGCGCGGGGATTACGCCGAAACTGCCGGTGACCTTCATGTATATCCCGGAGGAGGAGATCGGCAGCCCCTATAGCCGGCGCCTCATCGAAGCGGCGGCGGCCGAAGCCAAATACGTGCTGGTCACCGAGCCGGCGCGGGACGGCGGCAAGCTGGTGGTCTCACGCAAGGGCGTCGCCCGCTTCGACCTCAAGACAGTGGGCCGGCCCGCCCATGCCGGCGCCAAGCATGAGGACGGCCGCAGCGCGATCAAGGAAATGGCCCGGCTGATCCTGGAAATCGAGGGCATGACCGACTACGACACGGGCATCACCTTCAATGTCGGGCAGATCAAAGGCGGCACGGGAGTCAATGTCGTACCCATGGAATGCCAAATAGAGGTCGATATGCGCTGCGTCACGCCGGAGCAAGGCGACGACTATTGCGCCCGCATCCACGCCCTCGCCGCGTCCGATCCGGACGTCCAGCTCACGATCGAAGGCGGCATGAACCGGCCGCCCTTCGAAGCCAGTGCGGCGACCATGGAACTGTTCGACGTCGCCAAGGATTGCGCCGCCGAGACCGGACTGGAATTGGCCACCACGGTTACAACGGGCGGCGGCAGCGACGGCAATTTCACCGCCGCCATGGGTCTGCCGACCCTCGACGGCATGGGCGCCGATGGCCATGGCGCCCATCAGCTCGACGAATATGTGCTGATCTCCTCCTTCGTACCCCGAGCGGAAATGTGGTGGCGCCTGTTGGCGCGGTTGAGTTAGCGGACTTGCGGAACAGGGGCGCCGAACGGCGCGCCGACATCAGCTCTGTCTGCATCGTCGCAATACCACGTCATGCCGAGAACGGCGCAGCCGTTATCCGATATCTCATCGAATGTTGAGCTCCATCCTCGACGAGATACCGGCGCAAGGTCGGCATGACGAGGCCCTGTTTTCAAGGAGTCCGCAGTAATTACGATCCAGCATGAAAAAGCCCCGCCGGCGAAACCGGCGAGGCTTTTTTCTTACGCTTACGCTTACGCTCACAGATACTCAGGCAAACAATTCCCCTATCCGTAAAGCCCTAAACGAATTCCTATCTAAAAGGTTCCCATCTCTCGGAAATCAATGCAGCTGACCGCGTAGGTCTTTGATCGCCTGATCGACAAGGGCATCTGCCTTGTCGCCGCTGACCTGTTCGGCGATCACTTTGCCGGCGGCGGCAATCGCGACTTCGACCGCCGCCTCCCGTACGTCTTTTTCGGCCTGCGCTTCGGCCATGGCGATTTTGTCGAGGGCCTGCTGCTCCCGGCGCTTAATCGCCTCTTCCAGCTTCTCGGCCGCTTGCGCCGCCTCCCGCTTGGCCTCTTCCTCGGCATGGGCGACCATGGCTTCGGCTTCCTGCATGGCGTCGCGCTGCTTGCGTTCGTAGGTCGCCAGTAGCGACTGCGCCTCTTCCCGCAGGCGCCGGGCTTCGTCCAAATCGTTGCGAATTTTCTCCGCCCGTTCATCCAGACCTTTGGTCAGCATGCCCGGCACTTTGTAGTAGAACAGCACGCCGATAAAGACGACGAAGGCCGCACCGACCCAGAATGTTGCGCCTAACTCCATCAGCCGATCTCCTTCGCCGCGTTCTCGACGGCGCTGGCGACGGTGGCTTCGGGCACTTGACTGCCGATCAGTTTCTCGGCCGCCGCTTGGGCCAGTTCCGTGGCGACGCCGCGAACCTCGGCCATCGCCGCCTGCTTCGCGTCCGATATCCGCTGGGCCGCCGCTTCCGCTTCCTGATTCAAGCGCTCGCCGACCTCGATATTCCGTTTTTCAGCGGCCGCCTGCGCTTCCGCCGCGGTTTCGGCCAGCATAGCCTGCGCCTTCGACCGGGCGGCGGCCAAGGCCGCCTCATATTCGGCGATCACCGCGTCGGCATTGTTTTTCAGCTGCTCCGCCTGATCCAGGTCGTCGGCGATGCGGCTCTGCCGATCCTCCAGCACGTCCGCGATGCGCGGCAGCGCCACCCTGGACATCAGGAAATAGAGGATGACAAAGGAGATCGCCAGCCAAACCAGCTGCGGCGCGAAATCACCAAGCCAAAATTGCGGCATGTTGCTTGCCTCCAGTCCCGCTCATATCCGTTAACTCACCGCGCCGTCCTGCGGCGCGACGAATTAGAACACGAACAGGATGATCAGCGCGACGACGAGGGCGAACAGCGCGATCGCTTCCGTGAGCGCGAAGCCCAGGATCACGCGGCCGAACACGGCCTGTGCCGCGCCGGGGTTGCGCATGGCGCCCGCCACATAATTGCCGAAAATCAGGCCGATACCAATACCGGCGCCGCCCATGGCGATCGCCGCCAGTCCCGCACCAATCAGCTTCGCAGCATCTGCTTCCATGATATTTGTCCTCGGTTCTCTACAGGTTCAAAGTTGGGGTGATAATTTTCCCGGCCGCTGCCCAATCAATGCTCCAGATGGATCGCATCATTCAGATAGAGGCAGGTCAAAATCGTAAACACATAAGCTTGCAAGACGGCGATCGCCACTTCCAATCCGGTCAGAGCGACGATCAGGGCGAAGGGCAAAACGCCGAACACGCCCATCTGCACGACGAAGCCGCCGAACACCTTCAACATGGTGTGGCCAGCGGTCATATTGGCGAAGAGCCGGACCGAATGGCTGACGGGCCGCATGAAATAGGAAATCACTTCGATCACCACGACGAGCGGCAGCATCGCCGCCGGCACGCCCTTGGGCACGAAGAAACTCAAAAAATGAATACCGTGTTTGGCGATGGCGATGACCGTCACGAGTACGAAAACGGTCAGAGCCAGGGCCAAGGTCACGGCGATATGGCTGGTGACGGTATAACTGCCCGGCAGCATGCCAAGCAGGTTGCACATGACGATGAAACTGAACAGGGTGAAGACGAAGGGGAAATACTTACGCCCTTCCGGCCCCACCGTTTCCTGCAGCATGCCGGCAATGAACTCGTACCAGAGTTCCGCAATCGACTGCATCCGGCCTGGCACCATGGCCCGCCGTTTCGTGCTCAGCGTCAGGAATAAGGTAATGATAACCACGCAGACCAGCATGAACAACGCGGCCTTGGAAAAAGAAGCGTCGATACCGCCGATCGTCCAAGGCGTCTCGGAAAACCGACCGATAACGAATTGCGCCATCGGGCTATGTGGATCGATGGACTGATCAGCCGCCAATTTCAACTTCCCCTCGGCGGATGTTCCGCCTCATCATCGCTCGTTTTGTCGCCCTGGCGCCGGGCCAATTCGTCCAGCGCCGTGGCATCCATCCGCATCGCCGTTTTCGCGGCGTTGTTGATCCCGGCCGCGGCGCCTAAAACCAAGCCCGCCAACATCGCCCATGGAGTCCAGCCGAAGAGCTGATCCAAGCCCCAGCCGATCGCCGTACACACCGCCAGCGCAACGACGACCTCGATCGACACCCGGTAGGCCATGCCGAACCCGCTGGCCATCTGCTCATCGGCGTCTTCCGATTTGCTCAATCCTGCGTCGTCGCGAACCTTCGATATTCGATCTTCCAGGTCCCGCAATGAGCCGTTGGTGGAGCGTTTGGACATCCCGTCGAGCGCGGCGAAGTGGGTTCAGATGCCGGTGATGGCGCCTTACCGTGAAAATTTCGCCGCCATGGGTGAAAATCCGTTACCCACGCGACGTCCCTCAACGATAAAACCCCGCCGAAATCGCCGGCACATTACGAATTGCGCCCGGTCCCTGTCAAGGGTCAATTATCCGATAGGGTTAAGACATTTGAAATATTAATTAGTTTTTGAGATTTTCTCCGAATCAGCCGGAGGCGCGGATACGCTCCGCCCGCTCCAGATCGACCGAGACCAATTGACGAGATACCGCGCTCCGACATCGTCACCCCAAACAGCCGGTCCATGCGGGCCATGGTATAGGGGTGATGGGTAATGACGACGAAACGGGTGCCGGCGACGCGGGCGATTTCGGTGACCAAATTGCAGAAGCGCTCGACATTGGCATCGTCAAGCGGCGCGTCGACCTCGTCGAGGACGCAAATCGGCGCCGGATTGGTCAAAAACACCGCAAACAGCAGCGCCAGCGCCGTCAACGCCTGTTCGCCACCCGACAGCAGCGACAAATTCTGCAGGCGCTTACCCGGCGGGCTGGCCATGATCTCAAGCCCGGCTTCCAGCGGATCATCCGATTCGGTCAACGCCAAATGGGCCTTGCCGCCACCGAACAGGCGCACGTGAACAGGATCTTGGAAATGGGTGTCGACGTCCTTAAAGGCGGCCAGCAGGCGTTCGCGCCCTTCCCGGTTCAGACTGCCGATGCCGTGGCGCAGGCGGCCGATCGCGGCTTCCAAGATCCTGGCCCGTTCGGAGACCATGGTCTCGAGTTGCTCTTCCAAGCTCCCGCGCTTCCTGCTCGGCCCGCAGGTTGACCGGCCCCATGCGCTCGCGTTCGCGTTTTTAAACGTTCGAGTTTGCTTTCAACCGCGGCCATTTCTCGGCCAGTCCTCGTCGGTTGATCCTCGACCCCGGCGACTGGCCAGAACCTCGTCCGGGCCGCAATCCATTTCCTCGCGTAAGCCGCTGCGCCAGATCGGCGAGCCGCTGGCGTTCTTGCTCCAAGGTGGTGTCGATGCGGACCCGATGTCTCGCGGGCATTCGCCAATATGTTTGCTCGCGTCCTTCGGAGCGCTTTTTCCGCTTGGCGCGGTTGTCGTTTTCCGCTTGCGCCAAGGCGGTCGCTGGCGGCACTGCTGCGCTCGCTTCCGCCTGGCCGCAATTTCATCCAGCAGCTTGCTCGAGCGCCGGCTCATGATTTCCGCCGGCAATTGGCCTCAAGCGCGCCAGATCTCCGCTGTCGGCCTCATTGCGCCGTTCCGCCTAAGGCGCTCGATCTGTTCGCGGGCGCCGCGGGCGCGGCTTTGCCAGGCCTGCGTTCTCACCTTCGATGGCGCGTCAAGCGGTTGGCCCGACTTTGGATCTCCCGCCGCAGGCTGTCCTGATCGCTGCGGGCCTCGACCAGGGCCGCGTTCGCAGCTCGGAAAGTTTGGCGCGCATTTCGCGCTTTGATGCGCGCGGGCCGCCGACAGATCGCCCAATCCGGTCCAGCCGGGCGGCCTGCTGTTCGTCGACGGATTTCATTGCGTGTCGGCGAGATCGCTGCGTCAATTGCGTTCCGCCTGCTCCGTCAACGTCATAGATTTCGGACGAGCGCTGACGTGGCCTTCCGCTCCAATTCGCGCCAATTGGGAGCGGGCTTCGTTCAGTTCGCCTGCTCGGCTTCCCGATTGTTCTGGCGGGCCTCTTCGTGCTGGCGAATTTGCCGCAGCTCGTTCAACTGCGTCTGCAGTTTTTCGAAGAGGTTGCGCGCCACGCTCATCGTTCTCGTTGCAAGGCGCCAATTCCACGGTGTCGGTCCGCAGTTCCGTCAAGCGGTTGCGCTGTTCCAGGCGCATCGCGGCGGCGGTTTGGGCCCGGTCGGTGATGGTGAAACCGTCCCACCGCCAAAGCTCACCGTCCTTGCTGACCAGCCGCTGACCGGGTTTCAAGTCGCGTTTGGCCAAGCGTGGCACCGTCGGCCGGATCGACCAAACCGGTCTGGCTCGAGCCGCCGCCGCAGCGGTCGCCGGTGCCTTGACGAATTCGGTTAGCGGCACTGGCGCCGGCGGGCAGGCCGTTGGCTTGGTCGTAGTCGGGATAGGTTTTCCAATGCACCGGCGCGGCCTCGTCGGACGACGATTGAATATCGTCTCCCAAAGCGGCGCCGAGCGCGGTCTCATAACCCGGCTCGACCTCGACCGCGTCGACCAAGGGCGGCCAGAGGTCGGCGTCATTCACATCCAGAAGTTCGGCCAGGCCGGCTTCCTCCGCCCGCACGCGCGCGACTTCCGCTTCAGCCGCCTGCATGGTTTCCCGCGCCTGCTGCGCCCGGGTCTCGAGCTCCCCGCGCTCTTGCTCCAAGGTTTCGGACCGTAGGCGCGCCGCGTCGGCCGCTTCCTCGCGACGGTCGATCCGATCGCGGGCCTGGTTGAGGGATTGGTCTTCGCGGATCGCCGTTTCCAGCTCCGACTTCTGCCGCGCCGCGTCGCCCGCCTGCTGCCCGAGGCGCGCAATACGCCGGCCGGCGTCCTCAATGGCCTTGCTCAGCGTGTCCTGCAGTGCCGCCTGGCTAGCGATCCGGTCGGTCAGGGTTTCTAGTTCCTCCTCCTGTGCCTGCACCGCCGTTTGAGCGGCGTGCACGCGGGCATCCGCATCCTGGCGTGCCGCTTGTTCGCCGAGTTGCGCGGCTTCGAGTTCCTGCTGCTCCCGGCTAAGGCGCCGCATCGCCGCATCGGCGTCGGCCAGCAAGGTCTCCTCCCGCCGGCTGTCGATAGCGATCTGCTCGATCTGGCCGCCGCGGCTTTGAGTGGCTTCGGCGATCCGCCGTTCCTCCGCCTCCAAGCTGTCGCGGGCGACGGCGAAGCGATGCAGCTTGGCGGCCACCGCCGCCTCGGTCTCGCGCAACTGCGGCAGGCTTTGCGATGCCGCGCTTTGCTTCGTGGTCGCGGTCGCGACCAGTTCCGTCAATTCGCCGACCTGACGGTCGGCGGCGCGCAGTTGCTCCGCCGCCTCCTCGACCCGGCCTGTCGCCTGAAGATGGCGCAGGTGAAACAAGATGCCTTCGAAACGGCGTAACTGTTCGGCCACTTTCCGATAGCGATTGGCCTGCCGGGCCTGACGCTTCATGCTCTGCAGCTGCCCTTCCAGGGTCTGCATGACATCGTCCAGGCGTTCCAAATTATTTTCCGCCCCGCGCAGGCGTAGCTCGGCCTCGTGGCGGCGGGAATGCAGACCGGTGATTCCGGCGGCTTCCTCAAGCACGGCCCGGCGTTCCGTCGGCTTAGCGTTGACAATGGCGCCGATCCGCCCTTGCGAGACGAGGGATGGCGAATGCGCGCCTGTCGCCGCGTCCGCAAACAGCAGCTGAACGTCGCGGGCGCGTACTTCCTTGCCATTGACCCGGTAAGTCGAACCGCTCTCACGCTCGATCCGTCTGCTGACTTCCAACAATTCCTGTTCGTTGAACTCCGCCGGCGCGGTGCGGTCGTCGTTTTGGACGACCATGACGACTTCGGCCAAATTGCGCGCCGGCCGGGTCGCGGTGCCGGAAAAGATGACGTCGTCCATGGCTCCGCCGCGCATGCGCTTCGCCGAGTTTTCGCCCATTACCCAGCGCAAGGCCTCGACCAAGTTGGACTTGCCGCAGCCGTTGGGGCCGACCACGCCTGTCATACCCGGCTCGATATTCAGTTCCGTCGGATCGACGAACGACTTGAACCCGGTCAGTCGCAACTTGGAAAAATGCACGGACGTAAACTCCCGCTTTAACTACACAAACTGCACTCAGCCGCCATGCTTGGCGATGATTCTATCCAATTCCTCGATCGACAAGACACCTGGATATCTCTCGCCGTTGACGAGGAAAGTGGGGGTGCTATCGACACCGAACTTCTCATTCGCCTCGCGCTGGAAGCCGAAGATCATTTTCTGCAGTTCCTCGTCCTTCAGGCAGGCATCCATGGCCGCGTCGCTAAGGCCGCCCAATTTGCCGAGCTTCCGCAAGGCACCAAGCGGATCGCCGTCGGATAGCCATTCCCGCTGCTTCTTGAACAGCACGTCCAGCATCGGAAAGAAACGATCGCGACCGACGCAGCGGGCCACCACGGCACCGAGGAACGCCGGCTGGTTCAAGGGAAACTCCCGGAACACGAAATGTACCTTGCCGGTATCGATATACTTTTCCTTGAAGGCCTTGAACGTCTCGTTGTGGAAACTGGCACAATGGGAACAGGACATGGAGGCATATTCGACCACCGTGACTGGTGCTTTGGCGTCACCCAGCACCATATCGTTCTCGGTGATCGTAATCCCCGCATTCGCCGCTTGCGCCACGCTGGCACCAACGGGCGCCGCCCGCTCACCGCTGCCGGACCACATATAGCCGCCGACGCCCGCCAGGAGCGCGACCGCGACTACGGGAAGGATGACCTTAATTTGTTTCATTTCAGTCCATACCCACAAGATGTTGTGAAATTATCGGGTTCTAGGCCACCGATCAATATCCCATCCGCTAAAAATAGCGGTATTCCGGGCCGCGGCGGTTATTGTTGTTATGCGGCAATTAGGGCGGAAAAACGGCGATTACAACCGGAAAAACCGCCTTAATCATCACCTTTCGGTGTTTCCGACATAATCCGTTGGCCGAGCGACGAGAGGGCGGATTTCAGCGCCGGGTCCTTGATCTCCGCCAACATCGCCTCCAATGCCGCCAATTCAGCCGGCTCGAGTGTGCGATTCGGCCGTTTCGGCGGCGCCACAGGTCGCGCCACGGGCCCCTGCACGATTTGCAGCCGCGCCACGGCACGGTAACCGAAATGGGTGTTGACCCGCTCCACCACCAGCGGCGCGATATGCTGGAGCTCGAGAGCGCCGGCCCGATCCACCCGCACGGTCAACACCGCGCCTGCCTCCCCGCGGGGTTTCGAAATCCGCTCCGGCTGGGAGATTTCGGCCAAGCTATCGCCGGCGATGGCGCGCCAATTGGTCAGCACCTCCTGGATCGAGAAGCCCTGGCGTTCGAAGCCGCGGGCGGCGATGCGACCGGCGGTGCGGGCCAGGGATTTCATCCCTCGACGTTTCGGTTTGCCTGTCCCCGCTGTCATCGCCGCGCGCTTTGCCGTAAGTATTCTTCCGATAACAAAGACTAGCACATTCCGATGACGGCAGGCGACTTGGCAACGCGGCTTTTGGCTTGGTACGACCGGCACCGGCGAGACCTACCCTGGCGTGCGGCGCCCGGGTCGCGCAAGCCGGCCTATCATGTCTGGCTGTCGGAGATCATGCTGCAGCAGACCACCGTGGCGACCGTAAAACCCTATTACCAGGCCTTCCTCAAACGCTGGCCGACCGTCGACGACTTGGCAGCCGCGGCGTTGGACGATGTGCTGCATGCCTGGCAGGGGCTCGGCTATTACGCCCGCGCCCGCAATTTGCACCGCTGCGCCCAGACGGTGGCACAGGACTATGGCGGCGTATTCCCCAACAACGAGGACGGGCTTCGCGATCTGCCCGGTATCGGCCCCTATACGGCAGCGGCGGTCGCCGCGATCGCCTTCGGCCGCAAAGCGACGCCGGTGGACGGTAATATCGAACGGGTGATCGCCCGTCTGCGCCGGGTCGAGACGCCCTTACCCGGCGCTAAGCCGGAGTTGCGGCGGTTGGCCGAAGCGCTGACGCCCGACGACAGGGCCGGCGACTTCGCTCAGGCGATGATGGACCTGGGCGCCACGATCTGTCTGCCGAAGCAGCCGGTCTGCGACCGCTGTCCCTGGCAAACCGACTGCGCCGCCGCAGCCGCAGGCATCGCCGCGGACCTGCCGCGGCGGATGCCGAAAAAGCGCCGGCCGACCCGGCACGGTATGGTCTTCTGGCTGCGCCGTCCCGATGGCGCCGTGTTGTTGCGGCGGCGGCCGGAGGATGGCCTGCTCGGTGGTCTGATGGAATTCCCCGGCACCGACTGGCGAGAGCGCAAATGGCCCAAGCGCCAGGCCCTCGCTTTGGCGCCGACCGATTGCCGTATCCTGCCTGGTTTGGTCGAGCATACCTTCACGCATTTTCACTTGCGCCTCGACGTCGCGGTCGGGCGTCTGGACGACCATGGCGCGCAACCGGGCCGCTGGGTGCAAGTAGAGGATTTCGCTACGCTGGCGCTGCCGACTTTGATGAAGAAAGTCGCCCGGCACGCCCTCGACGCCGGCGCTTGAGGGGGGAAATGGTTGTCTGCCAACGCCCGAATTGGCCCTTGCTCCAGCGATTATTCGCGATAAGTTTCAGGGCCAATCGGAATTCAAGGAGATGCCGCCATGACCGCAGACGATCGGGAATACATCCACACCACCTGCCCCAGGGATTGCTACGACGGCTGCGGCATCACGGTGATGAAGCAGAATGGCGCGATCCGGCAGGTGTCCGGAAATGCGGATCATCCCTCCACCCGCGGTCCGCTCTGCCCGAAATGTACCGCCGCCTACAATCATGCCTGGATCGAGGAGGACAGCCGGCTGCTCTATCCCCTGCGCCGCACCGGTGCCAAGGGGAGCGGCGAGTTCGACCGGATTAGCTGGGACGAAGCGCTGACGGAAATCGCCAACCGGGTCGGCGAGATCCGCGACGGCGCCGGCGCCGAGAAGATTTTCCATACCCATTACACGGGCACCTGCTCCCTGGTGGCGAACCAGTTCCCCGGTCGCTTCTTCCGACATATTGGCGCCACGGAAGTGGAGCCGGACACGGTCTGCAACAATGCCGGCCATGTCGCCTGGCGCTATGTCTTCGGCCATTCCGCCCATGGCTTCGATCCGCGCACGGCGAAGGATAGCGAGTGCATTCTGGTGTGGGGCGCCAATCCGTCGGCCACGGCGCCCCATGTGGACAAGCTTTGGCTAAAGGAGCATGACGCCAAGGTCATCGTCGTCGATCCGGTCGCGCATGAGACGGCGCGCCAGGCCGACCTGCATCTCCAAGTGCGCCCCGGCAGCGACGCGGCCCTGGCCTTCGGCCTGCTGCATGTGATGCGGCGCGAAGGTTTGCTGGACCAGGACTTCATCCGCGATCGCGTCCTGGGCTATGACGAGGTCGCAGCCGAGATCGAGCGCTGCGACCCGGCCTGGACGGAGGAGAAAACCGGCGTCCCTGCCGCGCTGATCGAGGAGGCGGCGACACTCTATGGCGCCGGCCCGTCCCTGATGTGGCTGGGCCAAGGGCTGCAGCGGCAGACCGGCGGCGGCAACATCTTCCGCGCCTGCGCCATGCTGCCCGCCTTCACCGGCAATATCGGCAAGCCAGGCGCCGGCGCTTATTACCTAAACGGCACTTTCGCCATCGGCCTGCGCAAGGGCGCTTCGCCGGACCCGATGCCGCCCGGCGGCGCGGCGGGGGTCAGCCATATGGACCTGCCGGACCTGCTGAACGACCCGGCGGCGACCAGCGCTTTCTTCGTCTGGAACTGCAATCCGGTCGCCTCCAATCCGGATCAGTCTAAAACCATACAAGGCCTGAAGCGGGAGGACCTTTTCACCGTGGTCGTCGACTGCTTCCCGACCGATACGGCGAAGTATGCCGATATCGTATTGCCGGCGGCGAGCTTCCTGGAGTTCGACGATCTCTGCGCTTCCTACTTCCACCTGCGGATCGGCCCGCAGGTGAAATGCGCCGAGCCCATGGGCGAAGCCCTGCCCAACCAGGAGATCTTCCGCCGCCTGTCACGCGCCATGAAGCTGGAGGATCCGGCGCTTTACGAATCGGATCGGTCGATCGTCGACGGCATGCTCGGGAAACTGGACCTCGGCGTCGATTGGTCCGAATTGAAGGAGCGGGCCTGGATGCCATTGAGCGAAGAACCGATGATTCTTTGGCAGGACCTGAAATTCGCGACCCCGAGCGGCAAGATCGAGATCGCCAGCAAGCGGGCCGTGCGGGACGGCCATCCGCTGGCCCCCGTGCCCGCCGCCGACCCGCAACCCGGCGATGGGGCCTTGCGTCTGCTCTCTCCGGCGGACGTCAATCTCATGAACTCGAGCTATGGCAATGAAGTGCGTGTGCAAAGATTGTTGGGGCCGGCTCGGGCGTCGATCCATCCGGCGGATGCGGCGGCGCGGGAGATCGCGGACGGCGACCGCATATGTCTGTCGAACGAGGCCGGTGAACTGACGCTGACCGCGTTGGTTACCGAATCCGTCCCGGCCGGCACGGTCTTGGCCAGCAAGAGCCGCTGGCCCGGGCAGGAGCCGGAGAACCGCAACGTCAATGTCCTGCATATCCCGCGCAAAACGGACATGGGCGAAAGCACCAGCGTGCACAGCACAACGGTTCACGTGGCGAAAGCATAACGGCGCCGCCATAGCGCGGCCAACTCCGCCTCGGTTGTTCCACTTCGCATCGCGCTGAAATCCGTCATGCCGGAAACAATTGCACCACCATATTCGGTTCGAACTTGGTTGGAATGGGTCCCGGCGCTCCGTTTCGCTGCGGCCGGGACGACGGGATGTTGACCTTGTTGTTCCGACCCTGCGCCGCCATGTCGCGGTCATGGCGCTTGCAATCGGTGGTCCGTTGCCGGCTAATTGGGGGACACTCATTCAGGAGCTTGCCCCATGACGGATTGCGTATTTTGCAAGATCATCGCCGGCGACTTGCCATGTCACAAACTGCATGAGGACGACCAAGTCATCGCCATTATGGACGCCGGCCAGGTCAATCCCGGGCACGCCCTGGTCCTCTCGAAAGAACATGCGGCGGATATGATGGCGCTGGACGAAGACACGGCGGCCCAGGCCTTCCGCATCGCCAATCGTCTCGCCAAGGCCCAGGCGAAGCAGTTCGATGCCGAGGGCGTGACCATTCTACAGGCCAATCGGGAGGTCGGCTTCCAAACCGTGTTTCACTTCCACCTGCATGTGGTGCCGCGCTATGCGAATGACGGCATGGCCTTAACCTGGCCGGCGAAAATGCCGCCGCCGGACGAATTGGCGGCCCATGCGGAAACCTTGCGGGCCGGATTGAGAAACAGCGCATGAGCTATCGGCTTTACAATCGGGACGGCTCCGGCGGATTCGTCGTCGAGGCGGCCTTGGCCTTGGCGGAAACGCCGTTCGAGTTGATCCTGCTGGACTCGGTGCCGTCCACGCCGCTGGACCCGTCGTTTCGGGACATAAATCCGCGCGGTCAGGTGCCGGTCCTGATCCTGCCGGACGGCAGTATGATGACCGAATCGGCGGCGATCCTGATCCATCTCTCCCACATCTTCCCGGACAAGAAGCTGGCGCCGCCGGTCGGCACGGCGGATCACGGCCAGTTTCTGCGTTGGCTGATCTTTCTCAGCGTCAATATCTATGAAGGCGAGCTGCATCGCGGCTATCCGGACCGCTACGGCACCGCCGGCGTGGTCGAAGCGGCGACCGAGCGGATGCATGAAAACTTTGCGATCCTGGAAGCGCGGCTTGAAGGACGCGATTTCCTACTCGGCGACGAGATGTCTCTGGCCGACGTCTATCTGGCCATGCTGACGTCCTGGCTCGGCGCCGGGTCGCCGTTCGCGCGTTGCGTCGATCTAACCCATCGCGTCGCCCGCCATCCTGTCATCGCACCGATCTGGCAGCGCAATTTCGACCACCGCGCCGCCGCCAAATGGGGCCGCGACGATTTGCTGGAGCAAGGATCTTAGCCGCAGATGGGGATCGAGCATGTCATCGCCTTCAACCTGACCTTGCTGGCCGCTTTCGCCAGTCCGGGTCCGGCCCTGCTCTACGCCATGCGCAGCACGCTTGCGGGCGGCCGCGCCATGGGCGTGGCAACCGGCTGCGGTCTGGCGACCATGGCGGCGATCTGGACGCTGACGGCTTTGGTCGGCCTCGACAGTCTATTCCGGCTGTTCCCTTGGGCCTACACCACGGTGAAGATCGGCGGCGCGCTCTATCTGATCTATCTGGCCTGGACGATCTGGCGCAACGCTAATTCCCCGATCGGCAGGCTCGTGGAACCGAAGGCGCGGGCTTTCCTCGGCGGCGTGCTGGTCAATCTGGCGAATCCGAAATCGGTGCTGTTTTCCGCCTCGATCCTGGTGGTGATCTTCCCACAAGGCTTGAGCTTGGCCGACAAGACCTTGATCGTCGGCAATCATCTGGCGGTCGAAATTCTGGCCTATGGCGCCGTCGCACTTCTCTTCAGCACGCCGGCGGTTGGCAGGAAATATCTCCGCGCCAAAGCCACGCTCGACCGGATTTCAAGCCTCGTTCTCGGCGCCCTTGGCCTACGCTTGCTGGCGTCCGACTAGTCGAACAGGATATGCGCGCCAAGCAACTCGGCGATTTGCACGGCATTGAGCGCCGCGCCCTTGCGTAAATTGTCGCCGGTGACAAACAGGGCAAGGCCGTGTGTAACCGTCGGATCGGGACGCAGGCGACCGACAATCACGTCATCCACGCCGGTTGCGGCCAAAGGGTTAGGCACATCATTTAGAACCACACCCTTCGCATCCGCCAAAATCTCGCGCGCCGCTTTCGCGGTCAGCTCGCGTTCGAACTCGGCGTTGATCGACAATGAATGTCCGGTATAGACCGGTACCCGGACACAGGTACCGGACACGAGCAGGTCGGGGATTTCAAGGATCTTGCGGGTCTCCTCCCGCAGCTTCACCTCTTCTTCGGTATAGCCATCCTCCACCGTCACATAGTTCATCGGTACTACGTTATGAGCGATCGGCACCGACCACTTTTCGGTCGCAACGCGGTCGAGGGCGCGGCCGTCATACATCAAGGTCTCGCCGCCGCCGGGCTCCTCCTGCAACTGCGCATCCAACTCCCGTACGCCGGCAAGCCCGGCGCCGGACACCGACTGATAGGTGCTGGCGACCAAACGCCGCAGTCCGGCCGCGTCATGCAGCGGTTTCAACACCGGCATTGCCGCCATGGTAGTGCAGTTGGGATTGGCGACGATGCCTTTGCGGATCGACTTAAGTGTATGGGCATTGACTTCCGAGACCACAAGCGGGACATCGGGATCACTGCGAAAGGCCGACGAGTTGTCGATCACGATGGCGCCGGCGGCCGCCGCCTTGGGCGCCAGATTTCGCGAAGTTGTGGCGCCGGCCGAGAAGAAGACGATATCCAAGCCGGCGAAATCGGCACTGCCGGCATTTTCAACGACGACTTCACCGCCCCGCCAGGGAATCCGACGACCGGCCGACCTGGCGGAGGCGAATAGCCGCAACTCGCTCACCGGAAACGACCGCTCCTCCAGGATGCGCTGCATCATGCCGCCGACCAGCCCTGTCGCGCCGACGATTCCGACCCGCCGACCGGACGGCGGTTGTTCAAACAACTTGTTCATCCGCGCAAGTTAACATGGGCGCCGAATCCGACCAAGAAAAAGCGCTATGTCGTTGAACCTTGCCGCCGTCGGTCGCGACTTATCTTCAATGCCGCAGTCGCGGCGTAACGACGAAATGGAGATGAAAATGAATACGCGACGGCTTAAGAAATTTGTACTTTCCGCACTGGTCTTCTCGATCGCAGCGGGATCGCTGCCCAATCTGGCGGAGGCCGGAGGCCGCGAGAAGCAGACATTCCGCCACCAAACCACCAGTACGTTGAAGGCAAAGCGGCCCGGTTCAGGTCCAGTGATCGCCAATCCCGGCGCCGACATCATCGTTCTGCCGAAATATGGCGGCAACGGCGGACTGCCCAATACCGGCTTCTGCGGCTCCTGGAACGGCGGCAATCAAAGCGTCAAGCTGGTGGTCAAGAATAACGGCGCGACGCAAGCGGCGGCGAGCGTGACCTATGTCGAGTTCCGCGCCAACTTCGCGCCCTATCAATGGCCGGTCAATGTGGCCACACCGGCCCTGGCACCTGGGCAAACGCAAAATGTGTCGGTCCCGATCCCGGCCGACGCCTGGTCCCACAATGCCCATCCCTCGGTCAATTTCTATCTGGCCGGCGACGTGCTGAAAATGGTTGCGGAAACCAACGAAACCAACAATTCGAAACTGTCGAGCTGCATCGGTCCGGCAACCTAGGACCAACCACCTGATGCGGGCGCCGAGAGATACGGCGTCCCGCGTCCGGCCGCTTACGGCTTCGTCGACAAGCGTCCTTCCAACTCATGACGCTGGACCTTGCCGGTGGTGGACCGGGGCAGATCCGGTTCGTCGATGAAAATAATGTCCTTCGGCCGTTTGTAGCTCGACAGATCGTCCCGGCAGCGGTCCATGATTTCCCCGGCCTCGAGCCCCTGGTCCTCCCGCACCACGAAAGCGACCGGAACCTCACCCCATTTCGGATGCGGTTTGCGAACCACCACGGCTTCGCTAATCCGCGCGTCGGCAAGCAACACCTGCTCGATCTCCGCCGGATAGATGTTTTCGCCACCGGACTTGATCATGTATTTGACCCGGTCGACATAGTCCAAGGTCCCGTCTTCGTTGCGGCGCAGTACGTCGCCCATATGGAACCAACCGTTGCGGAAGTCATGGGCGTTGGTCTCCGCCGCGTTCCAGTAGCCGGAGAAAACGGTCGGGCCGCGCATGGCGACTTCGCCGGGCGTACCCACCGGCACGTCATTGTCGTCCGGATCGACCAAGCGCAGGTCGCAGAAGGCGCTTTGCCGTTTCGACAGGTTGGTCGGGGCGACGCCGACGGGAATGGTCGCACCAGTGGCGGGCGGCAGGCCGGTTTCCGTCGCACCGAAGGTATTGAGATAAGGCGCGTTCAGCGCCGCGGTGGCGGCGGCGATATCCTGTCTCGGCACCAAGTCCGCCATGGCCCCGCAGAGGCCGACCGATTTCACCACCGCGCCGCTCGATTTAAGCGCCGCGGCAAAGTCGCCAACCATGCCCGGCATCAGGATGAAGAAGCGCATGGGATAGCGCTGCAAGGCGTCGATCAACAGTTCGGGCTGATAACCGTCGACCACATGAACCGTGCCGCCGCGCAGCAAGGTCGCGATGGCCTGATCCGTCGACGCCATGTGGTAGAACGGCGCCCAGGCGACGAAATTGTCGCCGATGGGGATTTCCATTTCCGAGGCGAAACACATGGCCCGCGCCAGCATGGCGCGATGACTGACCAGCGCGCCCTTCGGCAAGCCCGTGGTCCCGCTGGTATAGAGGATGACCAGGCCATCCTCCGGCGCGACCTCGGCTTGCGGATAGGCCGGATCGGCGTCCGCCAGCACCCGTTCGTAAGCCTCGCCCAATGCCAAGGAGCGATGTTCCGGCAGATCCAGACGCGCCAACGTCTCGGTCAGATCCGGCTGGCTGATGATCAGCTTCGGCTCAACCAGGGTGACGCAATGGGCCAGCTCCCGGTCGGCCAGGCGCCAGTTCAAGGCGGCGACGATCAGGCCCGTCTTGGCGGCCGCGAGCTCCACCTCCACATATTCCAGGCAGTTGCGCGCCAGCAATCCGACCCGGTCGCCGCGCCGCAGTCCATAGCCGCGCAAGGCGTTGGCCAAGCGGTTGCTGCGGTCTTCAAGCTCGGCATAGTTGATCGACCGCTCGCCGTCGACGACCGCCATGGCCGTCGGATGCGCCGGCACCCGGGCACGAAACATGGCGCCGACGGTCCCGTGCCCGGCGACGAAGACGGCTTGGCTTGGAACGTAAAGAGACATTGTGAGAGTTCCTTTTCGCGTCTGCGTCGATATTGCATCCGGATGGCGCGGCACGGCAAGATAGACAATCCGATGAAAGAAATTTATGGGGGGGCAGACCATTGGCTAAATTTCTGGTTCACATTCATTCCGGCACCGAAGCACCGACGAAAGCGACATTGGGCTGTCTGGTGGCTTTGACGGCCTTAAAGGAAGGTCACGAGGTCGATCTGTTTTTCGCCGGCGACGGCGTTCATCTATTGTCGCCGGACGCGCTCGCGAATTTGGAAGGTGTGGGCACCGGCAAGCTCGGCGAACATATCGCCGGTATCGAAGGGGCCGGCGGCCGTTTCTACCTCTCCGGCATGTCCGCCAAGGCGCGCGGCTACGACGAAAGTCTGCTGGAGGGTCATCCGGCGGAGTTCGCCATGCCCGACGTCCTGGTGAAACTGTCCGCGGCGGCCGATACGGTGCTCTGCTATTGAACGACCGACAACGAAGTTACGGATAGAATGAGGTCCCCCCGGATGCACTGCAGCATGCAATGATGCGCTGCATCCGGGGTGACGCCCCTAATCGAATAAGCATTGCCGATATTTCAGGGTCAGATCTGCGAATAGCCAGAGCCGGCGCTGTCGATGCCGCGGCCGACCGGGTTGTCGAGCCAGCCGAACTCGCCGAGGATCTGCTGGCTGTAGGTGACCCGGCCGTTGACTTTCTCCGGCGCTTCACTGGCCAGCAGCAGGGCGGCGCGGGCCATCATTTCGGGCGGCTCGCCGCGGGGATCATCCATACCGTCGACCAGATGGTGATAGACCGTGCCCGGCGTCGGCACCACCTTGGACGGCGACACGCAGGTGACGGCGATATTGCCCTGCGCCGCCACCTCCTCCGCCAGACCTTGGGTGAAACGCTCGAGCGCGGCCTTGGTGGCGCCGTACATGGTGCCGCCGCGCGGCGCCGGTGGATCGTAAGGACCGCGGCCGGGCCCGATCGCGGCGCCGGAGCTGATATTGACGATGGCGCCGCCGCGGCCGCCCTCGGTCATGTCCGGCAACACCGCCTTCGCCAACATGAAGGGCCCGTGCACATTGACCGCGAAGGCCCGCATCCAGCGATTGGTGGCGAAGTCGGCGATGGGCAGGAAATAGCTAAGCGCCGCGTTGTTGACCAGAATATCCACCGGCCCGAAGGCGGCACGGGTGCGGTCGACGAGGGACAGACAGTCGGTCTCGCTGGAGACATCCGCCGTGAAGGCCTTGGCCTGGCCACCCGCTGCCTCGATCGCCGCCACGGTACGAGCCAGCGAGCCTTCGAGATTGTGATCCCCTTCGTTCAAAGTCCGTGCCGCGCAGGCAACGCACGCGCCCTCGCTCGCGAACAGCTCCGCAATCGCCTGACCGATGCCCCGGCTCGCGCCCGTGACGATGGCGGTCTTGCCGTCCAGTTTACCCATAGCTCGCCTCCATTCCGCCACCACACTGCGTTTCGATCCATTATGCCCTATGATTATACGTCCTGATCGGAGAGGGAAGCGAAATGATGAAATCGACAATCGGGCAATTCGCAGCTGCGATCCTGACCGCCGCTTTCGCGGGTGTCGCGCATGCGGCCTGCGAGAAGGTGCATATGCTCGACTATATGGTGCAGAAGGGCGCCCACGAGATTTCCATCAATGGGGTCTTCATCGGCCGGGCGGAGAAGGTCGACGGCAGCTTTTCGGGCGGGCGACCGCTCCTGCCCTACAACTGGGTTATTCAAGGCAAAAACACCATCCGCATCAATTTCTATGAAAAGAACAAACCGGTGGCCGGCAAGTTTTCCGTTGTCACTGGCTGCCGCGGGTCTTTCGACCGGGATCCGCCGATTGCGGAAGCGGTGTTCGACAAAGCCGGCGTGCAGACCCTGACGTTCGATTATCCCAAGCCGGTCGACGCCGCCCATGCCCGCGCCGATGCCGCCGGCGACGATGGATTGATGGCGGCCGTCAAAGCGCTGCAATCGGCCGTTGCCAACAAGAACGCGGATGCGGTCATCGCCGCCCATGCCGAATTGCTGAAGGACGCGCAGAGCCAGGGCGCACCGCTGCCCCAGATCAAGGCCTTCCTGACCGACACGATCAAAACGGGCAAGGCCCAAGCGCCGGGCGGTTTACGCGCCGAGTCCGCCATGGACGGCAAGGTCTATGTGGTCCTGACCAACGACAAGCGCCCGCCTGTCACTATCGTCAAGGATGACGACGACGGCGAACTGACCTGGCGCTCCGGCGCTTACTGGGGCCGCATCGATGGCCGATGGCAGGTGATCCAGCTTTATCGGCCGTAGGTGCGTTAACCCACCGCGGCGATGCCGGCGTGGAAGCGGGCGTCGGCTTCGGCGAAGACCTTGCGGGTGTGATCCATGTCCCAAGGCTCCTCCCGAAGGCTTTCATGATCCCACTGACTGCGCGGCATCGGCGGATTGAAAAAGTCGCCGCCATAGACATGAATGGCGCTGGTCAGTTTGCCGATGGGATTGGCCACGGAATGGACGATGTCGCGGCCGAGCGTGGCGACCTGACCCGGCCCCATGGACTCGGCCCCGGCGGCTTCGATCTGCGGCTGTTCGGGATCGGCTTCGTCGCGCTGGCGCCAGAACATATTATCTTCGCGCCCGACATAGATGCCGATCACCGCGAACATGTTGTGATTATGGGGCAGCAGCGTCATGTAAGGCGCCCAAATGAAATTGATCACCGTCAAGTCGCCCGCCTGATACATCGGATAGACACCGGCCTTGGTCGGCTCCCCCAGCTCCGCCATGATCCCGGCCGGATCGGTCACCGCCTCAGTCACCAGTTCGCGGATCGCCGCCTGTCCCTCGCCGACCGCGCGCTTACAGTCCTCGATAAATTTGTCCTGCTTAAACATTGCTACCCCCGTCGATTGCCATGGCCATTTAGAAGTTTCTTCAATTGAATATCGGCCACCTGCGCCATCATCCAGTCGTTGGTAGATACTGTCAAACCAAGGGGATGTGAGATAGGTTGTACCGGTTGAGTTTTCTGTATCCGTGTAGGTCTTACCAACGAAAAACGGGGAGGAAGCAAATCATGACATTGAAACACGATGCAGACGCGCTGTTAGGCGGTGCGGTCGCCGATGGGTATGTGCCTGGCGTCGTGGCAATAGCCACGGACAAAGACGGCAATTTCTACGAAGCCGGCTTCGGCGAACCGGTGCAAGGCGCCGGCGGCGCCATGTCCGCGGATACGGTGGTATGGATCGCCTCGATGACCAAAGCGGTCACTGGCGTTGCGGCGATGCAGCAGGTCGAACGCGGCAATTTGGATTTGGACGCGCCCGCCGGCGATCTCCTGCCGGAATTGGCCGGACGTCAGGTGCTCGACGGCTTCGGCGGGGATGGCGCGCCCCGGTTGCGGCCGGCGGAGGGTCAGATCACGCTGCGCAATCTGCTGACCCATTCCAGCGGTTTCGTCTACGAAATCTGGAACGCCGACATGGTCAAGTATCTGGAGGCGACGGAAACGCCGGGGATCATCAGCTGCACCAATGCGGCTCTGTCGATCCCTCTGGCCTTCGATCCCGACAGCGCATGGGACTACGGGATCGGCATCGATTGGGCCGGCAAGATGGTCGAAAAGGCGAGCGGCCAATCCCTGGGCGCCTATATGCGCGAGAATATCTTCGCCCCACTCGGCATGGACAGCACGGCATTCAAGATCAGCGACGAGATGCGCGCCCGCATGGCGAAAATCCATGCTCGCCTCGGCGAAACCGAGTTCGAACCGCAGATGGAACTGGAGCTACCGCAGGAACCCGAATTCGAAATGGGCGGCGGCGGACTTTATTCGACAGTCAACGACTATGCGAAGTTCGTCCGTATGATCTTGAACAAAGGCGGCGCGAACGGCAGCCAGATCCTGAAGCCGGACACCGTGGAGTCGATGTCGGTCAATCAGATGGGTGCAAATCGTGTCAAACGTCTGGAGGCGGCGGTCACCGAGTTCTCCAACGACGCGGAGTTTTTCCCGGGCCTCGAGAAATCCTGGGGTCTGACCTTCATGATTAACGAGGCGGACGCCCCAACCGGCAGACCCGCCGGCAGTCTGGCCTGGGCCGGTCTGGCCAATTCCTACTACTGGATCGACCCGAAAAACGAAATCGGCGGCGTCTATGCGACGCAGATCCTACCCTTCGCGGACAGCAAATCGCTGCCCCTGTTCGAGGCGTTCGAGAAAGCGGTCTACGACAACAGTTGAGCCGCTGCCGGCGTGCCTGCGGACACCCTTTCGCGCGGTGCGGCGGCGCTCATATCGATCCCGTCATAGCCGTTGGCCGCCACTTCGTCGATGGTGGCGACATATTTCGGCGTGCCGCCGTTATAGACGAAGTAGCGGATCTTGCCTTCCTCATGGCCCTCGACGTTCGAGTTGTAGCCGGTGAACCAGGACTTCGCCTTGCGCATGAGCATCCTGGAATACATGTCGGTGACATGCCGCGTCCAACGCTCCTCGGCCGCATCGGTGGCCTCGAACCGCTCGATGCCGTTGGTCACCACATGCTCCAGGAAATCCATGCCCCAATTAACGCCGATTTCGATGCCGCGGGGATAATTGGTGGAGGCGGAGCCGCTTTGCGGTCCGTTCGGCATGAACAGGTTCGGGAAGCCGTGAATGAACATGCCGAGATAGGTGGACGGCCCGTCATACCACTTGTCCCGCAACCGTTCGCCGCCAACGCCCTGAATATCCATATGGTCGTAGGCGCCGGTAATGGCGTCGAAGCCGGTGGCGTAGACGATGATGTCGAAGTCGTAGTCGCCCTCGCTGGTGCGGATTCCTGTCTCGGTGATTCGTTCGATCGGCGTTTCCTTGATGTCGATGAGTTCCACATTGTCGCGGTTGTAGGCTTCGAGATAATAGGTCTCCAACGGCACCCGTTGCACGCCGAAACCGTGGTCGCGGGGGATCAGCTTCTCCGCCACCTCGGGGTCGCGAACCCGTTGGCGGATGCGGTCGGCGATATAGTCGGAGAATTCGGCATTCGCCTCCTCGTCGGTGAAGATCTCCCGGAAGTTCGCCAGCCAGATGCCGAAGCCCGGCTCCTCATAGAGGCGGTCCCACATCGCCAGGCGCTCTTCCCGCGACACGTCATAGAAGCCGCGCCGATCCGGCTCATGCTCGAAACTGCCGGGGGTGCGGGCGCAGATGGCGAAGATGTCGTCGTAGCGGCGGCGGATCTCGGTCATCTGCGTATCGGAAATTTCGCTGTTGTTCAGCGGCGCGCACCAATTCGGTCGGCGCTGGAACACGGTCAGATGACCGACTTCCTTCGCCACCTCCGGAATGATCTGAATAGCGGTGGCGCCGGTACCGATGATCGCCATGCGTTTGCCGGCCATGTCGACAGGCTCATGGGGCCAATGGAAGGTGTGGAAGGCGGTGCCCTTGAAGTCCTCCCGCCCCTCGATCCGCGGCAGCGTCGGCATGGACAACAGGCCCAACGCCATGACCACGAAACGGCAGGTCAAGGTTCGGCCGTCATCGACTTCAAGGCGCCAGTAATTCCCGTCTTCCTGAAAATGCGCGCTGTCGACCCGGCAGTTGAACTGCATATGCCGGGTCAGATCGAACTTGTCCGCGACGTAGTTCAGATAGCGTAGATTCTCGGGCTGACCGGAAAAGCGCTCCTTCCAATGCCATTCCTCCAGCAGCTCCTCCGAAAATGAATAGCCGTAAGTGTAACTCTCCGAATCGAAGCGCGCGCCCGGATAACGATTGTTGTACCAAGTCCCGCCGAGACCGCCCGCCGCCTCCAGCACCGTCGCCCTGAGCCCGAGATCGATCAGACGCTTGATCTGATAAATCCCGGCCACCCCGGCCCCGATGACGATAACGTCGTAATCAAAATCCGCGGCGCGGGTCATGGCCTTCTCCTGCAATGGCGCTCGAAAGAAACGGACAAACGTTCGTATCGTCAAGTTAAGACCAGCGCTTCGCCGATTTCAAGTGTCGTTGCATCGGTCAGATCGAAACGACCGGTCGCCAGCAAACATTCGCTACATCGCGTGAGATGCGAAAGGCATTCGTCGCCGGCTATCAATTAAGCATTGCAATTGCTAATTTAATGATCGCTAATTATACAGACGAGCGCGGGATTGCCGGCAAGGGTTCTCGGCGCAGATCGATATCTCAGGAGGATGTGAGCGATGGTAGGTTGGGCTTGGAAGGCTCTTTGGCGCGGCGCTGTCATCTCCGCGTCTGTTTTCGCCGTATCGACAGCGTTCGCACAGGATCTGGGACACGAATACGAACTCGAAGCGGCGCCAATTCGGGAGGGTGAAAAACCGGTCATCCCGCTCGATACCAACGACCCGAGTTACAATATCTGGCGCAAACTGCGCGACTTGAGCAAGGACCCGAAACGGGAACCCGGCATCATCAATGTTCAAAAATACGATTTCGGCTTCAGCTACAATGCGATGCCGACATTCTTCCGTATGCCCGTGGCCATGTCACCCGCCGATCTGAAGGCCAGCAAGGTCGATATCGCCGTCATGGGCGCTGTGACCGATATGGGCGGCGGCGTGCGCGGTGCGGCCCATGGCCCGAACGCGATACGTAACGCCCATGTCTATGGTGGCTACGGCGCGCGGCAACCGCATATGCACACCATGGTCGATCCGCTGCAGGACCTCGTGATCGCCGATTTCGGCAACGCCCCCATCGATATCATGAGCACCGAACGCAGCATGGGCGCGATCCGCTCCTTCGTGCGCAGCGCGGCGGAAGTGGAGATTCGGCCCGGTGAGCGGGTTATCCCGATCATCGTCGGCGGCGACCATTCCCTGATGTATAGCGATGTCGCGGCGCTAACCGACATTTACGGCAAGGGTAATGTGGGCGTCATCCATTTCGATGCGCATTACGATGCCGGCAAATACATGTTCGGCCATTTGATCAATCACGGCATGCCGGTCTACCGTCTGATTGAGGAGGGCTTGGTACCGGGCAAGAATTTCATCCAGGTCGGCCTACGCGGCTATTATCCCGACGAAAAGTCGTTCGAATGGATGCGCGAGCAGGGCTTCCGCTACCACACCATGGCGGAAATCGAAGACCGCGGCTTTAAGGCGGTGATGGAGGACGTGATCAAGGAAGCCAAGGACGGCCCGGAATATCTCTTCATCTCCTTCGACATCGATACGCTCGATCCTGCATTCGTACCGGGGACCGGAACGCCTGAGCCCGGCGGGTTGACCCCGCGCGAGGCATTCCCGATCGTCCGCCGCCTCTGCGCCGAATCCAACGTCATCGGTTTCGAACTGGTGGAGTTAGCGCCGATGATGGACCCGACCTATGTTTCAGCCGCCAACGGCCATCGGCTGATCAAAGAATGCATGACCGGCATTGCCATGCGGAAGAAAGGCCTGACCGAACCGCATTATCTCAGCCCGCTGACCAAGAGCCACGGCCAAAAGAAGTAGAGCGCGGCTTAAATCACGCGGGGATAGCTGTCGCTGTCCATGGGGTCGCCGTCTTGTTTGGCGGCGTCGCGTAGGCCTTCGTTGGTGCCGGGGCGGCTGTCATAGACGGCGTCGTCGCCGGTATAGCGGACGGTATAGCCGCGCCGGCGCACGTCCTCGCGCTGATTGCCGCCGGCGCCGTGCACCGTCAGGCCGTGAAAGACATAGGCGTCGCCCGGTTCCAGGTCCCAACTGACGATGTCATAGTCGCCGCGCGCGGCCTCGATATCCGGCATCGCCTCATAATCGGGATTGTCTTCATAAGGCTTCACCTTGTCCGACTGGGAGCTGCCGAAAACCTCCGGCTGGAACCAGCGGCCCCAGCGGTGGGAGCCGCGGACAAATTCCAAAGCCCCGGTCTCCGCTGTCACCGGATCGGGCGAAAACCAGATCGACAGCACCTGGTCCCCGCGCACCGGCCAATAGGGCTGATCGTTGTGCCAACGGGTGCGGTTGACGGTCCCCGGCTCCTTCACGAAGAGCTGGTCGTAGAGCAGATTGATTTTCTGCGAAGCGAAGAATTGTTGCGCCACCTGGGCCAAGCCGGATTCGAAGCAGAGCCCACGGAAGTCCGGGTCAGATTCCCAGATTCGCAAGTTGCCGTGGAAGCGGCCGCGCCCGTCCTCCGCATCGTAGCCGTGAAAATACGGTCCGGGCGCGGCGATATCGCGCTCGATCGCGGCGCTCAGCTTCGCTAACCAATTGGTGTCGATAACGCCGCGCAGCACCGCCGCGCCGTCCTTGTTGTAAGCGTCAATCACCTCCGGCGACACCAAATAGTCAGTCATCACTTACCTGTCCCTGTTTCCGTTTCGCGTAATTGCGGGCGGCCTTGGCGCGATTGCCGCAGGTCTCCATCATGCACCATTTTCGACGCGCGTTTTTGGTTTCGTCAAGGAAGAGCCAGCCGCAATTGCGACCGGGACAAAGCTTGACCCGTGCCCGCTCCCGCGGATCGCTCAGAAGCGCCACTGCCGAGTGCGCGACCAAAGTCAGGATCGGCCACCGGTCCATGGACGGGGAAGGCCGGCGGTCGGCGTAATCGAAATAGGTATTGAGGAAAGTCAGGTCCGTCTCGCCTCCCAACACCAGCTGCCGCAACTGCTGGCGGAAAGCCTTTACATCCGACACGGAACGCGGTCGCGCGGCCTTCGATAATCCAAGTGCTTCGAGCCAGACCGTCATATCTTCCATGGTTTCGATCTTCTCGAGCACGACGTCGCCGGTATCGGACCAATCCGCCGTATTTAGAAAATCCAAGGCCAGGCGTCCACCGACAAGTCGCACCGGATAATTGTCGCGATAACTCATCCAACTATCTAACCGTTACACAGGTTGACAATCAAGTCGTACAAATTATTATAACCTTCTTAATGGTTAGAATTTACGACTCCAACATCTCCCTTTCTCGCGTCGGCATCTGGCACGGCATGCGGCGCTTACTGCCGGTGTCATTGTTTGTGATTCCCTATGGGATCGGCTTCGGCGGCGCGGCCGCGGAGGCCGGCTTGACTACCGGTCAGACCATCGCAATGAGCGCGACAGTCTTTGCCGGCGCCGCTCAGTTCGCCGCCCTCGACTTCTGGCCCGAGCCCGATGCCTATCTCTCCTTGGTGTTAATGGCGCTCGCGGTAAATGCGCGACATACCATCATGGGCGCGGCTCTGGCGTTCTGGCTCAACCGATTGAGCTGGCCGAAGCGGCTGCTGACCTGCGCTTTGATCACCGACGCCAATTTCGCCGACAGCCAACGGAACCTGAATGCCGGAGAAAACGACCTTGGTATATTGGTCGGCGGAGGCTTGATCATGTGGACGATGTGGCAGCTCGGCACGGTTATCGGCGCCACCGCCGGTCACGCGATCGACGATTTGGATGCCTATGGCGTCGATGTGGTCATGGTCTGTTTCTTCGCCGCCGTCGTCAGTACTGATCTGCGCGGCGGATCGAAGCTGGCACCGGTGACGATCGCCGTCGCCGTCTCGGTGCTGACCCTGGATTTTCTCCCGGCGGGATGGAACGTCATCGCCGCCGCTTTGGCGGGTGGCACCACGGCAGCCTTGCGTCATGTCGACTAGCGTCGCCGCTATCTTGTTGATCGCGCTCGCGACCTACGCGACGCGGCTTGCCGGCCCTCTAATGATGTCCCGTGTCTCCATGACGCCGCGGATCGAGCGATTTCTGAACGGCCTGTCGACCTCCGTTATCGCAGCGCTGGTGGCGTCGATCCTGGCCCAACACAGCCTGCGGGAAGCCGCGGCCGTCGCCATTGCCTGTGTCGTTGCGTTGCTGACCGGCAGTAGCGCCAAAGCGATGCTGGCCGGGATCGCGCTGGCCGCCGGTTGGCGTTATCTGGCGCCCTAGACCTGCGCCAAGGCTTGGCGCAGATCGTCGATCAGGTCGTCCACATCCTCCAGCCCGACGGAAAGCCGTACCAGGCCGTCGCCGATGCCGACGGCGGCGCGGCCTTCTTCGCCCATCGCCCGATGCGTGGTCGTCGTCGGATGGGTGATCAGGCTCTTGGCATCGCCCAAATTGTTGGAGATGTCGATTACGTTCAAGGCGTTCAGGAAACGGAAGGCCTCGTCCTTACCGCCGGCGACATCGAACGAGACGTTGGTCGAGCCCCGCTTCATCTGCCGCTGCGCCAACTCGTATTGCGGATGGCTCTGAAGGCCGGGATAGAGCACCCGCTCGATCTTGTTGTGGCCGCTCAAAGCGCGGGCGATCTTCTCCGCATTGTCGCAGTGGCGGGCGACCCGCAGGTCCAAGGTCTCGAGCCCCTTCAGCATGATCCAGGCGTTGAAGGGGCTGAGCGCCGGGCCGGTATGGCGGACGAAAGGTTGCAGGTGGTCGTCGTAGAATGCTTGCGAACAGAGCACGGCACCGCCCATGGCCCGGCCCTGACCGTCGATATGCTTGGTGCCGGAATAGACCACCACGTCGGCACCGAGGGGGATCGGCCGCTGCAGCACCGGTGTTGAGAAGACATTGTCGATCACCACCCGCGCACCGGCGGCATGGGCCAGTTCGCTGACCGCTTGGATGTCGATCAGCTCCAATGTCGGATTGGCCGGCGTCTCGAAAAACACGGCTTTGGCGCCGCCCTTCAGCGCATCCGCCCATTGGTCCAGGTCCGGACCATCGACCAGCACCGTCTCAACGCCCCAGCGCGGCAGGATCTCGGTGAGGACGACATGGCAGGAGCCGAACAGGGCTCGGCTGCCGACCACACGGTCGCCGGCCTGCACCTGACAGGCCAGTGCGGCAAAGACCGCGGCCATGCCGCTGGCCGTGGCGAAGCAAACATCGGCGCCTTCCAACAGCGCCAAACGCTCCTCGAACATGGTGACGGTCGGATTGCCGTAGCGGGAATAGATGAAGCCGTCATTTTCGCCCTTGAAGCGGGCTTCCGACTGCTCCGCGGTTTCGTAGACGAAGCCCGAATTCAGAAACACCGGTTCGCTGGTTTCGCCGAACGCTGTGCGGGTCTGGCCGCCGCGGACCAATAAGGTCTGCGGCCGCAGCTTAGCGGGAAATTGACTATTCATTGTTTTAAAATCCTTATTGAATCCAAGGCAGGCCGGATGCTTTCCAACCGCTGTCGCCAGCACCGCGATGGCGTTCGGCATCGAGCTGCCCTTCGAAACCGTCAGAAATGTTGAAGCAGGTTTGGAAACCAGCCTGGGTCAGGGCGACCGCCGCATGCAGACTGCGGACACCGGAGCGGCAG
The DNA here is from genome assembly GCA_965216645.1 of Alphaproteobacteria bacterium. GTDB lineage: Bacteria > Pseudomonadota > Alphaproteobacteria > CBDCGJ01. The sequence continues at coordinate 65,513 of CBDCGJ010000001.1, read as the reverse complement.
AGCAACAACAACGGCGTGTCCTCCGGCAAGCCGGTGTTGCGCACCTGATCGATGAAGTTCTCGTTCGCACCGGCACCATAATGCTGCCACTCGATAAAGAGCGGTTGCCGGCCGATATCCGTCAAATTGGGAACCCCGACGAATTCCCATTCCGGCCGCGTGCGCACGTCGACCAGCACCGCATTCTCATATTGGTTCAGATAATCCCAGGCCTCGCGCGGCGTAAGATCGCCCGCATAGCTGTTTGTCGTCAACGGATTCGCCACCATCCGATCGCTCCTTCACCTTCTACGCGGAGCAGGCTCCGCGGAATTGCTCCTGACGGTCAATTCCGAGGCGAGAGGTTCGGTTCGATCGAAAACCCTACGGCACGAAAAAAGGACCGCCGGGCCAAAGTGCCGGGACAGTCCCCAGTCGCTTTAGCCGTATTTCTTAAGCGCCCGCAAGCTGACATCAAATTGGCGCTGTCTCGTCATATAGGAGAATAATTCCGGATCGGTCAAGCTGTTTTCCGACGCCGGCTGCGGTAGGATGCGCAAAATGAATGGATGGGAGGAGACGATGAGCGAACGCATTGGCGAGTGGATCCGCTACGAAACCCCGGCACCGGGGGTCGCCCGGGTGGTCATGGACCGGCCGAAAGCGCGCAACGCGCAAGACTTGCAGATGACGTATGATTTGAACGACGCGTTCGACAAGGCGGTGGCGGACGATGCGGTCAAGGTCATCATTCTCGCCGGCGAGGATCCGCATTTCTCCTCCGGCCACGACCTGGCGGGCGGCAACGGCAAGACCTGGCGCGACTTCCCGGTGATCAGCACCTGGGGCGGCTTCGATCTCGGGGGCGCCGAGGGCCGCTTCGCCCGCGAACACGAAATCTATCTCGACATCACCGAACGCTGGCGCAATCTGTCGAAACCGACCGTCGCCCAGATTCAAGGCAAATGCATCGCCGGCGGCCTGATGCTGGCCTGGGCTTGCGACCTAATCGTTGCCAGCGACGACGCCGCCTTCCGCGATCCGGTGCTTGAGATGGGCGTCTGCGGCGTCGAATTCTTCTCCCATCCCTGGGAGATCGGGCCGCGCAAGGCCAAGGAATGGCTGTTCACCGCCGATTGGCTCAGCGCCGACCAGGCCCTGCAACTCGGCATGCTGAACCATGTGGTCCCGCGCGGCGACCTCGCCGACTTCACCCTGGATCTCGCTAAGCGGATCGCCAACAAGCCGGCCTTCGCCCTGAAGACGACGAAGGAAGCGGTCAATCAGACCATGGACATCATGGGCCGGCGCAACGCCATGCAGCAGGTCTTTTCCCTGCATCAGCTTTGCCACAGCCATAATCAGCAGGTCTTCGGCATGGCGGTGGACCCGAGCGGCTTCCCGGCGTCGGTGCGCGAAAGCCTGGAACGCAAGGCGGCGGAGGCCAAGAATGCTGGATGAGAATCCCCTACTGACGATCCGCCGCAATTTCCGGCGGCCGGACGCCGACGCGGTCGCCGCTCTGACCGGCGTGCCAACCGGCTTCCTGGTCGATTGCATGGAAGGCAAGGGTGCCCTCGACTATCGGATCAAACCGCTGTTGCCCGATCGCGCAACCTTCGCCGGCGTGGCGCTGACCTGTCATTGTGGGCCGGCGGACAATCTGGCGCTGGCCGCCGCCCTGACAATGGTACAGCCGGGCGACGTTCTGGTTGCGGCGACGGATGGTTATATGGGTGCGGCGGTGACCGGCGACCTGGTGCTCGGCATGGCCAAGAATGCGGGTGCGGTGGCGCTGGTCAGCGACGGCCTGGCCCGTGACCTGTCCGGCATCCGCGACGTCGGCTTGCCGATCTTCTGCCGCGGGCTGACCCCCAATTCGCCGGACCGCAACGGTCCCGGCACCATCGGCCTGCCGGTCGTTCTCGACAGCGTGCCGATTGACGCCGGCGATGTGGTTGTGGGTGACGAGGACGGCGTCGTCGTCGTGCCCCATGCGCGGATCGGCGATGTCCTGGCCCGCCTGCCGGCGACCCAGGCCGCTGAAGAAACCGCCACCAAAAACGTGGCGGACGGCCAGACCGTGCCGGGCTATGTCACCGACGAGTTGTTGAGCAAATGCCTGGAGATCGAGTGAGGTGACCGTCAAGCTGGCCGCACTGCTTTATACCGAGGAAACCGCCAACCGGCGGCTGCTCTGGGACTTCGCCGAGGAGATGACGGCACGCGGTTGGCGGGTCGGCGGGCTGGTTCAAGACATTTTGCGGGAACCGGACGGCCGACGCCTTGGCGTCGACGCGGTGGCCATGGACAATGGCGAACGCGCACCGATCGCCCGCGCCACCGTCCAAAGCCGCGCCAACAAAGATTGCATCCTGGATCATGCCGCCTTGACCGACGTCTCCCGTATGCTGCGCCGCGCCGTCGAAGCGAACGCCGATCTGATCGTGGTGGAGAAGTTCGGCGAGCAGGAGCAGACGGGCGCCGGCCTGATGGACGAAATCCTCGGCGCCGTTGCCGCCGGCATTCCCACCGTCGTTGCTTTACCCGCCCACGCGCTCGAACGCTGGCGAGACGTGACTGGCGGGCTTGGCACACTCCTGCCGTCCGACCTGGCATCGCTACGGCGTTGGTGGGGGGCGGAGAACGCGGTGGCCGAATTGGCCCGCGGCGTCGGCGGAGGCGATGCGAAACGAGTCGTGGTTGGATTGAATTGGACCCTGGTGGAAGGACCGAACGGCTGCGGTCTGGCCCACACCCCCGCCAAAGGCACGGCCGGCTGTCGACCGCTGAGCGATGCGGGCGCCTATGCGGGTCGCCCCTTGCGCGATCTGGCGGGGTATGCGCAGTCGGGTAACGGGGCCGAACGCGCCCTCGGCATCGCCGCCATCAATGCCCATTACAACCGCTACGACCTGACGGGCGGCAACGAAAACGGCCTTGACGCCTTCGCAGGCAGCTCCGGGCGGATCGCCTGCGTCGGCCGCTTCCCCGGCTTCGGCGACCGCTATGCCGACGTCCAGATCGTCGAGATGGAACCGCGTGACGACGAGCATCCGGAGACGGCGACGGAACAGGTCATGGCCAGCGCCGACGGTGCCTTGATTACCTCCTCCGTCCTGGTGAACGGCACGTTCCCACGCGTGCTCAACGCGCGCGGCAACGCAACCGACTGCATCCTGATCGGCCCCGGCACGCCATTGGCACCGGCGTTGGCGCATTACGGGATCGGTGCCGTGTCGGGCCTTGTCGTCGAAGACCCGGCCGCGGCGGCACATCTGGTCGCGGAAGGCGGTTCGGTTAAGGCCTTGAAACGACATGGCCGCTACGTGACCCGCAGGTTGTCGGCTTAACAAGTCATGTCATCAAATCTGTTCATTCGTTCCCATTCTCGTCATCCCGGAATCGCCGCAGGCGATATCCGGGATCGTCCCAAGCACCGAGCCTGTGACGATCCCGGCTCTCCGCTGCGCTGCGTCCGGGGCGACGAGCGACTACTCCGCCAACGCCACTGCGTCGCCGATGGCCACGTCGATCTTGTCGGCGTTGCGCAGCAAGGTTTTCAAGGTGATGGAGCGGAACGTGGCTTTAGCCAATTCGTCGATTTCCGCGCGGACGTCCTGTACGGCCTGACCGACTGCCGTATCCACCGCGACGGCGATGTCGGCGGTATCCCGGTCGGCGCCGACCGGTTCGAACAGCTCGATCACATCCAGCAGGGTGACGCGGGTGACATTCCCGGTGAACCGATAGCCGCCGCCGACGCCGCGCACCGATTGGGCCAGGCCGGCGCGCACCAGTGTCATCATTACCTTGGCCAGATGATGCGGCGAGATACCGTATTTCTCGGCGATATCGGCTGTCGAGAGCTGCCGATCCGGCGCGCTGGCCAATTCCAGCACGGCATACAGGCCGAATAGGGACGATTTCTGTAGCCGCATCAGGGCGCTCGATTAAATCGGTACTCCATTACCGATTTAGTGTCGGCGATGGCGCCTCATTCGTCAAGGTGCATTTCCAACTGGATATAGGGGCCGGCGCTCAAACCCTGACTGCGAAAGAACGAGAGATTCAACGCATCCTCGCGGGAAATCATCGTCCGTACCGTGGCCACGCCGGCGGCGAGGAAACGTTGGCAGACAGTTTCAAAAAGTTGACTGGCAATGCCCCGCTCCCGAATGTCGGGTGCTACGCTGATGGCGAAAACCCAACCGCTTGGCGGTGACCCGAATTCCCAAGCGCGGACTTCGCCGACGATGAAACCGACCACCCGGTCACCGGTTTCGGCGACCAAGAAGAAGCGGTCGCGCCGCCCGGCGGCAACGTAGCGGTCGAAGATGTCCTGCCAATAGTCCGGCTTCGATTGGCCCGTATCACGCTCGTCAAGCAGAACCACTGCCGGCATGTCGGCCGCGGCGGCCTTTCTGATGCTGACGGATACGACGTCGGCCACGTCGGACATGCCGCGCCTCTTAAAGCCCCAGGATCAGCTTGGCCATGATGTTCCGCTGCACCTCGTTGGAGCCGGCATAGATCGAGACCTTGCGGTAGTTGAAGTAGCGGGGTGCGGCGGCGCCGACGCCGTCCGGCCCGATCGGCTCCTCGTTACGGCCCCAGGCCACCGGCTGGAACGGCTGGGCATAGACGCCCGCCGCTTCGAGCGCCAGTTCGCTGACCACCTGCTGCAGTTCCGTGCCCCGGCATTTCATCAGCGACGATTCGGGGCCCATATTTTGTCCAGTACTCAATTGGCTGAGGATGCGCAGTTCCGTCATCTCAAGTGCCGCCACTTGGCTTTCGGCGCTGGCCAGTTTGGCCTTGAAGGCGTCGTCGTCGATCAGACGGGCGCCGTCCGGGCCTTGCGCCTGAGCCATTTTCCGGACTTTCTTCAGACCTTGATAGAGCCCGCTGGAATAGGGATTGCCGCGCTCGAACTCCAGCAGATACTTGGCGCAGGTCCAGCCCTCGCCCTCGTTGCCGATCAGATTTTCCTTCGGCACCTTCACATCCTCGAAGAAGACCGAATTGACCTCCTGCGCGTTTTCGCCCGGCATGTCGATGGTGATGATCGGCTCGACGGAGATGCCCGGACTGTCCATCTCGATCAGCAGGAAGGAAATGCCCATCTGCCGTTTCTCTTCCTTCGACGTCCGCACCAAACAGAAGATCCAGTCCGCATGCTGCGCGGCGGAGGTCCAGATCTTCTGACCGTTGACCAAATAATGGTCGCCCTTATCCTCCGCCTTGGTCTGCAAGCTGGCCAGATCGGAGCCTGCGCCCGGCTCGGAATAGCCCTGACACCACCAGACGTTGGTTTCCAGTATATCCGGCAGGAAGCGTTGTTTCTGTTCTTCCGTGCCGAATTTCATGATCACCGGGGCGCACATCTTCAGGCCGAAGGGCACGATGCCCGGCGCGCCGGCGGCGGACATTTCCAGGTCGTAGAGATATTTCTGGGTCGGTGTGAACATGGCGCCGCCATGTTCCTTCGGCCAGTTCGGCGCAACCCAACCGCGCTCGAACAGGCGCTTCTGCCAGCGCACCTGCAAATGCTTGGGCAGGTAATTATTGTGGCTTTTGCTGACCGCGTCGCGCATTTCGTCGTCGTAGGCTTCGGCGATGAAATCCTTGACTTCCTGACGGAAGGCTTCGTCTTCGGGCGTGAAGGACAGATCCATGACTACCTCGATTTTCGGACTTATTGATTGCCGCCATCATACCGCCAACGGGTCTGAGCGCAATCGCCATTGTCGCCGCCGCGCGGGAGCGTTATGAAAGAGCCATGCCGCTCGACATCCTGCAACGCGTCTTCGGTTATGACGCTTTCCGCCCCTTTCAAGAAGACGTGGTCAACAGCCTGTTGGCGGGCGAGGACGTCTTGGCCGTCATGCCGACCGGTAGCGGCAAATCCATGTGCTATCAAATTCCCGCCCTGAAGCGGGGCGGCCTGACCATTGTCGTCTCGCCTCTGATTGCGCTGATGGAAGATCAAGTGGCCGCGTTGAAACTGGCCGGGGTTGCCGCCGACGCGATCAACGGTTCGCGGGATCGGGCGGACAATGTGGCGGTCTGGCGCCAAGCCGCGGCCGGTGAACTCACCCTGCTTTATCTGGCGCCGGAGCGCTTGATGACACCGCGCATGCTGACGGCCTTGCAGAAACTGCCGGTCACGCAGTTTGCGGTGGACGAGGCCCACTGCATGTCCCGGTGGGGTCCGGCCTTCCGCCCCGAATACGAAGCCTTGAAGGATCTGAAGCAGCATTTTCCCGGCGTGCCGATTGCGGCGTTGACGGCGACGGCGGACAAGACCACGCAGACGGACATCGTCGAGAAGCTGTTCCACGGACAGGGCCGGACTATCGTCGCCGGCTTCGATCGCCCGAATATCCGGTTGTCTGTGGCGCCCAGGCAGGACCGGCGCGGCCAATTGCTCGACTTCGTCGCCGATCATGCCGGCGAAAGCGGCATCGTCTATTGTCTGTCGCGGAAGAAGACAGAGGAAACCGCGCTGCAGCTCCAGGTCGCCGGCTATAACGCCCTGCCCTACCATGCCGGTATGGAGCAGATGGACCGGCAGCGTCATCAGGATATTTTTATGGCGGAGCCGGGCGTCATCATCGTCGCCACCATCGCCTTCGGCATGGGTATCGACAAACCGGATGTGCGCTTCGTCTTCCATACCGACATGCCCGGCAATGTGGAAGCCTATTATCAGGAGATCGGCCGGGCCGGCCGCGACGGCGCGCCGGCCGAAGCGCTGATGCTTTACGGCCTGGACGATCTGCGCATGCGGCGGATGTTCATCGATCAGGAAGACAGCGACGCCGATCACAAACGACGGGAGCATAAACGGCTCGACGCCCTGGTGGCGATTTGCGAGGCGGCGACCTGCCGGCGGCAAGCGCTGCTGGCCTATTTCGGCGAGGAGAGCGGACCTTGCGGCAATTGCGATAATTGCCTCGATCCACCGGACCTGGTCGACGGCACGGAATCGGCCCGGGCTGCTTGCCGTACGGTGCTGGAAACCGGCCAGCGTTTCGGCGCGGCCCATATCATCGACATCCTGTCCGGCGCCAACACGGCCAAGATCCGGCAGTTCCGTCATGACGAACTATCCACCTACGGCAAGGGCCGGGAACACAGCAAACCGGCCTGGCGCTCGATCCTGCGGCAGATGCTGGCGGCGGGCTTGCTGGAGCTCGATATCGCCGGCTATGGCGGTCTGCGCCTGACCGGCAGCGGCGGCGATTTGTTGGACGGCCGCCGCAAGTTCGAACATCGCCGCGAGGCATTGAAACCCAAGTCCAAGGGCAAAGCCAAGGCTCCAACTGTTTCGGCGCAGGATTTCGGCGAGGCCGATGGCGAGCTCTATCTCGCACTCAAAGACTTACGCAAGGATTTGGCTCAGGCCCGCCGGGTGCCGGCCTATGTCATCTTCCCCGACCGCAGCCTGCAGGACATGGTCCGCCGCAAGCCGCGAACCGTGGACGATTTCGCCCAAGTCCACGGCGTCGGCGCCGCCAAGCTGGAAAAATTCGCCGAACCCTTCCTCGACGTCATTCGGCAGAGCGCCTGAAAGAATTACAGCCGCCGGCGCCAACCCGAAATCAAAGGGTCAGACCCTTTGAAAAAATATTCTCCCGTTTTTCGCTAAATTCCTTCGTTTTTAGACAGAATTCCTAATCAAAGGGTCTGACCCCTTTGATTTCGGCGGAGAGCGGCGGCGATGCGGTTCGGATTGTAGAGGGAACGGGGCGCCAGGCGCTCGAGCGCGCGGGGCGATGGCATCGCGACGTTCGGACATTGCCTTTACGACCGCCGACGACGACATCTCCGATGGGCGGCCGCGCAAGTCCGCGAGTTGCCGGCTGAACGCGATCAATTCGCTGTTCAAGTCGCCATCGCCGATGCCTTCATATTGTTCGTAGAGCATCTTCAACCCGCGGCGCGCAGCGCGGATCAGAAACGCCGCGCTTTCCCGGTCTCCCCCTCGCGACGGCGGCGCGCAGGGAATCCAAGGCGGTTTCGACCGCGCGCCAGTCCTGCCGCCAATCTCTTGCCACCGTCGCCGCGGGGATCGCGGCATGCCGTATGGTCGAGGGCGGCTTAGGTAGAAACGCAGCGCCTCGGAAATCGCCGGCGGCGGGAGGCGCGCCGTGAAACTCTTCGATCACGATCGCATGCAGCTTGGCGCGAAACGCGCCGCTGTCCCGGTCGGCGATCATCCGGCCGTCCGGCCGGGACAGATCGGGGATCGGGCGGGCATTGGCCTGTCGGTCGTTGCCCGTGCCGAACACGCCGCTGGTCAAGTCGACCGTGCCCGGCACATCCGACAATCCCGGCAAGAAGAAATCCGCATTGCGCCGGCCGTTCGGATGACAACTGGCGCAGCTCAAGCCGAAGCGGGCCGGTTGACCGCCAAGCAGCGCCGGGCTCTCGAAAACCAGGCGACCGAGCGCGAGCTTGCCGCGCTTGTCCGCAGCGACAGGCGCCAAACACTCGACCGGCTGCCGGCTCAACGCACCGACGATATCCGCTTCCGGGTCGAGCCAACGGAGACGTTCGAACAGTCGGCTCTGCGCTTGAACGCCGGTTACCACAAATAGAAGCGCAAGGCAGACCGGCAGCCATCGCCGGAAATCTGTCATAGCCGCGAATCTATAGATAACTCGACACGCGTGCGACGCAAATTCGCGCACGGGCGCCGTGCGCACCATTGTCTGGCCCGGACGGCGTTACGCCTCCCCGGTTCCCACATGCTCGATTTTGGACACCTTGCCGCTATCCGGATCGAAGACCAGGCGGGCTTCCTTCGACATGTCGGTTGCCGGTGACACGGACGAATTTGGCGCCGGCGGGATAGTCGATGGAATGAATATCGCCGACATCGTAGAAACCGGCCTTGCCCGGATCGAGGCGATAGGTCTTCACCTTCTCCAGATTGGCGCGGTCATTGCTGCCGTCCGGATCGGTGCGCCGCCAGACGGTCATGTCGGTATATTCCAGCGCCTGGCCGTAGATCGCCCAGGAGGAGCCATGGTCGTGCGGCGGCGAGGTGCGCGGTTCGTCCATATTGTAAATCAGCACGCAGAAGCCAAAGTCGGGGTCTTCATAGATTTGCTTGAGGCCCGAGGTATCGGCCTTGTCCAGATACTCAGATTGGAATTCCGCGTCCGCCAGCAGCTTTTCCAAGTTCTGCCGCATCCGGTCGCGGCCGTCGTGATTGTTGCTCGTGGCCAGAATCTCGCGTCCGTCGCGACAATAGTCTTCAAGTGAATAGCTCATCGCAAATCCTCAGATATCTCGGTTTCCGTTGGCGTCGACATATTGTACCGCATCGGCGACCGGGGACAAGTCAGCGCTTGCCCTCCACGTCCACCTGCAGGAGATAGGGCCCGTCGGCCGCAAACGCGGTTTTCAATGCCGCGGGCAGGTCGTTCGGTTCCCGCACCGCCGCCGCAGCCAACCCCATGGCCTTGGCCATGCCGACATAATCCAGATCCGGTGAGGTCAAATCCATATGGGCATAAGGCTTGTTGGAGGCGGCGTCGAAGCGCTGACGGTAGGCGTCCAGATTATGCTTCAGAACGCGGTATTCCCGATTTGCCAGTATGACGAAGACGATGGCCAGGTCGTGATGGGCCGCCGTCCATAAAGCTTGGATCGAATACATGGCGGAGCCGTCGCCGGAAATCGCCAAGACCGGCCGGTCGGGGTGAGCCAGTTTGACGCCGATCGCGCCGGCCACGCCCTGACCGATGCCGCCGCCGCGGGCACCGTAATAGTCGCCGGGACCGTTGACGGTCAGCGTGCGGGCGAGATCGATGCTGGCGGTCACCGACTCGTCGACAACGATACTGTCCGCCGGCCGGGCCGTTTCGATTTCCGCCATCAGCCGGGCCATGGAAACCGGACTGCGATCCCAGCTGCGTTCGGCCCGGTCCTTCTGCGCCGCGACATCGGCCGCCTTGCGCGTGGCTTGGGCCTGTCGCCGCGCCGCGCCCTTGTCGGCATCCACCCCGGCACTCAAGATCTCCAAAGTTTTCGGCAGGCTGCCGACTATGCCGACATCGAGGGCCTGCTTGTAAGCCAAAGCGGTCATGCTTTCTTCGATCTGGATAATTTTGGCGTCTGGCGGAAAATGACCGCCCGGCGCGAACCAGACATCCTCGAAAAAGGCGCCGCCGGCCAGCAACACGACATCCGCGCCGTCCAAAGCGCGGGCGATCTGCGCCGCATCGGACGGCAGTGGGCCGCGCGCCGCCGGATGCATGTTGGGGAAGCTGGCCTGCATATGCAGCAATTCGTGCCAAAGATCCGCGCCCAAGGCCTCGGCCAGAGAAACCAATGCCGCCGAAGCACCGCTGGTCGCGACATCGTCGCCGGCGACGATCACCGGCGCCCCCGCCGCATCGAGGATCTTGGCGGCTTCGACGATCCCGGTCATCTCGGGTCGGGCCGCGTCATAGAGACCATCCGGCGCGGCGGCGGGCACCGCGGTTTCCTGCTCCAACACGTTGATCGGCAAGGCGACGAAAACCGGTCCCGCCGGCGCTTGCCGGGCGATTTTTAGCGCGCGACGCAGGATCGGCGCGATCTCGTCCGCCGTCTCTGCCTGTACGCTCCATTTCGTCACCGGCGCGGCCATGGCGACCAAGTCGTGGCCCAACACCGGCTCCTCAAGCCGGGCGCGGGTATCCTGTGCCCCCGCCGTCACCAGCATCGGCGTGTTTGCCTTGAGGGCGCCGTAGATCATGCCGATGGCGTTGCCAAGGCCGGGCGCCACGTGAACGTTGACGACCGCCGTCTTGCCGCTGGCCTGCGCATAGTGGTTGGCGGCGCCGGCGGCGACCGCTTCATGCAGCGCGACGACATATTCGATGTTCGGATAGTCGGCCAGGCTATCGATCAGCGGGCTTTCCGTCGTCCCCGGATTGCCGAAGATTTTCTCGACCCCATGGGCCGTCAACGTCTCCATCAATACCTGGCGTCCGCGCATATCATCCTCCCGTGCAAGCCGCAAAGCCTAGGGGAAATCACCGAACCTGCCTAGTGGGCTTGGCGGCGCCCAAGGCTATCGCCTAAACTTCCGGCGGGAGGGATCGACATGATCAAGCGACTGGGTCTGCTGAAGAAGCGGCCGGACCTCGACGTCGAGGCGTTCCGCCGCTATTGGCTTGAGGTCCATGCTCCGCTGATCGCGGCAATGCCGGGCGTGCGGGCTTATCGGCAAAACCACACCGTGGGCAGTGGACCGGATGTCGGCGCACCTTTAACCGAAGAGCCTATCGATGGTGTCGTGGAAATCTGGTTCGACGACGAAGACGCCATGAAACGGGCTTATGCCAGTCCTGAAGGCGAAAGGGTGCTCGCCGACATTCCGAACTTCATCGACAGGCTGACCGTATTCGTAATGCGGGAGCATGTGATCACCGGTCCGGCGATGGATTAAGCGAACAATGTGAAGGAGGAAACGATGGAAGCAATCTTACCCGACGGCTGGAAGCGGGCACGCGGTTATGCCTATGCGACGGTAACGCCCGCCGGTCGCACGGTGCGGGTTGCCGGTCAGGTCGCCCTGCGCGACGGACAGGGACCGGTCGATCCGGCCTTGGATTTCGGTCAGCAGTTCGAAATCGCGCTTGGCAATGTCGTCCGCGTGGTGCAAAGCGCGGGCGCCGGTGCTACGGATATCGCCATGCTGCGGGCTTACGTCACCGATACCGAGGCATTCAACCAAGCCGGCCCGCAGGTCGCCGCGGCCTGGGGCACCCATTTGGGTAAACATTTTCCCGCCATGACCTTAGTCGAGGTGACGCGCCTGCTCGACGCCAACGCCATGGTGGAAATCGAAGCGGAGGCTGTCCTTTCCGATTGACCGATAACCTTAATGGGATGTGGCGTCAGAGACACAGTCGGCAATACCGGTGCATTTTCCGCCGACCATCGGTTCCGCTGACCGGGCGGAGCGCCTAAAATCGCCACCGATGTTGGAGAGAGCGGTATGACCAATATTGAGTTGGATGGCTTGCGGCATGGCGGGGTCGGCTATTTAGGCGCCTATCCGAACGCACGGGCCCGCAGCGGCGATTGGGTCGACTTGATCAACGACGCTTTTCGGCGCTGCTCGATCGGTGGTTTCTGCCGTCTCTATATCGACGCACGGGCACATTTTACGGGCATCAACCGGAATAGCTTTCACCGGTTTGCCGAATTGGCTCAAGTGCATAATATCAGGGGCGCACGGGTCTGCGTGCTCGTCGGTCCGGAAGCGCGGGCTGACATGACGGAATTGTTCAGCGCCATCGCCCGCTATCAAGGGCTGCCAACCGAAGTATACATCACCAACGATCCGACCACGGGGCGAAATTGGTTGGTCTCCGACGACCCGGGCCTACAGCCGGATTGAGGGTTCTGACTAAGTATTCAAAACCAGTTCCGCGTAGGTTTCCAGATCGCTCGCCGTCTTCGGCCAGACCAGCAACCCGGTGACCGCGCTGTCGTCCCAGGCGGCCAGGCGTTGTTTGATTCGGTCGCGCGGACCGACCAGCGCGATTTCGTCGACCATTCGGTCCGGCACGGCGGCCACCGCCTCCGCCTTCTTGCCGTCGAGATAGAGGTCCTGGATCTGCTTGGCCTCGGCTTCGTAGCCCAGCCGGCCGATCAGCGCGTTGTGGAAATTCTGATCGCGGGCGCCCATACCGCCGACATAGAGGGCCAGGTTTTTCTTCACCTCCAGACGGCCCGCGTCGACATCGTCCGTGACATGCAGCTGCATGGGATACATGATCTCGAATTTATCGCCGCGGCCGGCGATACTGTCGGCATAAACGTCCTCCCGCTCCGGCGAATAGTAGAGCGGATACCAGCCGTCGCAGATCTCCGCCGCCATGGCCACGTTCTTCGGCCCTTCGGCGCCGAGGAAGATCGGGATATCGGCCCGCAGCGGATGGGTGATCGGCTTCAACGGTTTACCCAAGCCCCAAGACCCCTCGGCGTCGGCGGGATAAGGTATCGGATAATGCGGCCCGGCATTGCTCACCGGCGCTTCCCGGGCCAGCACTTGGCGGATGATCGAAATATATTCCCGGGTCCGGGCCAGGGGCTTGGCGAAGGGTTGGCCATACCAGCCTTCCACCACCTGCGGGCCTGAAACGCCGAGGCCGAGCACCATGCGGCCCTGACTGAGATGGTCGAGGGTCAGTGCATGCATGGCCACCGCCGTCGGCGTGCGGGCCGAGAGTTGGACGATGGCGGTGCCGAGCTTGATCTTCTCCGTATGGGCGCCGACCCAAGCGAGTGGGGTCAGTGCGTCGGAGCCATAGGCCTCCGCCGTGAAGAATCCCCAATAACCGAGCGCTTCGGCGCGTTTGGCGGTTTCGATCAAATTCGACGGCGGCTGCGCCCCCCAATAGCCGGTCATCAAACCCAGTTTCAATGCCATACCGTCCTCCCATATCGTTTCGCGCGCCATGATAGCGAAGCATCGCCAGCCGCGCTATGGTAGGCGGATAGCCCGAGAGGAAACCGGTCATGCCGCCTTATACGCCCGTCGCTTTCGATCATCTGGTTTTGCGGATCAGCGATGTCGAGCGCAGCCTCCGCTTCTATCAGGACGTGGTCGGCTGCGCCGTCGACTGGGCGAGACCGGATCTGGGCCTCTATCATCTCCGCGTCGGCGACAGTTTGATCGACTTGGTCGATATTACCGGGCCGCTTGGCGGCGACGGCGTCTCTGTACCGGAAGGGGCACCGCGCAATCTCGACCATTTCTGCCTGATCGTCGATCCGTTCGAGGAAGCCGCTATCCGCGAATTTCTCGGCAGTCATGGCATCGAGGCCAGCAGCGCGGCCGAGCGCTACGGGGCCCGCGGCAACGCGCTTTCGATCTACTTCCACGATCCCGACGGCAATCAGATCGAATTCAAGGCGCCCGGCCCGGTCAGCGACTAAAGATTGGCTTTCAGGAAGCCCATCATCCGCTCCCAGCTTTGTTCCGCCAGATCGGCGTCATAGATCGCGCCCCGGCGCTCGTTGAAGAAACCGTGGGCACCCTCGTAGCGATGGATTTCGGCGGCGATACCCGCGCCGGTCAAGGCCGCCTCCAATTCATCGACCGCGGCCGGCGTGCACCAGTCGTCCTGATTGGCGAAATGGCATTGCAGCGGCATTGAGATCTTCGTTGGGTCGGCGAATTCCTGTGGTGGGATACCGTAATAGCAAACGCCAGCATCCGCCTCCGCCACATGAACGGCGGCGGCGATGGTCAGGGCGCCGCCCATGCAGAACCCCATCACCGCCGTCTTGTTGCCATTCGCCTTCAGATGTTGAGTGGCGCCGCGGATGTCCTCGAAGGTGGCGCCCGGAAAGTCGAGGCCGCTCATCATATGGCTGGCTTCGTCGGGGTCTTGAGTTACCCACCCTTCATAGAGGTCCGGGGCCAAGGCGTTGTAGCCGGCACGGGCGAAGCGGTCGGCGACGCCGCAGATCTGATCGTTGAGACCCCACCATTCCTGGATCACCACCACGTTCGGTCGATCGGCACCGGCTTCCGCCAAGTATCCCTTGGTCGAGCCGCCGTCCGGCCGGCCGAATTCCATCATCGTTCCCATGTTCCGTGCTCCTCCCATTCCTTTCCGCCACTATAGGTGCCGGATCGAATTCTGTCATAGCGGAATTCGCCGGCTATCGCCCAACCCCGCCGCACATTATCCTGCGTCCCATGTTGATCGGGAAGACAAAGGCCTCGTTGATCGGCGGCATTGCGATCGCCATGTGGGCCGTGCTCGCACTGCTGACAGCCTGGTCGGGACAGGTGCCGCCCTTCCAGTTGGTCGCCATGGCGTTCTCCGTTGCCTTTCTGTTGGCGGCCGGCAAATGGTTCTTCCTGGGGCAAGACCCACGTCCTTTTCTGCGCATGCCAGCGCTGGCTTGGCTGGTCGGCGTCGGCGGCCTGTTTGGCTATCACCTGTTTTATTTCCTTGCCCTGCGTAACGCGCCGGTGGTGGAGGCGAGCCTGATCGCCTATCTCTGGCCGCTCTTGATCGTGTTGTTCTCGGCGCTGTTGCCGGGGGAGCGGTTAAGGCCTCATCACATGCTCGGCGCCGCCATTGGTTTCGCCGGCGCTTATCTACTAACCGCTAAGGGCGCCGTGCCCGCGTTCGAGCCGGGTTATGTCTGGGGCTATACCGCGGCGGCGGTCTGCGCGCTGACTTGGTCCAGTTATTCCGTCCTGTCGCGCCGGCTGGCGGCACTGCCGACGGACACGGTGGGCATTTTCTGCGGCGCCACGGCCCTGCTCTCCGGTGCCGCCCATTTGGCGTTCGAAGAGACCGTTTGGCCAGCGAACATAGGACAATGGTTGGCGGTACTCGGTCTCGGTCTGGGTCCGGTCGGTGCCGCCTTCTTCCTCTGGGATGTCGGCGTCAAGCGAGGCCATATCCAGCTGTTGGGCGTTGCCTCCTATTTGGCGCCGCTGTTCTCCACCCTCATTTTAGTGATCGCCGGCCTCGCGACGGCGAGCTGGCACTTGCTTGGTGCCTGTCTCTTGATCACCCTCGGCGCCTTTGTCGCCGCCGCCGATCTGATCCTCAAACGACATCCGGATGACCGGGGCGCGAACGGCGGATAGAATGCGATAGCAAGATCACCGGCAGCACCCCAACCGCCGCGATCGATAACGCCCAAACCCCCATATCCTCATACTGCTCGCTACTTGCATACTCATAGATGCGCGTCGCCAATGTATCGAAATCGAAGGGCCGCAAGATCAATGTCGCCGGCAGCTCCTTCATGACTTCGACGAAAACCAGCAGCATCGCGGTCAGGACGCCGCCGCGGATCATCGGTAAATGGACCAGCCGCAGGGTCGACCAGCCGCCATGACCGAGACTGCGCGCCGCGCCGTCCATGTTCCGGGTGACGCGCCCGAGGCTGCTGCCGACGGCGCCGAAGGCAAGCGCCATGAAGCGCACGAGATAGGCGAACACCAGAATCGCCATGGTGCCGCTGAGCAAGAGGCCGGTCGACATGTCGAAATTGGCGCGGAAGAACGCGTCGACTTGATTGTCGATCCAAGCGAAGGGGATCAAGACCCCGACGGCGATGACCGAACCCGGAATAGCGTAGCCTGTACCGGCCAATCGGGCGGCGACCCGCAAGGGTAGGCTCGATGCGGTCCGCAGGGCATAGGAGAGAAATATCGCCGCCGCCGCCGCCAGCACCGCCGCCGTGACCGCGAGCAGAAGGGTGTTGCTCAAATCTTTGAAATACCGGTCGAAGGCGATATCGGGCCAACTCGCGACGACCCAATCGAACAACACAAGCGCCGGGAGTACGAAGCCGATCAACACCGGCAACAGGCAGAACAACAGCGCCGCCAGCGCGAGCCAGCCTCGAATGGCGAATCCCGGCAAATCGCGGAAATGGCGGCCGGCGGGATGATAACGACGGCCGCGGCGCGACGACCGCTCCAGCCAGATCAGCATCAGGACGAAGGCGAACAGTAGACAGGCCAGCTGCGCCGCCGCACCGCCCTGGTTCATCCCCAGCCAGACTTGATAAATCCCGGTGGTGAATGTCGGCACGGCCAATTGCTGCACCGCGCCGAAGTCGCTCAGCAGCTCCATCATCGCCAAGGCCAAGCCTATGGCCAGCGCCGGGCGGGCCAACGGGACGGAAATGCCCAAAAAGGACTTGGCCGGGCTAAGTCCCAGGGTGCGGCCGACCTCGACGGTCACTACCGATTGATCCAGAAAGGCCGACCGCGCCAGAAGATAGACGTAGGGATACAAGACCGATGTAAACACCAAAGCCGCGCCGCCCAGGGAGCGAATTTCCGGGAACCAATAGTCCTGTGCCGTTGCCCAGCCAAAGAGATGGCGCAATCCCGCCTGCAGCGGACCGCTATAATCCAGCAGATCCACATAGATGTAGCTGACCACATAGGCCGGAAAGGCGAGCGGCAGAACGAGTGCCCATTCCATCAGCTTTCGGCCCGGAAACCGGCACATGGTGACCAACCAGGCGCTACACGCGCCGATCACCAAAACACCGGCACCCGTCATCATCATCAACAGCAGGGAGTTCAGCACATAACCGGGCACGACGGTACGCAGCAGGTGGCGCCAAATCTCGATCTCGCCGGTCAGGGCGATACCCGCGACCGCCAGGATCGGCAGGGCGACGATCATGGCCAGAAGGCATGCGCCGCTGGTCCAGGCCAGACTTTGCCGTTGGGTCAAGGTGCCCGGATACGGCGTATCATCCGATATTTCGACGCTGGCCACGGTCGACCGGTCCTACGGAAACCCGATTTCCTGGAAGATCATGGTCGCTTTCGGCGACAGATCGGCAATCGTCTGCAAAGCCAACGTATCGGCTTTGAAGGCGCCCCAGGACTGCACTTCCTTATCCGCCGCGACGTCCGGTTTCACGGGATACTCGTAGTTGGTCGCCGCATACATGGATTGGGCCAGATCGCCGGACAGAAACTCCATGAGTTTCAATGCGGCATCCGGATGTTTGGCATGCTTCGTCATCGTCATGCCTGAAATATTGACATGGACGCCGCGATCCGCCTGGTTCGGATAGACCAAGCGAACGGCCGCCGCCCACGCCTGTTGCTCCGGCTTCTTGTCGTTGAACTTCATCTTGCCGAAATAATACTGGTTTCCGATCCCGATATCGCACAATCCATCTTTGATCGCCTTGACTTGCGCGCGGTCATTGCCCTGGGGTTTGCGGGCGAGATTGGCGAGCACGCCTTCGGCCCAGGCCTTTGCCTTCGCCTCTCCATGAGCCGCGATCATCGACGCCATCAATGCCCGATTGTAAGGATGGTCGGAAGAGCGCGTGCAGATCTTGCCGCGCCATTTTGGATCGGCCAAATCTTCGTAACGGGTGACCGCCCCTGCCGGCACTCTGTCCTTGGAAACGAAAAGCACCCGGGCGCGGCTGGTCAGGGCAAACCAATGGCCATCCGGCTGCCGGTAGTGATCGGGGATATTGCCGGCGAGTACGTCGGAACTCACGGTCCGCGTTAAACCGGCCTCGACAAAAGCGTTGAGGCGCGCGATGTCGACGGTGAGGATTAGATCCGCCGGCGTGTTGCGGCCTTCGGCCTTCAAGCGCTCCAACACTCCCTTGGTGGCGAAGACGACTTTGACCGGAATGCCTGTCTTTTCGGTGAACTTGTCCAAAAACGGGCGGATCAGAAACTCTTGACGGTAGGAGTAGATGTTGACCGTCTCTTCCGCCCGAACCGTGCCGGCCAGCGGCAACATCGACGTGAAAATTATCGAAACAAAAAACAATCGTCGCAGTCCGGACGTAACTCGGGAACGCGTCATTCAAAATATCCTCTTTCAAATTCCGGTCGGCGCTAATCTAGCCATATCTTTTGCAAATGCAAATCATTTGCAACTAAACTCCGCGCGCAACCTATAACAATTCGGCAAAATAGCGCTAAAGCGCTGAAAGTGAAGCGTTAATTCAGAATAGCGACGTTCTGTCGCAGCCCCTGTAAGTCGGTGAAGGCGGCGCATTGTTGTCGCCGAGCCGGCTGGGTACACTGCGTCTATGCGACCCGACGTCAGCGAATTATGGGATTTTTACAGCAGCCGCCTTGGCCGGGTAACGCGCGCGCGGCTAATGCGTCAATTACGCGCGCAATGGCCGGATTTGTCGGCGCAGGCCTTGCTCGGATTCGGGTATGCCACACCATATCTGGCCGGTTTTCTGAACGAAACGGGGCGTGTCGTGGCCCTGATGCCAGCCGGCCAAGGGGTCATGCATTGGCCGGCCGGGCATAGCGGCGGACCGATCCCCGCGAAAGGTCTGGTCGGCCTGAGCCCGGACGACGACCTGCCCCTGCCCGACAACTCCATGGATCGGATTTTGTTGGTGCATTGCCTCGAGCATACAGCCCATAGCCGGCATCTCCTGCGCGAGGTTTGGCGGGTTTTGGCCTCCGGCGGTCGCCTGATGGTGGTGGTGCCGCATCGGCGCAGTCTCTGGGCTTTGAGCGAGAAGACGCCGTTCGGCCAGGGTCAACCCTATTCGCAAGGGCAGCTTTATCGGCTGTTGCGCGACAATATGTTTCAACCCCTGTCACGCCGGGGTGCGCTTTATCTACCGCCCTGGCGTTCGCGGCTGCTTTTGCGGCTGGCAATGCCATTGGAGCAGATGGGGCAACGCTTCGGCGTCGGCCTTGCCGGTGTATTGATGGTCGAAGCCGATAAGCAAATCTATGCCGGCACTACAGTCCCCGTCGGCCGCCCTGTGCGGGCGAAAGTCGCGCCGGCGGTCAGCGGCAGCCGCCGATCGGGCACAGCGGATTCCGGCTCGTTTACCGGCTAATGTTTTCTTTGCCTTTGTGGCGGGCGTGGACTATGAGTTGAGGTGATACATTTCGTTCCAATTCGAGTGGGAACAATCATCAAAGATGAGTTCAAAAGGGACCGATCTCTCCGAGCTGCGGGCTGAAATCGATCGGCTGGACACGGCGATCTACGACAGCCTGAAGCGGCGCATGGGATTGATCGACGCCGTCGCCCAGGTCAAATCGGCGGGAAGCAACGATAGCACGGCCATGCGGCCGGGCCGTGAGGCCGAGATATTGCGCCGCTTCGCCGCGCAGGGCGACACCGTTCCGCCATTCGCCTTAACCGCACGTGTCTGGCGGGAAATCGTCAATACGGCGACCCGCATGCAGGGTCCGATCAAGATCGCCGTCTGCGCGCCGGATAAGTCCGTCGGCTACTGGGACCTGGCGCGCAATCACTTCGGCTCGTCGACACCAATGTCGCTACACCGCTCGCCTTCCGTGGTTCTGACCCAAGTGACTGAGCAACGCGGCACCATCGGCCTCCTGCCGTTGCCGCAGGAAGGCGAAGACAATCCCTGGTGGATCGGACTGTCGACGGATACCGGCCGGCGGATTCCCAAAATCATTTGGCGCCTGCCCTTCTATGCCACCGACGACGGCGTGTTCGAAACACTCGAGGCGATGGTGATCGCCGACCTGCAACCGGAAGAGACCGGCAACGACGTCACCATCACGATGATCGAGACGGACCTAGGGGCGAGCCGCGGCCGTATCCTCGACCTCATCAAGAAGAACAATTCGGATGCCCGCATCATCGCCGCACAGGAATATCGCGGCGCCGACATGCGCCTGCTGATGGTCGAAGTCGACGGTTTTCACGACGACCTCGACGTATGTTTCAGCGAGTTGATCGATTATTTGGGCGAAGGCTTGCGGCGGCGGAGCCTGCTTGGCGCCTATCCCAAACCGATCGACGGCGGTTGAGACCTCCACGCCTTCCAACGACCAATCGAGCGAGACATGGCCACGCCCACACCGAAACCCGGCATCATGAATATTCAGCCCTATGTCGGCGGCGAATCCAGTGCCGAGGGTGTTGAAGATATCATCAAGATATCCTCCAATGAATCGCCGTTGGGGCCGAGCCCGGCGGCGATGGCGGCCTATCAGGACCTGGCCGCCGAGTTGCATCGGTATCCGGACGGCGGATTCGACGAATTGCGCCACGCCCTGGCGGAGATGTACGACCTGAACGCCGACAATATCGTCTGCGGCAATGGCTCGGACGAGCTGATCGGTTTGTTGACCAAGGCCTATGCCGGTATCGGCGACGAAGTGCTGTTTTCCAAGCACGGCTTTCTGATGTATCCGATCAGCGCCATGGCCGCCGGCGCGACACCAGTGACGGCGGACGAGGACAACTACACGGCCTCCGTCGACGCCCTTCTGGCCAAAGTCACCGACAAGACCAGCATCGTCTTCCTGGCCAACCCCAACAACCCGACCGGCACCTATCTGCCGACCGACGAAGTGCAGCGGCTACGGGACGGACTGCCGGGCCATATTCCGCTGGTGCTCGATTGCGCCTATGCGGAATATGTCACCCGTAACGACTATTCGCCGGGGATCGAACTTGTCGAAGGCGGCGACAACGTGATCATGACCCGGACCTTTTCTAAGATTTACGGTTTGGCCGGCCTGCGCGTCGGTTGGGCCTATTGCCCGGAAGCCGTTGCCGGCGTGCTGCATCGGGTCCGCGGTCCGTTCAACGTCAACGCCCCCGCTCAAGCGGCGGCCATCGCGGCGTTGCGCGACGTCCCGCATACCGAAGCCGCGCGGATCCATAACGACGAATGGATGCCCTGGCTGATCGAGGCTTTCGCGGAACTGGGTCTCGCGTCGATCCCTTCTGTCGGCAACTTCATCACCACCGAATTCCCAGGCGACGACGCCGGCCCGGCACTCGAATTCTTCAAGCAACATGGCGTGCTGGCGCGCGGCGTCGCGGGTTATCACTTGCCCGGCCATATCCGCTTCTCAATCGGCCTGGCGGAAGAAAACCGAAAGGTCATTGAGGTCGCCAAGGCGTTTTTGGACCGCCAGGCATGAAACCGTTTTCGGACGACGAGACGTCACCGCACCATGCGTCGCCTGCACCGAAGCCCGGAATCCTAAATATCGATCCGTATGTTGCCGGGGAATCGGAGGCCTATGGCATCGACCGCGTCGTCAAGGTTTCGGCGAACGAGTCCCCGTTGGGCGCCAGCCCGAGGGCGGCGGATGCGTATCGGGCCTTGGCCGTTTGTCTGCACCGGCACCCGGACAGCGGCGCCGACAACCTACGCCACGCTTTGGCGGAAATGCATGAGCTGGCGACCGGAAATATCGTTTGCGGCAACGGATCGGGCGAATTGATCCGCTTGTTAACGATGGCCTATTCGGGCAAAGGCGACGAGGTTTTGTATTCGCAGCATGGCTTTCTGTTGTACCCGATCTGCGCGTTAGCGGTCGGGGCAACGCCGGTGACGGCGGCAGAAAACGGTTACACCACCTCCGTCGACGCAATGCTCGCCAAGGTCACGGAGAGGACTCGGATCGTATTCCTGACCAACCCCAACAATCCAACGGGCACCTATTTGTCCGCGGAGGAGGTGCGGAGGCTGCGAAGCCGGCTGCCCGACCATATTCTATTGGTGATCGATGGCGCCTATGCGGAATATGTCGACCGCGAAGACTTTTCGCCGGGTTTCGACCTAGTCGAAGACGGCGGCAACGTCGTTGTCACGCGAAGTTTCTCGAAAATCCACGGATTGGCCAAACTACGCGTCGGCTGGGCCTATTGCCCCGATGCGATTGCAGAGGTGTTGAGTCGGCTCCGCACTCCTTACAACGTCAACGCGCCGGCTCAAGCGGCGGCCGTCGCGGCCTTGCACGACGTCGCTCACTTCGAAGCCGCTCGCGCCCACAACGACACGTGGCGGCCATGGCTGAGCGATGCTTTTGCCGATTTGGGCTTGGCCTCGATCCCGTCGGTCGGCAATTTCGTCACCACCGCGTTCCCCGGCGGCGATGCGGCGCCGGCCCTGGCTTTCTTCAAGCGGCATGGCATCCTGGCCCGCGGGGTCACCGGATATCGGTTGCCCGCCCATATTCGATTTACCGTCGGTCTCGCCGACGACAACCGCCGCATAGTCGACGTGGCGAAAGCTTATTTGGAAAGTTGAAGCATGAGCGATGACACAACCTTTGTGCCGTTCGAGCGACTGGCCCTAATCGGTGTCGGGTTGATCGGCTCCTCCGTGGCCCGGGCGGCACGGCGGGGCGGGGCGGCTCGGCATATCGCGGCTTACTCCCGCAGCGCCGGGACACGGGCCGAGGCCGGGGCGCTCGACATTGTCGACAGCGTTCATGCCGATCCGGCGGAGGCGGTGAAGGACGCCGACCTCGTGTTGATCTGCGTCCATCTCGGCGCCTACGAAACCGTTATGCGGTCGATCGCACCGGCTCTGGCGGAGGGTGCGATATTGAGCGATGTCGGCTCGGTCAAGAGCTGCGTCTTCCGCGACCTGGCACCGCATCTGCCCGCGGGCGTGCATTTGATCCCCGGGCATCCGATCGCGGGAACGGAAAAGTCGGGACCGGGCGCCGGCTTCGCTGAACTGTTCGACAACCGTTTCTGCGTTTTGACGCCATCGGACGACGCCGATCCGGAAGCGGTGTCGCGCCTCACCGATTTTTGGCAAGCGCTGGGCAGCCGCGTCGAAATCATGGAACCGGCGCGTCACGATTTAGTGCTGGCCGTGACTTCTCACCTGCCGCACCTGATCGCCTACAACATCGTCGGCACCGCCGACGACCTGGCCAGCGTGACCAAGCGGGAGGTGATCAAATTCTCCGCCGGCGGTTTCCGCGACTTCACCCGCATCGCCGCATCGCCGCCAGAGTTTTGGCGCGATGTTTTCCTGAACAATAAGGACGCCATGATCGAAGTGCTGGGCCGCTTTACCGAGGATCTGATCGCGCTGCAACGGGCGATCCGTTGGGGCGACGGGGACGCCTTGTTGCGGCAATTCGCCGACGCACGCGGCGTACGCCAGCGCATCATCGACGCCGGTCAGGAGACGGAACTCGCCGACTTTGGCCGCCATCCGGAACTAAAGGACTGAGCCGGGCCAGCTGCAACGGCCCCAGGCTGGCGACCCCATTCTCCAGACGCAACGGCGCTACCACCTTACCGAAGGCGGCGGCCATGTAGCGCAGGGCGATATGCGCCTTGTCGCTGATCCCCGGCTTCAGTTTGCCGCGTTTCTTCAGGTCGGCGACGACGTCCACATAGCCGCTCATTTCCGCGTTTAACTGCCCTTGCGGGCGCAATGCCCGATCGAGGGTGACGCCGCCCTTGGCGGACAACGTAACCCGGTCCGTCTTCAGCTCCGCCTGCCGCACGATGACACTGCCGCCGGCATCGCGCCAGGCCGCCAGATTGGCCGCGTTGAGCGGGGTTTCCGGCAACCGCACCAATGTCGCGTCCAACTCGATGCGGCGAATGACATTCGCCCATTCGGGCAGTTCCGGATGGTCGGGTTGTCGGATCTGTCTCAGACTCGCCGCCAAATCCAGGCCACCCTCCGGCCGGGCGCTGGGACGGGCATGGAGCTGCATCGCCTCGATCGACAGCTTATGGTCGAGAGGGATGATCAGCGCGTCCAACTGATCGGCTTCGGCGGAGAATTGCTCCAGTCTTCCGCCTTCGTCCAATTTCACGCTCGCAAGACCCCTGGTCACGGAAACCCGTCCGAGATCGACATCGTTTCGGCTGACGTCATAGCCACCGACCAGATCGGCGATCAGATGCCGCCAATTCCAGGGTTGGGCGACGGCGACCACACTCTCTTTCCGCAACACCAAGGGACCATCCGGTCGCGACACGGTCAAGACAGGAGCCTCGAGCGTGATTTCGAAGCGATAGGGGAAGCCGCCGACCTCCACGTCCCGCATGGCTATCGCCATGTTTTTCGCGGGCGGATCGTCGCGCCACCCCAAAACCTCGCCGCGTATCCGCTCGGCCGATACGTACCAGAAAACGCCGTATCCGCCGATCAAGACAAGGATCGCGGAAACGAGAATGACATAAGGTTTTGCCATGGCCGCCGATTGTGCCTACGAGTAACTTTCCCTAAATTGACCGCCATGTCAGGCGAAAGCAAGCTCAGCACCGGTCATATTTGGGTGACCGCCATTCCGGCGGTCTTTGTTTTTTTGTGGAGCACCGGTTTCATCGGCGCCAAGTTCGGTCTGCCCTATGCGGAGCCGGGGACATTCCTGGCCCTGCGCCACGCCATCGTCGCGCTGTTGCTGATTGCGGTCGCCTTGGCCACCGGCGCGCCTTGGCCCAGGGACGGCCGTCAGATCGCCCGCCTGGCCTTCATCGGCATTCTGCTGCATGGCGTCTATCTGGGCGGCGTCTTTTTCTCCATCCATCACGGCGTCGCCGCTGGCGTTTCGGCGCTGATCACCGGCCTGCAACCGGTGTTGGTCGCGATTTTGGCCTGGCCGTTCCTGGGAGAGCGTCAGGGTCCCCGGCAGTGGCTTGGCTTCATCCTCGGTCTGATCGGCGTGATCCTGGTGGTCTGGGACAAGCTGACGATCGGTGAAGGCAGCCTGTTCGGCATGGCGCTGTCCGGCCTGGCATTGCTGGGCATGACCTTCGCGACGCTTTATCAGAAGCGCCATGGTCAGGAGATGGATTTGCGCAGCGGTTCGGCGATCCAATTCCTCGCCGCCGCCGTGGTGCTGTTTCTAGTCGCACTAAGCCACGAGAACATGCGGATCACCTGGAGCGGCGAGTTCGTCTTCGCCCTGTTCTGGCTCTGCGTGGTGATGTCCCTGGGTGCGGTCTCCCTGCTCTATCTGATGATCCGCTGGGGCGCGGCCTCCAAGGTGTCCAGCCTGCTCTATCTGGTGCCGGTCAGTACAGCGATCATCGCCTATTTCATGTTTGCGGAGACCCTGTCGCCGATCGCCATGACCGGGATGGCCGTGGCCGTGGTTGGCGTCGCGTTGGTCCATACCGGGGGCGATTAGCGATGGTCGACGTCACCGGCCTCAGCTACGCGCCGACGGACCTGGAGCTCCCGCCGGGCGACCTGTGGGTGTTCGGCTATGGCTCGCTGATGTGGAACCCGGGTTTCGAACATCTCGACAGTCAGTCGGCCCGCATCCACGGCTATCACCGTCGGCTCTGCGTCTGGTCCTGGGTGCATCGCGGCACCGAAGCGAAACCGGGCCTGGTACTCGGTCTCGATCTGGGCGGCGCCTGCGTCGGCCGCATGTACCGGGTCGCCGCCGCCGAGAAGGAGAGGGTGGCCGATTATCTATACCGGCGGGAAATGGCGACACCGGTCTATGTCGCCACCATTTGCCGCGTCATCGGCACCGACGGCAAACGCCGGCAGGCCCTGACCTTCACGGTCGACCGCGCGCATCCGCAATATGCCGGCCGGCTTAGCGTCGACGAGGCTTATGACACCGTCGTCGACGCCGTCGGCCGCAGCGGCCGCAATCCGGACTATGTCATCGCCACGGCGGATCACTTCGCCGAAGTCGGTATAAGCGATCCCTGGTTCGCGGCCTTGAGAGACCGGCTCGCGCCCTAGGCCGCCTGGTGCATATGCACATCCCGCTGCGGGAACGGTATCGAGATACCGGCTTCGTCGAAGGCCAGTTTCACTTTCTCATGCATGTCGAAATAGACCGGCCAGTAATCCGACGATTTGCACCAGACCCGCATCAGGAAATTGATCGAGCTGGCGCCATGTTCCGATAGGAACAAGTCATGGTCCGGGTCCTTCAAGATTCGTTCGTCGGCCGCGATCAAACCCTCCAGCACCTTTCGAACCTGAGCGATATCGTCGCCATAACTGACCCCGAACGTCATATCGACGCGCCGGGTCTCTTCCGTAAACAGGTTCGTGACGCAGCCGTTCGACAGGATACCGTTCGGGATGATGACCCGCTGATTATCCAGCGTCAGCAAGATGGTGTTGAATATCTGAATGTGGTTGACGCGGCCCAAATAACCCTGCGCCTCGATCACGTCGCCGACCTTGAACGGCTTGAAGAACAGGATCAAAACCCCGCCGGCGAAATTGGCCAGGCTGCCCTGCAGCGCCAGCCCGATGGCCAGACCGGCCGCGCCGAGCACGGCGATGAAGCTGGTGGTCTCGACGCCGACCATGGCGGCAACGGAAATCAACAGCAGGATCTTCAGAATCACCGAGATAATGCTTTCCAGGAAACCCTCGAGTGTCGGCTCAATCTGCCGTTTCGTCAGGGCCGCCCGGATCGCCTTCATCAGTTTGCCGATCAACCAAAGGCCAATGATCAGCGTAATGATCGCCAAGACCAATTTCGGACCATAGGACATCAACAGTCCAACGGCCATGTCCCAATATTTGCTCACATCGATCAATGCTCGTCTCCCTATTTGCCTTTATTAGAAAGGAGACGATTGTGACCGATCGATCGGACTGGGTCAAAAGGCGCGTGTCACCTCAATACATATGCTGCCCGCCGTTGATCGACATGGTCGAGCCGGTGACGAAGGTGGCCTCGTCAGACACTAGGAACAGAACCCCACGGGCGATTTCGCTGGCATGGCCGAGACGTCCGACCGGTACCTGGGCGACAATCTTCTCCAACACATTGTCCGGCACTGCGGCGACCATGTCGGTATCTATATAGCCCGGTGCGATGGCGTTGACGGTGATGTTGTATCGCGCGCCTTCCTGGGCCAGGGCCTTGGTGAAACCATGGATACCCGATTTGGCGGCGGCATAGTTGACCTGACCGTATTGACCGGCTTGGCCGTTGATCGAGCCGATATTGACGATGCGGCCGAAGCCGCGTTCCCGCATGCCTGGAAAGACCGCCTTGGACAGGTTGAAACAGCTGCCCAGATTGGTGTCGACCACCTTCTGCCAATCTTCATGACTCATCTTCATCAGCGTGCCGTCCCGGGTGATCCCGGCATTGTTCACTAGCACGTCGACTTGGCCGACCTCGGCCTCGATCTTGGCGATGTTTTCCTGCGTCGCGTCATAATCTGCGACGTCCCAGCGGTAAGCCGGGCAACCGGTCTCCTCGGTGAACTTCGCCGCCGCTTCGGCATTGCCGAAATAGTTGGCCACGGCCGTAAAGCCGTTCTCCTTCAATGCCTCGCAAATCGCGCGGCCGATGCCACGGGTGCCGCCCGTGACTAATGCTACCCTCGACATGATGAGTATCCTTCTCGTAAGTCGTTAACGCGCCTTGCGGGCGCAATCGGTTAGGTAAGAACGGAACCGCTGTCCGAATCAGTCCCGCTCGACGCACATGGCGATGCCCATACCACCGCCGATACATAGGGTCGCGAGGCCTTTCTTGGCGTCGCGTTTTTGCATTTCATACAAAAGTGTCACCAATACGCGGCCGCCGGACGCGCCGATCGGATGACCGATGGCGATGGCGCCGCCATTGACATTGACCCGGTCCGCGGACCAGGCCAGATCCTTGCCCACCGCCAGGGCCTGCGCGGCGAAGGCTTCGTTGGCTTCGATCAAATCGACATCGTCGATGCTCCAGCCGGCCTTTTCCAGCGCGGCGCGGCTGGCCGGGATCGGCCCGGTGCCCATGATCGACGGATCGACCCCGGCTTGCGCCCAGGAAACGATACGCGCCAGCGGTTTGATGCCGCGCTTGTCCGCCTCGTCCTTCTTCATCAAGACCACGGCGGCGGCGCCGTCATTGATGCCGGAGGCATTCGCCGCGGTAACGGAACCGTCTTTTTGGAATGCGGGCCGCAGCTTCTGCATCCCCTCGATCGTGGCGCCGTGGCGAATATACTCGTCGTTCTCGACCACGGTCTCGCCCTTGCGGGTCTTGATGGTGACCGGCACGATCTCGTCCTTGAAACGCCCCGCCTTCTGGGCCGCTTCCGCTTTCAGTTGGGAATTGAGGGCGAATTCGTCCTGTTCCTCACGGGTGATCTGCCATTGCTCGGCCACATTCTCCGCCGTGTTGCCCATGTGATAACCGTTGAAGGCGTCCCATAGGCCGTCTTTGATCATGGTATCGATCATCCCGGTGTCACCCATCTTGGTGCCGTCGCGCAGATGCGTGGCATGGGGCGCCTGGCTCATACTCTCCTGACCGCCGGCGACGACAATCTCACTGTCGCCGTTGAGGATCGCCTGATAGCCGAGCGCGACCGCGCGTAGACCGGAACCACATAGCTGATTGACGCCCCAGGCCGGGACTTCCACCGGCACGCCCGCATTCACCGATGCCTGCCGGGCCGGGTTCTGACCTTGGCCGGCCTGTAGGATCTGACCGAGAATGACTTCCGAGACATCGCCCGAATCGACCTCGGCGCGCTTCAAAGCCTCACCGATGACGACAGATCCCAGATCGTGGGCGGGTAGGGAACTCAAAGCCCCATTGAAGGAACCGACAGGCGTGCGTGTGGCGCTGGCAATCACGATTTCGGACATTGAGCATTCTCCCGATTTGGCTCTTTGGTTTGTGGTTAAAATAGTGAAATATTTGTGCACTGCAACATAAAAATGCTGCGATCGCTAAATTGCGACAAATTGTCCGACCGATCAGGCATGCGTCCAAATGCGAACCGGGTCGTCGCGGCCGCGGAGATGATGTTCGCCGCCGGCCGCGTAACCGCCATCGTCCGATGGGCCTCGGATATCGTCGGCGCTTTGCTTGGCGGCATCGCTGACGATGAGCCGGACGTTCAACTCTCGGGTCAGGGCCTCCAGACGGCTCGCCACATTCACCGCATCGCCCAACGTGGCGAATTCCAATCGCCGCTCCGACCCAATATCGCCCAAAACGACTTCGCCGCGATGGACGCCGATGGAAAGCTGGATCGGTGTCTGGTCCCGGTCCAATCGCTGCTGATTCCACCGGTCGATCTCATGCAACATGGCCTCGGCGCATTTCAAGGCGTTGGCGGCGTCTTCCGGACGCGGGTCCGGTGTCCCGAATGTGGCCATGATGCCGTCGCCGAGAAACTTGTCCAAGGTGCCGCCATGATCGAAGACCGTCTTTTCCATCAATCCATGGAACCGACGCAACAACTCAATGACTTGGTCCGGTGACTGCCGCTCGGCCAGACGGGTGAAGCCGACGATGTCGGTAAACATGACAGTCACTGTCTGGGCCCGGACGCTGCCAAGCGGCTGATCCCGCTCGGCGATTTCGTCGACGATGGTCGGCGGAAAGTGACGCGCCAGATTGGCCCGCTCCCGCGCCACTTCAGCCTGGCGCAGCATCAATCGATTGCTGCGCCAGCCGTTCAGGCCAAGGATCGCCACGACGATTAAAAAGATCACCACCTCTTGGATCCGGCCACCGATATGGGGATCGTTGGGATCGATGAATTCGAGGATATGTTCGTTGCCCTTGAGGGCAACGGCCAACGCCTCGCTGATTTCCGGATACTCGGTACCGAAAAAAATCACCAATGCCAGGGCGGCGAACCAGCAAATGCTGACCCACATGCCGAAGGCATACATGGTGCGCCAGGAGTAAGCCATGGTACCGGCGGCGAGGAGGACGTAGAAATAGCCGAAATTGTCGAATTTGTACTGCATGGCCGTGGGCCAGGGTTCGTCGTAAAACGGATTCGGGACCACCAGCACCAGCGTTAAGAGGATAAGATCGAGCGCCAACAGCTGAAGTTCGAGCCTCGACTGACCGACCTGCCCAGCTTTCAACTGAACCCAGCCGAGAAATGCGAAGCACGCCAGCAGGAACTCGTAATAGAGCACTTCCCATGAGAAGTTCAAAAACGGAATGAAAATGCCGATGACCGCCAACGCGACCCAACGGGCGCGCACGGCCAGCAGATGCCCCTCGCGTTTATCGATGGTCAACGCGTCCATCAGATATCGATTGTTTTTGGCCAGCTCCTCCTGGTCCAGCCGTGCGCTCCGCGGCCGGAAACTAGCCGGCACCCAGCGCAGAACAAATCCGTCGCTCATAACTTTTTCCCCGAGGTCGCGGTCTCCCTCATCATATAGGATTCCCGCGACGCCGACCAAGATTGCCAAAGACGGGAGGGCTGGTTATTGATGAAGCGAGCGAGGACAGGAGAGGTTTCATGATCGAGTTCGAAACGGAAATCGAAACGCAAGACGGCATCCTGGACGCCTTCGTCTGCCATCCCGACGAAGGCGGGCCTCATCCCGCCGTCATCCTCTATATGGACGCGCCTGGCATTCGCGAGGAACTGCGCGACATGACCCGCCGCATCGCAGCCACCGGTTACGTCGCGATGCTGCCCAACCTCTACTACCGCATTGGGCGGGAGGGGAACTATGGCTACGATCTCTCCAACACGGCCAATATCGATGCCGAGCGGGCACGCATGTTCGACTGCATGAATTCCCTGACCAATGCGCGGATCGTTGCCGACACTGGCCCGATGGTCGCCTTCCTGCGCGGCAAAGAAGCCGTTTCCGACGGCCCGATGGGCTGCGTCGGCTATTGCATGAGCGGTAAGTTCGTCACCGCTGTGGCCGCCGCCTATCCGGACGAATTCGCCGCCATCGCCTCCTATTACGGCGTCGGCATCGTCACCGAGGAAGCGGACTCTCCGCATTTGGATCTGGACAAAATCAAGGGCGAGATCTATTTCGCCTTCGCCTCGGACGATCCTTGGGTGCCGCAAACCGTGCTCGACCAATTGCCCGGCGCTCTGGACGCCGCCGGGACCAACCATCGTATCGAGATCTATCCCGGCACCGGCCACGGTTTCGCTTTTCCGAACCGGCCCGACTATGTGAAGCCGGCGGCGGAGCGCCATTGGCAGCGCATGCTCGCCCTATTCGACCGCAATCTGCGTCAGTAGCGCGGCCAGCAGTTCTCCTTCGGCCGCGATCACCCGGCGGGACAAAACTTCCGGACTATCGTCAGGCTGAATCGGTACCTTGCATTGCAGCACGATCGGTCCCTCGTCATAGGCGGCATCGACCCGGTGCAGCGTGGCGCCGGTATACGGCTCCCCAGCGGCCAAGACCGCGCGGTGGACATGCAAGCCATACATGCCCTTGCCGCCATAGTTCGGCAGCAACGCCGGGTGGCTGTTGAGTATTCGGCCTTCATAGGCGGCCAACACCCGCGGTCCGATCATGCGGAGAAAGCCGCTTAGGACGATCAGGTCTATGTCTTGAGATCGCAGTACCGCTAGGCAGTCCTGATCGATGGGATCGGCCTCGAACTCGTTGCCAAACGCGGCAATCGGAATGTCGAGCCTCTTTGCCCACTCGACGGCGGCGCAAGTCGGCTTGTTGGTTATCAGAAGCGCAATGTCGACCGGCAAGCGTTGACGTTCGACGACCTGCCGCAAATGGCGGGCACCGCTACCGTAACCGGAAGCGAAAAAAGCGACGCGTAAGGGTCGTCGTGCCGGCTTTACCGGATCAATAGAGTTGATCGGCCTGGTTCCAGTAGTCCCAGCCAACGGTGACCATCATCTTGTCGGACCAGGCACGCAGGCAACCGGGCACCTGTTCTTCCAGTCCATGATACATGGCGTGGCAATTATTGACCGCACGGGTCAGAACCGGTTGGGCCTCCGCCGGGCCGTCCGCAATGCCGCCGCGCAACTTACGCCAATAGGCCGGCGCCCCTCGGGCATCGCGGGCTTCGTCCGGCGACAGCGACTGGGCGAAGCTGTAGAGGAACCGGGCGCCGCTTATCCGGCCGGGATGTTGCGCCATGACCGAAGCTGCGAGCTTGCGCAATGGACCGGTGGCGAGATCGACCTCGCCCTCGTCATGGGCCAAACGGTCGCCGGGAATAGCGTCGGGAAGCAAGGCCAGAACCTCCAGCGTTCTGAGCGACAGATTGGTCGCCCCGGCCTTTGCAAGAACCGCCTTGGGCACGGAGACTTCGACGGCGACCCAACCGCGTTTCGCCGTGATGCTGAGCGGCAGGTCCGCCGGCAAGGTCACGGGCCGCCCAGCCGCATCCGTTGCCCGCAGTTTGAAGCCTTCCGGTCGTTTCGCGCGATAAATCGTGCCCGCCGCCGGCGTTTGCCGATGTTTTTCCAAGCAGATCGTCCGCAGCTCCGCAATGCAGGTCTGCGCGCCGCAGGTGAAGGTCAATGGTTCGCTTTGCTGCGCTACGGCAAGAATCTGCGGCGACGCCACGCCATTGCAGGAAATCAGCGCTGCTATGGTACCGCCGAATAGAGATAGAAATATGGATTTGAGAGTCATCACAACCTACCTGCGCATTTAGTGCATCGCCATGTTATGTAAAATAAAGCTTGCATAAGCCTGCAATTCGGTCAATGGCGATCGAACGGGCATCACCCTTAGGCCGGTATGTGGCAAACGGCTTCCACATTGTTACCGTCGGGATCGAGCAGAAATCCGCCGTAATAGTCGGGGTGATAAATTTCCCGCGGTCCCGGCGCGCCGTGATCGCGGCCGCCGGCCGCCAGCCCGGCCGCGTGAAAGGCATCGACGGTCGCCCGGTCCGGCGCGGTAAAGGCGACATGGCGCGGCGTGAAGGCATCGCGCACCTCGACCACCCAGTAGATCGGCCGGCCTTCCGGCCCATAGGCGCAGAGGCGGTGATTGGGGAAATCCTGATCCCACTCGGCTTTCATTTCCATCTGCACACTATAGCCAAGAGCGGCGAAGACGGCGTCGTAGAACGACTTGCTGGCGTCGAAGTCGGTGGCGTAGGTGCTTAAATGATCGATCATTCATTTTCCTTTCGGTTCTCGTTCTGCAATTCGGTCAATATGTCGTCAACGGTTTTTATGTCGGCGATCGCCGACATCGCGCGCAATGCCGCTTCATGCTGTACCGCCGTTGCGGTCGAGCAGGCGTCGGCCGCGACCCAAACATGGTAGCCGATGTCGGTCGCCTGCCGCACCGTCCCCTCCACCGCGTAGGCGGTGGATACGCCAGCGCAGATCAAACGGCGGACTTGCAGGGAAAACAAGATCTCTTCCAACGTCGAATTGTGAAAGCCGCTGTTCCGCGTATGGGTGACCACATATTCATCGTCCGCCGGACCGAGGCCGGCGACGAACTCGGTTCCCCAGGTCCCCTCCTTCCAGGCGCCGAGTTTGATCCAATCCTCGATCAGCGGCGTATTCACGATAACGCCGCGATAGTCGGGCGGCACCGCCAGGCGGACATAGACGATCGGGACCGCAACAGCGCGCAAGCCCGCGAACAGACGTCGCGCATTTGCCAAACGCGCCTCCCGCCAGTCGCTGTCGGGACCGATCCCGACTTTAATCCGGCCGTCAGGATGGCAGTTTTCGTTCTGGTAATGCAGTGCGACCAGCGCGGTGGACGGTCCCATATAGCGTATCCTTTCTGCTATCTTGCGGCAGTTGGATGCGTCGGTTCAACCGGGAGACAACCATGACCAGACGTTTTTTCTTTGTCCTAATGATTCTGTGCCTACCCGTCCTGCCCGCCAAGGCGCAGGTCGCGGCGGCGGACCGCGCGGCCATTCGGGATGTCATCGGGCAGCAGTTACAGGCATTCCTCGCGGACGATGGGATCAAGGCCTTCTCCTTCGCGTCGCCGGCGATTCGACGTTTGTTCGGCGACGCGGACCGCTTCATGACCATGGTTCGCGGCGGCTATCCGGAAGTCTATCGCCACCGCACCGCGCAATTCGACCGGCTCACGGAAATCGACGGCGGATTGGTGCAAATCGTCAGGCTGACCGGTCAGAACGGCCGCAATCGGTTAGCCCTCTACACCATGATCAAGGACGACACCGGTCATTGGCGCATCAACGGCTGCCGCCTGCTCGACGTTGGGGAGGAAAGCGCCTAATCGCCTTTGTAATTGCCTGGCCGCTTCTCGATGAAGGCGGCGACGGCTTCCTTGCGGTCCTCCAGCGTGTTGCTGATGTTTTCGTAAGCGATCGCAGGATCGGCCAGACGAGCGGCCAGTTCCTTCAAGGGGATGTTGGCCACGGTCTTGGTCCAACGCACAGCCCAGCGCGGATTGCCCAGGATCTTACCGGCGATTTCGGCCACTTTGTCGTCCAGCGCGTCCGTTGGAACGGCATAGTTGATCAATCCCATCGCGGCAGCGTCCGGTGCCGGCACCATGTCGCCGGTCATCAGCAGTTCCTTGGCCCGGGCGAATCCGATCAACTGTGGCCAAATGATCGCCCCGCCGTCGCCGGCGACGAGACCGACTTTGACATGGGGATCGCCGATCAAGGCGCTGTCCACCGCGACGATCACATCGCACATCAACGCGATAGTGGCACCGAGACCGGCCGCCGCACCATTCAGCCGGCAGATGATCGGCTTTTCCATGTCCAACAGCGAGGTGACGATCCGCTTCGCTTCCGGCAGCATTATCCGGAAAGAACGGGGATTGCGGATATGCTCCTCGAACCAGTCCATGTCGCCGCCGGCGCAAAAAGCCCGGTTGGCGCCGGTTAGGATTATCAGATCGCTGTCCGGATCGTCCTGGGCCTCGAGAAAGACGCGGGAGAGTTCCCGGTGCATGGCTTCGTTGACGCCGTTGACTTTGCCATTGTCGAGGGTGATCGTCAGGATCCGGCCGTCGCGGTCGAATTTCATCGTCGTATATTCGTCGAACATCGCGTTGCTTCCGAAAGTTGCGGATCGTCATAGAGTGCCAGCCACCTTCCCGGCTGGCAAACGAGCTAACGGCGGATCAGCAAGATGATTTCAAGCATGGTCAGAAGCACCAGCACGGCGCCCATGCCGAGATAGAGGGATCCGAGAGAGAAGTACGCGACCAGAGCGCCGCCGGCAAAAGCGCCGAGGGCCGATCCAAGATCGCCCCACGTCGCGATTGAAGCCAGGTCCAGCAAGGTTTCATCGCCGCCCCGCTGTACCGCAACGGCCGGCAGCAACATGGTCGAGACGGTGCCGCCGACAATGATCATCATCAATCCCGGGACGACGAAATCCATGCCGACCAAGACGAAACCGCCGCCGCCGAGCCCCATGCCGACCAGATAGCAGGTCACGATACCGGCCCGGTCCGCCACATACCCGATCAGGGGCGAGGCCGCGAGGCGGAACAAGCGCGGCCCCAGCAAGACGAGACCGCCAAGCATCACGGCCATGCCGGCCGTCCCCTCGCCGCCATAGAACAGCAGGGAAGCGGTCGTCATGAAGATACCGCCGCGGGCGAATACGGTGACGAAGGCGACCAGGTCTTCGAAGCGGGGCCGCCGAATGGCGCGCCGGGGCGGCGCGGTCTCGATATCCGCCGGCAAGCGCAAAGCCGGCCATAAAGCGATCAGGCCGAAGAGGCCCAATATCAGAAAGGTCTCGCGCGGACCGATTAAGTTGACCAGCCAGACCCCAAGGCTATAGACGAGCACCGGTCCGACTTCGACGACCGAGGCGCTGAGCCCGAGATAGCGCGCCATCACCTTTTGATCCAATGTCGCATAACCCTGGGTCGCCAGCCGCAGCATGGAGAAGGAGACACCCCACAGGATACGGGCGATCAGCAACAGCCAGACGCCGGACAGCAGTCCGTAGCCGATGGTCGACAGCGCCCCCAGCGCCGCGCCGGCGATCGCCATGCCGCGCAAATCGAGATGGTGGCTAAGCCGAACCAGCGAGAAATTGATGATCAGCCGGGCGAACCGGTTGACCGAGAGCAGCACGCCGACCCAAAACGCCGTCACGCCGAACTCATGCGCCATCACTGGTAGGACCGCATAGATCAGCGCGTCGCCCATAAGCACGATGGACAAGACCGTCGAGGCTTGAACGTTAAGGAATGCGAGTTTCCGGCCGATTGAAGCCGGTGAATTGACGGATTGGCCAGACAATGGATTTTCTACTGCGGGAGGCGGCGTACTATACGCCATCCTAAGACCGGATCAAGAAATGGTGACCGGTGACGGCGAATCGGCTACCATTTCCCGTCCGCTAATTACAGGGACATGTGAGGCAATTACGCCAAAACGGGAGGAACTCATGAGTGATACCGTTAAAGGTAAGTGTTTTTGCGGCGCCGTCGAGATCGAGGTGACGGGAGCGCCGGCGGCCATGGGCTATTGCCATTGCGACGACTGTGTCGAGTGGGCCTCCGCACCGATCAACGCCTTCACTCTATGGCCACCGGAAAGTGTCAAGGTCACCAAGGGTGAGGATAATCTCGCCACTTTTAACCGCACAGATCGGGCCGACCGGAAGTTCTGCAAAACCTGCGGCGGTCGGGTCATCAGCAACCATC
This sequence comes from Alphaproteobacteria bacterium, assembly GCA_965216645.1. GTDB lineage: Bacteria > Pseudomonadota > Alphaproteobacteria > CBDCGJ01. The sequence continues at coordinate 28,934 of CBDCGJ010000001.1, read as the reverse complement.
CGAAGATGGGATTGATCGACGTCTTCGCCAACGTGATCCCGGATTTCGACTACGAACCCGCGCTACATGTGTTCTATGGCATGAAAACCCTGACCGTGAAGGATGGATTGCCGAAGTTCAAGGACCTGCCGGCAGAGTTTGGCGGTTCCGGCGAGACCCTTCCGGAATAGCCAACAATTTTTGTTCCGGCGGCGAGTATCACCGATTGTCGCCCATAACGCGCGGCGAACGGGGGTTTTCAAAGCCCTTGCCAGTGCTTGGCGCAATGCAATATAAGTCTTGCGCAGCGCAACATTTATGCGCCCCGTTCTCGCGATAGAGGTGGCAGCGTGGCCAAAGCCGATCCGTCCGGCGATCCCATCGTCATTAAGAAGTACGCCAATCGGCGTCTCTACAACACCGCTTCCAGCAGTTATGTGACCCTCGATCATCTTTGCCAAATGGTGAAGGATGGCGAGGATTTTGTCGTTTATGACGCGAAATCCGGCGAGGATATCACCCACTCCGTCCTGACCCAGATCATCTTCGAGGAAGAGAGCAAGGGTCAGAACATGCTGCCGATCAATTTTCTTAAGAAAATCATCGGCTTCTACGGCGACAGTCTGCAACCGGTCGTGCCCAACTACCTTGAAGCCACCATGGAGGCCTTCGCCCATAACCAGGAGGAAATGCGCGACTATGTCGCCAATGCCTTTGGCGGCATGTTGCCGATCAAGGAGATGGAGAAGCTCGGCCGGCAGAATTTGGCGATGTTCGAGCAGACCATGCGGATGATGAATCCCTTCCTGGCCACAGGCAGCCCCGGTAATTCCGGTAACGGCCGGCAAGCGCCGAAATCTGAAGCGACGAAGCCGGATAACGACGAGACCGCCGAAACCCTCGATCTTCTACGCAAGCAAATGGCGGAAATGCAAAGTCAGATCGAAAAACTGGCGAAAAACTGACCCGTTCACATTCGATCACATCTGAATTGTCCCGCCAAAGCAAACTTTGCGGTGCCGGGATCGCCACGATAGAGTGACCCTTTCGTACGTTCTGTCGCTTGTACGCTTTCCCGTAATGCAGTGTGAATTTCATGGCCGTCGCTCCCGCTATCGGCACATTGATATTGGTCTGGCCGGATCAGACCTCGACGCAAGCCCAGACGACTGGCGGCGAAAGCCGTGCCGTTGTGCCGGCGGACCGCATCGCGGTGTCGGGCGGACCCGCGTATCGTTTGGATCAGCAGCACTACTCCAGCACATTTATGGCCCAGTTCATCGCACAACAGATCGTGCCGCCCGCACCCACCCGTTCGGCGGCGGTACATGGCGAACTGGTATCCGTCTACCGCCAACGTCGAAAGACCGCGCCAGCCCATCTCGGCATTAGCGATCGGCTGGTCTAGTCGTTGACCCGGCTCCTCTGATCGCTCATTTTGCGGTCGGTAACGATACTTCACAAAGGCGACGAGATCTCGAATGCAAAAACCCGCTGACATGATCGGTCTATTGAACCATGGCGACGACGACGCGCCGGCAATCGGCGCGCCCGGCCGACCGGCTTTGACTTTTCGTGCGCTTCGTCAAATGGCCGTGGAACTGGCCGCCGGGTTCAACAGCGTCGGCCTGGCGCGTAACGACCGGGTCGCCATCGTCTTGCCGAACGGGCCAGAAATGGCGGCGGCTTTCGTGACGGTCGCGGCGACGGCGACCACGGCACCGCTCAACCCCGGCTATAAGAAGGACGAATTCGACTTCTATCTCGACGATCTGAAGCCCAAGGCGTTGATCGTCGAAGCCGGCAGCAATTCGCCAGCTGTCGAGGTGGCGAACGCAACAGGGATCGACATCTTCGAACTGAGCGCCGCCGCCGACGGTCCCGCAGGCGCCTTCACGCTCAGCGGACTGGAGGCCAACCTCGGCGACCACAAGGCCAGCGGTTTCGCCGGACCGGACGACGTCGCTTTGATCCTGCACACCTCCGGCACCACGTCGCGGCCGAAGATGGTACCGCTAAGCCAGCGCAATATCTGCGCCTCCGCCTTCAACATCGCGACCACCTTAGCGCTGACGCCGGAGGACCGCTGCCTTAACATCATGCCGTTGTTTCATATCCACGGGCTGATCGCGGCGGTCTCCGCCAGTCTCTGCGCCGGCGCCTCCGTCCATTGCGCGCCGGGCTTCAACGCCCTGAGTTTCTTCGCTCAGGCCAAAGAAGTGCGGCCAACCTGGTATACGGCGGTGCCGACCATGCATCAGACGATCCTTTCCCGTGCGGGCCGGAACCGGGAGATCGTCGACAAAGTGCCACTGCGTCTAATCCGCTCGTCATCGTCCTCGCTGCCGCCGCAGGTGATGGCGGAGCTGGAGGAGACTTTCCAGGTGCCGGTCATCGAAGCATACGGCATGACCGAGGCGGCCCATCAGATGGCTTCGAACCCGCTACCGCCGGCGGCGCGCAAGGCGGGATCGGTCGGTATCGCCGCCGGACCGGAGGTCGCGATCATGAGCGAAAGCGACGGCACGCTGCTCGGGCGGGAGGAAACCGGCGAGATCGTCATCCGTGGCGACAATGTCACCGCTGGCTATCTCGAAAACCCGTCGGCCAACGCCATCGCCTTCACCGACGGCTGGTTCCGCACCGGCGACCAGGGCAAGTTCGACGGCGACGGCTACTTGCAGATCACCGGTCGCCTGAAGGAAATCATCAACCGCGGCGGCGAGAAGATCAGTCCCCGCGAAGTCGACGAAGTGCTGATGGACCACCCCGCCGTGGCCCAGGCCGTCACCTTCGCCCTGCCCCACGCCAAGCTGGGCGAGGATGTCGCCGCCGCCATCGTGCTGAAAGATGGCGGCGAGGCCGACGACAAGGCCCTGCGCGCCTTCGCCGCCGAGCGGTTGGCCGATTTCAAGACCCCGCGCAAGATCGTCATTCTGGAGGAAATCCCGAAAGGCGCCACCGGCAAACTGCAACGCATCGGCCTGGCGGAGAAGCTGGGATTGACGGAGTGACCCTATGACTTTCGATTGGCGCACGGCCGACGACGATGCCGTCGAGGCCCACTTCAACCCGCGCGTGGCGGTGCCGGAAGCGTTGGACCTGATCGGCGACATGGCGTCACGATCGGCGGACGCGCGCGAGATCATGAACGGCCGGCTGGACCTGCGTTGCGGATCCGATCCGTTGCAGACCTTCGATCTGTTCCCGGCCCAAGGCAAGGCCCTTGGCGATCCGCCGCCGGCGCAGATCTTCATCCATGGCGGCTATTGGCGGGCGTTGGACAAAAGCGACCACAGCCTTTGCGGCCGGCATATCGTCACCGAAGGCATTGCGCATATTTCGGTGAACTACGATCTCTGCCCCAATGTCAGCCTGGACCGCATCGTTGAGCAGATCCGCGAGGCGGTGGTCCATATCCATGGCCATGCCGGCGAATTGGGCGTCGATCCGAACCGGTTGCATCTGGCCGGTCATTCCGCCGGCGCTCATCTGGCGGCGATGATGCTGACCCAGCCCTGGGGGTCGGAGGGGCTGCCGCCCTGCCCCTTCAACAGCGTCGCCGCGGTCAGCGGCATCTACGAACCGGAAGCCGCGACCCGCGTGACCGTCAATGCGGAAATTCAACTGGACTGGGCCACCGCGGAACGCAACAACGTGTTACGCAAAACGCTGACCTGCAACGTCCCCGTCCTCGTCGCCATGGGCGGCGGCGAGACCGAAGGCTGGCGACAGCAATCATTCGACTTCGCCGAACACTGCCGCACCGCCGGTTTCGACTGCGAACTGGTCGACGTGCCGGATGTGAACCACTTCACCCTGGTCGACCCCATGTCGACGCCGGGCGAGGAACTCTACGACCGGATCGTCGGGTTGATGAAGGCGTATAGCCGGCCTCATAGTATTCGTCATTCCGGCCTTGCGCCGGAATCTCGTCGAAATGGAACTCTTTAATTGCACCTGATTCCGGCGCAAGGTCGGAATGACGCCTGCGTTGCCTCAATACCCGAGCGCGATGCCGTCCTTGCGAGGCTCCGAGCCGCCGACGAGGGTGCCGTTGTCCCAGTCGATGCCGATCATCTGACCGCCGCCCCAAGGCATGTCGGGCACCGCGGTCGGGTGGCCCAGATCGGCCAGCTCCTGGGCCACTTGGGCCGGCACGCCGCGTTCGATGTCGAGCACCCCTTCGGTATGGAAGACGCGTGGGCAATCCAGCGCCTCCTGCGGGTCCATGCCATAGTCGATGACATTGGTCAGCACGTGGGTGTGGCCGACCGGCTGATAGCCGCCGCCCATGACGCCGTAGCTGAGATGAACCTTGCCGTCCTTCATGCACATGCCGGGAATGATCGTGTGCATCGGCCGTTTGCGCGGTTCCACATTGTTCGGATGATCAGAATCGACGCGGAAGCCGCAGCCCCGGTTCTGCAGGATCACGCCGCTTTCGGGCCCGACCAGGCCGGAGCCGTAGCCGAAATAGAGCGAATTGATGAAGGAGCAGGTGTTTCGGTCCTTATCAATCACGGTCAGATAGATGGTGTCGCGGTAGGCTGGCCCGGTGAATTCCTGCTGCGGCATGGCGCGTTCCGGGTCGATCTGGTTGCGCAGGCCCTGGGCGTAGTTGGTCGACAGCAATTTCTCCACCGGCACATCGGCGAAGCGCTGGTCGGCGACATGGGCGTCGCGGGCCGCATAGGCGAGACGGGAGGCTTCGGTCTCCAGATGCAATCGCATGGTGCCGACCGGATCCATGGACGGCAGGTCGTAGCCGGCCAGGATATTCAGCATGATCAGCGCGGTGATGCCCTGGCCGTTGGGCGGAATCTGATAGATGTCGAAGCCTTTGTAGTTGGTGGCGATCGGCGTGACATATTCGGACTTCATCTCGGCGAAATCGTCCATGTCGTGCTTGCCGCCGTGGCTCTGCAGATAGGTCACCAGATCTTCCGCCACCTCGCCCGTGTAGAAGCCGTCACGGCCCCGCTCGGCGATGGTCCTCAGGGTCTTGGCCAGCTTCGGCAGGCGCCAGGTCTCGCCAGCCTTGGGCGTGGCCCCGTCACGAGTGTATTGCTCGCGCGCCGACGGCTCCGCGTTCAGCTTGGCGGCGGCGCGGGACCAGTCGACGGCGACCCGTTGGGTGATCGCCCAGCCGTTTTCCGCATAATCGATGGCGTGCTGCAGCACCCGGTCCAGACCCATGGTGCCGTGATCGTCGAGGATACGCGCCCAGGCGTCGATGGCGCCGGGCACAGTGACCGAGTGCGGACTGGAATAGACGATCTTGTCGATTCCCTGGTCCTGCAGATAGTCGCTGGTCAGGCCTTTCGGTGCCCAACCGGAACCGTTGAGGCCGACCACTTCGCCTTCGCCGCCCGGGACATAGAGCGCGAAGCAGTCGCCGCCGATGCCGGTCGAGCCGGGCTCGACGACGCATTGCACGGCGCAAGCCGCAACCGCCGCGTCGACCGCGTTGCCGCCGTCGCGCATGATATCGAGCGCCGCCTGGGTCGCTAAGGGGTGAGAAGATGCGGCCATGCCATTGACCGAATAGGCCGGCGGGCGGCCCGGAAGCTGTAAATCGCGCATGGAAATGCCCCGAAATGGTCTTGGGTTTTGCGCAGTATAGGCATCTCGACCGCTTTGCCAATGGTGGCGAAATAAATTCTTGTCGATCTCTCCTCGAGAGATTAGGAGAAGCGGAAGCAATAACGGGGGATCACGTGGACAATCAGACAGAGTTCGACATCGTCGTCTTTCCGGGCGACGGCATCGGCATCGAGGTTACGGACAGCGCCCTCGCGGTTCTCGACGCCGCGCAGGCAAAGGTCGGTGGCTACCGGCTCACCTACACCATGCTGGAAGGCGGGGCCGGTCACTATCGGGATCATGGCCGTACCCTGCCCGTAGGCGCGGAGGACCGGGCCGGCGAAGCGGACGCCATTCTTCTCGGCGCCATGGGCCTGCCGAACATCCGTTATCCGGACGGCACGGAAATCGCGCCACAGGTCGACCTGCGCTTCCACTTCAATCTCTATGCCGGCGTCCGACCGGTGAAGACGATCCCCGGCGGCCCAAAGATCCTCGCCAATCCCCGCGCCGACGAAATCGATTTCGTGCTGATCCGAGAGAGTACGGAGGGTCTGTTCGCCTCGAAGAATAAAGGCGTCGTCGAGGACGATGCCGTGGCCCGCGATACCCAAGTGATCACGCGGGAGACCTCGGAACGGCTGTTCGACTTCTCCTTCAAGCTGGCGCGGCAGCGCAAGGCGGCGGGGCGGCCCGGCAAGCTGACCCTGGTCGACAAGGCTAATGTCTTTACCTCTTTCGCCTTCTTCCGCAAGATTTTCGACGAGGTGGCCGAGCGTTATCCGGAGATCGAGACGGAGCGGCTTTATGTGGACGCTTGCGCTCTGGACCTGACCCGCCGGCCCTGGGATTTCGACGTATTGGTGACGGAGAACATGTTCGGCGACATCCTGTCGGACCTGGCGGCCGGCCTGATCGGCGGCATGGGGTTCGCCCCGTCCGGCGATATCGGCGACGATCACGCGGTGTTCCAGCCGGCCCATGGCACGGCACCGGATATTGCCGGCCAGGGCATCGCCAATCCGACCGCCACAATGCAATCCGCCGCGATGATGCTGAATTGGCTGGAGCAACGCCACGGCCTGGCGGAACTCGGCCAAGCCGCGGCCCTGATCGACAAGACCGTGGTCGAAGCCTTGTCGAGCGGCGACATCCGCACCTTCGATGCCGGCGGCAAAGACGGCACCCAGGCCATGACCGACGCCGTCATCGCCCGGATCGAGGCGGCCTGAGATGACGCCACCGCTCCGCGTCGCGACGGTCGGCGCCGGCTATTTCGCCCAGTTTCATCACGAGGCCTGGGCGCGGATGCCGGATGTCGATTTCGTCGCCGTCGCCGATCCCAATCCGGCCGGGGCACCGGCGGGCATCAAGCCTTACGACAGCGCCGAGCGGATGCTGGCGGCGGAAACGCTCGACCTCCTGGACATCGCCACGCCGCCCGACACCCATCTGGACCTGGTCCGACTTGGCGCCGACCACGGGCTGGCGATGATCTGCCAGAAGCCGTTGGCCCCGGATCTCACCACCGCCCGCGCCGTGGTTGAGGCGGCCGGCGACAATCTGTTGGTGGTGCATGAGAATTTCCGCTTCCAACCCTGGTATCAGGAGATCAAGCGGCAATTGGACGCCGGTCTGTTCGGCCGGCTGCACCGCCTAAGCTTCCGCCTGCGCCCCGGCGACGGCCAGGGAGCGGACGCCTATCTAAGCCGGCAGCCCTATTTCCAAACCATGCCGCGTTTTCTGATCCACGAAACGGCGATCCATTTCATCGACACCTTCCGCTACCTGGCCGGCGAAATCCGCGGCGTCTATGCGGATCTGGAGCAGCTCAATCCGGCGATCGCGGGAGAGGATGCGGGCGTGGTCGTGTTCGATTTCGACAGCGGCGTGCGTGGCCTGTTCGACGGCAACCGGCTCAACGACCATGTCGCCGACAATACCCGCCTGACCATCGGTGAATTCTGGCTGGAGGGCGAGAACGGCGTCATGCGCTTGGACGGTTTTGGCAATTTATTTTGGAAACCCCATGGCGAGACCGAACGGCCCCATGCCTATGACTGGGAGAATATCGGTTTCGGCGGCGATTCTGTCTACCGCACCCAAGCGCACGTCGTCACCCACTTGCGCGACGGCGCACCGGTGCAGAACACCGGCGCCCAGTATCTGCGCAACCTGGAAATCGAAGAGGCGATCTACCGCTCGGCGGAGGAACGGCGGCGGATCGAGGTGTAAATCTCAAAACGTCATTCCGGAAACGGCGAAGCCGTTATCCGGAATCTCGTCGATAGGTTCGCTCTATCCTGCCCGAGATACCGGCGCAAGGCCGGCATGGCGGTTCGTTGCTGCCGTGTTACCGCGCCACCAGAGCCTGCGCGGTTTCCAGATCGACCTTGTCTTCGCTCAACACCGCGGCGACGGAGTCGTCGTCGCCGTTGTCGTTGACCGCGAGCGGGTCTTTCGGGCTGAGGCGATGGTCGATGACCATGCGCGCCAGGATCAAGCGGCGGGCGTCGCGGCCCATTTCGCCGAGCATGGCGCCTTCCGCCGCCATCAGCGACGCGGTGGCCACGTGATAGAGCGCATCGGAGGCCTGACGGGCCAGCGACTCGTTACCGGAGGCCGCGACTTCCTTGGCGAAGGCGAAGGCCCGGTCGATGGTGGCGTTCAGCTCGCCCTTGAACTGACCGGGCAGACCGTCCGTGTCCTCGACCATCTCATTCAGATCGTCCTGCAGCGCCTCGTGGGCGGCGACCTTGGCGATCGCGCGGGTGGTGATGTCGAGGGCGTTGATGTTCGACGTGCCCTCCCACAACAGGCCGGTCATGGCGTCGCGGATCAGCCGCGGATTGACCCAATCCTCGATGAAGCCGTTGCCGCCGCGGATTTCCATGGCGCCGGTGGCGACCTCCACATTGTCCCGGCAGATACGGAACTTGATCAGCGGGGTCATGATCCGGACCACGTTTTCGGCATGCTTGTCGCCGGCATAGGCCCGCTCCAGCATGCGGGCGGAATAGAGGCAACCGGTGATCGCCTGCTCCGTCGGCACGATCACCTTCATCAATTGGCGGCGCAGCAACGGCTTCTTGATAATCAGCTCGCCGAATGCTTCCCGGTTGCGGGCGGCGATCAGGGATTCGTTGGCGCAACGGCGCATCATCGCGGCACCGCGGACACCGTGGGACAGGCGGGACATGTTGACCATATCCAGCATCTGCTTCAGGCCTTCGTTGCGGCCCTCGCCGACTTCGCCGAGCGGATAGGCGATGGCGCCGTTGAAGACGATCTCGCCCGAGGCCATGGACTTGGTGCCCAGTTTCGGCTTCAGACGGACGATGCGGTAATCGTTGCGGCGGCCATTGTCGAGGGTGCGCGGCAGCGCGAACAAGGCGAGACCGCGGCTGCCATCGACCGCGCCCTGCGGACGAGCCAGCAGCACCGCGACATCGCCGTCGGCGCAAGAGCAGAACCATTTCTCGCCATAAAGCCGCCATTGACCGTTTTCGAAGCGGGCTTCCAGCTCGATATTGCCGACATCGGAGCCGCCGGTCTTCTCTGTCATGAACTGCGCGCCCTTCAGGATCTTGCTCATGTCTTGACTGAACATGCCGGGCAGCAACCGCTGCTTGACCTCGTCGTCACCATAGCGGTCGATCAACATGGCGGTGTTTTCGGTCGCCGAGATCGGGCACATCAGGCCGAATTCCGACTGCACGAAGAGATATTGGAAAACGTATTTGGCCATGTGCGGCACCTTGCCGTCCCAACCAAGCACGCCGGTCTTGTGGGGCATGCAGTGGATGCCGAAGTCGCCATAGCCGATCTGTTCCATCTCCCGGTAGGCCGGATGGAACTCGATCCAATCCTCGTCGCGGCCGTAATGGTCGCGGTGGTGCAGGACCGGCTCATGCCGGTTCGACAGCATGGCCAGTTCGTCGAGCCGGCCGCCGGCGATCTCGCCGAGCCGGCGAAAATGCGGCGTCATATGCTCCCGCAAATTGTCGGGCATATAGAGATGCAGCAGATCGTCGAGATAGGGGTCGAGATCGTAGAAATTTTCACCCCGGCAGTCGGGCGCAATCCAGTCTTCCAGACTTTCGTATTTCGGTTCCTGTACCAAGGCCGCATCGCTCATATTGTCATCCTTCCTAGTCCAAATCCATCAAGTCACCGACCGCTTGGATCGGCGCGGGTTCGTCGGCGAACAGCAGGGCCGCCGCCTTGTCTTCGAATTCGCAATTGTCGTCGGCGAAGGGATCGCGCGGCGCCAGACGGTGGTCCACCGTCAGGCGCGACCACAACAGCCGCCGGCCATCGCCGCGCTGCTCGTGGGTGCGTTGCGCTTCCCAAGCCAACAAGATGGCCGTCGCTACGTGGTAGAGACCGCTGGTGGCCTGGCGGCACTTCGCCTCGTCGGCGGCGCTGGCCGCCACCAAGTCGGCAAACTCGACCGCGCGGTCGAGATACTGCCCCAAGCGTTCGATATGGCTTGCCGGCACATCGGGCATTTCCGCCAACCGGCTTTTCATCTCCGCCCAGAAGGCGTTATGGCAGCGGTGTTTGCCGATGGCTCTGGTCAACGCGTCCAGCGCGACGATATTGCCGGCGCCTTCCCAGATCGAGCCGAGATGGGCGTCACGGAGCAGCCGGGGATTGATCCATTCCTCGATATACCCGCAGCCGCCACGCATCTCGAGCGCGTCGCCCGTGACCTTACGGCCGTCACGCGTGGCGCGGAATTTCAGTAGCGGCGTCGCCAAGCGCAGCACCGCCGCCGCCTCCTGGCTTTCCGGCAAGCCGGTGCGGCCCTCGGCCTTGTCCAACTGATCGGCGGTGAAGAAGGTGAAGCTGGTGGCTTGCTCCACCGGCAATTGGATCTTCATCATCTGCCGGCGGGCCAGCGGCCGGACGGTCAGCGGCTCGCCAAAAACGATGCGCCCTTTCAGCACCGCGAAAGCATCGTGAACGGCGCGGCGCATGAGAGCGGTGGACTTTACGCCATTCGACAGACGCGACCAGTTCACGCATTCCATCATCTGCTTGAAGCCCTGATCGAGTTCGCCGACCGGATAGGCGATGGCGCCTTCCATCTTCACCTCGGCGCTGGCCATGGAGCGGGTGCCCAGCTTGTCCTTCAAACGCATCATCCGATAGTGGTTGGGGCTGCCGTCATCCAGGAAACGCGGCATCAGGAACAGGCCCAGTCCGCGCGTGCCGGGCGCCGCGCCTTCCGGTCGAGCCAGGATCAGATTGACCCCCGCATCCGCGTTGGAACAGAACCATTTCTCGCCGTGGATGCGCCAATTCTGCCCGTCCCAGCGGGCTTCGCTGGTCAGGCTGCCGACGTCGGAGCCGCCTTCCTTCTCGGTCATATACTGGCCGAACTGGGTCAGCACTGCGACGTCATTGGTCAGAACGTTCGGGAGGAATTTTTCCTTCAGTTCCTCGCTGGCGAAACGGATCAGGATATGAGCGCCGGAATCGGTCACGTTGATGGGGCAACCAAGGCCAAATTCCGCCTGGTTGAAGAGATAGGTGAACGCGTGCTTGATCACCGTCGGCAACGGCTGATGCCAGCCGAGCGCCGGCCGATGGCTCATGGCATGCAATTCGAAGTCGCCATAGGCCGCCTGCTCGAGCTGCCGGTAGGCCGGGTGATATTCGATCCATTGACGATCGCGGCCGAAGCGGTCGCGGTTATGCAGCATCGGCGGATGTCGGTCGGCCAAAAAGGCGGCGTCTTCCAATTCATTGGCCACCATATGGCCGAGACGGCTGAGGTGAGGCGTCACGTGAGCCAGGGCATGATCGGGGGCGTAGATGATCAGCAAGTCCCGCAAAGCCGTGTCGGCGTCGAAGAAATTCATGCCCCGCGTGTCGGGCGCAATCGCCGAAGCCCCCTTGGGCGCAGCGTCATCGACCAACTGGACCACCGTTTCCGACATGTCAGACAATTCTCCCATTTCCCGTTGCTCTAATATGGTGCATGGGAGGCTTGCCGCGCAAACGAAAGTTTGGCATGGTTTGATTGAGAAAAACTCAATCAAGAGCAAGGATTTTGGCGCAATTACCTTCTATTTCCAGTCTCCTGGCATTCGAAGCCGCCGGTAAAAGCTTGAGTTTCGTGCAAGCAGCGCAGGAACTGAACGTAACCCCGGGAGCGGTCAGCCGGCAGATCCAGAACCTCGAGAGCTATCTCGGCCACGCCCTCTTCTTCCGCCGGCATAAACAGGTTGAATTGACCGCCTTGGGCCGGGACTATCTGGCCGAAATTCGCGCACCCCTGGCCCGCTTGCGCAGCGCCACGGATCGGGCGCGGGGCGGCAGCCGCGGCGGCACCTTGTCGATCTGCGTCAATCCGACATTCGCCATCCGTTGGCTGGTGCCCCGCTGGGGCCGGTTCTACAACCGTCATCCGGAGATCGACGTGCGCCTGACCACGTCGCTCAATCCGGTGGACTTCACCCGTGACGAATACGACATGGCGATCCGGGTCGCCGGCCGGCAAGAAAATTGGGGCACCCTGGCCGCCCATCCGCTGGTCGACGTCGATTTGTTTCCCGTCTGCAGCCCCGAAGTGGCGGCGCGGATCGAGACGCCGGCGGACCTGGCACGGGAAACCCTGATCCACGGCGCCCCGCGGCCGGAAGACTGGCAACGCTGGCTCAGAAGCGCCGGCATCACCGGCATCGACCCGGAAGCGGGCCTGAGATTCGAAAGCCTGAACCTCTCCTTCCAGGCGGCGATCGAGGGCATCGGCGTGGCCATGGGCCTCGAAGCGTTAGTCCGCGACGATCTCGCACAGGGACGACTGGTTCGCCTGTTTGACCATAGCCGCCGCTCCGGCCGCCCCTTCCACCTCGTCTACCCCCGCGCCCGCGCCAACGACACCAAACTGATCGCCTTCCGCGACTGGCTGCTGGCGGAAGCGGGGGCGTGAATTTGGCAAAAATTGCCAATATTTGATAAGATATGCCGGAATACTTCGGAGAGAGATCATGCCCACGCGTAATATTAACTTAACCGAACGGTATGACGAGTTTCTAACGAGTCAGATCGAGTCCGGCCGCTACAAAAATGCCAGCGAAGCCGTACGCGCCGCCTTGTATCTGCTGGAAAAGCAGGATCGAGAGGATACGCTGAAACTAGAAGCTTTGCGTGAGGCAGCGCAATCTGGGCTGGATGCCTACAATAACGGAGAATACACGACGATATCGAGCGATGCGGAATTGAATCAGTTTTTCGCTGAGATCGCAAAACGTACGGATCGTCGGTGATAGGCCGAAAATGGCATGCCCAAACTTTATGTTACCGATCCGGCTCGAGCTGATTTGGATGACATTCGCGCATACACCCTGGAAAACTACGGTCGCGCAGCAGCAGACGACTACGACACATTGCTCAAACAGGCCATTTTGGACGTCCTGGAAGATCCGTTCAGATTAGGCAGCCGGGATCGACCGGAGATCATTACGAGTTTTCGCACATACCATATCTCGACAAGTCGTCGTCGAGCGGGAACTCGCGTCAAATCACCTCGACACTTTCTCTTGTATTTTCTGTCGGACGCCGATGAACTTGTTGTTAGTCGCGTTTTGCATGATGCTAGTGACCTTGCCAGGCACATTCCTGAGAGCCACCTCAGATATGGCTTCCTAGCGCATCCGGACGAAGAAAAAGACTAGCTAGCACTTCCTCACCCCCTGATCCCCCGCACGAAGTCCGAGATCGCCTGGCCGATTTCGTCGGGGCTGTCTTCCTGGATGAAGTGGGTGCCGGCGACGGTGACTTCGGTCTGGTTCGGCCAGCTGCGGCAGAAGTCGCGTTGCGGGCCGGTCAAGATCGAGCCGGGGTCGGCATTGATAAAGAGCTTGGGCAGGTCCGCGCCGGCGAGCCAGTCGGCATAGGATTGAACAATCTCCGTGACGTCCGCCGGCTCGCCCTCAATTGGAATTTGACGCGGCCAGGTCAAGGTCGGGCGCCGATCCTCGCCGGGGGTGGCGAAGGGTTTCAGATAGACCGCCATTTCCGCCTCCGTCAGGCCGCGGATGACGGAGCCGGGCAAGACCCGCTCGACGAAAATATTCTTCTCCAGCACCAGGGTTTCGCCGGCCTCCGACCGGAAGCCCTGGAAGATATTGCGCGCATTGTCCGGCCAGATCTCCCAACTGTCGATCGGTTTGACGATGGCCTCCATATAGGCGATGCCCTGGACCGCGTTGCGGTGCCGGTTGGCCCAGTCGAAACCGAGGGCGGAGCCCCAGTCGTGAATCACCAGGACCGCATTGCCGGTCATGCCGATCGCCTCCAGCAAACCATCCAGATAGCCCCGGTGCTCGACGAAGGTGTAGCTGTCGGGGCCCGGACTATCGAGCTTGTCACTATCCCCCATGCCGATCAGATCCGGTGCGATCAACCGGCCCTGGCCTGCCAAATGCGGCATCACGTTACGCCAGAGATAGGACGAGGTCGGATTGCCGTGCAGGAAGACGATGGGATCGCCTTCCCCCTCGTCCACGTAGGCCATGCGCTTACCGTTCACGTCGACGAATTTCTTGCTATAGCGGGTTTCGGCGGAAATCATTTTGTCGCTCCCTTTTACTTACTGCCCGGTGAAGTTGGGCGCGCGGCGTTCGGCGAAGGAGGCGAAGCCTTCCTGTCCGTCGCGGCTGGCGGCCATGGCGGCGATCGAACGGGTTTCCCGCTCCATCTGCGTCTCCAGGCTTTCATTGGCGGTCGCCAGCATCAGCCGCTTGACTCCGGCATTGGCCAGCGGCGCGCCTTGGGCGATGGCCGCCGCCATCTCCCGCGCCGTCGCCATCAGCTCCGCGGCGGGGACCACGCGATTGACCAGGCCCCAATCCAATGCCTCCTGCGCGTTCAGCACCCGATTGGTCAGATAGAGCTCCACGGTACGCCGGTTGCCGATCAGACGCGGCAGGAAATAGGTCGAGCTGCCGTCCGGCGTCATGCCGATCTTGGTGTAGGCACTTGTGAAGCTGGCATGCGCCGCCGCGACGGCCAGGTCCGTACAAGCCATCAGACTCAGCCCGGCACCGGCGGCAACGCCGTTGACGGCCGCAATGGTCGGCGCAGCCATGTAATTCAAGCGCGAGATCGCAGTGTGCAAATGAGTGGTCATGTCGGCCATGCGCCTGGGCGCGTCCTCCCCCATCTTGGCAAAGGAGGCAACATCGCCGCCGGCGCAATAAGCCTTCTCCCCCGCGCCAGTCAGAATGACACAGCGGACCGCCGGATCCCGGCTCATCTGACCGGCAACGTCGTAAAGATCTTTGCTCAACTGCTCGTCGAGCGCATTGAAACTGTCCGGCCGATTAAATGTGACCGTGGCGACATGGTCCGTCAGATCATAGGTCAAGGTTTCGTAGGTCATGATGATACCTCCGCCAATTCGGCATGGGATGATAACAATGCGCCGGCGAACTGCCGCACTGCCCGTAGGATGTCGTCGGACAAATCGACGTCCGGCACGGCGCGCGCAAGATTAAGTGCGCCGACACAGAGGGAAATGAAGACCAGGGCCTGAGCACGCGCCTCTTCCGGTGGCAGGACATCCAGCTTGTCCGCCACCTGTCCTACGGTTTTCTCGAGTGCCTGGGTGAAAGCATCTCGGGTCGCTGGATCGGCGCGGGCCACGTCCATAGCCAACGCGGCGAAGAGGCAACTATCGTCAAGTCGGTCGCGATGACGGGGACGTAGATACCGTCCCGCCAGCCACTTCAAACTTTCGCCGCCGCGCACATTGTCGAGACGGTCAAACCACATGTTCCGGGTATCTTCCGCGGCACGACTAAGAGCCTCCGCCGCCAAGGCCCGCTTGCTCTCGAAATGGGCGTAAAAGCCGCCATGGGTCAGACCGGCGTCGGCCATCACCTCGGCAACTGAGAAGCCATCCAGGCCGTCGCGCCGCATCCGCCGCCCAGCGGCGGTCAATATGCGGTCATGAGACCTTTGTTTGCGGGTTTTTTCAGTCATGATATGATAATTATCATATCTTCTTCCAGAAAATATTACAAGCATCATATATCTCCGCTGTTCCGCTCGCGTTGACGATTGGTATATTCAGAATCGATCAAAGGAACGGAAATTCGAATGAAAGTACGGGCAACGGTGTGAAAACGGCGGCATCGCATCCTTACCTGGATCATCCGGGGCCGATCGCGTTCGCCCATCGCGGTTACTCGGCAAAGCATCCGGAAAACACCATGGCCGCCTTCGACGCCGCGGTGGCGCTCGGCTACAGCTATGTGGAAACCGATGTGCATGCGACCAGGGACGGCAGGCTGGTGGCTTTCCATGACGATGCTTTGGACGACCTGACGGATAAATCCGGCCAAATCAACGATCTTGACTGGAATGACGTCAGACAAGCACGGGTTGACGGCCGCGAGCCGGTGCCGCTGTTCGACGATCTTCTACTCAATTGGCCAGACCTGCGGATCAATATCGAACCGAAAGACGATGCCAGCGTGGCGCCGCTCTTGGCCCTATTGGCGCGGGAGGCCGCTTGGGACCGGGTCAATATCGGCAGCTTCTCGGGCGCCCGGCTCGCGCGCATACGGGCGGAGGTCGGCGACAAGCTCTGCACCTCCATGGGCCCGTGGGACGTAGTGCGCCTGCGCCTGGCCAGCTACCGCCTACCGGTCGGCCGCTTCGCCGCCCGCTGCGTGCAGGTGCCGCCGCGGCAATACGGCCTGCCGGTGGTGGACCGGGCGTTTCTGGCGGAGGCGCATCGCCGCGGTCTGCCGGTCCATGTTTGGACCCTCAACGAGGCTGCGGAGATCGAACGCTTTCTCGACCTGGGCGTCGACGCCGTCATGTCCGACCGCGCTCTGCTTCTGAAACAAATCTTCCAACGCCGGGGCCTCTGGCCGGATTGAGGCGCAAACAAAATGGGGCGGTCCGAAGACCGCCCCAAGTCCGCCGACCGGAAAGGCCGGGCCGACGTTGCAGTTATACCTCCTCGACCGTATTGCCGACTTTCGTCAGGTTGTCGAGATCGACGACGGTGATATCGACATCGCTCGCGCCATTTTCGACATGGATTGTGCCGTCGGCGGCCGCGCCACCCAAGCCCGGATTATCCGAGCCGAGAGTCACGTCGGTGTTGATGTCGAGGCCGAGGCCGGTGAGAAGGTCGTCGAGATCGACCACATCGTCCGAACCGAAGCCCTCGATCACGTCGGCACTGCTGACCGCATTGGTGCCGTAATCCACCGTGTCGGCGCCACCGGCGCCAAGATCGACGGTATCGTCGCCGGCACCCGGATCGATTAGGTCATTGCCGAGACCGCCCGAGAGATAGTCGTTGCCAGCGCCGCCGGACACGGTGTCGTCGCCTTCGCCGGCATAGACCTCGTCGTTGCCGCCGCCGGCGTCGATAACGTCATTGCCATCGCTGCCGAGAATGACCTCATCACCGGAGCCACCGACGATGTCGTGGCCGTCCGTTTCCGGCGTCTCGTCCGCATCCAATGTCAGTTGGAATTCGTCGGAGATCGTGTCGCCGTCCATATCCGTGGCCGTGACTTCGAAAGTCAGCTCGAGATCATCCAGGAACTCGGTGGCACCGAAGGTGATCTGACCGATCTTGACCTTGGGATCGCCGCCGGCGGTGCCGCCGGTGCCCACCAGGACAAGATACTCGAAGTCGCTGCTGTTGATGTCGATTGTCGGATCACCGGGACTCATGGTCTTGGTGCCGGTCGCCAAATAGCTGTTTAGCTCGCCATCACCCGTAACATCAGCGTTATAGGCCGCCTCGTCGGTATAGGTATACCATGTGGCCTCGAACGTGCTGGTCCCGGACCACCCATTGACGCCGAAGGAAACGATGGTCTGGCTCTCCGTGAACTCGAAGAACATCGCTTCGTTCACATGGAAATTCTGGCCATCGACACCAAGACCCTGGGCAGACGTGTTCACCGTGTCCTGTATTCCGCCCGTGGTCATGCTGGGCGTGGGATCGCCGATATCGCTGAAGAAATCGGTGGCGCCGGTGATCTCGATTTCATGGCCCGTTTCTTCGGGGATGAAATAGCTGAGATTGTTGCCGCCCGACACACCCGCGTTGCTGTCCAGCGTGATCGTCTTCAAGGCTTCCAGTTCGCCTTCGACGACGATTTCGTAGGTACCGTCGTCTTTGAACTGGACTTCGAAGAACTCGCCGGTCAGGTCGGTGCCGTCATAGTTGGAGTAGGCCTGCAATGTCACATCCGACGTACCGCCACCGTTATAGGTGAAGTTGGTGTCGTAGTAGAACGTGAAATCCTGCTCCTGGCCGTCCAGGTCGCGTTGCACGGTCACCGATACAACACCGTTTCCGTCCGGTCCGGAGATGATCGCGGGACCTGTCGTCGAGTCCGGCGTGATCGCCGCAACGATGTCGATCTGCAATCCGTCCGTATCGTTCAAGTCGTCGGCGCCGATCGAAAGATTGTGCTCGCCGATCAGCGTGTCGCTCGGCAGATTGTCCGGATCGTTGGCAATGATCGCGTCTTGGATCCAATCCAATTCCGGCGTATCATCGTCGACCGTCAGGGTTACCGTGCCGGTCGCCGTGTCGCCGTCCAGGTCGGTGGCTTCGACCGTGATGCCCGAGATGGTGATGTCGTTCTCATCCATGCCATCTGTGTGGTTGAAGTTGTCCGACAGGGTCGCTGTCACCTTGACGTCGTTGGCGGTGGTTCCGGCGCTGAGGCTGAGGCGGATATACTCCGTGCCGCCGACCGAACCGACCAAGTCGCCGCTGTCATTCGACCAGGCAATGGTGTCCGTCGTCCCGGAGACGACTGGAGTTGCGCCGAAATCGAAGGCGTAGGAAACGATAGGATCGGACCCTGGGGTGAAGCTGAGTTCGCCCATCAGAATCTCGTTGTCGTCCCCGGTGCCGCCTGGATTGCCGCCCGCCAACTCGTCTTCGTCGACCAGCAAGGCCAACGTGTCGCCGCCCACCGGGCCGGGACCGTCGGTCACACCGATGGTATGGCTGTCCGTCGCCGTGTCGCCGTCGCCGTCCGTCACCGCAATGGTGAAGGTGAAGTTCAGCGGGCCGCCTTCGTTGGCCAGATTGTCGTTGGCATCGAAGGTCCAGGTGCCGTCCGTGGCAACCACAAGGTCGCCCAGATCGCCGTCCGTCGTCACCACGTCGATGGTGTCGCCCACCGCGCCGGTGATCGTCGTGCCGTTGATCGAGATCTCAACATCGTTGGCCTCGACACCGCCGTCGGCGCCAAAACTGTAGGCCCAGTCGCCTGCAATGGTGTCGCCTTCCTGAACCGTCGTCGGGTCCGCCGGCGCCTGGTCGTCGATATTCACCACCGGCGTGTCGTCGTCGACCGTCACCTGGGCCACGCCCGTGGCGCTGTCGCCGTCCGTGTCCGTCGCCTTCACGACGATGCCGGAAATCACGATGTCGTCTTCCGTGTTGGTGTCGATGTCGTGATCCCAGGTGTCCAGCAACACCGCCGTCACCGTCACATCGCCGGTCGGCGTGCCGCCGCTCAGCTCGATCCGGATCAGCGGAACGTCGTCAACCGAGCCGACCAGATGGCCGCTGCCGTCGATCATCCAGCTCTCGACGCCGCCTTCCAGGCCGCTGATCGAGGGATCGCTGGTCAGATCGAACTCATAGGTCGCAATCGGATGCGCCCCCGGCGTGAAGCTCATCACCTCGCTGTCGTCCGGCGACGCCAGGTCGCCAGGACCGCCGGGATTGCCGCCGAAGCCCGACAGATCGTCCTCGTCAACCGACAGCGCAATGCTGTCCGGACCGGTCGGGCCGGCACCGTCGGTCACACCGATGGTATGGCTGTCCGTCGCCGTGTCGCCGTCGCCGTCCGTCACCGCAATGGTGAAGGTGAAGTTCAGCGGGCCGCCTTCGTTGGCCAGATTGTCGTTGGCATCGAAGGTCCAGGTGCCGTCCGTGGCAACCACAAGGTCGCCCAGATCGCCGTCCGTCGTCACCACGTCGATGGTGTCGCCCACCGCGCCGGTGATCGTCGTGCCGTTGATCGAGATCTCAACATCGTTGGCCTCGACACCGCCGTCGGCGCCAAAACTGTAGGCCCAGTCGCCTGCAATGGTGTCGCCTTCCTGAACCGTCGTCGGGTCCGCCGGCGCCTGGTCGTCGATATTCACCACCGGCGTGTCGTCGTCGACCGTCACCTGGGCCACGCCCGTGGCGCTGTCGCCGTCCGTGTCCGTCGCCTTCACGACGATGCCGGAAATCACGATGTCGTCTTCCGTGTTGGTGTCGATGTCGTGATCCCAGGTGTCCAGCAACACCGCCGTCACCGTCACATCGCCGGTCGGCGTGCCGCCGCTCAGCTCGATCCGGATCAGCGGAACGTCGTCAACCGAGCCGACCAGATGGCCGCTGCCGTCGATCATCCAGCTCTCGACGCCGCCTTCCAGGCCGCTGATCGAGGGATCGCTGGTCAGATCGAACTCATAGGTCGCAATCGGATGCGCCCCCGGCGTGAAGCTCATCACCTCGCTGTCGTCCGGCGACGCCAGGTCGCCAGGACCGCCGGGATTGCCGCCGAAGCCCGACAGATCGTCCTCGTCAACCGACAGCGCAATGCTGTCCGGACCGGTCGGGCCGGCACCGTCGGTCACACCGATGGTATGGCTGTCCGTCGCCGTGTCGCCGTCGCCGTCCGTCACCGCAATGGTGAAGGTGAAGTTCAGCGGGCCGCCTTCGTTGGCCAGATTGTCGTTGGCATCGAAGGTCCAGGTGCCGTCCGTGGCAACCACAAGGTCGCCCAGATCGCCGTCCGTCGTCACCACGTCGATGGTGTCGCCCACCGCGCCGGTGATCGTCGTGCCGTTGATCGAGATCTCAACATCGTTGGCCTCGACACCGCCGTCGGCGCCAAAACTGTAGGCCCAGTCGCCTGCAATGGTGTCGCCTTCCTGAACCGTCGTCGGGTCCGCCGGCGCCTGGTCGTCGATATTCACCACCGGCGTGTCGTCGTCGACCGTCACCTGGGCCACGCCCGTGGCGCTGTCGCCGTCCGTGTCCGTCGCCTTCACGACGATGCCGGAAATCACGATGTCGTCTTCCGTGTTGGTGTCGATGTCGTGATCCCAGGTGTCCAGCAACACCGCCGTCACCGTCACATCGCCGGTCGGCGTGCCGCCGCTCAGCTCGATCCGGATCAGCGGAACGTCGTCAACCGAGCCGACCAGATGGCCGCTGCCGTCGATCATCCAGCTCTCGACGCCGCCTTCCAGGCCGCTGATCGAGGGATCGCTGGTCAGATCGAACTCATAGGTCGCAATCGGATGCGCCCCCGGCGTGAAGCTCATCACCTCGCTGTCGTCCGGCGACGCCAGGTCGCCAGGACCGCCGGGATTGCCGCCGAAGCCCGACAGATCGTCCTCGTCAACCGACAGCGCAATGCTGTCCGGACCGGTCGGGCCGGCACCGTCGGTCACACCGATGGTATGGCTGTCCGTCGCCGTGTCGCCGTCGCCGTCCGTCACCGCAATGGTGAAGGTGAAGTTCAGCGGGCCGCCTTCGTTGGCCAGATTGTCGTTGGCATCGAAGGTCCAGGTGCCGTCCGTGGCAACCACAAGGTCGCCCAGATCGCCGTCCGTCGTCACCACGTCGATGGTGTCGCCCACCGCGCCGGTGATCGTCGTGCCGTTGATCGAGATCTCAACATCGTTGGCCTCGACACCGCCGTCGGCGCCAAAACTGTAGGCCCAGTCGCCTGCAATGGTGTCGCCTTCCTGAACCGTCGTCGGGTCCGCCGGCGCCTGGTCGTCGATATTCACCACCGGCGTGTCGTCGTCGACCGTCACCTGGGCCACGCCCGTGGCGCTGTCGCCGTCCGTGTCCGTCGCCTTCACGACGATGCCGGAAATCACGATGTCGTCTTCCGTGTTGGTGTCGATGTCGTGATCCCAGGTGTCCAGCAACACCGCCGTCACCGTCACATCGCCGGTCGGCGTGCCGCCGCTCAGCTCGATCCGGATCAGCGGAACGTCGTCAACCGAGCCGACCAGATGGCCGCTGCCGTCGATCATCCAGCTCTCGACGCCGCCTTCCAGGCCGCTGATCGAGGGATCGCTGGTCAGATCGAACTCATAGGTCGCAATCGGATGCGCCCCCGGCGTGAAGCTCATCACCTCGCTGTCGTCCGGCGACGCCAGGTCGCCAGGACCGCCGGGATTGCCGCCGAAGCCCGACAGATCGTCCTCGTCAACCGACAGCGCAATGCTGTCCGGACCGGTCGGGCCGGCACCGTCGGTCACACCGATGGTATGGCTGTCCGTCGCCGTGTCGCCGTCGCCGTCCGTCACCGCAATGGTGAAGGTGAAGTTCAGCGGGCCGCCTTCGTTGGCCAGATTGTCGTTGGCATCGAAGGTCCAGGTGCCGTCCGTGGCAACCACAAGGTCGCCCAGATCGCCGTCCGTCGTCACCACGTCGATGGTGTCGCCCACCGCGCCGGTGATCGTCGTGCCGTTGATCGAGATCTCAACATCGTTGGCCTCGACACCGCCGTCGGCGCCAAAACTGTAGGCCCAGTCGCCTGCAATGGTGTCGCCTTCCTGAACCGTCGTCGGGTCCGCCGGCGCCTGGTCGTCGATATTCACCACCGGCGTGTCGTCGTCGACCGTCACCTGGGCCACGCCCGTGGCGCTGTCGCCGTCCGTGTCCGTCGCCTTCACGACGATGCCGGAAATCACGATGTCGTCTTCCGTGTTGGTGTCGATGTCGTGATCCCAGGTGTCCAGCAACACCGCCGTCACCGTCACATCGCCGGTCGGCGTGCCGCCGCTCAGCTCGATCCGGATCAGCGGAACGTCGTCAACCGAGCCGACCAGATGGCCGCTGCCGTCGATCATCCAGCTCTCGACGCCGCCTTCCAGGCCGCTGATCGAGGGATCGCTGGTCAGATCGAACTCATAGGTCGCAATCGGATGCGCCCCCGGCGTGAAGCTCATCACCTCGCTGTCGTCCGGCGACGCCAGGTCGCCAGGACCGCCGGGATTGCCGCCGAAGCCCGACAGATCGTCCTCGTCAACCGACAGCGCAATGCTGTCCGGACCGGTCGGGCCGGCACCGTCGGTCACACCGATGGTATGGCTGTCCGTCGCCGTGTCGCCGTCGCCGTCCGTCACCGCAATGGTGAAGGTGAAGTTCAGCGGGCCGCCTTCGTTGGCCAGATTGTCGTTGGCATCGAAGGTCCAGGTGCCGTCCGTGGCAACCACAAGGTCGCCCAGATCGCCGTCCGTCGTCACCACGTCGATGGTGTCGCCCACCGCGCCGGTGATCGTCGTGCCGTTGATCGAGATCTCAACATCGTTGGCCTCGACACCGCCGTCGGCGCCAAAACTGTAGGCCCAGTCGCCTGCAATGGTGTCGCCTTCCTGAACCGTCGTCGGGTCCGCCGGCGCCTGGTCGTCGATATTCACCACCGGCGTGTCGTCGTCGACCGTCACCTGGGCCACGCCCGTGGCGCTGTCGCCGTCCGTGTCCGTCGCCTTCACGACGATGCCGGAAATCACGATGTCGTCTTCCGTGTTGGTGTCGATGTCGTGATCCCAGGTGTCCAGCAACACCGCCGTCACCGTCACATCGCCGGTCGGCGTGCCGCCGCTCAGCTCGATCCGGATCAGCGGAACGTCGTCAACCGAGCCGACCAGATGGCCGCTGCCGTCGATCATCCAGCTCTCGACGCCGCCTTCCAGGCCGCTGATCGAGGGATCGCTGGTCAGATCGAACTCATAGGTCGCAATCGGATGCGCCCCCGGCGTGAAGCTCATCACCTCGCTGTCGTCCGGCGACGCCAGGTCGCCAGGACCGCCGGGATTGCCGCCGAAGCCCGACAGATCGTCCTCGTC
Source organism: Alphaproteobacteria bacterium (assembly GCA_965216645.1). Lineage (GTDB taxonomy): Bacteria > Pseudomonadota > Alphaproteobacteria > CBDCGJ01. The sequence continues at coordinate 5,489 of CBDCGJ010000001.1, read as the reverse complement.
AACCGACAGCGCAATGCTGTCCGGACCGGTCGGGCCGGCACCGTCGGTCACACCGATGGTATGGCTGTCCGTCGCCGTGTCGCCGTCGCCGTCCGTCACCGCAATGGTGAAGGTGAAGTTCAGCGGGCCGCCTTCGTTGGCCAGATTGTCGTTGGCATCGAAGGTCCAGGTGCCGTCCGTGGCAACCACAAGGTCGCCCAGATCGCCGTCCGTCGTCACCACGTCGATGGTGTCGCCCACCGCGCCGGTGATCGTCGTGCCGTTGATCGAGATCTCAACATCGTTGGCCTCGACACCGCCGTCGGCGCCATAGCCGGACTGCCAATCGCCGTTAATCGAGTTGCCCTCGACCACGGAATCTGGATCGTCGCCGTTGAAGTCGATATTCACCGTCGGACTGTCGTCATCGACGCTGATGAACAGGAAGCCGGTGCCGTTGCCGCCGACGCCATCGGTGATGCCGAATTCCAGACTAAAGCCGATATTGTCCTCATCCGACGTGCCGTCGGGCGGGCTCGGCTCGTTATGCTGCATCGGCTCGAGAATTTCGACCTTGTAGTCGTTGCCGCTGTCCGGTGAAATCTTCAGGATCTCGGCATTGTCATCGTTGGCCAGGGCCACCAGGGTCTGACTAGGCGCATCCCAGTCCCAGGTCATGGCCACGCCATCGACGGTGAAGACCGCCATGTTGGAGCTGTCTTCCACCGGCATCCCGTGCAGGGCGGAGAAGTCGATGGTACCGCTGCCTTCATCACCGAAATCGACCGTGAAGACGATCGTCGATTCGTCGCCGTCACCATCGCTGTCGGGGACCACGTCGTCGTTCGGTCCGCCGGTGATGCCGTTGGTCAACCCTTCCTCGTCAACGGTCAAACCCCATTCCTGGTTTGGAATATCGTTTTTGCCGTTGATAGTAATGGTCAAGGTGGCCGGATCGCTGTCATCGTCCTGATCGTGCAGCATGTAATCGAAGGTATCTTCCAGCGTGTCTTCGTTCGACAAGGCCTGCACATCCGGATGGTCGTTATCCAGGACGTAGGTATAGTCGCCGGAATCGCCGACCAACAGATGGCCGTAATTGCCGTAAATCACGCCGTCCTCGTCGACGCCGTCGGGGGCCGTATCGTCGCCGTCTATAGCATCGTCTGCCCAGATAACGCCTTGCTTGCCATCGGCGCCGGCAATGTCCGCTTCGCCGTCCTCACCGTCGTCCACGTCGTCCGTGTCGCCTGTTTCCAAGCCGTCGATGACGTTGCCGCTGGCCTGCGTGGTGGTGTCTTCGAGGACACTGTCAAAGTCGTCGTTCGCGATGGGCGCGTCGTTGACGATGTCGATGATGATCGACCCGGACGCCGTGTCTGACACCAGGTCATCGTCATGGACGGTGAACGTAATGGTGTCGTCGACCGGACCGCCGCTGTGATCGACATTGTTGTTGAGCTCGTACTCGTAGCTCACTGTGCCACCGTTGCCATCGGCGTCCTCCGCGTAACCGGTCAAAGTCAGGAAGCCGAAGGTGGTGACGATGGTGACCGGGAAGGTCAAGCCGTCTTGCAGCTGCGCCTTGGTCAATTCGGTGCCGCCGACATCGATCTTCAGCAATCCGTCCGGCGCGCTGAAGGAGAAGCTGCCGGACGTGGTTTCGCTATCGTCATTGTCCGGGGTATCGTCGGCCGCTTCGCCGGTACCGACATAGTCGGAATCGGAAACCAACGCCGAATTGGTGTCGCCACCGCCGTTTAGGCCCGCTTCGTCCACGGAGGTCTGGTCGCCGCTGATAACGATTCGGTCATCCGTACCGAAAATGGTGATATCGAGATTTTCGGGCGCCGCCTGATCCTCTCCATCGCTCACCACATAGTCGAAATCGTCGACCAGCGTTTCATCGTCACCAAGCATTTGTACGGTGGCGTACGCCTCGGCGTTCTGCTCTTCGGTGTAGAGCACATAGTTATAGCTGCCGTCCGAACCGATATGCAGGATACCGTAGTCGCCGTTGATGCTGGTACCCGTGGTCTTGTCTGTACCGGCGGCCACCGCCAGAGTGCCATCTACGTCACTGTTGATGCTAACAACCTTCAGCGGTTGCGGACCGCCGTCTGGATCGTTGTCCATGACGTCTTCGAACTCGACAACCACCGATTCCTCGAATTCGCCCACAAACTGGACGTAATCGTGGTTGCGGTCTTCGAGCACATTGCCGAGCTCGGTAAAATTGAGGTCGGTTTCGAGAACCGAGTCCTCTTTCACCCAGTTGGTATCGTCAAAGGTTTCCGGCACCTTGTTCGGCGGCGGCGGCGGCGGAGGATTATCGATGGTGATGGTCAGGGTCGCCGCCGAGACATCGCCTTCCGTGTCCACGATAGTATAGTCGATCACGGCAACGCCGAAAAAGCCGGCATTCGGCGTGAAGGTCACTTCGCCGGTATTGGGATCGAAGCTCGCCGTGCCGGCGGTTTCGGAACCGGCTGCCATTTCCGCGCCCTGCAGGACGGCGCCGTCGGCGCCTTCCAGATCGTTCGCCACGACGTCATAGGTCACCGGCGTGTCGAACGCGCCCGTGGTCGCATCGTCGACCGCGATCGGACCGTCATCGGTCACACCCACAATCAGCGAATCCTGCGCTTGATCGCCGTCATCGTCGGTCACGCGGACGGTAAAGGGATCGAGCACGATATCGGACAACCCGACAATGCCGTCGCCGTCCGCGTCGGTAATGTCGGTATGATCCAGCGTGTTGTCGTTCAGCGTGTAGGTCCAGGTATAGTCCGGATTGACTACCAAAGTGCCATATATGCCCTGAACCACGCCGCCATTGGTGATGTCGACCCAGACGCCGTCCTTGTCCAGCACTTCCAAAGCGCCCAATTCGTCGTTGCCGGTGTCGAACTCGATGGTGCCGCTGGTTTGCAAAGTGCCGCCACCAGTACCGTCCGGCAAGGCGGATTCGTCGACCACGCCTTGGATCTCGCTGATGATCGGCGGCAAGCTATCCGGGTCCTCGGGATCGAAACCGGGGGTGGCCGGAAGCGGGTTCGGTGGCGTGACGTCGATCACCGGATCGTCGTCCTCCAAACCTTCGATCGGCTCGTCAAACTCCGGCAATGTGGTCGGAAACGGGGTCGGCGGCACCGGGCCGTTGGCGTTCAGGCCGGCAATGGCCTCGCCCTGGTCGTCGCTGAACCGGTTGGAGCCGCTACCTTGCGCATCGCCGCCCGGGCCCGCCGCGGTCGGCAGGGTCGGTTTGTTGTCGGGAGAATTGCCAACGGCGACGACCAGATCGCCTTCCGCACGACTGCCGTCGGCGAATACGATCCACGGATCTTCGGCTTCCGCATTGGCGGCTTGAGCAAAGTCCTTGAGAATGATTTGCCCACTTAGAAATGTCGTTTGATCGCCGGATTGCTGAACTTGCGCGATAATGACGTCATTGCCGACCGTATAAATGAATACGTTGGCCTGGGTCGACGGGAAGCCGAGATTGACCTGCTGACCCGGCAAAACCTGAATGACGGTATCCTGACCGACCGGCGGCAGTTGAATAGCTTGCCCCGTATTCGGGATCGCCGGCTGTTGAGCCGCCTGATTACTAGCACTACCTTGGTTTTGCGTCGCGGTTGTATTTTCAGTCGCCATAATAATACCTTCCAAGATCAAAACTTCAAATTGCCCGCCGCAATTCGTCGACGGGACAACCGATCCTTTGGATCAACACATCTACACCTGAATGTCTGGGGAAAATTTGAGCAAAATGTCCATCAATAGCCCTGGGCAGGTGTTCGAGAAGAACATAACAATGGGCATGATCAAGCCATAAAGCTTTCTCGGGGAAATCTACATAGCATATTATACCTTTTAACGTTTTCTTAGTTTTTCGATGTTTTTTAGGCAAAATCGACACAGCGGCACAATTTTTTGTCAAGTGATTGCCGGAGATCGTCGAGATAAGGTACGATCTATTTTGCAGTACTATTTGTTTACTTTTGTAACATATCGGCGACGGGACCGAGCGTAGTTGTGAGTTCAGCCGAAGATACCAGTAAAGTCGATGAGGTCATCGACCCCTCGGAAGTGTTGCGCGAAAAGGCGCCAGAGCAGCTTTGGGACGTATCGCCGGCCGCGGGTCCATTCGACGACCCGTTATTGGTTTGCCTCTCGACCCTCGCCGGATTACTCGACCGGCCGGTGTCGAACCAAACGCTGCGGGCCGGCCTGCCGGTGGATAAAGACGGCATTTCACCGCAATTGGCGGTCCGGGCCGCCGAACGAGCCGGATTGACCGCCCGGGTCATGCGCCGGCGTCGGGTCGACGGCATTGCGCCCCTCACCTTGCCCTGTATTTTACTCCTGAAGAACCGCAACGCCTGTGTGCTTGTCGAACTTCCGAGCAAAACCAAAGAAGCGAAGATTATCACCGCCGAAAGCGGCGGCACCGTCGCCATCCCACTGGCCGAGTTGCAGGAGCAGTTCGCGGGCTACGCCTTATTCGCCAAAGCGGACGCCCGCTTTGACGAGCGGACCGCCGACCTCAAGCTTATCGACACGAAGCGCTGGTTTTGGGGCACGCTTTTCAATTTTCTGCCTATCTACCGGCACGTTCTGCTCGCGTCGTTCATGATCAATGTGCTGGCGATCGCAACACCGCTGTTCACGATGAACGTCTACGACCGCGTCGTACCGAACAACGCCCTGCATACCTTATGGGTGCTGGCGATCGGCGTCGTTATCGTTTTCGCGTTCGATTTCGTGCTGAAAAACTTGCGGAGTTATTTCGTCGACGTTGCCGGCAAGAGCGCCGACATCATCATCGCCAGTAAACTATTGCAGCAAGTCATGGGCATGCGCTTCGACAAGCGTCCGCCGTCGAGCGGTTCCCTGGCCAACAACCTGCGCGAGTTCGAAGCGCTCCGCGACTTCTTCAGCTCGTCCACCTTGATCGCCGTTGTCGACCTGCCGTTCATCTTCATCTTCGTTTTCGTGATCTGGACCATCGGCGGCCCGATTGCCTATGTGCCGCTGATCACGGCGCCGGCGGTTATTCTATTGGGCGTTTGTCTACAATACCCCCTCGGCCGGGTGGTGGAAAAAACCTACCGGGAATCTTCTCAGAAGCATTCCCTGCTGGTCGAGGCAATCAATGGTTTGGAAGCCATCAAGGCGGCCGGCGCGGAAGGTCAGGTCCAGCGGCAATGGGAAAAGCTGGTCGGTATGACCGCCGCCTCGTCGGGCAAGGCGCGAGCGCTCAGCACTCTGTCGACCTCCTTCGCGCAAAGCGCCACACATTTGACGACGGTGGGCGTGGTGATTTTCGGCGTGCACCGCATCGCCGAGGGCGAGATGACCATTGGCGGTCTGATCGCCTGCACCATCTTGACCGGCCGCGCTATGGGTCCGCTAGGGGCCGTGGCCGCGATGCTGACAAAATTCCAGCAATCGCGGGTCGCGTTAAAGGGATTGGATACCTTGATGCGGACCCCGGTGGAACGACC